>JBGAJQ010000060.1:0-33176 GCA_044224875.1 Gemmatimonadaceae bacterium | reverse complement strand
CGTTCTTTCTCGGAAGATCACGGAGCTTGGCATCTATCCCGCCGTCGACCCGCTCGACTCGTCGTCGCGAATCCTGGATGCCCAGTTCATCGGTGAGCACCACTATCGCGTGGCCACAGAGGTGCAGCGCATCCTGCAGCGATACAAGGAACTGCAGGACATCATCGCCATCCTGGGCATGGAAGAGCTGTCCGAAGACGACAAGAAGATCGTCGGACGCGCCCGCCGCATTCAGCGCTTCATGTCGCAGCCGTTCTCGGTGGCCGAGCAGTTCACGGGAATGAAGGGCGCCTACGTGAAGCTCGCCGAGACCGTCTCCTCATTCGAGCGCTTGTGCGCTGGCGAGTTTGACCAGTATCCGGAACAGGCCTTCTTCATGTGCGGTGGAGCTGACGACATTGTGAAGAACGCCGAGCGTCTGGCCAAGGCCTAGGATGTCCATGCTCAAGGTGTCCGTGATCTCCCCGGAGAAGACCCTGTTCGAAGGGGAGGTCGACTCGCTGGTGGCCCCGGCGTATGACGGGGAGCTCGGCGTGCTTCCGCAGCATGCGCCGTTGATGACCCTGCTCGGACGCGGCGAATTGCGCCTTGGTGCTGGTGGAAGCGCTGGTCGCTTTCGAGTCGCCGGCGGCTTCATGCAGGTGATTCACGATCAGGTGCGGGTGGTCACCGAAAGCGCCGAGGCCGTGTAAGGGCGGCGCAATGACGGATCGCAGTTGGGTCGCGCGATGGTGTGCGTTGCCGTGCTGGTTCCAATCGAAAAGAAAGGCGACGGGCTCTCCGTCGCCTTTCGCTTTCACGGGACCGACGCGATGGCGAGCCCTCCGGTTGCCCCAGCGCCATCCATTCCCGGTCAGGGCCATCGAGACTGGCGCGACGTTGGGCGGGACTGCAGATTCGTAGAACCTGCCCACCCCCTCTTCGCTGAACGCGCTCACTGGCGAGCGACGTTCACCAGTTCACCCACAGAAGGGGGATGCCGATGAAGCGTTATTTCTCGTTACTCGCAGTGGCGGCGTGTACGACGACGATCGTTGCCGTCTCGTGCAGCGATGACTCCACGGGCCCGAAGGAGCAGTACGTCGTGCAGCTGACGGGAGCCAAGGAGCGACCGAATCCGAACGGTTCAACGGCGACCGCCACCGCGACGGTTACGGTTGCCGATGCGAACACGATCAACTTCACAATCACCACACCCGGGATCAACGAGGTCACCGCTGGTCATTTTCACGCGGCCGACGAAACGGCCGCCGGTCCCGTGATCTACGGCTTCATCGCTAATGCGACGCCGTCAGCGACGATCACGGGCACGCTGTACACCGGAACGATTCTGCGCACCTCCACGTTCAACACCAACGCCGGTTTCAACTTCGACTCGCTGTTGACGCGCATGCGCGCGGGCACCGCGTACCTGAACATTCACTCCAAGACCTTCCCGGGTGGCGAGATTCGCGGTCAGGTGAAGAAGTCGTAAGGCACACACGGTCACTGTGTACGTGCCTAACGCCCTCGCGCCATGACGGCGCGGGGGCGTCTCGCTGGCGCTGCCCCTAAGGTCATCGCGTGCCCAGCGACATCAGGTGCGCGGCAGCGCGAGACGCACGGACCACCACCACGGCATGCGTGGGCCTGCTCAGCGAGATCACCAGCGGAGTTGCGCGGCGGGCGAGTGCAACGCATTCCGTCGAGCGACAACTGGAACAGGGATCGCGCCGTGAAGCCGCCTCCGCGCCACGGTGCAATCCGTCGACTGTCGTTATGCGCCCGGATGAATCTTCTGGCGGTGGCCGGCGTAGAAGGGTCGCGAGTGACGGGCTACGGCTCCGACGCTCCTCGCGATACCTTCCGACGGCGCAGGCAAGGGTCTGCGCCATTCGATCATTCAAACGCCCTGCCCGATATGCAGACTCGACTCCTTCCCGTTCGCGCGTTGGCCGCGCTCCTGCTGTGCGCCGCGCCCGCCTGGCTGCAGGCCCAGTCCGGTGGATCCCCGAGCTTCCAGCCGCCCACGCTTTCCTCCCGAGAATTCAACTTCGGGGTCGTCGCATACTCCGGTAGCGTGACCGCCCTGATGTTTCAGTGGCGCGAGGAGACCACTGCGCGCATGCAGTTCACGCTGGAAGGCGGCATCGCCGACGCGAATTCACGCGACAGCGAGACCCAGCTCTTTGCCGGAGGCGGGTTGGCGTGGCAGCTGTCGCGGGCCAGCACCGACGTGCCGCTGGATTTCCTCTTGACCGCTGGCGCATACATTGGCGGCGGATCCTACAGCATCTTCAGGGTGCCGGTAGGCGTCTCGGTGGGTCACACCTTCCCGCTGGATGGCAACATCAGTCTCACGCCCTACGTCCATCCGCGTGTGGCGTTGGAGGCATGCCGCGGCTGTTCCAGTTTGGCGGTGGACTTCGATCTCGGCGGCAACCTGCAGCTCTCGCGCAATCTCGCGCTACGCGTGACTGGCGTGTTTGGCGGATCCGATCGGTCGGGACAGGATGGATTCGGCGTGTCCCTGGCGTGGTCCCCGCCGGGCATGAAGAAATAGGCCTACGGCGCGTGGCGCGGTTGGAGCTGCGAGGCATCCAGCAGCGACAACACCATATCCACTGAGCGGTCGGCGGCTCCTGCCCCCTGCTCGACAAAGGCGCGAGAATTGGCGCCGGCCGCCTGCCGCGTAGCGGCGTCGCCTAACCAGTGGACGAGCACCTCGGTGAGCTCGTCCACGGTTGCGACCGCGTCGGCGCCCCCGGCGCGCACCAGCAGGCCCGCGGTGTGAAAACCGCCGCCCACAAACGCCGCGTCCGCCAGCAGGTACAACTCCCCAAGCACGCCCGTTCGGTCGACAAGCACGACGTCGGTGGCGGCGTCGGCCGCCGACAGCCGCGCCACACGCACTACACCGGGCAGCTGCCGTGCCCAGCTCTCCAACGGCTCGAGGTGCTCAGGCGTCGGTTCGTGCGGAGCTATGACCAGGCGCGCAGCCGGGATCTCGGCGCGAACCGCTGCCCAGGAGCCCATCAGCACACTCTCGTCCGACGGCCAGGTTGAACCTGCCACCAAAGTCGGTCGGGGCGCCGCGAGTGGTGCCAGCAACGGCGAGGAGCGGCTCGCCGTTGCGGCGCGCGCGATCACTTGGTCGAACCGCGTGTCG
Organism: Gemmatimonadaceae bacterium; assembly: GCA_044224875.1. Taxonomy (GTDB): domain Bacteria; phylum Gemmatimonadota; class Gemmatimonadetes; order Gemmatimonadales; family Gemmatimonadaceae; genus JABAQJ01. The sequence continues at coordinate 30,028 of JBGAJQ010000060.1, read as the reverse complement.
CCAGTGACCCGGATCCGATCGCTGCGAACGCCCAACGTCTCCAATCGTCGAGCATCGTCCGTAGAAATAGCACCCACAGCGTCGAGTAGCCCGTACGCGTCGTGGAGGAGCGATGCCGCCAGCGAACCCCGACGTGAGGAACCGGTGGCCAGCGTCGCACTGATCATTCCCAGTCGCACCCCTCGGCGGCTCGCCTCCGCGCAGAGCGTGGGCCAAAGGTCCAGCTTCGAAAAGACCAGTGCCGAAGGGCGCAGCGCATCTAGTGCCGCGCCGGCGTCACCAGCCGTGTCGAACGGCAGGTAGTCCCTGAAGTCCACGTCGAGTGACTCGGCGAAGTGCTCGGCGCTGGGAGAGAAGAATGTGTAGGCGAGTTGCACATCCGGGCGCTTGGCACGCATTCGCTCGAGGACGACGCGCGCCTGGAGTCCTTCGCCAACCGATGGGGCGTGCACCCACAGCAGCGGCCGCGCCATGTCCCGCTTCGGCGCCCAGGCGGCGTAACGTTTCCGGATCCCTCGCCGGGCATTGAGTGCGCGTGCCAGTTTCTGGCCCTGCGCTGGCGCAACGACTGCAAGCGCTCGGGCCAACTGCCCCACGGCACCGTACGCGAGGCGTAGCGCGGGGTTCACGGGTGTCGGCGCGTGGGCAGGCGTCCTGAGTCGTCGTCGCCCATTCGCAAACGGTGGTCAGCTCAAACGGTGGGACTACTTGCCCGCGCTAGCGAGTGCCTTGTCCAGCGCTTCGCGGAACTTGGCCGCGCCCTCCGCGCCTTCGATCACTTGCTGCCCAACGAAGAATGTCGGCGTGGAGTTGACGTTGGCCTTCACCCCGCGATCGTAGTCAGCATCGATCATCCCGGCCATCGCGTGCTCGCTCATGCACGTCCGCCACGCGGTCATGTCCAGGCCAAGTCCAGCTCCGATCGCGTCGAAAGCGGGTGTAGCTGTCGTCTCGCGCGACCACTCGGCCTGTGTCGCGAACAGCTGGTCTCCGAACTCCCAGAACTTCCCTTGCGCGCCAGCGCACATTGCCCCCTCCGACGCTTCACGCGCGTGCTGATGCATGCGCAGGGGGAAATTCACGTAGGCCATCCGCACCTTGCCGGTGGCCACGTATTCTCGCTCGATCGTTGAACCTGTGGAGTCGTGCCAGACTTTGCAGTACGGGCACTGGAAGTCGGACACGATCACCAGCCACACCGTGGCACTGCTGTCGCCCTTGATTCGCGACATGTCGGCGCGCCGCACACGTTCGTCATTGGTCGCCGGTGCATTGGCGGCGGTCGCGGGTTGAACCTTTGCGGCGTCTTCCGGCGTAGGTTTCGCACGGGCTTCCGCACCGCCGCATGCGGCGAGCGTCGCCACCGTGGCAAGGACAACCAACGCAAGGGGCTGTGAGCGCATAATGGGATCCGAAGATTGCCTGGACTACCGCGAATTCGCTGGACGAAAGATATCGTCGCGCGTCCGGATTCGGCGACTACCAGCGCTGGTTACGTGCCGCTAGTCTACACGGCCAGCGCCGACGCTCTGGCGCTTTTCTCGACAGTGAGGCCTGCACTCGGCGTGCGTCGTTTCCTGTGGTTCTTGGCATTCGCTCCTGCCGCGCTCGGCGCGCAACAAGGAGTTCGTCTGCCCTCGCCACCGCGCGGGTTTTCGCCGACCGCCGCTGAGGTTGTCGTCGACGACGCCCACGTGCTTTCGCCGGACGCGATCGACAGGATCAACCGCATAGCGTTCGACGTGAAGCAGAAGTCCGGTGGCGAAATCGCGGTGGTGACCCTGCCGGATTTGGGCGGACGGGACGTCGGTGACATGGCCCTGCGGATCGGGCGCGAGTGGGGCGTAGGCGCCAACAGCGGCATTGGCGATCGGACACGAAACGCAGGCGTCGTTGTGCTTGTGGTGCCCAAAGAGACCAGCTCCGATGGGCGCGGGTACATCAGCATCCAGACGGCGCGTGGTGTCGAGGGATTCATCACGGATGCCAACGCCGGCGACATTCGTCGGGCCGCCATTCCCCTCTTCCAGCAGCGGGACTACAGCGGGGCCCTGACGTTCGTCACCGAGCGAGTGGCCGAACGGTTTGCCACCGAGTTCGGGTTTTCGCTCGACACCAGTTTGGTGCCGGTCCAGCCGACGTTCACGGTGCCGAGTGGCGGATCTGGAGATGCCGTACCCCTCGGGTTCGTGGTGGTTGTGCTGGTGTTGTTCCTGATCCTAACGAGTATGGCGTCGCGCCGGTCGCGGCGCGGGTGCAATTCCGGCTGCTGGCCGTTGCTGTGGGCCCTTTCCGATTCCGGGAGGGGGCGCGGCGGATGGTCTGGGGGTGGAGGATTTGGCGGCGGCAGCTTTGGGGGCGGTGGTGGCTTTGGCGGGTTTGGCGGCGGCGGAGGATTCAGTGGCGGCGGCTCGAGCGGAAGCTGGTGACCTGCGATGGCGCACATGACACTCGATGAACTCACAAACCAACTGAGCGCCGTGTACGGCGACGGACTGCGCGCGGTCGTTCTCTTTGGCTCGGCCGCCCGTGGCGATCGCGTCACGCGGAATGCGAACCTGAACGTTCTTGTCCTGGTGGACGCCATCCGGATGGAACACCTGCGACGCGAAGCGGCGGTGGCAGCGGCGTGGCGGGAGTCGGGCAATCCACCTCCGCTGACGCTTACGGTGGAAGAGTGGCGCGGTTCCGCGGACATTTTTTCCATGGAGTACGCGGACATCCTGGCGCACCACCGGGTGCTGCGAGGCGAGCTGCCCCTCGACGGCATCGCGGTGAGCACGCGGGATCTGCGTCTGCAGCTCGAGCACGAGGCGATGAGCAAGTTGTTGCGCCTTCGTCACGCGGTGCTTGCAGCTGGCGGAGACGACAAGGCGCATCGCGAACTGCTGGAGGGCAGCATCAGTTCGTTCATGACGCTGCTACGCGCGCTCGCGCGCCTGCGGGGGTTGGATCCGGCGGCGGATTCCGAGGCGTTGCTGACTCAGCTGGCGGGGAAGGTGCCCGTGAACTTGAAGCCGTTCGAGCGCGTCCTTCACTTCTCGCGTGGTGTCATAAAGCTCGACAAGAACGGCGTGCTGGAAGCCATGACGGAGTACCTGTCGGCCGCCGACTCGCTGGCACGCTATGCTGACACCTTCGACGGCGAATAGCCGTCGTGTAGGCTGTAGGCATGCCGGACGCGGGCCTTCTCGTGATGGTGGGTGCGAGGGGTGACGCTGCGCGGCGGTGATTACGAGGTACGCCGGTTTCTAAAGGTTGAAGGCAACTCCCCCGAGCCGTGTGGCTCACATAGCTTGAAGTACCCGGTCTTCAGTTGGCCGGGAGGTACCGACACATGAACGCGGAGACACTGAACATGCGACGTCGTTGGCTCGCTTTTGCCGCCCCCCTTGTTCTGACGGCGTGCGGCTACAACACCATTCAGACATACGATGAGCAGGCCAGCGCGGCGAAGCAGCAGATCGAAGTGCAGCTGCAGCGGCGGGCCGACCTTATCCCCAACCTCGTGGCCACCGTGAAGGGTCAGGCCCAACAGGAACTGCAGGTCTTCACGCAGGTGACACAGGCGCGCGCCGGCCTCCTGGGCGCCATCCAGAAGGGCGATCCGCGGGAGATGGCCAATGCGAACGACAACCTGACAGGCGCCCTGCGCGGGTTGATGGTGACTGTCGAGTCCTACCCGCAGTTGAAGTCGGACCAGGCCTTCCTGCGCCTGCAGGACGAGTTGACGGGCACCGAGAATCGTATCGCGGTTTCGCGGAACGACTACAATGGCGCGGTGCAGCAGTACAACACGTACATCCGGAATTTTCCCGCCGTGATCACCGCCAAGGTGATTGGGTCAAAGCCACGGGACTACTTTGAGGTGACGAACCCGGGAGCTAAGGAGCCCCCCAAGGTTGACTTTGGGGCCCCCTCCGCCACCGCCACACCAAAGCCGCCGACTGAGAAGTAAGCGATTGCGGTAAGTGTTCGTGCGGCGCCCCAGGGATTGGGCGCCGCGCTGCTTTTGGGGGGTGAGGTCGCCGTGCGATTGATCTCGTGCTGGCTGATTGGGGCATCGTTCCGAGAGCGACTCTCATCGCTGAATACGGCGCCCCTCCGATGCGACGCCGTACAGCCGTCCGTGGCTGCGACGCCGAAAGCCTGAGCGGCGGTGGCCAGAGGCCGCCTGACAGCCAAGCGCCTGGCGATCGGCGTCATTCGGCCAGACTCAAGCGCCCGATGGGACGAGTCGTGCGGGCCGTCCCAAAGCGATACAGTTCTCGTTGACAGTGGAAATTCCGAATCGTAACGTAGCCGCGGCCAATCCTACGGTTATTCTGACCGGTCGTCCCCGCGTTGCCGGGCTCGACCGTTTTCAGCTTTAACATGGCCCGTGGGGGACGAATCGTGCTCCGACGAGGCGGCTCGTCCCGAACCCTCCAACGCGGGAGGAATCGACAAGCATCTCATCGTTCGTTTTGCAGGTCGTTGCTTCGTTCAGCAGTCCCAGTAGCGAGTCCCTTTTGGAGGAATCCGTTATGCGATTGATCCGGCGTCTGCTTTCCGTGACGTCGCTGCTCGCGGTGGTACCCGCGATGGCGATGGCACAGCAGTCGGCGACCATCAGAGGACGCATCACGTCAGAGTCAGGAGCACCGGTGTCCAATGCCACCGTGTTCATCCCGACGTTGAGCGTGGGTGCGCAGTCCGGTTCTGATGGGCAGTACAGCCTCGTGGTTCCCGCAGCCCGCGTGTCGGGCCAGCAAGTCACCCTGAGTGTCCGCCAGCTCGGCTTCAAGCAAGCCAATCAGACGATTACCCTGCGTGGCGGCACGATCACTCAAGACTTCGTGCTCGAATCGAATCCACTTCGACTCGGCGAAGTCGTCGTGACCGGAGCCGGTACGTCCACGACGTCTGAGAAGCTCGGCAACACGATCAACTCCGTGAAGTCGGTGGAGATCGTGAAGGCGTCCGAGCCAAACATTGTCAACGCCCTTGCCGCCAAGGCGCCGAACATCGAGATCACCTCGCAGGCCGGTGACCCAGGCGCAGGCTCGCAGATCTTCATCCGCGGCCTCAAGACGATTCAGGGTAACGGTCAGCCGTTGTTCGTCGTCGACGGAACGCCGATCGACAACTCCACGACTGCAACGTCGGAGTTCTCCGACGCCTCGACGTCGTACTCGAACCGCGCCGCGGACTTGAACCCCAGCGACATCGAATCGGTCGATGTGTTGAAGGGTGCTGCGGCCGCCGCCATTTACGGCGCGCGTGCGGCCAACGGCGTGATCCTCATTACGACGAAGAGCGGTCGGGCCGGCGCAACGCGTTACAACCTGCGCACCAGCTACAGCTTCGACGACGTGAACAAGGATATTCCGCTGCAGCAGTCGTATGGCCGCGGCACCTTTGGCAATGCATCGCCCTGCGGCGGTTTCGGCTGTTATCCCGCATCGGTCTCGTGGGGCCCCTCGCTCGCAGGGAAACAGACCTACGACCACTGGAACGAGGCGTTCACCACTGGGCACACGTGGGACAACACGCTGTCGATTTCCGGCGGTGATGATCGCCGCACGTTCATGATGTCGTTAGGCCGGTTGGACCAGAGTGGCACCATCAATTCGCCCAACTCCTGGTATGACCGCACGACGCTTCGCCTGAAGGCGACTCAGGCCCTGACCGAGCGCCTGACGATCGGCGGGAACATCGCCTACTCGGACGTGCGCCTGGCCGCCGTGCAGAAGGGCAATAACCTCAACGGGCTCCTCCTGGGCCTAACGAGGACGCCGCCTGACTTCAACAACCAGCCGTACCTGGTGAAGGGGCTCCAGCGGTCGTACCGCTATCCGAACCCAGACACCACCGCCGTCGCCGTCGACCGCCTGAACGATCGCGTGTACGACAATCCGTTCTGGGTCATGAACATCGACAAGAATACGTCGAATGTTGGTCGCGCCTTCGGCAACATGAACGTGGACTGGAATCCGCTGTCGTGGCTGACGTTCAAGGAGACGTTCGGCGCCGACTACTCGGGTGACGAGCGCATCGAAGGCCTCCCGCCGCAGTCCGCCGGCGATGCCCTTACCGGGCAGCTCTGGCAGGGCACGTACACCTTCTTGGGCATCGACCATAACTTGATCGCCACCGCCCAGAAGACCTTCAACTCTTCGTTCTCAGGAACCCTGACCCTTGGTCAGAACCTGAACATGCAGAAGGTCAACCAGATCCAGGCGAAGGGAACGACGTTCATTTCGCAGGAACTTTTCACGCTGAATAACACCGTCACCAGCAACCTGCAGCCACAGAACTACGAGTCCAAGGTCAACGTGGCCGGGTACTTCGCGCAGGCCGGTGCGGATCTCTGGAACTCCTTGTACCTGACGGCCGGCGTCCGGCTGGACCAGTCGTCCACCTTCCCGGAAGTCAACCGCAATAACTACTACCCGAAGTTCTCCGCGGCGTGGGATGCTTCGCGCTGGGTTGGTGCCGGACAAGGAAAGGGCGTGCTCTCGTACCTCAAGCTCCGCGGAGCCTACGGCGCCGTGGGTCGCGAGCCGAACCCGTACCAGATCCTCACCACGTACCAGACGGGCGCCTTCCCGCTCGACTTCGGTGGCGGCTCCACCTCCACCGGGCAGGCAGGGTTGGCCGGCGTCATCTCCAGCTCTGTGCTCGGCACTCCGACCTTGAAGCCGGAGCGTACGGCCGAGACGGAAGTCGGGTTTGACTTCGGTCTGTTCAGCCAGCGCGTGGACGGCGTTGTGACGTACTACAACGCGAAGACCACCGACGTCATCTTCTCGCTTCCAATCCCGGGATCCACCGGCTACGGGAACATCACGAGCAATGGTGGCACCATTTCCAACAAGGGTTGGGAAGCGCAGCTCAACTGGCGCGTGTTCGAGTTGCGCGACGTCAAGGGCGAACTCGGCCTCAACTTCGGCCGCAACAAGAACGTCCTCGAAGACCTCAAGGGCGCGACGTACGTCGGTATCGCCGGTGGCTTCGGTGTGTCGACCGCCGTCAAGGGCCAGCCGATCGGTGCCTTCTACGGAACGGACTGGGCGCGCTGCCGCTACGAGGATGCCTCGAACGTCGTCAACGACATCGACATCAACGCCCTCTGCAAGTCGGCCAATGCTCCGAACCACGCGTTGTACGTGGCGGACGACGGCTTCCCGATTCAGGACGACGCCAACCACACGTTAGGCGATCCGAACGCCAAGTGGACCGGCGCGGTGCGCACCGGACTCACCCTATGGCGCAAGCTGCAGTTCTCATCGCTCATCGACATCAAGAACGGCGGCGTGAACTGGAACGGAACGCGCCTGGCCCTCCAGCGTTTTGGCACGATCGCCAACACGGTGCCGCGAGCCACCTGCAATTCCAATGGCGTGTGCACGGGGAATGAGAAGAAATTCGGTATCGATATCGAGAAGTCACCTGGTGTCGTCGGCCCGGGCGCCAACAAGGCGGTTCCGGTCGGTGAGAACTGGTGGCGCCTCGGTCTCGGCAACAACTTCAATGGCGCGACGGGACAGGGTGTGGAGAACTCCAGGCTACGTAAAGCTCCGTGAAATCTCTCCACACTGGCCTACACAGCCATCGAGCGTGGTGGGCTACACTTTGGTGTCCAGAGCGTCGAAGTCCGCTTCTCGGGTCGTAACCTGCAGACGTGGACGGATTACCTCGGAATCGACCCCGAGACGAACTTGCAGGGTGCCGTTGGTATCGGTCGCGGACAGGACTACTTCAACAGCCCGCAGAACCGGTCCTTCGTCATCGGCTTCAGCTTCAACAAGTAACCGGCGGAGACCACATATGATGATCAGACGCGCAATCAGGGCGCTGGGAATCGTTGCGACCGCTGGCATGATCGCCGGTTGCAACGACTACTTCAGTGGCCCCGGAGTCGATACAAACCCCAATACCCCGAGCACGGCGGATGCCGATCAGCTGTTCGTGGGGTTCCAGGGGCTGTCGTTCTATAACATGACCGGCGATGTCGCCCGCTACCTCTCGCTGTTCACGCAGCAGATGGCGGGCACCGGTCGCCAGTGGTCGGGATATGACCACTACGAGTTCACCGAGAACGACCTCGGTTGGGATGGCTATTACACGGGGGGCGGTCTCGTCGACCTGCGCAAGATCCAGACAATCGTGGGCGCCGACAAAGTGTACCTCGGCATCGCGCAGGTCTGGGAGGCGCTCACGATGGGGCTCGTCGCCGACGTATGGGGAGACATTCCCTACACGGAGGCGGTGGATGCCACCAAGTACACGCAGCCCAAGCTCGACGACCAGATGGCCACGTATGCCAAGCTGCAGACCCTGCTCGATCAGGCGATCACGAACCTGAATGGGTCGGGCACGGGTCCTGGTCCGGCAGACCTGGTGTTCGATGGTGACAAGGCGAAGTGGATCAAGGCAGCTCACTCGCTCAAAGCTCGCCTGTACATGCACACGGCCGAAGTGACCGCAGGGGATTACGCCAAGGCGCTCACCGAAGCCAACCTGGGCATTGCTGACAACGACGGTGACTTCACCGCCTATGCCAGTGGCAGCACGGGCGAGATCAACCACTGGTATCAGTTCCGCATTCAGCGCGGCACGGACATGGGGGCCGGCAAGTACCTGGTCGACCTCATGAAGTCCCGCGATGACCCACGGCTGTTCGAGTACTTCAGCCCGGGTGCGGCCGCAGAGGGCGAGATCTTTGGTTCGCCGCCTAACGCCGAGGATGACGGGACCATCGCCTGGTTGGGTGACCCGCGAGGAAACCCGGATTTCCGGCAGCCCGTCCTCACGTACGACGAAACGGTGCTCATCAAGGCCGAGGCGCAATACAAGACGGGTGCAACGGCCGGTGCCCTGGCTACGCTGCAGGCCTACCGTGCGCACATTGGCATGGATCCGGTCGGCGCTGCGTTCCAGTCCGGTCCGGCCCTGTTGAACCAGATTCTGGAGGAGAAGTACATCGCCGAGTTCCAGAACCCGGAAGCGTGGAACGACTACAAGCGGACCTGCTATCCGAACGTGAACACGGCCGATGGCAGCAACTACATCCCGGCTCGCTTCCTCTATCCATCGAGCGAGCGCAATACGAACACGAACATTCCTTCTCCGTCGGCGCAGCCGCGCCGCAACAAGAACGACCCAAAGACGGCGACGGATCCGCTAGGCAACGCCTGCAAGGGTCAGGGTTAGTCCCCTTCGCAGCGTAAGGAAGTGAAACGGCTCCCTGTCTTCGGACAGGGAGCCGTTTGCCGTCGGGTGTATAGTCAGGCAGGTGGTAACCTCGTCGCTTCTCATTACGGGGACGAGGCCGCAGATTTCTCATCGCGCCGCGGTGTCGCCAGGCGACTCTCGGCAAACCCCCATTTTGTGGTCGCCTATGCTCCGCCGCTGGACTGCCGCACTCTTGCTGGCCTCAACCGCGTGTTATCGCTACGCGCCGATCCAGGACGCGCCGAGCGACGTTGGGCAGCCTGTCCGCATGCGGCTCACGGACCAGGGCTCGATCAACCTCGCGCCGTTGATAGGCCCAACGATCGTCACGCTCGATGGCACTCTGGTGGCGGTGCGTGACACGATGATGGTGCTTTCGGTAACGAACGCCATTGCCCGCAACGGCATCGAGACGACGTGGAAGGGTGAGAACGTCGACGTGCCCAAGGCGGCGATCAGCGGGTTGCAGCTGAGAGCACTGGACAAGCGGCGGTCGTGGCTCCTCGGCGTTGGCGGGATTGCGGCCACCGCGGCACTTGGCGCAGCGTTCAACTTGATCGGGGGCGGCTCGGGCGGTAAGAACGGTCCGGTGGGTGGAGGGCCGCGTTAGGCGCGTACTTCGCGGAGTCCCGCGGCGACAGCCGGTTACGGTCTCCGCGCCGACGGAGCCGTTAGGGAGTCCGCCATGCGCTGCGCCCGTGAGTTTGCGTCGACGGCTCGAACCACCAGCGAGTCCGTGGTCCGCGACACGGCTCGGATCTCGCGGCGCAGCGAGTCGCGTACCACCGACAGCGTCCGTTGTTGATCCGATGGCGCCTTGGACGCGGCGGCGTCGCGGAGTACGCGTGACCAGAACGATGGCGACTCCGTCGGTGTGACCCCCACGCTCGCGCGAATGCGCTGTTCCTGGGATTGGATGCCGGCGATGCGTCCACGGAGTGAATCGAGACGAGCCTGCAACGAGTCCACGTCGTGATCGCCGCTCTGCCACGCGGCCGCTAACGCACGGTTGGACTCCCGTACACGTAACAGGAGTGCGGCAAAGACGAGCACCACGCCAAGGCCGGCCACCCCGGCAACCCACGCGACCCGGCGAAGAGTTCGCTCGGTGACCGAAATACTCCGCGGTGCATCGCTGGTATGCGGTACGAGCATGATCGTCCACCGGCGCTCGCGCGGCGCAGACGGCGAGCGGGTCGTGGCTGTGGCCGGCGTGCGGGGCGGTTGGTCGGACGGCAGGGGATTGGTCATTTCGACTGGCTAGCCGCGGCCCGATCGGCCCCGGAGGAGGACGATGGCGCCGCGCTCGCTTGGGCGCGGTGCGATGGCTCACGGCTCAATCCGGCTGAAATACGAGTCCTGACGCGGTCTCGCAAGCACTGCCGCTCCACCCGCCGGGAGCGTAACGCTCTCTGGTCCTCTGGGCCGTCGCCCGCTCGATCCTACCGTCCGGGGCATGTCCTCCCTTGGGAAGCGTGCAGCGACTACTTGGCGGGCTGATCCTTGGGAAAGAGGGGAGCCCCCTTCGCCACCTTCCAACCGGCCGGATCAAGCTCCATGAGGCCAGGGAGTCGTTGGGCACTGACCTCGCCTGGGGCGCCAAGCTGGCTCCACAGCTCCTGTGCCTTGTCCGGCATGAACGGAAACAGGAGCACCGCGTGGCGCGCCAGGTGGCGAACCAGCGACGCCATGGTCTCCTCCAACGCGGTGCGCTGCGCCGGATCCTTGGCCAGCTTCCACGGGGCCTGCCGGTCGACGTATTCGTTGCCACGCGCCACACTCCGCCAAACCGCCTGCAGTCCTTCGTGGAGCAGGTAGCCGCGCCGACCGTCCATGGCCGCGTGATAGGCCTCCACATCCGCGCTGTCGGCAGCGTCCAGCGTTGACTTGGCCGCGCCGGGAACGACGCCGTTGAAGTACTTCTCGACCATGGCGATCGACCGTGAGGCCAGGTTGCCCAGGGCATTGGCCAGGTCCGCGTTGTAGCGCTCCTCGAAGCGCTCCCACGAGAAGTTGCCGTCGGTGTCGAACGGCACCTCGCGCATGAGGAAGTACCGGAACGCATCCACGCCAAACCGGTCGATCGCCTCCGACAGCTCCAACCTCACGCCAGCCGACTTGCTGAAGCGCTCGCCGCCGAGCTGGACGAAACCGTGGGCCCACACCCGGCGCGGGAGCGGAAGCTCCGCCGCCTGCAACATGGCGGGCCACACGATCGCGTGAAGGCGCGTGATGTCCTTGCCGATGACGTGCAGGTCGGCGGGCCAGCGGGTCTTCCACACCGAATCCGGATAGCCAGTGGCCGTCAGGTAGTTTGGCAAGGCATCGAACCACACCCACGTGCCCTGTGCCTCTCCATCGCTGGAGGCGATGGGGAAGGGAATGGCCCAAGTGAGCCGAGAGCGGGTAATGGAGATGTCCTCCAGTCCGCCCTCCAGCAGGGCCAGCATCTCGTTGCGGCGCGACTCAGGCTGCAGGAACTCCGGCCGTTCGGCAAACAGCCGTTCCAGGAACGGACGGTACCGGGTCAGGCGGAAGAACCAGTTGCGCTCCTGCGTCCATTGCAGCTGACGGGTAGGGTGGATGACACAGCGGCCATCGGCGATCTCGTTTTCGCGCTTGAACAGCTCGCAGCCCACGCAGTACCAGCCCTCGTAGGTCCGCTCGTAGAAGTCGTCGGGCGAGGAGGCCTCGATGCGCTTGATGAGGGCACGCACGCCACTCTTATGTGGCGCGTCCGTGGTGCGGATGAACTGGTCGTACGAGATGTTCAGGCGCTTCCACATCGCCTGGAAGTGGCTCGCGATCTCGTCGACGAATGCCTGGGGGGCGATGCCACGGTCCGCGGCGGTCTGCGCCACCTTCTGGCCATGTTCATCCATGCCCGTCAGGAAGTGCACGTCGTCACCGCGCAACCGGTGATACCGGGCAATGACGTCGGTGCCGATCTTCTCGAACGCGTGTCCCAGGTGCGGGTCACCGTTGGCGTAGTCGATCGCTGTCGTCAGGTAAAACCGCTGTGCGCTCACGAGTCGTTCGTCTCGCAGGTCAAGGACGCTGGTCTCCGGGGCCCGACCCGCCGGGCGATCCCTCGTTGCCGCTGTCGGGCGAGCGGCCGCCGCGGCCTCCGCGTCGTCCACCGCGCCCCCCGCGCCGACCACGACGACGGCGTCCGGAAGCCGGCCCGCCGCCGGGGGCGCGTCGATCATTCCCGTCTGGAGGGGCGCTGGCGTCACGTGGCGTGTCGTCTCGCGACTCACCGCCCTCGTCAATCTCACCTTCGTCCTCTTCGTCCTCCTCGAGGTCTGGAGGACTCGCTTCGATCACGGGCAAGTCGCGCGGCGTGACGCCGAGGGCCGATCGCGGCATCCAGGCCGGCAGCTCGGACGTGTCCTGCAAACGGATGACTTCGTCCGTCAGCCCTTCCACGGCAATCGCCGGTGTCTCGTAGACCGTGCCGCTTTCCGAGACCGGTCCAACGCCCCCCATCTCCTTGCGCAGGTCGCCTAACGCCAGGATACGCATCTCGCCTTCCACGCTGCGCAGGGTCACACGCTCTCGGAAGATGTCGTTGAAGACCACCTTCTCCTCGCCTTTCGTGGTCACGACGCTCTTGCCTTCCTTCGGGAATTTCTTGCGCTGCTGGACGTAAAAGTCGTGCTCGTAGCGCAGGCAGCACATCAGTCGGCCACACGCACCGGAGATCTGCGAGGGATTGAGGGACAGTCGCTGGTCCTTGGCCACGCCCAGGTTCACGGGACGCAGCTCTGGCAGCCACGACGCCGAACAGTATTCGCGCCCACAGCGCCCAATACCACCCAGCCGCCGCGCTTCGTCCCGCACGCCGATCTGCTTCAACTCGATGCGCGTGCGAAACAGCGATGCCAGCTCGCGGACGAGGTTGCGGAAGTCCACGCGCTTTTCCGCCGTGAAGTAGATCGTCAGCTTGCGCCGGTCCCACCGCCATTCGGCGTCCGTCAGCTTCATCTGCAGGGCGTTCGCGCGCACGCGCTCCATGGCCTTCTGCCGCACACTCTCATCATCGTCACGAAGTTCACGGAGGCGGTTGAGTTCCTCGTCCGTGGCCAGGCGTCGGGCCGCGCGTTCCACCGGTCCAAGGATGAGGCCGTGCGCCGTGCCCTTCGCGCGTTGCTCAGCGAGCGTGCCCGTGGCGTGCACGCGCCCGAGATCCTCACCCCGGTCGGCGTCCACCACGACCGAGGCGTTGAGCGGCGGGGGCTCCTCGCCTTCCCAAAGGAAGAACTCCTTGCGATTCCCCTTGAATGCGACTTCGATGAGTTGCGGCACCCGTGGTAATCTAGGCGATGAACTGCCCCATTTTCAGGAACTTCTCCCGCCGGCGCCGGACACGCTTGTCCGGCTTCAAGCGCCGCAAGTCCTCGTAGTGCTTCACGAGGGCGTCGTGCAGGGACTGGGCGGCCTCGGCGTGGTTCGCGTGCGCACCGCCCAAGGGCTCGGGGACAATCTCGTCGATGATCTTGAGGTCGAGCAGGTCAGGTGCGGTGATGCGTAGCGCTCCGGCCGCGCGCTCGCGCATCTCGGGGCTCTTGCCGTCCTTCCACAGGATGGCGGCGCACCCTTCGACCGTGATCACCGAGTACACCGCGTTTTCCAGCATCAGCACGCGGTCCGCCACGCCTAACGCCAATGCACCGCCGGATCCTCCTTCCCCAATGATGGTGGCGATGATCGGTGTTTCCAGGCTGCTCATCTCCAGCAGGTTCCGGGCGATGGCCTCCGATTGCCCGCGTTCCTCGGCGCCCAGGCCAGCCCAGGCGCCCGGGGTGTCGATCATGGTGACGACCGGCACGTGAAACTTCTCCGCCAGCTTCATCAGTCGGAGCGCCTTGCGGTACCCCTCCGGATGCGGCATGCCAAAGTTCCGCTTCAGGTTCTCCTTGGTGTCGCGTCCCCGTTGATGGCCAATCACCATCACCGTTTCGCCTTCCAGACGCGCCCAGCCCCCGACAATAGCGGCGTCTTCCCGAAAGGCACGATCGCCATGCAGCTCGATGAAGTCCGTGAAGCAGAGCCGGATGTAGTCCAACGTGAATGGACGCTTGTTGCTGCGCGCAACCTGTAGCCGCTGCAACGGCGTCAGGTTGCGATAGACCTGCTGCCGCAACTGGAATAGCCGCTTCTCGAGTGGGGCAAGATCGGAGTCCACCGGCAGCTTTTGGTCGTCCGCCAGCTTCTTCAACTCGTCGATCTGCTTCTCGAGCTCGGCAATGGGGCGTTCAAATTCCAGCGTTGGGGTGCTCGCCACGTTCACCCTCCGCGTACAAGGCGCACGCGCTCGTTGCCGAGGAGCGCACGCAGTTCACCAAGCGCGGCACTGGTAGCCGCCAGTTTGAGTGAGCGCGACCGCAGTCGCACTCGCGATCCATCAGCATCTGTCCAGCGCACCTCGACCGGAGCGGCCCCAGGGTGCGCCTCAATGACCGTACGAACGTCGGCGATCAGGCCGGGCACGAGCTGCTCACGACCGTTCCCGGCGGTGCCGCCATTTCCCTCGGTGTTGGCCAGCTCGATCGACACCGAAATCTGTCCTTCCAGCCGCACCTCTTCGAACCGACGGACCTGCTCCACGATGAACGTGGGATTGTCCGTTCCCTGGTCCCGACGAGAGTAGCCTCCTTTGATCAGAAGCGGAATGTCCGTCCGCACCCGGTCGGAAATAGCCGCCCATGCCTCGGGGAACACCAGAAGCTCGGCCGAACCCGAGAAATCTTCAACGGTTATTCTGGCAAACTCCGCCCCGGATTTCTTCGATACCTGCCGTTTGACGGCGGTGACCACCGCTCCGAGCGACAGCGACCCCTCCTGCCAAGTCCCCAGCTGGGACACGGTGTGGGACGCCAGCAGCTCGCACTCGGCACGATAGGGCTCGAGCGGGTGACCGGAGATATAGAAACCGAGGATTTCCTTCTCTCGCGTGAGTCGCTCCGATTCCGACAGCGGAGCGACGTTCGGCAGCGTCAGCGTGGTCCCCTTGGCGCCGTTGGTGCTCGCCGGGTCGATCTCCCCAAAGAGGGTTCCCTGGCCGGTCTCGCGTTCCGTCTGCCGGAGCGCCGCTTCCTGCAACGCCGAATCCAGGATGGCGCCGTACTGGGCACGATGCCCGCCTAACGTGTCGAGGGCGCCAGAGTGAATGAGGGCCTCGAACACCCGCTTGTTGCACAGGCGGAGGTCGATGCGCTCGCACAGGTCAAACAATGAGACGAACGGCCCCTTGGCGCGCGCCGTCAGGATGGAGTCGATGGCGCCTCGGCCCACGTTGCGCACGGCGCCAAGGCCGAATCGAATGCGGCGGTCTCCGACTACCGTGAACTTGTAGCCCGACTCGTTCACATCGGGCGGAAGCACTTCGAGGCCAACTTCCCGCGCTTCGTTGATGAACTTCACGACACTGTCCGTGTCGCCGATCGAGGCCGACAGCACGGCGGCCATGAACTCGGCCGGATGATGACACTTGAGCCACGCCGTCTGGAAGGACAGGACGGAGTACGCGACGGAGTGCGACTTATTGAAGCCGTAGCGCCCGAAGGTCTCGATCTGCGCGGCCAGCTCCTCGATGATGTCCCGCTTGTAGCCGCGCGCCACGGCCTTGCTGATGAACTTGTCCAGCTCCTGCTTGATCAGGTCGGCGTCCTTCTTGCCGACCGCCTTGCGCAGCACGTCGGCTTCGGCGAGGGAGATGCCGGCGAGCACCTGGGCAATCCGCATCACCTGTTCCTGATAGGTGATGACGCCATAGGTGGGCTGCAAAATTGCTTCCAATTCTGGCAGCGCGTACACCACCGGTTCCTCGCCACGCTTCCGACGCTGATACACCTTGTGCATGCCCGCATCGAGCGGTCCGGGTCGCATCAACGCGTTGGAGGCGACGAGGTCATCGAAGCGGTCGCAGCGCATGGCCCGCAACATGTCCGTGGCCAGCGGGGACTCGAATTGGAACACCCCCACGGTGCGTCCCAATCGCAGCATGCGATAGGTCTCGGGATCGTCGTAGGGAATGGCGTCGAGGTCGATCTCCTGTCCGCTCCGAGCCTTGATCGCCACGAGGGTGTCGTGCAGGATCGTCAGCGTCGTTAGGCCCAGAAAATCCATCTTGAGCATGCCTGCCTTCTCCAGGCAGTTCATGTCGTACTGGGTCACGATGACGGTCTCTTCCGATCCAGCCCCCGCCCCCTTGGACGATTGGGTGCAGATCGGCACATACTCGTCCAGCGGGCCCGGAGCGATCACCACACCCGCAGCGTGAACGCCGGTGTGCCGCGACAAACCTTCGAGCGCGATCGCGAAGTCCAGGAGCTGCGTATACCGCTCGTCGTCGCGATAGAGCTTGCGGACCTCGGGCACCTTCTCCACCGCTTCCTGGACGGTGAGGGAGAAGTTCGGCTGGTTTGGAATGAGCTTGGCCAGTGCGTCCGTTTCGGCCGGCGTGAAGCCGAGCACGCGCCCCACGTCCTTGACCGCGGCGCGCGACTTCATGGTGCCGAAGGTGACGATCTGCCCCACCGCATCCTTGCCGTACTTCTCACGGACGTACTCGATCACCTCACCGCGACGTTCGAAGCAGAAGTCGACGTCGATGTCCGGCATGGACACGCGTTCGGGATTCAGGAAGCGCTCGAACAGCAGGTCAAACTTCAACGGGCAGACATCGGTGATGCGAAGGCCGTACGCCACCAGGGACCCCGCGGCGCTGCCGCGTCCCGGTCCCACCGGGATGCCGCGGTCTCTCGCAGCCTTGATGAAGTCGGCGACAATCAGGAAGTAGCCGGCGTACCCGGTCTTGGTGATGACCTCCAGCTCGTACTGCAGGCGTTCGTCGACGTGAGCGGGAAGGGGATTGCCATATCGTTCCTTCGCTCCGTCCGTCGCCAGCTGCACCAACAGGTCGTTTTCGCTGGCCGCGTTCGCCGGCAACGGGAACGAGGGGACATGATACTTCTTGCCAAACTCCACGCCGCACCGTTCGCCGATCGCGACGGTGTTCTCGAGCACGTCGGGACGTCCCGGAAACTTGGCGGCGATCTCGCTGGCACTCTTGAAGTAAAGACCCCCGTCGTATCGCATGCGATCGCGATCGTCCCGGTCCTTCCCCAAACCGATGCAGAGCAAGACATCGTGTGCGTCGTGATCGGTGGCCTTGAGGAAGTGGGAGTCATTCGTCGCCACCACCGGCAGGCCCACTTGCTCCGCCAGCTTGAACACGCGGCGGTTCAGTTCCTGCTGCCCGTCACTGTCGTGCGCCTGCACCTCCAGGTAGTAACGCCCCGGAAAGTGCTCGGCGTACCAGCCAGCGGCCGCCGTCGCCTCGTCCCACCGATTGGCCATCAGATGCGTGGCGATTTCCCCTGCCATGCACGCCGAGGAGACCACAATCCCCTCACCAAACCGCTCGAGAAGCTCACGGTCCACGCGTGGCCGCGTGTAAAAACCTTCTGTGTACGCCAGCGACGACAGCTTGACGAGGTTGCGGTACCCGGTCGAGGCCTGCGCCAGCAGGACTAGGTGGTAGTACGGCTTTGTGGCCTGGCTGGGACGCCCCTTGATGCGCCGGTCCCCGGGGGCGACGTACGCCTCCATGCCGATGATGGGGCGCAGCTTCGCCTTACGCGCCTTCTCTTGGAATTCCCAGGCCGCGTGGAGGTTGCCGTGATCGGTGATGGCCAGCGCCGGTTGCTCAAACTCCAAGGCGCGCGCAATCAGGTCATCGATGCGGTTTGCGCCATCGAGCAGCGAGTACTCGGAGTGACAATGGAGATGAACAAAAGACATCCCGGGGAACATATCGCGAAAACGACCCGCCCGCAAAAGGCGAAATCGTTATCGGCCGTGTAGCTAAGTCTATGCAAAATAGTGCTTTGCATAACTGGCCGCTTCGGGGGCCGGTGTGGCGATACTGGCCGCGCCATCAGCCTCGCCGAATGCCCGAGACTGGCGCATAACATGCAGCACACACGGCGACCGGCAGCGCGTCAACTCGGAAGTCGAAACCCCACGACAACTGCTCCAGGAATCACCCAGCGAATGACCAAACACTTGGACGGCGTGTCCAGGGCGTCGAAGATCGCCATCGCTTTTCTACTGCTCGCGTGCGGGTCGGACTCCTCGCGAGGGCGGGGCGAGCCGCGTCCAGCGGTGCCGGCGGTCCCGCGCGCGGTCGCGTCCGACGCCAAACCCAACGTGGTGATCATTCTCGCTGACGATCTGGGCTACGCCGACCTTGGCGTTCAAGGCAGCACCGACATTCCGACGCCTAACATCGATCGAATCGCGAAGGAAGGTGCGCGCTTCACGAATGCGTACTCGGTCTCGCCGTTGTGTTCACCTTCGCGGGCGGGACTGCTGACTGGGAGATACCCGCAGCGATGGGGCCATGAGTTCAATCCGGGCCCGGAGCGCCAAAGTCGCGACTTTGGCATTCCATCCGACGTGCCTACGCTGGCGGAGTTGTTGCGGGGCGAGGGGTACGCGACGGGAGTCGTAGGCAAGTGGCACCTGGGCTTCAGTCCCGAAAACCTCCCACTGGCTCGCGGTTTCGACGAGTTCTTCGGTTTTGTCGGCGCCACGCATTCATATCGCGCCAGTCTTATCCAATTCCGCGGCGCCCTGATGCGCGGAAACGCGCGCGCCCGCGAGCACACATACCTCACGGATGCCATCACACGCGAGTCGGTGGACTTCATTCGTCGGCACCAGTCCGCGCCGTTCCTCCTGTACGTGCCGTACAGCGCTGTCCACGCACCGCTCGAGCCGGACCGCGCGCGGCTGCAACGCCTGTCCGCGATCGCCGATCCGGATCGGCGTGCGTACGCCGCGACACTTCTCGCGATGGACGACGGTGTTGGTCAGATACTCGACGCCCTGAGCGCGCCGGGTGTCGCCGATCGAACCATCGTCTTGTTCATGAACGACAACGGCGGTGCCACCATGAGCGTGAAGGCCTCGAACGGCTCACTCTCGGGACTCAAGGGGTTGGTGAATGAGGGTGGTGTCCGCGTGCCGATGCTCATGCGTTGGCCACGGCACATCCAGCCGGCGACGGTGGTCGACGCGCCCGTCAGTTCCCTGGACGTGGTGCCCACGGTGCTTGCAGCTGTCGGCGCCAAGCCCGCGGTCAGCTTCGACGGTCTGTCGGTGTCGCCGTTATGGGAGTGCCCGTCCGAGACGCCGGCGCCCCGTCGCCTCTATTGGCGTTTGGGGGACATGTCGGCGGTGCGAGACGGGGATTGGAAACTCGTGCAGTACGCTGGCGAGCCGGTCCGCCTCTATGACCTGCAACACGACATGGGGGAGCACCAGAATCTCGCAGCCCAGAATCCCGAGGTGGTCGCGCGGCTGCAACGCGATTACGAGGGCTGGGCACGCCCGCTGATGGCTCCCCGATGGGGCGAGGCCGAACACATCGTACGCCCACCAGACGAGACGGGGTCCCCCGCAAAAAAGCGCTGAGGCTCTGACGTTGGGTATCGACGTGACACTCGCTAACGTCAAGTTTGCCGCTCGGCCAGCGTGTGTCGGGCCTTCGGTCCCGTCACCGAGGCTCTGAGGCCGGAGCGGCTCGCTTCACCTGATCGCCGCTCGTGGCCCTCCGCCGTCTGTCATGATCGATTCGTCTGAGCCGCACAAAACGAAGCGACGTACGATGCACCGTGTGGCTCGATGGACGGGGCTTGCGGTTGCCGCCTTGTCCCTCGGTTTTGTCGCGATGCCAACCGGACGCTACCTGCTCCGAGGTGCGTGGGAAGAGGGGAAAATTCTCCTTCGTCGCCGGCCGATACCACGCGTCATTGCGGACACGGCGACGGATGCGGCGACGCGTGCGCGGCTCAAACTCGTCTTGGACGCGCGCACGTTCGCGGCACGCGACCTGGGACTCCACGCCGAGGAGAGCTTCACCACGTACACGCAACTCGATCACGACACGTTGGTCCTGGTGGTGTCCGCGGCACCGAAGGACCAGCTGGTGCCGTATACCTGGTGGTTTCCGATCGTCGGACGCGTGCCTTACAAGGGGTTCTTCGACTTCAGCGCGGCGTTAGGCTTGGCCGCACAGCTGCAGAAACGCGGGATGGACACTTATGTACGACCCGCGAGCGCATTGTCCACGTTAGGCTGGTTCAACGATCCACTCCTTTCCACCACCCTCGAGCTGGACACCCTATCGCTGGCCAACACCGTGATGCATGAACTAACGCACAATACGGTGTTCGTACCCAGTCAGGTGACGTTCAATGAGTCGCTGGCCAGTTTTGTCGGCGGGCGCGGCGCGGTGGCCTTTTTTCGAGCCCGTGGGTCCACGGCCGCTGCGGCCAGGGCGGAGCGGCGATGGGAGGACGAGAAGCTCATGGCGTCGTTCTGGAGTGCGGCGCAGCATGCGATCGATTCGGCGTTCACCGCGCACCCTGACGATCAGGGGGCGCGGCTCGCCTCGCGCGACACCGTGTACGCACGCCTGCGACGAGTCCTGCTGGACGACCTCGCGCCAACCATGCGGAGTTATCCGCGAAGCGCGTTGGAACGTATTCCGTTGGATAATGCGTCGCTGCTGGCGCACAAGGTGTACGCGGCAGACCTTTGGCTCTTCGACGAAGTGCTCGCACGCAACCACGGAGACCTGCGGAAGAGCATTGCGGTCATTGCCCGCGTGGCCCGCGACGCCAAGGATCCGTTTGCCGTCCTTCGCTCTTGGCTCGAGACTTCAGGCCCCGCGTTAACTCCGTGAATCCCACGTCCCTCCCATGACGACGTTCCCCTTCATCGCCCTCGTCGCATTGTTGCAGGTGACGGTCAGCGCTGCACATCCGGCCCCCGCGTCCTCGCCGCCAAACGTCGTGATCCTGCTGGCGGATGACTTGGGCTATCAGGACCTCGGTGTACAGGGGAGCCAGGACATCGCCACACCGTCTATCGATCGCCTGTTTCGCGATGGCGTGAAGTTCACGAATGGCTACGTGTCCGCGTCGTTATGCAGCCCCTCGCGGGCGGGTCTCCTCACGGGGCGCTATCAGGAGCGATTTGGCCACGACTTCAATCCAGGAGAATTCGCCGATGACTCGGCGACCTTTGGGCTGCCGCGGGGGATTCCAACGCTCGCCGAGCGTCTCAAGGCCAACGGGTACGTGACCGCGTTGATCGGGAAATGGCACCTGGGCACGCGTGCCGATTCGCGCCCGACCAGTCGCGGTTTCGATGAGTTCTTCGGATTCCTCGGCCGCGAACATTGGTACAGGCGAATCGATTCTGAACACAGCCTGAGCCGGTGCTGCGCGGGCAGTCGCCGGTGACCGACACGACCTATCTCACGCGCGCCTTGGCGCGTGAGGCGAGCGCGTTCATTGAACGGAATGCCGCCCGGCCATTCTTCCTGTACCTGCCATTCAATGCCGTGCATGTTCCCATGCAGGAGGACCCGGCGGCGATGGCGCGGGTGCAAGGAATTCGCGCCGCCAAGCGGCGAACGTACGCGTCGATGGTCACCTCGCTGGACGATGCCGTGGGCGAGGTGTTGGCGACCCTCGACCGGTTGAAGCTGGCGAACAACACGATCGTGGTCTTCCTCAGCGACAACGGCGGGCCGATCGATCGGACCACAGCCAGCAACGCGCCCCTGTCCGGCGCCAAGGCGACGTTGTTCGAGGGGGGGATCCGCGTCCCGTTCGCCATCCGGTGGCCGGCGCGGTTGCCGCCCGGTACGACCTACGATCGTCCGGTCATGTCAGTGGATGTGGTGCCGACCGTGGTTGCAGCCGCCGGGGCACCGCCCGATGCCAACGTGCCATTCGATGGTGTGGACCTGGTGCCGTACCTGCTTGGGCAGAAGGGAAGTGCCGCCCCACACGACCGCCTGTTCTGGCGCATGGGGACGAGGTATGCCGTGCGCGAAGGGAACTGGAAGCTCGTGTCCGACCGCCTCTTTGGCCGATCGCGTCTCTTCGACCTGAGCAAGGATCCCGCCGAGCACACCTCGCTCGAGCGCAGCCATCGAGATGTCGCGAAGCGTCTCGAGGCCGCGTACGAAACGTGGAGTGGCTCCATGCAGCGTGCGAAGGTGCTGCTGCCTGGCGTGCTGGGGAAATTCCAGCAGTGGTACAGGTATCGCCGAGACGACTGATCGCCGTTCGGCTCGCGCCAGCGATCCTGCTGGTTTGTGCCGGTCTAGGGCTGCGACTCGGCCGACGGTGGGTTGAACCTGAGACGCATCATCGCCCGCAGGTCGATCGCCTGCGCAAGGGCTTCCGGCGCGTGTTCCGCAGTGGGTGGCGCCTCGTACTTCGGGACGACGCGATCCATGAGGTCGCGCACCCCGCGGTCGATGAATCGCGACAGCTGGTCGATCGTGTAATCCGCACTGCGTCGCGTGGCGTACGAGTTGAGGGGATAACTCACGACGAGCCGGTTCCTCGGACGGGTGAGGGCCACATACATGAGCCGGCGTTCTTCTTCCACCTCATCTTCGTTGCCTAACGACCGCGCCAGCGGGAACCAGCCATCCACCGCCCAGATCAGGAACACACTATCCCACTCCTTGCCCTTGGCCGAATGCACGGTGGACAGCACCAACGCATCCTGCTCGTCGTCCGAGGCGCCAGAGAGGTCCTGCGTTCCTTGCGGCGGTTCGAGCGCGAGCGCCGAGAGAAAGGCACCGCGCGAGGGGTAACCGCCGGCGATGGTCTGCAGCTGGTCCAGGTCCGAAAGACGAGGGTCCACTCGGTCGTACTTCTGGCGCAGCACATCGTCGTAGAGCAGGCGCACCCTGGCAATGTCCGCACTTACGGTGCCGCTCCCGTCCGGTCCCTGTCGCAGCTGATCGAGGAGGGCGACCAGCGCCGCATGCGCGGCCTTGGCGCGGGGAGGTGGGTTGAATCGCCCAAAAGCGCTGGAGTGCCATGCCAGCTGCGCCATCGCCTCGATCGCCGATCGCGCGGTGGCGTCACCGATGCCGGGGAGGAGCAGGAGGATCCGGTACCAACTGACCTCGTCGCGCGGGTTCTCGAGAATACGCAGGAACGCCAGGACGTCTTTCACGTGTGCGGCCTCGAGGAACTTGAGGCCTCCCCACTTTTCGAACGGGATCTTGCGATTCGTCAGCTCAATCTCGAGGTCTGCTGACATGTAGCCGGCGCGAAAGAGCACGGCCATCTCGCGCAGCGGGGTCCCCTCCTCATGTAGCTCGAGAATGCGTTCGACCACAAAGCGCGTCTGCTGTTGTTCATCCTGCACCGTCACCAGCCAGGGGCGGTCGCCGTCCTCACGCGTCGTCCACAAGTTCTTTGTGAAGCGCTCGCTGGCCCGGGAAATGAGTGTGTTCGTGACGTCCAGGATGGGTTGCACCGAGCGATAGTTCTGCTCGAGCGCAATGATCGTCGTGCCGGGAAATTGCGAGGGAAAGTCGAGGATGTTCCGGAACGACGCGCCGCGGAACGCATAGATGCTCTGCGCGTCATCGCCGACCACGGTCAAGTTCTGCCGCACGCGGCACATGCCGCGGAGGATGCGTGCCTGCAACGAGTTCGTGTCCTGGTACTCGTCCACCAGGATGTGTTGGTACAAGCCCGCGAGCTTTTCGGCGAGCGGGGATTGCTCACTCACCAGCGCTTCCCAGAAGAGCAACAGGTCGTCATAGTCGACGAGGTTGCGGTCTGCCTTGCGCCGGGTGTAGTCGGCGAAGACGCGTTCGATTTCCGGCAAGTCGTCGATAAACTGCGGGAGCTCGTCCACCAGCAGGTCGTGGAGCGAGATGTCCGTGTTGACGTGCCGGGAGTACAGGTAGTGCAGGGTTTCCTTCTTGGGGAATCGCCGCTGGCGCGCGGCCGCCAGCCCCAACTGCGCTCTTGCCAGCTGCAATAAGTCTTCGGCGTCGCCCTGGTCCATGATCGTGAAGTCCGCGCCAAGGCCCGCGGCCGCGCCAAAGCGGCGCAGGAGTCGATGGGCGGTGGCGTGGAACGTCCCACCGTGCACCTGACGGCTCTGGCTCCCCACCAATCGCTCGGCGCGTGTGAGCATCTCCTGGGCAGCGCGTCGGGTGAAGGTGAGCAGCAGGATGCGCTCAGGCGGGACGCCGCGCTCCAGGAGGTGGGCGACGCGGTAGATGAGCGTGCGGGTTTTACCTGTCCCGGCCCCTGCAACTATTAAGAGCGGCCCGTCGCCAAAGGAGGCCGCGGCCGCCTGCTCCGGGTTGAGCTCGGAAAGGAGGTTGCGCTCCGGTGGCGGAATGTCCGTGGAGCGGTCGTACACGCGGGCGGGTTGGGTGGCGGGGGCGCGCTCCATGGCGGAAGTATAGGCGCAGAGAGGGGGATGGGGCACGGATTCGGGACGCCCAACATGAGCGATGGCGTCATCCCACAGAGGGAAGACATCGTGAGCGGGGGGACCGCGTGGAAACGGGTGGGCGCGCAGCAATTCCACCGGGCAGGCGGGCCAGAGGTCGTGCCGTTACGCGATTTGACTCGTCCAATCGCGTCGGCCCTTGCATTTCGAGGGGGATTGCTGCTGGCGCAGGTTGCCGAGCGTCAATACATTCGCGGCGCTGGAAACGGTGTCGTAGTCCGATGCGGTACCTGCGGGGTGCGGTCAGCTTGACCGCATGACGCGGGTTCTGTAGTTTGTCGCGCTGCGGAATCGCGTATGTGGTTCGCAGACAATGTTTTTGGGAAAAGTGACGACATGGAACGAGGCGGGGTCTCCAGTGCTGAGACAAAGGCCGCATTGCGTTCGTTGTCGGCGCTTTCGTCGTCAGGACGGAGCTGGTCGGAAGCGCCGGCCGAAGGAAGGAAACGCAGTTCGCTGGTAGGCTAAGTCGTTATCGTTTTTCGATTTGTAGTTCCATTTCACTCTGCAGAAGGGGGAGAAAGAATGCAGAAATTGACTCGGTCGTTACTCGCTCTCGGCGCGGTCGTAGGCCTCGCTGCTTGCGGTGACGACGTCACGGTCACCCCGCCGACTCCGGCGCCAACGCCCACGGTTACGGGTGTTACGGTGTCGCCAGCGGCTGTGACCATCCAGATCGGTGAGCACGTGGTCTTTTCGGCCGCGCTGCAAACCAACGGCACCGTGACCAACACGGCGGTGACGTGGTCGTCCGCGAACACTGCGATCGCCACGGTCAGCGCGACCGGCGACGTGGTGGGTGTCACGGCTGGTACGACGACGATCCGCGCCACGTCTGCCGCCAATACTGGTGCTTCGGGCGCTGGTTCCGTTACGGTCGTTCCGCCGTCGGCGAACCTGATCGGCCTCACCGTCGCTCCGACCAACGCCAACCTGGGCGTCGGCGGCACGGTGCAGATCGTTCCGAACGCGACCAAGGTCGGCAACCCGACCGTCACGTACACTTACACCACCTCGAACGCGAACGTCGCGACGGTGAATGCGTCCGGCCTCGTGACCGCGGTTGGCAATGGTACCGCGGTTATCACCACGACCGGCACGACCAACACGAACTCGCTGTCCGCCGCCACGACGATCAACGTCGCCAGCGCGTCGGTCTCGATCGCGTCGATCACCACCGGTGGTGCCCCCGTCACGTTGAACAACGTGTTCGGTCAGTTCGAAGTCACCATGAACATCAGCTCAGGCAGCCAGACGCTGGACTCGGTGCAGGTCCGCCTCGGTGGCGTTCCGGCCGCGTCGCAGGTGTTCACGGTCAACGGCGCGCCGAACGCTCCGGTGACGCTCTCGATCAACTCGGGCGCGTACACGCTGAACAACACGACCGGCGTTGGCGTTCCGACCTTCCTGAACGGCAACACCAGTGTGCAGGCGAATCTGTACGTGCATGAGGCCAGCGCTCCGACGGCCTCCAACACGATCACGATCACGCTCAACAACTACGACACGTTCCATGCGGCCGTGACCAACCCGACGAACTCGGCGAGTGGCGCACTTGGCCCGAATGGCACGCTGTGGTATGGCGGCCCCGGCACGTCGGTCGGCCTCCAGGTTTATCCGGTCTTCTACAGCGGCAAGTCCGCCGCCCAGGCGACGTTCGGCTTCGGCGCCTGCGGCGCTGTGACGGACACCTCGCTGCCGTTCTCGAACAACTTCAGCTGCGCGGGCGTCCAGGCTGGCAACCAGCTCTCGATCGTCACGGCGTGGCTGTACACGGATGCCACGAACGGCGTCTTGACGCCGATCGTCAGCAACCCGCTCCCGGTTCCGGGTGGCACGTACGTGTTCGCGAACAACCCGCTCGTTCCGATCCAGGTCGACAACGTTGCGCCTGCCGGCGTTGCGCTGACGATGGCCGCTGCGCCGAACAACTGGATCAACGCAGCGTTTGACTGGACGTCGATCACGAGCCGCGGTGGTGATGCCGGCGTCGGCCTCGCTGCTGCCTCGACCGACAAGTACGAGTATCAGGATCTCCCGGCGACCGCCTGGACGGTGTTCCCGGCCACGCCGCACGGCATCCCAGAGGATGCGATCGACTTCACGAACGCGGCGTATGACGCCCGCGTTACGGTCGCCGACCTCCTTGGCAACGCCTCGACGGTTCTGCAGGGCGGCGCCAGCACGTTCGGTGTCGACGTTACGGCTCCGACGGTTGAGTACATCGGCGCCCTGACCGGCGCTGCGGGCAACGTGAACGTTGTCTCCACGACGAAGGACTCGACGCTCAATGACCTGGTTGCCAACAACCAGCCGCTGACGTCGGTGAACGCGCTGTTCGGCGTCCGTATCCGCGACACGCGCTCCGGCTTTGACGTCGTGAACAACAACTACTATCACCGCAAGATCACGCGTCTGGCCCCGTCGGGCACGACGTGCGCTGAAGGCGGTGTGTCCTGCGCGTACGTTGACGTGGCGCTGGCCGTCGGCAACGACGACCCGACGTTCCGTCGCGACACGCTCCCGGTGTACGGCACGACCGGTGGCCTCTCCGCCACCTCGCCGGGCTACTACACCTACTCGGCCTACACGACCGACCGCGCTGGCAACAGCTCGGCCGCCGTGTCGAAGAAGGCTGCGATCGACATCGCTGCCCCGCAGGTGACCGGTATCAACTTCCCGGCCGTCCTCGCTGGTGCGAGCCAGGTTGCCTTCGTGCCGAACGGTCAGGATGATCTCGAAGTCAACAACGGTGCGTTGTACCTGACGTATCCGAACATGCCGGGCGGTGCCCTCCGCTACTCGTCGTATCCTGCGATCGACGCGCCGTGGAACTCCACGCTGGCCACGCCGGTGGGTAACGGCGCTGCGTTCGGCGCGGGTGGCTTCACCGTTCCGCACGGCTTCTTGAACGGTATCGACGTCGTCTGCTCCGCAGTGGCACTTCCAGACTGCGCAGCGAATGACTCGACGCCGCCAGCCAACGTCTCACTTACGTATGCTCCGACAGGTGTTGCGGCTCAGTTCTACGACATCAAGCATCTGGTCGCGCCTCTGGCCGGCACGACGCCTGACTCGTCAGGGCTGTTCACCGCTCCCCTCCTGCCTGGCACCACCACGCCCGGCACGCCGTTCTCGACAGTCGGCGTGGGCAAGTGGTATGTCTTTAACGTAGGCACGCCAGCTGGCTCGTCGGCTGCGGCCCGCGCCAAGACGTCCACTTCGATCACGAACCCGCCGTTCCCGCAGGTGGCGTACTTCCGCCAGAATGCGGACGGCACGTGGCAGCACCTCGGAACCGTCGTGGCGAATGCTCCGACGAACCCTACGATCTTCGATCAGGGTACGGACCGCTTCTGGACCTACACCCTCGGTTCGATCGCACCGGCGCTCGCCACGGGCGAAGTCATCCGCGCGGTTGGTATGAGCGCGGCTGGCGACGGCCTCTCGACCCAGACCTACACCATTCCATGATGACGGTGTAGCGGGCGAGGTTCTAGCTTGCGACTGCGGGCTCCACCTTCGGGTGGGGCCCGTAGTTTTTGCGGTCACGTCTTTCCGCCTAGCAGTGAGAACGCGGCCTCGGCATGATTGAGGCTCGCTTCCGACGCGCCGCCGGACTTTCGAGCCCTCCGCAACGCATCAAATCGGTGAGGGCAGAGGTTGGCCTCGGCCATGGAGTTCACCATCTCGTCCACCCGATTCATGCGGACCCGTACTGCTGCGCGTGCTCTCGGCATCGCGCTTGTCCTCGGAGGGTTGGTCTTCCAGCCTGCTGACGCCATCGCGCAATCCCGGATCGTCATTGAGCCCGACTTCTTGGTAAGCCGCGATGGTGAGAGTCCGCATGTGGAGACCCACGCCGCCGCGAACCCACGCCGGGCGCGAAACCTGATCGCTGGCAGCATCACACACACCGGGCCTAACGGGACTCCCGCCACAAAGGTGTACGCCAGCGCGGACGGTGGCCGGACATGGACGGACATCGCTTTCCCGGAACAGCGCCAGGACGGCGGCGGTGACCCTCAGGTGGCTTTTACCCCTCGCGGGACGGGCCTGTTTGGCACGCTAAACATCCATCCGGACGAGACGGGACGTACCCGCGCCTTCCTGCACGTGTACCGCTCCGAGGATGGGGGCCTAACGTGGTCCCGCCCCACCGACTTGGGCGCGTCGTACGATCACGAAATGTTCGCCGTGGACCAGACGACGGGGCGTTTCGCTGGGCGCGTGTATTTGAGCGTGCTGTACGGACGAGAGTACGATCTCGGCCTTTTCCGCTCGGACGATGACGGACGCTCCTTCACTGGACCGGTTCGATTCTACCGCGCCGGGGGAAAGGAGATGGGCGCCAACGTGTTGCCGATGGCCGTATTCTCGGATGGCGCCTTGTTGGCGACGTTTCACGATTTCCCGTTAGGCGCCGATCGGACAGCGCCCGGGCCTAGGCGCAGTCACTTCTTCTCGGTACTCTCTAACGACGGCGGCCTGACGTTCACTGCGCCACGCGCCGCGCCTGACGAGGTATTCCCCGCGTACTCAGATGCCGCCATTCGGCTTGCCGGAGACGCGTCTGTTGCGGTAGACCTCAGCGAGCTCCATCGAGATCGCGTGTATCGCGTGTGGCAGGATGCACGTTTTGCCGGTGGGAAGTTCAGAGTAGTGATCAGCACGTCCGATGATCGTGGGACCACATGGTCGGAACCACGCATGGTGGACGCATCCGTTCCGCCCGAATCGCAACAGTTTCTCGCCAATGTGCGGGTGAACAAGGACGGCGTCGTTGGCATTTCGTGGCAGGACACGCGTGGCGAAACTGCCGCGGCAGGCTACAACGTCTACTTCACGGCGTCCTCCGACGGCGGAACGACCTTTCTGCCGTCTCAGCGCGTAAGCACTGCGACGTCCCGCCCATTCAGCGCCGGCAACCTCACCGTCACGCCGTCGTTTTTCACCGTGCCCAGCGATTCAGGCGCGACGCGACTGAGTTTTCTCTCCGCGGCAGCACGCTGGGGGAACGGGGGAGACTACGCCGGCCTGACGGCCGACGCCGACGGGGTGTTTCACCCGGTGTGGGCCGACGCGCGTTCGGGGACGTTCCAGGTATGGACGGCGCGCGTGCGAATCGACGCGGCTCCGTCAGCTGCACCAGTCGCCTCCGCGGTGCTGGTCGATGTCACACCGGACATCACCTTCGTCCCAGACCCGTCGCAGTTTGACGCCGCGACCGGGACGCTCACGCTTTCGCTGCGACTCAAGAACAGCGGTGTCCGTGTCATCGAAGGACCCCTCCGTATCGTGGTGCGCAAGTTCGGGAGCGGGATCGGCTCAGAGCTACGGGACAAGGCACCTACGATACTCAATGCGTCGAACGGCACGTCCGGCGATGGCGCGGAGTTCATTGTCGATGCGTCGCCTGGCAGCGAGCGAATCCTGCGCCCCGGGG
>JBGAJQ010000112.1:0-3911 GCA_044224875.1 Gemmatimonadaceae bacterium | reverse complement strand
CGATGTTCGACGGCTTGAGGTCACGATGGATGACGCCGCGCTGATGCGCATAGTGCACCGCCTCGGCGATGCGGCCGGCGAGCGCGAGGCGGTGCAGCAACTCTGCGCGGTGGCTGGGCGACGGCCTCGACGCCAGATACGCGTCGAGCGTCGGGCCTTCGACCAGTTCCATGGCAAAGTAGGGCCGGCCATCCCGCAAGCGCCCGGCGCCATAGATCGCACCGATGTTCGGGTGCCGCAGGCGGCCCAGCATGTCGGCTTCGCGATGGAACAGCCGCACGTGTAGCGCGTCGGTGTGCGCGGTGCCGCGCATGAGCTTGATGGCGACGCGACGGCGCGGCTCGTTCTGTTCGGCCAGGTAGACGACGCCCATGCCGCCCTGACCGAGCACGCCGAGGAACTTGTAGCCGTCGATCTCGGCCGGCAATCCGCCCGGTTCGGAGTCTGATCCGCCCGGCCCGGATGCGATCGTGCGTGTGTATTCGACCTCGTCGTTGGTCGGAAGCGTCTCGTCGGACATGGCGGCTCCACTCAGAGGGTCAGTGCTGGAGGCGCCATGCTGCCCGAGTTGGTCGGGAACCGCGAGCCGAAAGTGGGAGAACGTGGCGGCGGCGGCTCACTCCGCGACGAGCGTCACGCGTCGCCCGCCGGCATGGGATAGCCATCGAACAGGGCGGCCGTCCCTTCCGTGGTGAGTTCCGTAAGGCGGAGCGTCTTCAAGGGCGCGTAGTCGGGAGAGTCGTACCACCGCAATGCGGTCGCTCTGTCCGGGAACTCGATCACCGCGGTCCAGGTCGCCGCGTAATCGCCTTCGAGCACCGTCGGGCTGGGACTTGCAATCAGCAGCTTGCCTCCGATCTCCGCCACTTGCGCCAGGACCCTGCGCCCGTACTCGTGGCGATACCTGTCGATGTCGGGGGCGTGAAGTTGGGCGATGAAGTAGACCGGCGTGGGAGATTCGGAGGGCATGCTGGGTCTCGCGGAGAATGGGTTGGTGGCGGTGTGGCGCTTCGTGTTCGCGTGAAACCAGGTGCCAAGGACCGGCCGGCTCGGGCGCGGGGTCAGGCCTCTGGCTCATGGCACACCGCTTCGATGTTGTGCCCGTCCGGCCCGGTGACGAACGCCGCGTAGTAGTTCTGGTTGTATTCCGGGTGCACCGCGGGCGCGTAATCGCCTTCGGCGCCGGCCTCCAGCGCCGCGCGATAGAACGCGTCGACCTGCTCGCGGGTTTTCGCCGCGAACGCCAGGTGGAGATGCGCGGGCGTCTCATCGGTTTGGTAGAGACACAAGGACACATTGCCGCCGGGCTCGTTCATCTCGATGCCGTCGGGCGGCCACTCGCGGATCTCGGTCACGCCGAGTGGCTCGAGCACCTTGACGAAAAAGTCTCGGCTCGCTGCATAGTCGGTGACGCCGAATTTGACGTGGTCGAACATGGGACCTCCGGGAGGGTGAGAACGTGGGCGCGCGCCCACCGTGATCGTCAGTCGTGCGCGGGCGGCGCGAACGTCGTCTGCACTTTCGCTTCCGGATAGGGCGCCAGAGATCCCTCCAACGTGGCGTTCTTTCCGCCGAGGAGGTTTGCGTCGAGAAACGCCCGCACGGCGGCCCGCGTGATCTCCACGCCTCGCCCAGGCGCGATCGCATAGTGGAAGAGCGTCGGCCGCACGAGCAGAAGATCCGTGAAGGTGTTGTGTCCGGCGCCCTTCACAATGACAGCGGTGTAGCGCGACCGCGGGTGAGTACCTGTCTCACGATACACGCCCTCCACGTCGTACCCGAGAGACGCGTCGCTGATCAGCAACAGGTACGGCTTCCGGGTTCCCTGCTTCCGGATCTCGCGTGTCTGCGTTCCCTCGATACCGACGAACGCCTGGCACCAGTTGTTCTCGGCGCAGGCTCGCGATGCCGCGAGCGCGCCGTTGGAGTGGCCCATCATCGCGAATCGCCGCAGGTCCAGGTGGCCGGCGAGAAGCGAATCGGAGCGGTTCGCCGACGCCAGATGCGCGAGCACGAATCTCAGGTCGGCGTCGACGTCGCGCACCATCGGGTCGAAGTACCGGTCGGCCTGATCGAAATGCTGAAGCACTGCGAGCGGCGGCGCCGGCAGGGGTGGAATCGGCTCGCCCTGGGCGTTCGTCATGCGCGAGAGCCCAGGGCTGTTCACTCCCACCACCACGTAGCCGTGGCTAGCCAGATCCTCGGCGAGCGATGTGTAGTCGTAGGCGGCCATGGACCGCCCCGTCGAAAACACGACGACCGGCGCGGGCGGAATCCCCTGTTCGAAGCGCGGTCGCCAGGACGCGTGCGGTGCGACGCCCGCGAGGAGCCGGCCGTAGTCGCTCCCCGACGAGTCCACATCGGGCGCGTACGATGCGCGACCGAGTTCGGGGTTGCGCGCGGCCGGATACCACATCTGGATTCGCACAGGGCGCGGTGCGGAGGTGCTGGAATCCGTGCGAGCTGGGTCGAGCCACATCGTGGCGAATGTGCCCACTGCGTGCGTGCCGGTGGGCGCGGGGAGGGTGATCGTGGAGTCTTGGGCGAAGGCGGGCTCCGCGCCGCAGGCGGCAATCGCTGCGCACGCCAACAGAGACAACGCGCGATGCGAAAGTTCGGTCATGTGTGTGCTCTCGGTTTGCGAGGCTGCGGAATTTCGTCGAGGCGCCTTCCGCTGCGTGCTCTTGTTCGACAGCGTTTCGAGTCTACTCGGAAATCACGCCAAGCGTCGTCAACCACGTCTCCAGGAGTTGTGGCCATCGCGTGATGGGCGATCCGGTCGGACGGAGCCCGAACGCATGTCCTCCCGTCTTGAACACGTGCAACTCCGCTGGAACACCGTGCTTCCGGAGCACCGAGTAGTAGACGCGAGAATTGTCGACTGCATCCACGCGGTCATCCTGCGCATGCACCAAGAATGTGGGCGGCGTCCGACTCGTGACCTGGATATCCGGGTTCAGCGTGAGACTCTTCGCACCGGCGATGAGATGTCCCGGATAGAGCGCCACCGCGAAGTCCGGGCGACAGCTCGTGTCGTCGGCGGCATCCACTGCCGGGTACGTCCGCTTCTCGAAGTGCGTGCTCATCGCGGCGACCATATGCCCGCCTGCGGAGAAACCGAGCACGCCAATCTTGTGTGGATCGATCTGCCAGCGCGAGGCCTGCGAGCGCACCAACCCCACCGTCCGCTGCGCGTCCTGCAATGCCGTCGGACAATCCCGATACGGGCCGACCTTGACGCACGGCACGCGGTATTTCAGCAAGACGGCTGTGATGCCCTTGGAACTGAGCCACTCGCACACCTCCGTCCCCTCGAGGTCGATAGCGAGAACGTTGTAGCCTCCGCCGGGGAACACCACGACGGCTGCGCCGGTGTTGTGCTCTTGCGGCGAATAGACCGTCATCGTGGGACGCGACACGTTGCTGACGTAGGTCCACGGCTTTCCGCCAACCAGTTTCGCGTGACCTTGCGCGTCCGTGACCGTTCCAGAGACCTCAGGCTCCGAGACGCGCCGCGCATTGGGCGCGGCACCCGGCCAGATTGGGAGTTCTTCGTGGCCGGGCGAAGAGTGCCAGGGAGTCTGCTGCGTGAGAGCTGGGGATTTGCTGGCTGCGAGTGCCAGGAGCGCGAGCAAGGCGAGTCCCGATCGATGTGGCAGTCTCATCCGCGGTCCACGATCAATTGGCTGGCGAACGCCAGGCGACACCTTCTGGCCTGCTCGACGATCTGCGGACCACGGGATTCTAGATAGTTGATGGCAGATGGGCCAGGTTGGGCAACATGCTGTGGCGGAGACTCATCAAGCCCATCCTGCATCGGAACCTCCCAGCCCTCACTGCAGACGGTATCAGTGAATCCGGTCGAACGACGCTCCGTTGAACTTGAACACGCCATTCCCTGCCAACCACAA
>JBGAJQ010000059.1:0-33488 GCA_044224875.1 Gemmatimonadaceae bacterium | reverse complement strand
CGTCGTTGCAGCCGAGTGATCCCGGCCACGAGGGAGAGATGATCGTCGGCGTGTCGCTTGGCATCGCAGCGCGACCACCACTCGCAGTACTCGCAGTAGTCTACCGGCTCTGGATAGTGCTCGGCCGCGACCTCGGCGTGCTCGCGGGCCACCGTCTGAACCATCCGATCACGCACGAAGCGGAAGTACGCCGCGTAGTCGTCGACGCGAAATGTCTGCCGGGGATTCTCTTCGTCCGGCGTGACGACATGGAAGTACTCCGGACGCGCGCCCTGCGCCTTGGCCAGCATCTCCGAGTACAACGACAGCTGGAGGATCGTCCCGCCGCGCGTCTCGCGCACCAGCTTCGTGTCCGTCACCTCATACGACCACGCGCCCAGCGCACTCGGCGTGTTCACCCTCTCCATCACGTCCGGGCGCCCGTACCAGATGCCATCCATCAACGCACCCTGCACGATGACGTCAGCGCCGGCCTGCATGGCTTCGAGCGTGCGTTGGACGGCGAGATCGCGATCGCCGGGTGGCAGGGTGTTCAGGTCGACGACGTTGAGCGATTCGCCGAGTTGCCGAACGTGCTTCGCCTCGTGATCCTTGCCGCGCTGGATGAGGATGTCGAGCAGCGGGTCATCGCGCTTGGGCGGGCGCTGCAGCTCGCCGCGAGCGACGGCCATCTCCAGAGCGGTCAGGTGGCGGACTATTCAAGCTTCTTGAGCTGTGGAAACCGGTGTGGGGTTATGCAACGCGAAGCTACCGACGCATGTCGCGTAACGACTGTGGACGGCGTGTACGATCGATATCTGCAGATCCTGAGCGATGCCACGGAAGGTCTGCCAGGTTGACCTGTGCTGCGCGCAGGGCCACCGGACGCGATACTGCCCCAACCCCACCCCGTCCCACTCGCGCCCGATGACCTGCTGCACCTCGCGACACCACCTGCAGCGCAACGCTCACGGAAGCCCACCCCCAGACATCACCACCGCGATCACGCTCCCGCCGCCAACCACCAGCAGCACCACCGCCAGGGCGATCACGATCACGACAAGCGTTTTGGTTGCGACGGCAGGCATGTGGCTCCGCATGGGTTGGCGCGCTCTCTAGGGCACGGCCCGTGCCATGCACGGGGTCCGCAGGGTCGACAGGCTAACGGTTGCACCTGAAGAACAGCTAACTGACTCGGCGCCGAGCATTTGGCTGTGCAGTGCGCGGTGTTCACGTCACGCGTATTCCCCCTCGAGCCAACGCCGAACGCTCCGCCGGATGCAAATTGTTTTGCGGTATGACAAGACTCTTTGTACGTTGACGAACCTCCTTCCCCCTCCTCCATGCCCGCCACACTCCTCGCCTGGGTTGGAACGGCCGACCTCCGCGGCGCGAGCGGCGACACCTCGGGCCCAGGCCCCATCGCCGGCGCGCTCAACGCACTCGCCTTCGATCGCGTGCATCTGCTCTCCAACTACAGCGCAGACGAGGATCGTGGCTTTGCCAAGTGGATCGGCAAACGCACCAAGGCGCAGGTCACCTTCGAACGCGTGGCCCTCAGCAGTCCGACGAACTACGAGGAGATCTACCAGGCAGCGTCCCGCGCCTGCCTTGCCGAAAATGGCAAAGGCGTTGAGCTGACGTTCCACCTGAGCCCTGGCACGCCGGCCATGGCGGCGATCTGGATTCTCCTCGCCAAGAGCCGGTTCCCCGCGCGACTCATCGAGTCGTCGCAGAAGTTTGGCGTCAAAACCGTCAAGATCCCCTTCGAGATCGCGATGGAGTTCGTGCCGCACCTCCTCGCCCAACACGATGCTCGGCTCCGTCAGGAAAGCGCCGCCGAGCCCCCGCCGTCGGCGGAGTTTTCCGACATCATCTGCCGAAGTCGCGAGATGAATCGTTTGATCTCACGGGCCAGCCGAGTTGCGCTTCACAACGTGCCAGTCGTCATCGAAGGCGAGTCCGGCACCGGCAAGGAACTGCTCGCCCGCGCCATCCATCGCGCCAGTCCCCGTCGCGCCCACAAGTTCGTTCCCGTGAATTGCGGTGCCATCCCTCGCGAGCTGGTCGAGTCCGAGCTGTTCGGGCACGTCAAGGGCGCATTTACCGGCGCGACCGAAACACGCGCCGGTTACTTCGAAGAGGCGAACGGTGGCACACTCTTCCTGGACGAAGTCGGCGAGCTCCCGCTGGCCGCACAGGTGAAGCTGCTGCGCGTTTTGCAGGACGGTGAGGTACTCCGAGTCGGCGCGAGCCGCTCCATGAAGACCGATGTGCGGGTGATCGCCGCGACCAATCGCGCGCTGGCGGACGAGGTGCAGGCCGGCAGCTTTCGCGAGGATCTCTACTTTCGGCTCGCCGTGGCGTCCCTCCACGTGCCGCCGCTACGCGAGCGCACGGGCGACATCGGCCTGTTGATCGACGAGCTGTTCACCCGTGTGAACGCCGACGAGTCGCGCGCCGAGGGAGCGCCTCCCAAGTCGATGTCCGCCGGCGCCCGCAGTGTGCTACTCGGCCACACCTGGCCCGGGAACGTGCGAGAGCTGCTCAACACCCTTCGCCGCATGGTGATCTGGGCCAACGGCCAGACGATCACCGCCGAGGACGCGCGCGAATCGCTGCTGCCGTCGCGGCAGGCGCGGAGCGACGACACGCTGGGACGCGCATTGGGGGCTGGGTTCGTGCTACCCTCGCTGCTCGAGGACGTGGCGCGCCACTACCTAACGAGGGCGATGAAGGAAGCGCACGGAAACAAGACGAAGGCGGCCGAGCTGGTGGGGTTGGCGAGCTACCAGACGCTCAGTAACTGGCTGACGCGGTATGGTGTGGAGGAGGGGGCTGATTCCTACGGGTGATCCCCCCGTCCCGAGGAACGCAGTCTTGACCTGGCGGTGAATTCGATGGCGCGCGCAATAGAACGATGCGTCGCTGGCGCGCCGTTGCAGGCAGATTGGTGTCCGTAGCAGCTCCGAAGCGTCGGGCCAGACGAAATCGGTAGCACATCATCGCGTTCCCTCTGGCTTGACATACAGCCACATGCTTCATATGGTTTTCCATATGAGGACCACACTCGTCATCGATGACTCTGTCATGATCCGCCTCAAGCGAGAGGCTGCCAGGTCCGGCCGCACCATGTCCGAACTTGTCGAGACGGCACTCCGCAACCTACTTCGCTCCCGACGCGAGCACGAACCGCTCACGCCCCTGCCCAGCTTCGACGGCGGCGGCGCGCTGGTGGACATCACCGACCGGGGCGCGCTCTACGGCGCCATGGAGGGACGGTAGTGTTTGTTGTGGACACGAACGTGCTGGTGTACGCAGCCGATACGAGTGCGCCCGAGCACGAACGCTGTCGCGCGTTGCTCGAGCGCTGGCGGGAGACCAGCGCGGCGTGGTTCCTCACCTGGGGGATCTGCTACGAGTTCCTGCGCGTGGTCACGCACCCGCGGGTGCTGCGGCGACCGTGGGGTAGTCGCTCGGCGCATGAATTCCTCGAAGCAGTTGCAGCTGCCCCGGGCCTCACGATGCTTGTGCCGACCGATCGGCACGCGGCAGTGCTCAAGGAACTCGTGGACGCCACACCCGGTCTGGCGGGAAATCTGTGGCATGACGCAGAAACAGCGTGCCTGATGCGCGAGCACGGGATCCGGCGCATTTGCACGCGCGACACGGACTTTCACCGGTTCCCGTTCGTCGAGGCGATCGACCCAATGGTGGCCGAGCTGTAGCACACGACCGATGGTGGTTTGGCCGCAGCACTCTCCACGCTATGTCCTTGTTCCTGATGCGTGATGCGTTACAATCTGACGTATGCGAACCACCCTCGACATCGCTGACGACGTCTTGCTCGCGGCCAAGGAGCGTGCTCGGCGCGAGGACAAGACACTCGGGGAGGTCGTCTCGGAGCTTGTCCGCGTGGCGTTGACAGCGCCCTCTCCGTCTGCCGTTCGTGAACCGAAGGCTGTGTACGGATTCAAACCGTTCGCGCGACGCGGCGGGATCGTCACCAACGAGCGCATTGACCAGTTGCGTCAGGAAGACGCGTACTAAGCGCCACTCCGATGCGCGCCAAAGCTTGCTTGACGAACGCCTGATAACGCTGGTTCGGCCGCAGCAATCAAGCGCTCGTAGGTGCAATAGGATGATGCGTCGGCCGCCAACCCATGCGGCCATACTCCGCATGTGCTCTCTTGCCTCACATGCCGCGCCGAGCGTACGCTATGGGCATGCCTGCTCCCATGCAGAACCACGAGTGGACCGTGGAGATGGTCCACGCTCTCCCCGACGATGGCAATCGGTACGAGGTCATCGACGGCGAGCTATTCGTGACACCAGCGCCGACGTTCGAGCATCAGGAAGCTGTCATTGTGTTGTGCGGCTTGCTGCGAGCGTACGCGTCATCGCTCGGACTCTGGACAGCGGTGGCACCGGCAGAGGTGTACGTCACGCCACGCCGCGAGCTGCAACCCGATCTGCTCGTGATGCCAAAGCTGGAGGGGCGTCGGCCGGCGCGCTTCGAGGACGTTGGTCGTCTCACGCTCGCGGTGGAAGTGCTCTCCCCGAGCACGGTACGCGCCGATCGCTTCGTGAAGCGCCGGAAGTACCAGGAGCTCGGTGTGCCCGAATACTGGGTGGTGGATCTTGGCAATCGCCTGGTTGAGCGATGGCGCCTTGGTGCTGACGAGCCCGAGGTGCTGAGCAGTCACCTGCTCTGGCAACCGGAACCGCACGCGGAGGCCTTAGAGGTTGACCTGCCGGCATTCTTCGCGGCCGTCTGCGATCCGTGAATGCCGGCGGCGCCTCAGCCAGATCCGCTATCGACCCTGCTCGTCGCGTAAGGCCTCGAGTTCTGCGATTGCCTCGAGGTCCTTCGGTCGGCCCGCCGCTCGCTTGACCCGAATCAACCACTCCAGGTCCAACACCTTCGCGTTGTATCCGAAGGCCCTCACGCTAATCGTGTGTGGCAGCAGATTGTCGTACGTCCCACCGCCAACGATCTCGCCGAGCAAGTCGATGTCGCCCGCTGAGGTGGTCAGTGGGAAGTTAAGTCCGGCACGCAGCGTCGCTGCCGACCACTCGAACGGCAGCCCAGCTGGCGCACCGCGTAAGTAGGGTCGCAAAGAACGCAAAGCCTTGCAGAGCCGCTTCAGGTTGTCGTCCGACCGACCGTAGACGATGTCGATGTCTTGCGTGAGACGTGCCGCACCGTGGATCCGCGCGGCAATGCCGCCAACAACGATGTACTCAACGGACGCGCGATCCAGCGCCCCGAGCAGGCGCTCGATGCCAATCATCGCCGGCGCCGACGACCGCTCGTGCGCGCCTCCTGCGCGAACGCTTGCAGCTCAGCGTTCATGCGCAGTCGGCTTGTGACGTCGCGCTTCAGGTTCTCCCGCAACAGCGAACGGTCCACATCCCGCTTGTACGCCTCGACAACGGGGTCTCCTGCCTGAAGCGGGGCGACCGCCATCGTCAGCTCAACCCCGGCCGCTTCGAAGAGGCGCTCGAGCGTCCCAATGGTGGGGTTGGCCTGCCCACGTTCGATTCGGGCAACGACCGATTGCGCCGTTCCGGCGCGCTCCGCCATTTCTCGCTGGGTGACGCCCGCGGCCTCCCTGGCACCCGCGAGCAGCCGCCCGACGGTGGTGATAGCATTCATGCTATCATGATAGCTGTCAGACATCTGCTCGGCAATGGCAGTTAACATGTTCTCGCGGTGGGAAAGCGGGCAAGAGCGGCAGTGGCAGCGCGTGAGCCCGCCTCACTAGTGCATGCGAAGCGCGTTTGTGCCACCAATCATGCAGCGCGTCCGACTGCAACCGTAGCTCGTTGACATGCATTCGGCTCGTTGGCATGGTTACCCACGTAGTCACCACGCTCGGTAACTGCTGTCGCGTTCCCATTGCCCCACGTTCCCAACCTCCTGCCCCGCTGGGCCTTCATCGCGTCGCTCATCGTCGCCGCGTCAGGCAGTGATGCGCCTGTAGTTGCCGCAGCACGCACTATGCCCTCAACGCGCGCGCCCGCGACAAGGACGCCCGAGGAGCAATTCGCCTCCGACACGGTCTGGTATGTCTCGAACCGATCGCGTAGCAAGGGCAAGGACACCGAACAACGCGCTGACTCTCTCGAGTACGGATTCGCCATCCATAGGTATCGACAGAACGCCGATGCGATGACCGGCGCGCTCGACGTCCGGCTACAGGACTCGGTGCAGCTGTCGGCGGACGCATTTCTTCACGCACTGCAATCCAGCACGCAGACCGTCGCTGGTGACACACCCACCGTCCTTTACGTCCACGGCTTCGGCACATCCCTGCACGAGTGCTGGCGGTACGCCGCCGAGGCGCGAGTGCGCTCCAGCGCCAACGCCCGTTGGGTAGTGTTCTGCTGGCCGTCACATGGGAACGGCATCGTGCTTCGCCGCAAGAACCCCAGCGTCTTTGCCGGCTACGTGGAGGACTCCGTTGCCGCGTCGCGCAGCGTCCCAGCCTTCGTGCACACAGCAACAACACTTCTCGACGCCGTGCCTGCGTCGCAGCTGCTCCTCGTCTCGCACTCGCTCGGCGCGCAGTTAATGAGCGCCGCCCTGCGGGATTCAACAGAGCTGCGTGCGCGACTCGTGGCTACACCCGCGCGTGCCATCGCCTTCATCGCCGCGGATATCGACGTCGAACGCTTTACCACCGACGTCATTCCGTCCGTCGTGCCGCTCGCAACCCGCGTGGTGAACTACACGTCGGAAATCGATCGCGTGCTGGCGATGTCCCGTGCTCACAGCGGCAAAGGACGCGCTGGACTGCAACGCGGAAACACTCCCCTCCCCTTAGGTGTCGAGTCGGTCGACGCCACGTCGGCCGTTGTGGCCGAGGGATTCGTGCAACGCCGACTCGGTACCCATCACGCGATTCGCCGGGCGTCCGGCGTCGTGTTTGACCTGTTGCAGATAGTGGGTGCCGAGCGCGCGCCTGAGTGCCGAACGGTCATCGGCACGGCAACGCTCGCTTCCGGTGGAATCTGGCGGATGACCCGGTCGCGTCCTGACACCGCAGCCCTCTCGCGCTGCGAAACGCACCGCCAAAACTCGGCTCACTAGTCCACTTCCCGCAAATAGAGGGTGGATGTTGACGTGCAGGCGCGTTCGAGCTACCTGTAGTCGGGCTCTGGCGGGAGTGACGATGGGTCGAAGTGGATTCGTGTGGCTGCCGTTGGTCAGCCTGATGCTGCTGACATCACCCATGACGGCGCAGCAGCGGCTGCCGAGTGAGGGGGGGCGGACGATTTCCCTCGGGCAGCCGAATCCGTGGTCGTGGACCATCGGCGCGGCGGTCGGACTCCGCGACGGCACGTCGCGTGTGGAAGGAATAGGTGAGGGCCGCCTCGGTGTGTACCGCGAGATCCTCAGTCGCTCGCTGGGCGTCGGCGGGCTGCAACTCGAAGGCTACAACCAGGCGGTGAACGCGAGTTACAACGCCGGTGTTCGGCTTCGCTGGGTTTCGCAGCTGACGGGGATCGCCGTCGGCGCGGATTACAGCCTCAGCCGTGACCAGGTTCGTCCGATCTTCACGTACGTGTACCCGTTTCGCCGCGGCGGACTGTTCGGCGACGGCAGCACCGTGCGCCTGGACCTGATGCC
Organism: Gemmatimonadaceae bacterium; assembly: GCA_044224875.1. Classification (GTDB taxonomy): domain Bacteria; phylum Gemmatimonadota; class Gemmatimonadetes; order Gemmatimonadales; family Gemmatimonadaceae; genus JABAQJ01. The sequence continues at coordinate 25,873 of JBGAJQ010000059.1, read as the reverse complement.
GCGCACCGACCGTGCATTCACGATCGGCATCGAGAAGCCGCTGTTCAAGCGCATTCCCGCTGGCCGCACGCGCCCAGCCACCGATCGCGTGATCCTTCCCACGACCCGCGCGCCGACACCGCTGGTTGCTCCTCCGACTACCGCGTTAGGCGACATCGTGGCGGTCGCCCGTTCGTCCGCCCGCTATATCGAACGCCTCACGGTGCCGTGGCTGGACCACCACGGCAGCGGCGGTGCCGCCTCTGACTCCGATGTGGTGCGCCAGATCGAGGCGCTCCACCGGCTCGTGTCGGGTGACGGTGTAACGCATACCCTCGATGGGGAAGCGCGCCGATTTCACGATGCGATGGACCACGCCTTCGCGAGCGCTGTCGCCGCGGCGTCGCCCGCCACCGACACAACCGGACTCGGTGCCTTCATCGGCGCGCGGGCGCGCGCCGTGCTGCTCGCCGAAGTAGTGCTCCCCTACGATCGCTCGCTTGGCCAAGCGAAGGCGCACGACACCACACTCGGCCTCGATGTGCTGGCGCGTGGCGCGTTCACCCGCTGGTTCTTGGTCGAAAGCCACCTGCCGGCGGCAACGGCGCAGAACGTGTTCTGGGTCTTCGACGCCCTGCTCGACATCGTGGAGTGGAGTCGTGCCGCGAGCTACAACAGAAAACGATCCTCCCGCTTCGTCTGGCTACCACTCCAGTTCGCGCTCCGCGCCGAGCAGTACGACACGCAGGCAGAGCTCGACGACCTGGTGGCGCAGGCCGTCGGGGAGCCATTCACTGAGGGGAACAGCGTCTCATACCTGATCAACGAGCAGTTCCAGTCGGAACTGAATCGCACGATTCGCGCAGCGCGCGACTACCATGTGTTGTGGACGCACGACTTCCGGGGATTCGACAACCAGGGCGACCCGGATGAGATGAGCTTCCGTCACGTGCTGCGGTCGTATCTGGCGGCGCTGACCGCGAGCGTTCGCGCCTACGACACGACGGGCACCTTCCCGACGTACATCATCCTGCTCGATCAGTGGTTCTACGAGGTCAACCGCGGTCGGCTGTTCATGGACCTGCTGGAAGATCCGACGCGCCACGAGGTGCACCTGCCCAGCGACTTCGCGTGGATGGAGGACTCGCTCCGCGCGGCGCAGGACACATTGCGCGCCGCGATCAGCGCGTCCGTGCTGTTGGGGCAGCAGCGGCGGTTGTATGGAGAAGCCTGGCTGCGGAACCTCGTGAAGGTTCACGTCAACATCACAAACGCCGCGGATCCGAGCTTCTGGAGCTGGACCGTCGTCTCGAACTTTCCGCTACCTGACGCGTGGATGCGCGACCATCGAAAGATCGCGTTCTACGATGTCACCGAGACCGATCCCTTCCGTGGCGAGGCCATGCTGACAGGTGCGGGCGTTGGTGAGCACTACGCCAACCGCTCGTGGGAAGATCGTTCGCTGCTCGTTCGAGGGCCGGTGCTGCGCTCGCTCAAGGCGGCGGCGCGCGACGCCCTGATGAAGCAGGGCATTGGCGCCAACGACGTGCCCGCCGCGTTGCAGCCGCACGACATTCCCCGGAACTACTGGGAGCGCATCGACGCCGAAGTACGCGCACAGGCGCAACGTGGGGTGCGCACATTGAGCGCCGTGAGTCTCCAGAATGGCACCGGTTTCGATGCCAAGCAGATCAACGTCGCCAAGGCAGTCCTTTACACGCTGATGCCCGCGGGATCCGTCATCAAGGTCCCAGACTCGATCTGGAACAGCACCTTCTGGGGATCGGCGTTGGTGGGCGCAGCGCTGCGCGGCGTTCGTGTGCTCGTGATGGCGCCATCACTAGCGAACGCGCCGGCTCGTGCGTTCGGGTCCATGGCGCGGAGCCGCGAGTTGGTGTGGCGCTTGGTCATGGCGTCGCGAATGCTTTCGCGTGAGATCAGCGACGCGGGGGGCTTGCTCAAGGTCGGGATGTTCACATCGACCCTTCCCATCACCGACGTCGCCGGTCGACTCGACGCCATCAATCGCGCACTCGCGCAATACGAGTGGCTGCGCGACCTGTACCAATTCCCGCCTACGGTGTATCCCGGGCTTGCCGAGCTGGCGGCAACGTTGCGGGAAGGAAACGACCTGCCGGGCGGCGGTGCACAGCAGCTGCCTGAGCACGACTTCGAGTCGCGCGAGCGCGCGTTGCTCCACATGAAAGTCAACTTCTTCGCCTCGCGCGAGGCATGGCGCATGATGTCGAGTCCGGAGTGGGTGGAAATCACCCGCACCTTCGTTGCCCAGCGCGTGCACCAGATGCAACGACACTCGACGTCGCTGCTGGCCGTCGCCGATGCAGCGGACACCACATTCGATATTGGCGATGAGTTTGTGAGGCGCTGGTACGATGCCCTGTCGCCTGACGAGCGAGCGCGCGTGGTCTTTTACACGGCGTTGGGGTCGGCCAATCAGAATGAGCGCAGCATGGTGAGCGATGGAGAGGACGCGTTGCTCATCTCCGGGTGGCCGCCGACGATCCCGTACCTGGATTTGCTTGCCTTGGTCGGCCAGTGCCAGTGGATCGAAGGACCGATGGAACTTGATGCGTTGCTGCCGCGTCAGGGGCGAATTCCGACGCAGCTCGCGCATTGGTTCAAGAACGTGTTCTAGCGTATGGCGATTCCACAGCAAGCCCGCGTGCGGTCGCACGTTCCACCCGCGACGATTGCACCATTAGCACTCGCGCGATAGCGCCTTCCAAGCCCCTTATGATCGGGCTCGGACCCACTCGAGAACGATTGTGAAGGTTTCGGTATCAAGACGCGTGTCCGGACCGTTGTAGCTGTTCACCAGCTCCATCGGCGACAACGTGCCCCGGCCGCGCAGCTCCTCTGGCGAACTCCTGACGGGAGTCATTGTGGGCAGCGTGGAGATCGTCGACTGCAAATGGAACAACAGGTACGAGTGCTTCGCCTAAACGCTCGCGAAGCCCAAGAGACTCGCGGCGCCTCGAAAGCCGATCAACCAGCCGCAACCCGTCTTCTGGCGCCCAAAGTTCAAGTAGGCGTGCTTGACCGTCCATGAAGCCTGGAGTTGTATTCCGCTCAGTCGAACGCCTCCCGGAAGTACTCCACCACATCCACCCGCAGCGCCTCGGCATCTCCCACCGGTCGCCACACCAGCTCCCCTGCGGCCATCTCCGGCTCCTCGTCGTTAGGCCGCCACCGCTCGATCACGCGCGCGTGCAAGTCCACGATCCAGTACTCGGCCACGCCGCACGTTTGATACAGTGCGCGCTTCACCTGCCGGTCGGCACGCTTGGTGCCAGGTGACAGAATCTCCACCGCGAGCACGAGCTCAGCGATGTTCACCAAGGGCGGGATGCGCTCTCCTTTCCGTCGGGGGAATGCAACCAGGTCCGGCTGCACTTCTCCGGGCCCTCGGATGCGAACGGAGAATGGCGCAAAGAGCACCTGGAGGGCCAAGCCCCTCGCGTACGGACGAAGCAGCTCGGAGAGTACAGCGGCAGCGTTCTGGTGCTCCCCCGTCGGCGCTGGCGTCACGAACAGCTCGCCGTCGATGAGTTCGTAGCGATTCCCGTCGTCGGGAAGTGCGTGGACCATCTCCAGCGTCCACCCGTGGGATTGTGGCATGGCCATAGCGTACGCTCGGCGAGAAGGGGTGTGCAAGCGAACATACGCCGAGGCTAACGCGGATTTGGGGATCCGCGTCATCGAAGTATTGCACGCCCAGCATAGCCACGCTGCCGCCTCCTCACTCCGCCCGCAGCGCTCGGTTCGGATCCGCCTTCAGCGCCCGCACGGCCGGGATCAGGCTCGCCGCCAGCGCCGCCAGCAGCATCGCGACCCCCACAACCCCGAGGGTGCCGGGGTCTCTCGCTGACAGCCGGAACAGCAAGGGCTGTATCCATCGCGACGCAATCACGGCCAGCGACAACCCGACAAAGACACCGATTCCCGCCAGCTGCATCCCCTGCCTAAGCACCAAGCCCACGATGTCCCGCGCACTCGCTCCCAGCGCCACGCGCACGCCCAACTCATGCGCACGTTGGGTCACGTCGTAGCTCATCACCCCGTATAGGCCGACGATCGCCGCCACCAGCGCCAACACACCAAAGGCCGCAAAGAGTATTGCGCCCAGCCGCCACGAACGACTCTGGTCATCCACCACCTCCTGGAGCGGCCGAATGACCACCAGGCCGTCCCCAGGCATCACGCGCGTCAGCTCTCGGCGGACATTCTCGATCTGACCGCGCGGGTCGCGCGCGCTCATGCGCAGGTACATCGTGGACACGACCTGGGGCCACGCCTGTGCCACCGGCAGGTAATACATGAACCGCGGATCATCGCCAATGTTCTGCTGCGCGGTGTTCTCGGCGACACCAATGACCGTTGTGCACGGTGCGTGCTGGGCAGGTGAAACATTGTTCCCCCTCCGCGGACTCAGGCCAATGTAGATGCACTGGCCAAGGGCCTCCTTGCCGGGCCACAACGCGCTGGCCATGGCCTGGCTCACCACCACCACGTGGGGCGACCCGGCCTGGTCCGTGATGTCGAACGCGCGACCGCGTAGCAGGCGGGTCTTCATCACCGCGAAGTACTCTGGCGACGCCACTTGCATGTTGAACCTGCCGAGTGCGGAGAGGGAGTCGATGCCGTCAACACGGAGGTCCAGTGTATTGGTGCCGAACAGGCGGCTGTTGACGCGCGCGGCCACCTCGACGCCTGGGATCGTCCGTGCCGCGGCGAGCAAACGTTCCCGCTCCGCCACGGCGGCCGCGCTGTCCATGACGTTGCCGCGATAGTCGGGGATCACTTCCAGTACAGGCTGCACGTCGTAGCCGAGTGGGACGGCGCGCGCGTTGTTGAAGCTGCGCACAAAGAGCCCGGCGCCAGCCAGCAGCACGACAGAAAGGGCCCCCTGGGTGACCACGAGGGCAGCTCGTGTCCGGGAGCGTGCGTGTGTCCCTTCGCGCACACCAGCCTTGAGGGACGTTACGAGGTTGCAGCTGGTGGCCATCAACGCCGGCCCAATGGTGGTGAGCAGCGCGGCGGCCACGGCACAGACAACGGCGACGCCGAGGGTGCGCCAATCGTCGGCGAGTGTGAAGGGAGAACTGTCGGGGAGCAGGAGGGACCGAATGGCGGCGCCGCCCCACTGGGCCACGAAGAGTCCGGCCACGCACCCGATCAGCGCCAACAGGAGTCCCTCGACCACGAATTGCATGATGAGCCGGCCGCGCCTAACGCCAAGGGCCAGGCGCACACTGACCTCGCGGCGGCGGCGCAGGACCCGCGCAAACATGAGGTTTGCCACGTTCGCGCAGGCGATAATGAGCACGATCAGGGCGACGCCACTCACCCACAGCAGGACGCTCGCTTCCCTGCCCGCGCTGGGGCCAGCGGCCTGCTTCACGGGCCCGGCGATGGCAAGCGGATGGGCGAGCGAATCTGCCTGCACGCGCGGGTTGAGCGCGCGTGCGCTGGTGCGGCTCCGCTTGTACGCGTCGGTGAGCGCGGCCGATGCGACACCCTGACTCACTCCGGGATTCCGCTGCACGAACACTTGAACCCAATCCCAGCTGTAGTCCGCGAGGTAGGAATCCAACGCCCAGGCGCCGAGGTTGGCCGGGATGGTCGAGATGGGGACGATGAGGTCAGGCGGCCCCCCGGCGACCGTCGCCACAAAGTTGGGAGGGGCTACGCCAATGATGGTATAGTCGAGTGACCCGATTTTGAGCTGACGGCCAATGACGTCGGCCCTGGCATAATCGGTCACCCACATAGCGTGGCTGATGACCGTCACGAGCGTCCCACTGGGTGGCGTGTCCTCTGACGTCGAGAACCAACGCCCGCGAACAGGGGCAATGTCAAAGAGGCCGAGGAGTGACGCCGACACGCCAGCTACACGACGGACACGCGCAGTCTCCCCCGTGCCTACGGCAAACCGCCACTCACTTTGGGCAGCGAACGTCCCCACCTTCGCCGCCTGCAGGTCGACGTAGCGGCGCCACGGGAAGGTGGTGCTGACGTTCGGCTTTCCCTGATAGCTGGTCTGCAGGTACACGCGGTGCAGTGCGTTTGGTGCCCGCAGGTATGGGTACGGCCGGAACATGAGGCGGTCGAGGACGCCAAAGATCGCCGCGTTGGCGCCGATGCCTAACGCAAGCGTGATAACGACGGTGGCGGCGAACCCCGGTGAACGGCGCAACCCGCGCAGCGCGTACCGTATGTCCTGACCGATCGCCTCCAATCCTGGGAAACCCCAAACGTCGCGTGTGCGCTCGCGCAGCGTCGTCGCGTTGCCTACCTGTCGCCGCGCCGCGGCCAGCGCGTCCGCGCGTGGCATTCCGGCAGCTGCAAGGTCTCGCGCCAGCAGCTCCACGTGCACTTCGATGTCTTCAGCGAGTTGCGCGTCCAGCGCGTCCCGCCGACTCCACGCCAATAGGCGGCCAAGCACCTCGCGCAGGGTCATGGCTCGGACCCTCGCAGGACGCGCGTGGTGGCGGCCACGCTCTGGTGGAACGCATCCTCCTCGTCGGCGAGTTGCTTGCGGCCGAGTGTGGTGAGTCGGTAGTAGCGCGCCTGTCGCCCCGTGGGGGTGCGTTTGGTCTCGGAGGCTACCCAGCCCTTCACCTGCATACGCTGGAGCGCCGGGTAGAGGGATCCCTCTTCCACGCGAAGGGCGTCCTTGGAGACGCGCTGGATGTGCTGGGCTATCCCGTAGCCGTGCAGGACGCCCAGGGAAAGCGTCTTGAGGATGAGGAGGTCCAGCGTGCCGGCAAGGATGGGTACGGCTTCGTTGTCCATGGGTCGCTCCACACTATTCACATCTATGTATAGAGCTGACAGGGGGCGGTTGTCAACGCACTACTATCACGCGGCAGAGGCGCTCGTCGACTTCCATCCTCACTGCGGCGGGCGCGGATTCCCTCCATCCGTCACAAAACGAACGCCATCTGGAGTCTGCATCCAGATCGTGAGGTACTTGGAGTACGCGGTGGGCTGTGACGTGTCGCGGGGATTGATGGTCGCGTATCCGACGGTGTAGCCGAGGTCACCGCTGGCGGCCACTCCGGCAACGAGTGGATGCCACGACCACTGCGCTGGGTCGCCCCCGCTCAGGAACTTGTAGATCGCGTCTTTGCCACGATACGGGCCACCGGGTCCGAGCATCACAGCGTCAACCGCGGCGAACTCGCGGAAGGCCGTTGGCGCGTCGGTGACCTGGGCAAGTTGCGAAAACGCCAGGTCCGCTTCGATCGCCGCGCGTGCCGGGCCGCGGGGAAGCAAGGGAGTTGGCACGTCGAGCGCCTTCTCGGGATTCAGTGGCGGCGCGCCGAGGTCGATGTTGCCCAGGTTCAACGCCTCGAGTTTCCAACTCGTGCCCGTCTTTCGCCAGACCATGGTCAGCGCGCCGGTTCGTGTCGCCGCCGAGTCGCGAAGTTTCCATCCGGACGCCGAGTAGGTCACCACGACGTCCTGCGCCTTCGCTACCCAAGTGGCGGTACGTGTCCACGTCAGCTGCAACCGCTCGAGCCCCGCTCGGGTAAGAAGCGTGAGAACCGCCGGGGAGCCCTTCGTCAGCGGTGCACCCGCGTAGAGAAGCACGGCGTTGTCGGCGAGTTGCGCGGCGGCGGCTACTGGGAGCCCTTCCGAGGCGACGCGCGCGCGAAAGGCGCTATCGACGGCGTCTACCTGCGCCTGTGCCGCCGCGAGTTGGAGGGCAACGGATAGAACCAGCATGTCACGACCCTTGGGATGTATGGTCCGAAACGCGAGACCTCAACTGGTGCCTGTGCAGCTACGGCAACGTCACCACGCCCGGCATCTGCCGCAAGCGAACGGGGACGCACCGTCTGTCGCGCATCCTCGGCGTACGGCCTTCCAACCTATGCGAACAACTCTCGACGCGCCGCCGAGGTGATCGCCAGCACGGCCGGGTGCGACAGCCGACGCTCCGCGCTGATGGCGTAGAATCGCTGCGTGACCCCTTCCGCGGTGCCTAACGCCTTTACGCCGAACTGGCGTCGCACCTCGTCCGCGACCACCGACGGTGCCGCGAATACCCCCACCCCCGCCTGCCCGAACGTCTTGAGCACCGCACTGTCCTCGATTTCGGCGAGCACACGCGGTCGTACGCCCACACGCTCGCACCAGGCGTCCAGGTCCTGGCGGAGCGGCGTGCGTTCGGGGGGCGCCAGCCACGGCGCATCGTTGAGTGATTTCGGGAACCGGCGTCGCATGACCGCGTACCGCTCAGGCGTGGCGAACCATTCGATGCCGGACTCGCCTAGAAGGTGCGAGAAGACCTTCACGCGCACCGACGGATCGGCGGGCGTGTCGGTGAGCACAAGGTCGAGCGTGTGCGTGGCGAGCTCGGTGAGGAGCCTGGATGGCGTATCCTCGCGCAGCACCAACTTGATGCCTTGCGGCAGGGCCATGGCCGGTTCGAGCAGGCGAAAACCGACGAGTTTTGGCATGCCGTCGCTCATCCCCACGACGAAGCGTAGCGGGCGATCTCCCGGGCGGCCGGCCAACGTATGTTGCAGCTCGCGGCCGAGGGCGAAGATCTCGTCGGCGTAGCCAAAGACGACTCGCCCGGTGTCGGTGAGCACCATGGATCGGCCACGGCGTTCGAACAACGTGGCGCCGAGCGCCCGCTCGAGGGTTCGCAGCTGCGCCGAGATCGCCGGCTGCGTCAGGTGCAACTCCTCGCAGGCCTTGGTGACGGAGCCCAGCCGGGCGACCGTCCAGAAGTAGAGCAGGTGGTGATAGTTGAGCCAGGCCACGATGACGCCCCCGTGCGTTCTATACAGAATCTATATGGTTAGCAATCAAACATTCAATTTGTGCATCCCACGAATGCCGTCTAGGCTTCGTCGCACGGGTCAGAACAGGCTGTCGGCCTTGCTCGTCGGCGACTGAGGCCTGCTTGGCGAGACGCGCCGTACGACCTGCCTGCCGCGTGGAGGAGGGCTGGTGCGGGCGCGTGGGTCGGGCGCGCTCGTCTCGCCTTCGGCCCAGGACGCGTCGTGTGACCGCGGCAAGATTGCCGATCAGCACGACCTTGGGTTCTCACCAGACACTTCGAGAGGAGAAGGCAATGTGGAACACACTCAAATTGTCGGTACTGATGGCGGGGCTCACCGGTCTCGTCGGCGCTGCTGGGTACGGGATCGGCGGCAGCAATGGGCTGGTGCTGTCGCTCGTGATGGCCGGGGTGATGAACCTTGGCATGGTCTACTTCTCGTCGAACCTCGCCCTGCGCGCGTACCGCGCCAGAACGGTGACGGCGGACGAGGCGCCCGAACTGTACATGGCTGTCGATCGCCTCCGCACGCGCGCGGGGCTGCCGATGCCGAAGGTGGCGGTGGCCGACATGGAACAGCCGAACGCGTTCGCGACGGGTCGCTCGCCCGCGGATGGCGTGGTGTGCGTAACCACGGGACTGCTCGAGCGCCTCTCGCCGCAGGAGTTGGACGCCGTGCTGGCCCACGAACTCGCCCACATCAAGAATCGCGACACGCTGCTCATGTCGGTCGCCGCGACGCTGGCCGGTGCCCTGAGTAACGTGGGCCTGATGGCCATGTTTGGCGGTGCGCAGGGGGAAGACGGCGAGGGCCCCTCGCCATTGGCCATGGTGCTCGGCATGCTCGTCGCACCGATCGCGGGGTCGTTGTTGCAGCTCACGATCAGTCGTCACCGTGAGTTCGATGCCGACCGTGTGGGGGCGGCCATTTGCGGTCGCCCGCGTGACCTCGTGAGTGCGCTGTGGAAGCTGGAGGTGGAGTCGCGGTACCAGCCGGTGGCGATGTCCCCGGCCGCGGCGTCGCTGGCGATCATCAATCCTCTCGGGCCGTTAGGCGGCCGAATGTCCCGGTGGTTCTCGACGCACCCTTCGACCGGCGAGCGCGTACGACGCCTCGAGGCGCTGCCCGAGCAGCCGACTCACTCGCGAGCGGCTTGACCGACGGCATTCTCCCTTCGGGCGCGCCATGAAGGTGCGCCCGACAGCCGCTCAATGACAACCCATACTCCTTCCTGACAAACCGTGGACACGCCTCTCTGGATGTGGCTGGCCTTCAACGGCGTTGTGCTCTTGTTCCTGGCGATCGACCTTGGGGTCTTTCACCGGAAGGCGCATACCGTTTCGTTGCGAGAGGCCACGGTGTGGAGCGTGGTGTGGGTCGGACTCGCCCTCGTCTTCAACGGCGTGATCTACGTATCACGCGGCGCCGACGCCGGGACGCAGTTCCTTACCGGGTACTTGATCGAGAAGGCGTTGAGTGTGGACAACATCTTCGTGTTCGTGATGTTGTTCTCGTACTTCGCGATCCCCTCGCAGTACCAGCATCGCGTGTTGTTCTGGGGTATTCTGGGTGCGCTTCTGATGCGAGGGGCGTTCATCGGATTGGGGGCAATCGTCCTCGAGCGCTTCCACTGGGTGCTCTATGTCTTCGGCGCCTTGCTGGTGTTGACCGGGATCAAGATGGCACGCCGCATGGAGGCCCACGACCCGTCAGCGAATCCAGTACTCCGGCTGGTGCGACGCTGGTTGCCGCTGACGAGTACCTTCCATGGGCAGCGCTTCTGGGTGCGGGAAGACGACCCCACCTCGGCGGCTCCGGCGAAGCCGCGCTGGCTGGCGACGCCGCTCTTTCTCGCCCTGGTGTTGGTGGAGGTGACGGACCTCGTCTTCGCCATCGACTCCATTCCGGCGATCTTTGCGATCACCAGCGATCCGTTCCTCGTCTACACGTCCAATGTGTTCGCGATTCTTGGGCTGCGGTCGATGTATTTCCTGTTAGCGGGAGTCGTCCACCGCTTTGTCTACCTGAAGTTTGGGCTGGCGGCCGTGCTGGTGTTCGTCGGGGCGAAGATGATTCTCGTTGACGTCTACAAGGTGCCCGTTGGACTCTCACTGGGCGTGGTCATTGTGACGATCGCGACGTCAATCCTCGCTTCCCTGGCCAAGACGCGCGACCGGGCGCGTGAGGCGGCAGTGGGTGGCGCCGTGTTGCCGTCGGCGCCTGGTTCTTGAATGTGAGCCAGGCACGTGCAGGGTTCACTCCGTTCCACAAGGGTCGGGCACGCTGCGCACACGGGGAATCGCAAGAATCGAAGCCTCCGGCCTAAGGGAAGGTCGCCCTGCGCCATTCCCTAGCAGATCACACCCCCGCCGTCACTCGCGAAGCTGCAACCCGAGTAGTTGTCCATCGCCCAGACATAGCCGTTCCCATCCCCGCCAGCCCAAAAGCCGTTCGGCCCGCTGCTCCCGTGGGACCAGGCGGACCCACCACGCGCCGCCGCGGCCTGGCGTAGGTTCCCCATCATCGCGCCGCCTTCAGGGCCAAAGTCGCCGCGCGCATTCACCCACCAGCGCCCGGGCCACACTTGACCGAGCAGCGCTGTCAGTGCGCTCACGTCATTCGGATGCAATTCGCGCCCATTCACGAACACCCCAGACAACCGGCCCGACCCGCCACCCGAGGCATCGGCCGGCAGTGCCCCGCCCAGCGGCAGTCCCGGCAGCAGCAACACCGCCGCCGGACCGCCCCACTGGCCGGCCGCACCTGACTCGGCGTCGTACCAGTAGGCGCCATCGGGAAGTATCACACGCGAGTATGCCTCGAGCTGCTCCAGCACTCGCCACCCGCGCTCACTCAGCGCCGCACCGTTGAAGGTGATCGTCCGCTTGCCGCCCTGCGGTCCGGCGTTCACTGGTGCTTGACTCGTTGCCACGCTCGGCGCAGCTGACGGCTTGCCAGCCAACGCTGACTCCTCGGCGGTACGCTGACCCCCGCACCCAACGCCCACGAACACCATGGATAGCAGCGCCAGGCATCTCACGACGTGATTCGGCGAATATTGGCCGACTTGTGCGTCGCCCCGACAGAAGAGAGCGAAACGCCAGCGATCTCGCCGCTCCAAACCGCGTATCACCTCGGGACCTCGCAAGGCGTCATCTCCCACCGGCCACATGCCGTGCCATCCACCCGACGGACTCCGATGATTTCGCATTTGCCTCTCTGGTTGCCTCGATCGAAAGTGACTCTGTCGAGTCGTACCTGCAATGAACATCGCGGAACGTTGGCCTTGCTCCCGCAACTCGGTTCCGCGCGATGAACGTGGAACTCAGGGCCCGGCACACTTCCGGCAGCTACTGGTACTTCTGCGCCACGGTACTCTTTCCCCACGCCTGGTACAGTCGCACGGCAAACCCCCTCGCTCGCTGCGTTTCCGCATGATCGCGGCCGACGGCGACGATCAGGCCCTCCACTGCAGGCACGACCTCACGCTCGGCGTCCGCGTATCGATGCATGGTCGTTAGGCAGTCACCGATCGTTGCTCGCACCTTGAGCACGCTCGGATTGGACGCCGAGAGTGCCACGACGAGTGCTGGGAGCGCTTGCTGTAACAACGGGAGCGCCTGTCCGACGTCACCTGCGGCGTGATGCAAGAGCCCCAGCGCGGCGCGCGACGTGGCCACATCCAGATGCCCGGCCCCTAGCAACCGCCCCCGCATGGCGATGGCTTGCTGGTAAAGTTCAATGGCCTCACCGCGCGCTCCCTGCGCGGCCTTGGTTGCCGCCAGGTTGTGCAGTGAAACGGCGACTTCGGGATTTTCCGCACCGTACACCGCGCGTCGCATGCTCAAGGACTCGTTGAGCATCTGGAGCGCCTCATCGTAACGACCCAGCCGCGACAGACTGGTGCCAAGATTGTTCAGGCTGCGCGCGATGTCGGCGTTGGGGGCGACAAAGAGCCGGCGGCGCAGCGCGAGGGCCATTCGCTGGGGCTCGATGGCGTCGGCGGCGCGTCCCTGAGCGCCGAGGATGGCGCCGCGGAGGTCCAGCAACTCCGCGTAGTCCGTGTGCTCCGTGGCGTGCGCAACACCAAAATGCGCCGTCGCTGAGTCGGCGGTTGTGGCTGCCGAATCGAGACTGCGCCGCCGCCAAAAGACTCCACTCAGGCTGCGAAACGCAACCGCCAGCCGATGATGACGCGTGCTGTCGATTGGGCCGTGCGCCAGGCGCTGCACCGACTCCTGGAAGGCGCGGGCCGCGGTGTTCAAGTCGCCGGATTCCCAGGCGACGGACCCCACTACGTCGAGTGCCTCGACCATGCCATCGTCAGCGCTTCCAATCGGACGAGATTGTTGAATTCTCAGTGCATCATCGGCCAGCCGCCGGGCGTCATCCAGCCGCCCCAGCTTGATGTAGATCCGAGCGGCGGTGAGTTGGGCGGCCGCTTGCAGCTGCGGTTGCCCGCGAAGCTCGTCGGGCAGCCGCTGCACGGCTCGCTCAAGGACAGGAAGCAGCCGCAACGTGTCCGTGCGAACGGAACCGTCGTTGGCCGCGGAGAACATGCCGATAAGGAATTGGGCGGTCTGTTCCGCGCGCGCCGCTTCGCCCTTGGCGTGGTCGCGTTCGAGTGCGGCCGCACGCGCCTGTTCGCGCGCCCGACCCGCCTGCCAGAGCGTCGCCGTGATGCCGCCGATGAGCGAGACGACGAGCATGGCTGCTACGATGACGGCGGCGCGGTGACGTCCGACAAAACGCGACGCCCGGTACCGCCAGGTGCCACGCCGAGCACGCACCGGCCGCCCTTCCAGGAATCGGACGATGTCATCGGCAAATTCAGCGACCGTGTGATAGCGTTGCTCCGGCTCCTTCCGGAGCGCTTTGAGCACGATCTGATCGAGATCGCCCTCCAGCGTTCGCGTCAGGCGATTCACAGTTGTGCCACGGGCGGTGACCAAGGGCGTCGCCGCCGCCTCCGTAGAGTACCCGGCGACGCGTTGCGACGGGGGAAGCGGGTCCACCGTGGCGATGGCGTGCGCCAAGGCGACCGATCCGTCGCCATCGTCATGTGGACGCTTGCCGGTCAACAGCTCGTACATCATGACGCCCAACTGGTAGACATCGCTCGCAGTGTCGACGGCATCCCCGCGCACTTGTTCGGGCGACGCATACGCCGGCGTCATGAGGCGGGCACCGGTAGCGGTCACCGGGAGTGACGGAGCATCCGGCTCGAGGAGTTTGGCGATCCCGAAGTCCAGCAGTTTCACGGTCCCGTCGTCGGTGACCACGGTGTTGCCGGGCTTCAAGTCACGGTGGATGACCAGCCGGCGGTGGGCGTAGTCGACGGCGGCCGCCACCTCCAACAGCAATCGCAACCGATCGCGTACCCCCAGTCGCTTCTGGTCGCAATGCTCGAGCAACATGGCCCCTTCGACATATTCCATGACGAGGTACGGCCTACCGCTCTCAGTGACATTGCCATCGAGGAGTAGCGCGATGTTGCGATGAACGAGCTGGGCAAGGATCCGACGCTCGTTCAGGAAGCGCTGCCCGAGGTTCTGCGAGGCGCGGTCAGTGCGGAGCAGCTTGATGGCGACGCGATGGTCGAACTGTCCGTCGGCCCGCTCCGCCAGGTACACCGCACCCATTCCACCGGTACCGATGCGACGCAACAACCGGTACGGGCCGACCAGGGCGCCGATGAGTTCATCCGGCTGTTCGCGATCCACGCCGAGGGCGATGCCGAGGCGATCGAGTGGCCCGCTCGCCTCGTGCGCACGTAGGAGCGACCAAACCATGGCTTCCAATGCACGGTTGCCCGCGGCGCGACGCGAGACGAGTTCCGTCCGATGTTCAGGGGCGGTGTCCAGCGCCTCCAGGAAGAGGCCTTCCGCAGCGAGCCGCTGCACGTCCATGGGATCACTCGTGCTCATTGGTCTCCCCGAGTTCCCGGTTGAGCCATGCCCGCGCCAGCGTCCACTCGCGCTTGACGGTGGCCGGAGAGATGTCCAGGGCGACTGCCGTCTCCTCGAGTGTCAGTCCGCCGAAGAATCGGTGCTCCACGATGCGGGCGCGGCGCTCGCTCACGCTCTCCAGACGCCGCAGGGCATCGTCCAGCTCCAACAGTTCGGGCGTGTGATCGTCACTCACCGGCAGCGCGTCGTCCAAGGTCAACGGATGATTCCCGGACCCGCGCCGCAGCGCCTGCCGCGCGCGTGCATGATCGATGAGAATCTGTCGCATGGCTCGCGAAGCGAGGGCAAAGAAGTGGTGACGCCCGGCGACCTCCACACGCGTTCCGTCGACCAACTTGAGGTACACCTCGTGCACCAGGTCCGTGGTGAGGAGGGTGTCGCCTCGGCGCCCGCGCGCAAGGTGACGGTGTGCGAGCTGACGCAACTCATCGTAGATGCGCGGCATCAGGGCGCCGAGTGCTTCCGGCTCGCCACTGCTGTACGCTGCGAGTAACTCGGTGAGGTCCGGCCTCGAGCCAGTCATGAGATGCGAAGCGCCTGCGATGGTATGGGGCACCGTGGGGGGAGAGCTCTGCCTCTCTATACAGTACGGAACGCCACCCCGAACTGGCTCACCTGTTGGCTTTGCGCGACACGGCTGACGGGGCAGTGAGCCAATTCGCCGCAGAACTTCGTACTCGGGACAGATGCCTGCAAGCACGGTAGCGGCAGCCGAGCCCGCGTGCAGGCGCTCCTGTCATCGAGGTCACCCATGCGTGCGCGTCCTAACCGCCCGGCCCGCCTGTTGTCCATGCTCGCCGGTGCGATCGCTTCGATTACGTCCGTCAACTGCAACATACTTTGTGACGCATTCGGGAACTGCACGGTGGTACCGCAAGGTGGGAGCGGTACGTACGAAGTGTGGACGCGGCCGGACACCATCGTAGCCGAGATCGGGGAGACCGTGCGAGTGACGGTCGGTGTGAGGTATCCGTTCACCACAACGTGGAGTGTGCTGATCGATGCGCCAACGTACGCCCCTGGGCTTGTCGACTCACAGCGAGTTGTGGTTCCGTCGACCGGAAGTGTCGACGTCCTCATCACGCCGCGCCGCAACACCGCCGGTGGCCGCGCATACCTGCAGATGTCGGCCGCTCACGTGAGCGGTCCGTTGTCTAGTAGCGTTGCAAGCATGCTGACGGCAATTCCCATTCGCATTCCCGACGTCGTTCTCCAACTCGGAACGAGTCCGACCAGCGTGATGCGAGGCGACACGGGCGTTGTGCCGATCAGTCTCACGCGATTGGGAGGGAAGAGCGATTCGGTGTTCCTCTTCGCAACGACGGCGAACGGCGTGACCGCGGCCTTTGCACCGGCGCGGCTCGGAATCCCGGACTCGGTTTCGCAGCTGAAACTCGCCGTGTCTCCGGGAGCGTCCCTTGGCCCGTCGACCGTACTCGTTACCGCAGTGTCCGGGAACGTCCGGCGGGACAGCGCGTTCACTGTTCGTGTCGATCCCCTACCGACTGCGACCTTCACGCTGAGCATTCCCCAGACGCCTTTCGTAGTCACACCATTCGGTCATGTGACGATTCCTGTCGCTGTCAGCCGCAACGGTCAGGTTGGCCCGGTCACGCTACGTGCAGTGGCCCTGCCCGGGGGACTTACCGCTAGCATCACACCGAATCCGGCGCCAAGCACGACCGCGACGCTCACCCTCACCGCCGGCGCTCAGCTCACCGGCGGAGACTTCGCCTTTGGCGTTGAGGGGACATGGCAGGGGCAGACGCACACGGCCTTTGGCACCTTGCGTCTGCAGCCCCCGTTCACGATGGCCGTGGTGCCCGCGTCCTTCACCGTCAACCCTGGGCAGCGTGTGACCGGCACGATCCGGTTGGCGCGGCTGCCCGGCGTCACCGACGCGGTGGGGTTCACCCTAACGAACGTCCCAGTCGGTGTCTCCGCGACCTTCGCGCCTTCCACCACGACCGGTGACTCGGCGTCGTTGCAGCTGGATGCCGCCGTGAACGCGACGCCAGGGACCGCGACGGCTACCCTCACCGGCCGGTCCGCCGCAGGGGCGACCGCGCAGGTGCAGGTTCCAATCACCGTGACCGCGGCGCCGGTCGTCGACTTTGCCCTTGGCCCTGGTGGGACGGTGACCGCTCTTGGCGGGTCGCCGCAGGTTGTGTCCACGACGATCGACATTCAGCGCGGGAACGCCTTTCCGAATCCCGTGACGTTCACGCTGACGGGTGTTCCTGCCGGTGTCACCGCCACCATATCGCCGAATCCGTCCAGTGGCGTGGCAACCGTCGTTTCGTTCTCGGCGCAGGGGGCGATCGTGGCCGGAACCTACAGCATCACGGTCACCGGCGTCGGTGGTGGGCTGACGCGAAGCACACAGATCACGCTGATCGTGCAACTCTCCTGAGCGGACACGCAAACAGGGCCTCAGCAATCGTGCGCGAGCGACCACCTGCGCGGCCACATCGCGACGACTGCGATGGCGTTCAGGACGTGACGACGGCGGCGGTACGATCGCGATCGGCGTTCGAGCTCGCCACGTACCTCCGACGGGTGAGTGCGGTCGCCAGTTGCAACGCACCTCGGCACTGCCACCACACACAGACGATGGACGCGTAGACGATGATCTTCTGGCCCGTAGCCTGGATCAGCAGGCCCTCCGGCGTCCGCGCACTGGGCCCGGCGATCAGCAGCCACACATACGCCGCCAGCAACGCCGCGAAGGACAACCACCCTATGGCATAGCGTCGAGGATACGTGGAATGGCGCCAGGTGGCGACACCGTAGCAGAGGACGACCACGAGAAAAGTGCGAAACGCGGTCTGCACGAATCGCATGTGCCAGCTGAGGAGGAGATTGGCGGGGGTGCAGGCGATGCCGATGTACGCCAATCCCGAGATCACGCCAAATGTGGACCCCGCCAGGCTCAACCGGTGCAAACCCGGTGTGTCGCGAAAGAGCTGTGGTAGCGTCAGGGAGAACGCGATGAGCGATGCCCCGATGGAGACGAGGGCGACGACGAAGAGCGCCGCCGACAGCGTGTTCCGCTGTCCATTGTGTGCCACCGTCAGCCCAAGGTCACTGAAGAAGTTGTGCAGGAATGAATACCCGAACGTGAGGTGATCCACGTTCGTCCCGCCGGGATAGAACTGCATGGCCATCGCCGTCAGCAGCACAAACTCCAGCGACGCCAAGCCGGCAATGCGGTACGGCCACACCCTGAACTCCGCCGGTGCGGGAGCCGGCGACACGGTAGCAGCTGCGTTGGGAGGGGTGTGGATCACTGGTGCCGCTGCCCTCTACGATGCGCGTTCAGCCATTCGTCTCCACGAGCGTCGAGACGAGCGTTTCAGCGACTGAGCTTGGGCACGCCTACTCGCGGCAGGCGTGTCTGCTGGTGACGCGATGCCGTAACGAGGCAACCTAACGAACACCGACCTTGCCGCGGGCGCCATTGAACAGGCGCTCGGTGGAATAGCCGTAGCCGTCCTTGAACACTGTGACCACGCGATAGATGTCCGACGGTGTCGCGACGGGATTGCCGCGAATGACGACGAGGTCGGCGCGCTTGCCCACCTGCACACTGCCGGTGGTGGCATCCTGACGCAGGATGCGCGCGCCATTGAGCGTCATGACCTGCACGGCCTGCGACGGGGAGAACCCGGCCTCCACGAGCATCTCGAAGTTTCGGAGGTCCCCGAACCCGGGGAGCATGCCGGTACCCCACGGGTCCACACCGGCGCCGAGTAGACCGCCAG
The DNA here is from genome assembly GCA_044224875.1 of Gemmatimonadaceae bacterium. GTDB lineage: Bacteria > Gemmatimonadota > Gemmatimonadetes > Gemmatimonadales > Gemmatimonadaceae > JABAQJ01. Next base: position 7,342 of record JBGAJQ010000059.1, on the reverse strand, counting down.
CTTGAACAAAGTCATACTCCCACTGCATCATCTTCTTGATCAGCCGCACCGGGACGACCAGCCCGCCCTTGGCGATGTTCGCATGCGTTTCCTCGACCTCGCGCCGCGTGTCGGGGGCCAGCATCTCCATGGCCTGCGGGTTCAGGCGCGCGCGCTCGGGCACGAAGGTCTCATACACGGCTAGCGTCGACGTCAACGCCACGCCCTTGGCGGCCAGCTCGCGCAACGACGCCTGCACGTCCGCACTTTTTTCATCGATGTCCGCCTGGTCGCGCATGTTCCCCGGTGGACAGACGTCCGGCTTCTTGCCCTGGATGTAGGCGCTGTTGGTGATGAAGCCATGCTCCAGCGCATCGATGCCTAACGAAGCGGCCTCGGCGAACGTAACGGAGCAGAGGTGGCCCGTGGCACGCATACCGTGCTTGTGCGCCTCATCGATCGCTGCGGCCATGACGTCGCGGGAGATCGATCCCGAGAACTTGAGCCAGCTCGCGCCTTCTTCCGCCCAGTAGGCCACCACACGCCGCGCCTCATCCGCGGACGCGAGGCCACGACTCGTTCCGCCAACACCCGTGGAGGGACCGTTCAGGTACGGACCGGTGATGAACATGCGCGGCCCCGGCAAGTCCCCACGATCGATGGCTCGCTTCATGTTCAGTTCTTCGTACGGGAACATGCTGCCCGCCGTGCGGATCGTGGTGACGCCGTTGCCCAGGTACAACAGGGGGCCTGACACCGTCATCTGCGTCGTGTGCGTGGTGGCGGCGAAGTAGGTGTGCTCGTGCAGACCCACGATCCCCGGCGTCACGGTGTGTCCGTTCAGGTCCAACACCCGCGCCCCCTGGGGCACCGTCACGCTACCGGCAGCTCCGACGCTGGCGATACGCTCGCCCTCGATGACGATCGTCTGGTCTTCGCGCGGCGCGGCGCCGGTGCCGTCGATCAAACGCACATGCGTGAGGGCGACGACGGGCGCGTCGATTTCCACGTAGCTGCCTGCCGCCTTGGACAGGGGAGGACGCCCCTGGGCCGACAGCGTGGCGGCACTCAGGACGGCAACGGCGCCGACCGAACGGACAATGCGCATTTTGGCTGGCTCAGGCTCGAGGACCCCTGATACTGCCGCCCGTCCAACGGGGCGCAAGTGCCACCCGGCAAGAGACTTAGGATTTCGATCTCCGAGGGCCACCGGCCGTCATGAAGGTGGGTCTTGCATCTTCGGCCTTTGTTCGGTATTACTCTCTCCCCGGTGCCGCGAACGGCCCGGGAGTGAGGTCATCGCATGCAGCAGTCACTCCTGCCTCCCATCTCTCGGCGGCTCCCGGCCCCCGTGGCCCTGAGCGCGCAAAAGGACATCCGCTATTTCGGCGCGGAAGCGCGGGGCGTGCTCAACGGACCGGAAACCACCGGGATGGGGTTCTGGTCGATCAACCCATATGTGGGGTGCGCTTTCGGCTGTGCCTACTGCTACGCCCGGTACACGCATCGGCACGTGAGCGAGCGCGCCGTGACGGAGCTGGGCGACGGACATGAGGCGTCCCAGTCATTGTTGGAGCTGCCGGATTGGCTCTCGTTCGAGCGGCGGATCTTCGTGAAGCGGAATGCCGCTGCCGTCCTACGGTCGCAGCTGGCGGGAGGCGGGGCGCGTGTGGCGCGGTTCCTCGCTGGCGAAACCCTGTTGATTGGCACTGCTACCGATCCATACCAACCCGCCGAACGCCGGTACCGCGTCACGCGGGAGATCCTCGAGGTACTCGGCGTCTACCGCGGACTTCGGATCGTGATCACGACCAAGAGCCCGCTGGTGGTGCGCGACGTGGACCTCCTGGCTCGCGTGGCCGCGCGGTCGCGACTCACGGTGCACGTCTCATTGATCACGACCGATCGGGAGCTCGCCCGTCGGGTTGAACCGCGAGCGCCGACGCCGGACGCGCGGGTGCGGGCCATGCAGCGGTTGAGCGAAGCCGGCATCGACGTGGGCGTGAACGTGATGCCGATCTTGCCGGGGATCACCGACCGGCCGGACACGCTCCGCACCCTCTTGCGGCGGGTGGCCGACGCTGGCGTGTCGCACGTGCACGCTTGTGCCCTGCGGTTGCAGCCGGCGGCGCGTCGCCGGTACCTGCCATTCATCGTGGCGGAGTTCCCTGACCTTGCCACCCGCTACCGGACCACCTTCGCCGAGGACGACCACATGAGCGAACGATATACCCACGGACTGCTCCGGTTCATGGAGCGGACCAGCCGCGAAGTCGGACTGCCCTTTCACACCCTGTCGAATCGTGAGGAGGCCGTAGCTTCAGCCGACGGCCAATCGGCGGGGGGGGAGCGCACCTGCGCGGACGGAGCGTCGGCGATCGTGGCGCGAACGACGCAGCTGGAGTTGGGACTTCCCCTATAGAACGTTGTCGTGCATGTCGTAGGTTCGTCGCGTCGGCCGTCGCTGGGACCGCGCGAGCTGTGGGCAGGATCGCCACAACGGTCATCGCCGGGACCGAACGGCGGCAGTGGGTCGTCGCGTCGGTCGCCGCTTGGACCGCGCGCGGATGAGCGTCACCGATGTTCACCTCTTACCGAGAACGTATCATGTCGATTGCCGAGACCTTCCTCCCCGAGTTCGACCAGGAGATGGCGACCACTCGCAAGTTCATCGAGCGGACACCCGAGGACAAATCCGCCTGGAAACCGCACGAGAAGTCCATGTCGTTAGGCCGTCTGGCCCAGCACCTGGCCGAGATCCCGTCCTGGGGGTTGCAGGTGAAGGAGTCGGAGCTGGACATCGCCCCGCCGGGCGCCCCGCCCTATACGCCGACACCGTTCACGAGCAAGGCGCAGGCCCTGGCGGAGTTCGACAAGAATGTGTCGGCCACCAGGTCGGCGATTGCATCCACGTCGGACGAGGAGTTCATGAAGCCGTGGACGTTCAAGATGGGTGGGCAGGCCCTGTTCACCATGCCGCGGGCAACGATGTTCCGGACGTGGGTGCTGAGCCACACGATCCATCATCGGGCGCAGTTTGGGGTCTTCCTGCGCCTCAACAATGTGCCGATTCCCGGTTCGTACGGGCCGAGTGCCGATGACACGGGGATGTAGGAGCTGACGATGGCTGGTGTCGCCGAGGAAGGGAGAGCCGTGGTGGTGCGGCCGGTGCGTGCCGCGGATACCGATGCGTGGCTGGAGATGCGCGTGGCGCTGTGGCCGGAGGGGAGCCGCGCGGAGCATCGATCGGAGATTGCCGAGTACCTCGCGACCGGCGCCGGCGACACCTGTTTGGTGGCGGTGGCGGGTGAAGTCCCGGTGGGGTTCGTGGAGCTGTCGATCCGGGCACTGGCGCCCGGATGTGTCAGCGACCGGATCGGCTACCTGGAGGGATGGTACGTGGTGCCGGGGTGGCGGCGGCGTGGCGTGGGGCGGGCGCTTGTTGCGGCTGGCGAGGCGTGGGCGCGAACCAAGGGCTGTACCGAGTTCGCATCGGACGCGCTCATCGACAACCACATCAGTCAGGCCGCACACCGCGCCCTCGGCTTCACCGAGATCGAGGCCGTGGTCTGCTTCCGGAAGGACCTGTGATGACGCGGCCTGACGTGAATGGGGACGTGCCGGAGCGTTTGAAGAACAAGCGGTCGATCGCGCTCGACTTGGGGGCCCTGCTCGCGGCATCTCCGCTGCGCTGGGCCCAATGGAGATCGACACCGGCATTCGTTGTCCGTCCGCACCCGTCAGCTCCGACGCCCATTCTTCTCACGGGTGGAGGCTGACGGTGGCCATGACTGAACACTCACCGGGCGTGCGTGAAGGCGTAGTAGATGACGTAGAGCCAGGAGAAGAAGCCGTGAAGGATCGCCCAGAGGATGGAGTGGTTGACGCTCCAGGAGATCGTGATGGCAAGCGCGCTACCCATGGTGATGCCGGCGCGTGCGGCTTCGCGAGTCTTGGACATGACCACAGTGGTATAGGTGGGCGGTGGCGACGCGGCCCCGGCACCGGACACGGGTCCGCTATATGGTGATTCAGAGTTGTCCATACGAGGAAAGTGAGCCGGCGTTTCGGCGCCGTCCACTCGTCCGCCGCCCGGAGGTGCGTCGTCGTGTCTGTTTTTTGTAACCACTGAGCCCACGTGCGACTAACGCTCCTGTCTTTTCCTCGAAGGGTCGAGATGACGTTGCCACGCAGATCGCGGCGATCTTCGGGCGGGAGCGGTCTCTTGGCGCTGACGGTGTCCTTGGGCTGAAGACATTTGAACGGACCGCGATCCTTGTCGCGGTCATTTCTTCCCTCTTGAGTTTCGGTATTTGTTCGGTATGTTCTCCGCCCGTTCTTTTTCCTGCGATGTGTCCTGCCACCTAACGATTGATCGTGCTTGCTGCCCTGCGCCAACAGATCGCCGACCTGCTGGATCCGCCGCGTGGAACCACGGGGGTGTTGTCGATGGGCATTCCAGCACTCGATGCGGTGTTGGCGGGTGGTGGGATTCCCAGTGGCCGGTTGACCGAGGTGATCGGCACACGAGGGAGCGGGAAGACGACGGTGATTCGGGAGGTCGTGGCGGGAGCGATCGCGGCACGGCGTTGGGTGGCCTATGTGGATGCGGCCCGCACGTTGTCGCCGCGTGACTGGGCGAGCATCGGCGAGAGTGGGTTGTTGTGGGTGGTGCGTCCGAAGGACGCGGGGCGTGGCGCCTGGTGCGCCGATGTGCTGCTGCGGAGTGGGGCGTTTGGGCTGGTGGTGCTGGACGGGGTGCCGGCGTTGTCGCGCGAGGTGGGGATTCGCCTGACGCGTCTGGCGCGTGACAGCGACGCGGCCTTTGTGCTGGTGCAGGATGCGGAGGAGCGCCAGCGCGGGCAGGTCGCCGGGAGTGCGGTACGGTTGCAGGTGACGGAGCGAGCGGAGCGTGGGCGTCGGGCGTCTGGTGGCGGAGCGGGAACCACGCGCGCGGTCACGGTCACGGTGGAGAAAGGCGGAACGAATCAGTCCCGGTCAGTGGAGGTGTCTTGTGTCATCGATGTGGCGCGTCGCCTGTGTGCGCATTCCGAGGTTCCCGATCGTCGCGGTGTGGCGACGCGAAACCGTCGTGGCGAGCGGGCCGGGCCGGACGTCCCCGGAGCCAAACGGCCAGCTGGGGTTGAACCTGGAGCTGCCGGCTCGCGAGAGTCAGTTGCTGCTGGCGGGGCCGAATCGCCCCATGGATCAACACTCGCCCGCAAGCGCCGGTGTGCTGAACCGGTCGTTCGCCGGGATGAGTTCCTCCTTGGCGACGTTGCAGGTGGCGGTGGGAGTGGAGGACGGGGCACGGGGAAGCCGCGGCGGCGTGGGGCCCGCACCCATCGTACACTGGGACGACCGACTGCTGGCTCTTGCTGAGGGGTCGCGCGTTCGTGTCGTGACCACCGCCGCCGGCCATGAACGGCTGCGGGCAGGCATGACGGTGAACGAAGCCCGTTCACGCTGCACAGCCCTGACGATCCTGCCCTGGGACGAGGTGGCGATCGCCGACGAGGTGCGACGGGTGACCGCGGCCTTGCTGATGGCGAGTCCGCAGGTGACACCGGTGGCTGGAGCGCCGGGGACCTGGTGGGTGGGGGCCAGCGGGTTTTCTTCGTTAGGCGGCGAATCCGGCCTGAGCCAGACGTTGCTCGACATTGCCCGCATGTGGCATCCGGGAGCGCGGGTCGCCATCGCCGATTCCTGTGTCGCCGCGCGGGCGGCGACGTGGGACATGCGACCCGAACGGCAGCGGTCGCGTCCAGCGAGTCCGAGTGACCGCCGAAGGACAACCGCGTTGGGTTCCGCCGAGGGTGCTCCGCACCAGGAGTCGGCGGGGCCGGGCCGGTTGCCGATTGTCGTCCCACCAGGGCACTGCGCCAGCTACCTCGCCGAGGTGCCCCTAGGGCTCATTCCGATGGACGAGGAGCTTCGCGATTCCCTGTTCGCGTTAGGCATCCGGACAGCGGGCCCCCTGGCGGCGCTGTCACCGGAGGATGTCGAACGCCGGTGGGGCGCGTTGGGATTGGCCGCCTGGCACCTGGCCCGTGGCGATGACGAACGCCGGCCGGTCCTGACGCGGGTAGAGGCCGCCCGTACCGTCACCGCCGAACTGTCACCCAGTGTGTCGGTGATGGAGCCGGCCCTCTTTCTCGTGCGCGCCGCCCTCGATCGGCTGGTCCGCGAACTGATCGCCGATGGGCGTGCGGCCGCGGTGGTGGCGATCACCCTCACGCTGGACGACGCCCAGGGCGCCATGCCCAGCCATGGGCGTGCCCACACGATCACCCGCGAAGTACGGTTGCCGCGTCCCCTGGCCCGCGTCGTTCCCCTGCTGGAGCGCTGCCGAGCCCTGTTGGAGAAGTGGGAGCTGACGGCACCCATCTGCGCGGTGTCGGTGGCGGTGACCGCCACGGCACCCCTCAACGGCGAGCAGGGCGAACTGCTGGACCCTGCGTGGCGTGACCCCGCGGCCGCCGACGCCGCCTTCGCCCGCCTGCGGGCAGCGCTTGGCCCACAGGCGATCGTGCGACCGATCGTGCGTGACGAACATCGACCAGAATGGGCCGGTGGGTGGGATGACGTGACGGTGGACGCCATCGAGCAAGGCCTGGGCCGGGAATCCCGCGAGGCCTTTCCGAACGTCCGAGCGTTGCCGGCCATGGCCCCCACCATCCTGCGTCGTTCGGCCAGCACGCCCCGCGCACGAGACCCCCAGGGGCGACCTCCTCGGCCCTTCGAGCGGATCGCCGTCACTCCGCCAGCGGCTTCATTGTTTGAACTGTCGGCTGCCTTTCGTCACCTGGAGACGCCGGAACTGGTGGATGTCGAGTGCACCGGGGAGCGGCCACGGGCCCTCTGGTGGCGTGGCCGTCACGTGCGGGTCCGTTATGCCATAGGTCCGGAACGACTGGCCGGCGATTGGTGGAAGGATCCCTATGCCCGGGACTACTGGCGCTGTGAGCAGGAAGATCCACTCGCGCACCTGCTGGTGTTCCGCGAACGACGCGCGCCGAATGATCAGTGGTACGTGCAGGGCTGGTATGACTGACGCGGCCTGACACACGGGACCGCGGCCGCGCGCCGCACGTCCCGTGTGCCGCCACACGCCTGCCATGTCCTATATCGAGCTTCACTGCCACTCGGTTTTTTCGCTGCTCGAGGGCGCGTCGGAACCGGAGGTGCTGCTGTCGCGGGCCAAGGCCCTGGGCATGCCCGGGCTGGCCCTCACCGACCGCGATGACCTCGGGGGTGTCGTCCGGTTTTCCCAGACGGCCCGTGAGTTGGAGCTGCCGGGCATCATCGGCGCGGAGATCAGCCTGTCGATCGGAGAAGCCGTGGCTCCACTCGTGGTGCTGGC
>JBGAJQ010000058.1:0-33960 GCA_044224875.1 Gemmatimonadaceae bacterium | reverse complement strand
AGGAGTATGACGTCGCCATGGTGATCGCCAAGCAGCCCGTGATCGGTGACAATGAGCACCGCCGACAGCGGTACGAAAGCCGCTGGGGCCATGAGGGCGGCGGCCACGAGCACGGATTGCCCGACGTCGGAGGTCTGCCGACGCCGGAAAAACCATGCGCCCAGGGAGAAGAGCGCCACGCACTCCACGGCCCACAACCTGAATGCGTCATTCTCGCCGATCGACAACTTCAAGAGTTCAGCGGCGAGAAATGGCAGCGCCCATAGGGACAGAAGGGCAATCGTGATGGTGAACCACACCCGGGGTGTGAGCAGGTGCTGCATGAGCACCGACGCGTGCGCCAGATAGACGAGCCAGACCATTAGGAGAAGGGCACCGACCAGGGCTCCATCATTAAAGATGTGGGTCGAGCTGGCGTAGGCTCGAGCCAAACGCATGGCGTTCAGTTCCGCCAGTGAAAACGTATTGCGCTCGGTCGCGAGTATGATCCGTTCGCGATTGAAGATGTCACGAAACCGGTCGATCGCCACGGCGGCTGCTGAGTCTCGTGAAGCTGATGGTAACTGAATCCGCAGCATTCTTTCCAGTCCCGGTGCAGCGTAAGCCGACTCCCATAGCTCGGCGGTCGGGGTCATCGAGATGCACGACTCACGCGCACAGGCGTCGAGCCATGAGAGCGCGCTATCGAGCGTGCGCCAGTTGGGAAGGAGCTCGGGGCGGACCGAGTAGAGTTGCGTCGGCCGCGGAACCGGAAGAGCGGCCGCGGTCTGCGAGTCTGCGACCGCGCGCTGTGCCTCGCTCGCTTCATTCAATGCTTCGACAAGGCGTTCAGTCGCGGCGTTGAGCAATGCGACGTACCGGAGGTTCGACGCGCGTACCCCGCTGTACTTCGCTATCACGTTGAGGGCGCGGGCCGCCGAATCGGGCGCCACCTGGTCGACGTATGGAGCGCGTTGCAAGGAGTCTCTGACCCTCGCCCATTGATAGCTGTCTGCGACCGGATCGCCCGTGTAATTCCCCAAATCGCCAATGGGGAGCCGCACCGACGTCACCGCGAGCTGATCAGCCTTGAGCGTGGCCGGATCCGCCAGCCGCATGACGCGTCCGCGAAGAATCGACACGTACGCAGACGCGAGGCCCACGTGGGCAAGGACGTAGACCGACAGGAGCAACGGTATCCACCAACCTTGCGCCTTCACCGCGAGGGGCAGTCGCATGCGCGCGCGAATCACCAAACCAAGGACGACGACTGCCGGCACCAACGCCAGCGCGGCCACCACCGTCACGTGCGCCGTGACGTCGGGAACCGCGGAGAGCGCCACCGGATGCAGCCAGGCGGCCGCGACGATGAGGAAGGCGGTCCCCAGCCACACGGCGACCGCCACGTGTAATTGCAGCGTCCACCCCTGTGGATGGTTCAACAACAAGTAGCGATCCAACGCCCCCCAACTCCTTCGCAACGACCCAATCATTCGGTGTGCGACCCCAGACGCGTGCGAAACAGGTTCACGGTGGACTTGCTGATATCCCGGAAATACTCCACCTCCACACTCGCGTCGATCAGCGTCTTCAGGACCTGAGCCGCGGCAACCTGTCGAGGTGCGGTCACCAGGAATTGCAGTCCGAGTTGATCCACCTTGATGGCTCCCAGTGGTGCGAGCAACTCATGCAATTCAGCCCGTGCTCGTTCGCAGCCCAGTTCCATCACGTTGAACTGTCGCATCTGGCCAAGTTCGGCCAGGTCGCCACAGAACACCTGCTCGCCGGCGTCCAGAAAGAGGATTCGATCGGCCACGCTCTCGATCTCGTAGAGGTGCTGGGACGACACAACGATGGGGAGTGGGCGAGTTGGTGAGAGGGCAATGGCTCGCAGGTCGCGCAGGAAGGTCTGCTGGGTGATGATGTCCAGATGGGCTAGTGGCTCGTCGAGCACCAACAGGCCAGGCTTCGACAGGAGCGCGCGCGCGAGCGCAAAACGCATGCGATAGCCGCCAGAGAGCTGGTTCCAGCGCGCCTCCCGGTACGCGGACAGGTCGAGTCGATGCAGCAGCCACTCCACCTCGTCCACGTTCTCCTTTCCCTTCATCCCGTGCAGCGCGGCCCACAGGTGCAACTGCTCCACGACCTTTCCGGGCCACGGGGGCAGGTGCTGCGGGACGTAGGCGATCTGGCGTCGCACCTGCGTCCACGCGATCCCCGGTCTGGTCAGGGCGGGGTAATCGGTGACGCCCGCATCGGCACTCAGCGTCCCGCTCACGATCTTCAAGAGTGTGGTCTTGCCGCTGGCGTTGGCGCCGATGAGCCCAAGGATTTCGCCGCGCTTGAGTGTGAAGGAAACGTCATGCAGCTTGAAGCTGGGTCCCTTGGTTCCATAGGACTTCGCGACGTCAGTACACCGCAGGGCGACCGACTCCTCAGCGTTGGAGCTGGTAACGGCCTCTCGCGCCTCTCGGAATCGTTGTCGCGCGTCGTCCAGGCTGCGGACGAGTGACGCCTCGGCGGTCGTATGCCTCGCGCTGCCCGACGTCGCCGCGGCGCCGACGACGCGCATCGGAGGCGGAACGACAGCGGGAGCGGCCGCGCCGCCGCGCCCGGCCTCGTACGCGCTCACGACTTCGTCCTTCAGTTGCAACAGATCAAACAGGAGCAAGTTGCGCGCGGCCTGGATGTCGGACGACAATCCCGCGATCCGTGCATTCTGCTTCCATTCGGCGTGCCGCGTGGCAATCACCGTGGCGCGGTTGACGAGTCGACGCTCGGGCGAGAACTCCTTCGCCAGTTCCAGCAGTCGCTCCACCGCTTCGTGCGTCTGGTTGGAGGCCGCGAAGCGTTCGATGTCGGCCACGTAGGCCTTGACCAGGTCACCCGTCGGGTCGGACGGAGCTCGCTGCAGGTTCACGCGCGTCGGGGTTGCCAGTGACAGACGGAGCCGGAAACAGGCGGAGCAAAGCGTACCGCCCGTGGTACCGTTCGGCAACATCGGCGCGTCTTCGTTGACGCGCCGGCTTGCCTAACCGACAAGCACCGGAAGCTGCCGAATCTTCTCCTGCCACTCCTGCGGACCCGTCTCGTGCACGTTACTTCCCGCAGCATCGACGGCCACAGTCACCGGCATCTCCGCCACGTCGAATTCGTAAATGGCCTCCATCCCCAGATCGGCGAAGGCCACCACGCGCGATGACCGGATCGCCTTGGACACCAAGTACGCGGCGCCACCGACGGCCATGAGGTATGCTGCCTTGTGCTTCCGGATCGCCTCCAATCCGGCAGGCCCACGCTCCGACTTCCCGATCATGGCGATGAGTCCTGTCTTCGCCAGCATCATCTCGGTGAACTTGTCCATGCGTGTTGCCGTCGTCGGGCCGGCAGGGCCAACCACCTCACCGTGCACGGGGTCAACGGGACCGACGTAGTAGATCACGCGGTTCGTGAAGTCCACGCCCTCGGGAAGCGACTCACCCTTGGCGAAGATGTCCGCGATGCGTTTGTGCGCCGCGTCGCGCCCCGTCAGCAGCTTGCCGTTCAGCAACAATCGGTCGCCGGCCTTCCAGCTGGCCACCACCTCCGGCGTGAGAGTGCCCAGGTCGACCCGCTTCGCGTTGACGTCTGGTTTCCACGTGACACTCGGCCAGTCGCTGAGCTTCGGGATCGGGAGATGCGCGACGCCCGAGCCATCGAGCGTGAAGTGCGCGTGACGCGTGGCCGCGCAGTTGGGGATCATGGCGATCGGCTTGGACGCAGCATGGGTGGGATAGTCCATGATTTTCACGTCCAGTACGGTGGAGAGTCCGCCGAGTCCCTGGGCGCCGATGCCTAACGCATTGATCTTGTCGTGGAGTTCGATGCGCAGTTCCTCGAGCTTGTTCTGCGGTCCGCGCTGCTTGAGCTGCGCCATGTCGATCGGTTCCATCAGCGATTCCTTGGCCATCACCATCGACTTCTCTGCCGTGCCTCCGATTCCGATACCCATCATGCCTGGCGGACACCATCCCGCACCCATCGTGGGAACCGTCTTGAGCACCCAGTCGACGATGGAGTCACTCGGATTCAGCATCGCGAACTTCGACTTGTTCTCCGAGCCACCGCCCTTGGCCGCCAGCTTCACCTCTACGTGGTCACCGGGCACGATCTCGGTGTGCACGACGGCCGGCGTGTTGTCACGCGTGTTCTTGCGCGTGAACGCCGGGTCAGACACCAGCGACGCGCGCAGCACATTGTCCGGCAGCAAGTAGGCGCGGCGTACCCCTTCGTCGACCATCTCCTGCACCGACATCGTCGCATTCCACCGCACGCTCATGCCCACCTTCAGGAAGACCACCACGATGCCGGTGTCCTGGCAGATGGGGCGATGTCCTTCCGCGCACATGCGCGAGTTGGTGAGGATCTGCGCGATCGCGTCCTTGGCGGCGGGACTCTGCTCGCGATCGTATGCGACCGACAGCGCGTGGATGTAGTCCAGCGGATGGTAGTACGAGATGTGCTGGAGGGCGTCGGCGATCGACTGGATGAAGTCTTCTTGCTTGATAGTCGTCATGGACGGAAGGTATCAAATCGCGGGGCGACGTGCAGCGCTGCGAGGGCAGCAGATCCTGCCGCCGCCCTCCGTCTTTCCCCCCGCGGTGAGGCGCACCCACTCAGGCGGTGGCGCACCCATTCCAACTGCGGCGCCACTCACTATAGCCGGGGGAAGCACTCGCGCTAACCGGGGGACGCGCTCACTCTAACGGAAGCTGCGCCTGGCTGGCCGGCACTGCGGCCACGGGCGTGTGGTTCCATTGGGATTCACCAACACCGCCTGCGTGCGATCGGTGCGCTCGCGATCCTCGGAGGCCGCGTAGGCTAGCATCGCCGCCATGGTCGCGTTTCGCTTGAGGTCGTCGAACACGATCTTGTCGTAGGTGTCGCGGTTGGTGTGCCAGGTGTACTGGCGGTACTCGGTGTAGCTCGACTGCAGGCGGAAGGCCGGCGCCCCGCGGCAGATGAATGACGTGTGGTCGCTCCCCGCATTGGCCTGCGGACCCGGGAGCTGCAGCCGGACGCTGTCCGTCAGCTCAGACGGTAGCTGTGCCACCCAGCGCGCCAGGTTGCTGCTGGCCTTGAGGAATCCCTGACCCTCGAGAATCTCCACCCGCCACGTCCCGTTGTCCTGGTTGAAGGCCACCTGCAACCCATCGATGATGTCCTTGTGATCCTCGTTGAACGAGAGCGAGCCGATGCCGCCCTCTTCCTCGCCGCCCCAGTGCCCGGCAATGATCGTACGGCGGGGATTCGGATAGACCTGCTTGAGCAGGCGCATCGCCTCCAGCATGGTGAGTGTGCCCGTGCCGTTGTCGGTGGCGCCCGTCGCACCGGCCCAGCTGTCCAGGTGCGCCGACAACACGACATACTCGTTCGGCAACTCCGCCCCCTTCAACTCGGCGATCACGTTGAACATCGGCACTTCCGCGGGAGTGGCTTGCGACTCTGCCGTTAGGCGAACGCGTGGTCCCTGGTTGTTGCTGGCCAGTCGGTGCAACAACCCGTAGTCCTCGCAGGAGAGGTCCACCGACGGCACCTTCTCCGACATCGCCCCAAAGATCTTGTTCACTCCCCAGCCGTTGGACCAGGTGAGTGTGCCGATGCCCATCGCGCCGGCCGTTTCCAACCTCGCCATGGTGGCGGCAAATCGACGTTCGGGTGGAGTGCCGGCCGGTGCTAGCGCCGTCCAGCGCTCATTCGACACGCGCGTGACTTCGGCGCGCTGGGCACTGAGCTTCGTGATGGTGGCGGCGCGAGCATAACGCTCCAGCTCCTGAGGCGCGCGACACATCACTTCCGGCGGCGAGATGAGCACGAATTTCCCCTTGATGGTCTGCAGCCATTGCGACACCGCGATACTGTCCGCCAACTGCGGTACCACCACAACGTCACCTTCCACCGGCCTCCCACTGGGCGTTGGCGGACTCCACGCCAGCAACTCCACCTCCAGGTTTTGCACGCGCGGCGCAATCAGCTGCATGTGAACGGTCCCCATTTGCCAGCCTCGCCAGGTGCCGTATCGTTCGCGGCGCGCCGGAATCCCAAAGCGCTGGTAGGTTCGTTCCAGCCAGTCGACCGCCTGCGCGAAGCCGGGCGATCCGGCCAATCGCGGCCCAATGGAATCGATGAGCACCTGTGCCAACCCTTCGAGTTGCGATTGTTCGATGCCGGCCTGCCATAGCCGCTGGAAGGTGGAGTCCGGCGAGCGGAATCCTTGCGCGGCAACGGGGTCAGCGGCAGCCAGGCTGAGAATCAGCGTGCATCGAAGAAGCAACCGTGAGTTCATGGCGGGCGTCTCTGGGAGAGGTGTGTTTGGAGCGTAGCCGTGGTCATGCCAGCGTTGAATGGGCGCTGATAGGCTCGACTCCATCGAGCGCATGATACAGTAGATGCGCGGACGGCGCACGCCGATTCTGCCACGTACAGCTTCAACGCCCATGCCGATGGTGTTGAGGGACAAGCCGCCGCGTCGCGACATGTGGCCCACACGTGGCGAAGTCGTCCATGTCGTGCAGCAGCGCTGCACAATCGGACTTCCCAGCACGCGAAATCCGCAACGCGCCCGACGCGAACGCACATGCGTGACACACACTATCCGCCGCATCCTGCGCGACCGTGGGCCGCTCGCGGCCTCCATGTGGCCGACTTCCCTCTTGGACGAGACGGTATGTGCCGCCGTTACGCGGGATTCTTTCGGGAGGAACGATGCGAAGCTCATCAACCGCCATGGCGCGCGCTGCGCTCGCACTGGCCGCGGCGCTCGCCGCGTGTATGAACGACCCAGCGCGTGGCACCATTACAGAGGCGCCTGCGGCCTCGCTGGGCGCGATCGATGCGGCGTCGGGAAGCTGGACGCTGACGGGAAACATGACCAGAGCCCGCTACAGCTCCGTTGCCGTGCGGCTGAACGACGGTCGCGTGTTGCAGCTCGGCGGACTGGTGCGCACGCCGCGTCCGGCGCCAGTCGGTCCAACGGAGTTGTACGACCCCGCGACGGGCGCGTGGACGATAGGCAACAGCTTGAACGACATCCGCATCGCCGCGACGGCCACGGTGCTCCCCAATGGGCAGGTGCTTGCCGCGGGCGGGTGCGCCAACACAACCTGTGCCACCTCCTCGTCCACCGCCGAGCTGTATGACCCCGCTACGGGTGTCTGGAGCGCCATCGCCAGCCTCAACACTCCCCACTCGTATCACACCGCGACACTCCTCAAGAACGGTCGCGTGCTCGTGGCCGGCGGCTGTTTCTCCACCTGCGGGATCTACGCCGGTCGAACGGCGGAGCTGTACGATCCGGTGACAGGCACCTGGACGCCCACCGGCAGCATGGCGATCGCGCGTGCGCAGCACACCGCCGCGCTCCTGCCTAACGGTAAGGTGCTCGTTTCGGGCGGCTTGACGGATCTCGGTGCCATCACGGCCAGTGCGGAGCTCTACGACCCCGCCACCGGCACATGGTCGCCCGCGGCCTCCATGCTGAACGCCCGGCGTCTCGGGCAGGCGGTCTCTGGCCCGGGTGGCAGAGTGCTCGTCATCGGCGGAGCGGATGCGACCACGATGCTCGCCGCCGCCGAGTTCTACACGCCCAAGACCAATCGGTGGACCGCGACCGCGAGCATGTCGACCCCTCGAGCCTTCTTCGCCGCGGTCGCCCTTCCCACACCGGTCGGCAAGGTGCTGGTGATGGGCGGCGCAGACGGCGCGCTGACACTCTCGAGCGCGGAGCTCTTCGACCCGGTCACACGCCAGTGGACGGCCACGGGTAATATGAACGTGGCGCGATACAGCTTCACCGCCACGCTGCTCGGCGACGGGCGCGTCCTCGTGGCGGGAGCGTATCCAGGCATTGCGAGCACCGAATTGTACTGGCCGTGATGTCGGACTAAACGCCAACGCGACTCTGCGTTCGTTCGCACGCGGAAGGACGGAGGTCAGCCTCCGCCCTTCTGCGTATACAGCGCGATGCGGTCCTTGCCCCTGTCAGGACATCTAGTTCACGGTGACAGTCTTGAGCTTCGTATTGTTCGCCGAATTGGGGTCCGGTTGCTGGCCACTCACCGTCATGGTGACCGGCCAGGCACCGAGCGCTTTGGCCTTGGCGACGATCGAGAACGATGCCTTCGCACCCGAGGCCACGGCAGGAATGGTGCACGTGATTCCAGTCGCAGCCTGCACGCTGCACGTGGCGCCGGTTGAGCTGACGTAGCTGAAGCCGGCGACGGGCGGGATGTTGAACGTCGCCCCGGTGGAGAGCGTGGGACCTGTGTTGCTGACGTCCCACGTTGCCGTGAACTGGGTGCCGAGTGGCACCGTGGATGGGCCGGCGGTGATCGCGAGGGAGAGATCGGCATTCCCGTCGTTGTCGGCGACGGTTACGGAGAGGTTGTTCGTCGGAGAGCCGTTGAACGTCGGGTCAGCGCTTGTGACGGGATGCGTGACCACGTCGACCATGGGTGGTTCGACGACCGCATCATCGATGGCGGTGACGGTGAGGCGTTGCGGGGCCTCCCAACCCGTGATGGGAAAGATCGCGGCTGACGGCGCGAACGTCGTCTGCCCCAGGGAACTGGTTGGCGTCACCGTGACGTTCGCCGCAGGTGCGCGCGAAATACAGACCGGGTAGCTCACCCCACCGCCGCCTTCGGTGACGGCGATCGCCGACGTCGCAACTTCCACGGTGATGCTGGGGTTGTAGGCCACCAGGTCATACTCGTGGGTGGGGTTGTAGCTGCGCCAGTTGGATGTGGCTGATGGCTGAAGCCCGGTAAAGGAGTTGAAGGCGCCGCGGCTGTTCCCCGTGTTGTCGGTGATGATCGGGACGACGTCGCCGCACACGCCACCGGTGAAGGGCGATAGCGCGTTGACCGTGAGGTTACCCCCGTACGTGACGGCGCCAGTCAACGCGAGCACGTCGTGGCTTCCCGCGCCCACTCCTGACATATCCACGGTGAGCTTGCTGGCAGCGTCCATGACGAGCGACGCGGCAGTGAGCGTGCCAACGACGTTGCCTGTCTGCGCGCCCGGGAAGATCGATGACGCTGTGGAGGTGACGGAGCCCAGCGATCCCGTACCGTAGACCGATGTGGAGTTGAGAATGAGCTGCCCGGTCTGCGTGCTGCCAGTCTCCGCGACGAGCGTCGAGCCCACGTCCAGCTTCAACTGTGACAGGCCTTGCGCCTGGATGCTGCCCGCATTGCGGAGGAGCTTGCCGCTGCCGCCGACCGTCGCTGACGTGTTGAAGGCGGCGGTACCGCTGTTCACAAGGGAGTCGAACTGGAGGGTCACCGTACTTGTCTGATGCTGTGTGATCGTCAGCGTACCATTGTTGAGCAGCCCCGGGCCAGTCAGCGTCGTTGTCGTTGTCGGGCACGTAGGGCTGCTGGCATCCACGGTCAGCTTGCCATCGTTGCGAGTTGGCGCACCGCCGATTCGCTCGAAACGATAGAGGGACTGGTCGCATCCGAGCACGAAGAGGTCAACGCTCTGTCCGATGTTGCCGCGCACGAGCGTGGTTTCCGCTGGCTCCTTGAGCAGGAGTATCGCGCCAGCGAGTGATGGCGTCCCGAGCACAAAGGTGTCCGCACGGACCTGAACGTTTGGGTACTGCAGCGGGACCACCGAAGGGAGCGTACCCCCGCTCCATTCGACGCGCGGGATGTCAGACCGCGAGGAAGAGTTCGGGATCACCTTGAGTACACCCGCGCCCGTCAACGCCCCCGACGCGAGATTGACGGTCGGATGACCCACCGTGCGGACCGTGAAGTTCGTCGTCAGCGACAACGTTCCCATGTTCAGGAACTGCCCGCCGTTGGTAATCGTTGCGGTGGTGGGGAAGGCGTCGATGTTGATCGTGCCGTTGTTCGCGAGCGTATCGGCGAAGATCGTGCTCGACGGTACCCCGGCACAGCTGCCAAACGTCATGTTGAGCGTGCCGTTTACGACAACTCGCGAGCCGGCATTGCCGACGATGTCGATTCCGCACGGTGAGCCCGTCAGCGTGCTGTTGCTGGTGACGAACAGCGCGGTGGTGATGGCGAGGGTGGCCTTTGTCGCTGGAGTCACGACCGTGACCGCGGCCGAGCCGTTCCCGATCTTGAGGCCGTTGAGGACCTGGCTCGAGGATAGCGTGACGGTGTACGTGCCCGCCGCATCGATGCACGCGACATCGCTCGTGCCCGGGACAGTACCCGGATTCCAACGCGCCACATCACTGAAGTTGCCGCTGGTCGCTGCATTCCAGTGATGGGTGCAGGTCGGGAAGGCCGCGACGGATGCGGCATTCCCCAACACGTCGCCACTGCGCTGGATTGCGGGTGAATGCTCCGGAGCCACCGTGCGATCGCCCAGACAAGCGCCGAGCGCAAGAAGGAGGTTCGGCGCCACCAGGCGCGCCGTCCAGGTTGAACGACGGACGAAGCGGGCGGTCGGCAAGACCCGCGAACGGATGCTGGCTTGGGTCCAGCGCATGAGGAAGCCTCCAGGCAGAACAGGCGAACGAGTCCCGGCCGCCAGATGTTGCGGAGGCCTTACCTCATGCGGCGCCGTTTCGACTCAAGAGTGGACACGCCTGTGCCACCTCCACGCTCGATCCAGGCTTCACGGCGCCCGGGCAAGTGCGGGCGACCTCGACGACCATCTTCGATGGAGCTGGCGCGTCCCGCGTGTTCTTGCGTGTCCTGACAGATGGGGCGATGTCCTTCCGCGCACATCCGCGAGTTGGCGAGGATCTGCGCAGCGTCCTGGGCGGCCGGTCCCTGCTCCAGCTCCTACGCTACGGACAGCGCATGGATTTAGTCCAGCGGGTGATAGTACGAGATATGCTGGAGGTGACCGCTCAGAACCGTTCTGGCGTCATGCCCTCGATCGGCCGGAATGTCGCGTCTCCCGCCAGCAATTCGGCGACCAATCGGCCGCTGGCCGGCGCGAGGCTCACGCCCATCATGGCGTGCCCGGTCGCGACGATGAGGTTCGGTAGCCTCGACAACCTGCCCAGGTACGGCACACCATCCGCCGAGACCGGACGCAGTCCCGCCCACGGGGGGATCCCCACGAACGCCTCCGGGCCAAACTGGGGAAGGTACGCGGCAACGGACTTCATGATCCCCTGCACGCGCGCCCGATTGATCGATCGGTCGAGCCCCGCCAGCTCCATCGTTCCGGCAAACCGCAGGCGCGTACCCATCGGCGTGACCGCGACGCTCGCCTCCGCCAGGATGGCACAAAGCGTTGGGAGCTGTGGCGGAGACGGAAGTGTCAGCGAATAGCCCTTACCGGCCTCGAGTAGCAGTGAGCATCCAACGGTCGACAGCAGTTGCGCGCTCCATGATCCGCCAGCAACAACAAGGGCGTCGCAGTTGAATCGCCGCCCCGCGGCGCGCACCGCTGTCACCCGACCGCTGGCGGCCTCGATGCGGTCGACCTCGACGCCGTACTCGATCCCGCCGCCGAGTGCCAGGACGCGACGGCGCATGGAATCGACAAAGCGAACCGGATCCAGATGGCAGTCTTGTGGGAAGAAGACGGATCCGGCCACGTCCATGGTGAGGTTCGGCTCCAGCGATGACGTCGCCCGCGCGTCGAGTACTTGCGCCTCGAGCCCGATCTCGAGTGCTTGATGGGCAACCCGTGCTTCTTCTTCCAGGCCCTTCTCTGTCTTGCACAGCATCAAGAGTCCGCGTTGCACCAACCCGAAATCATCGTCCGTCGCCAACTCGGTAAAGAGCCGCCGGCTCTCCAGGTGCAGGTCTCGCAACAGCTCTCGTGATGCGGCCACGTGCTGCGCCGTCGCCGAGCGCACGAACTGCGTGCTCCACCGCATCAGGGCGAAATCAAGGCGCGGGTGCATGTAGAACGGACTCTCGGGATTCGTCATGGCCCGAAGGCCGCGTGCAACCATCCCGGGAGACGCCAACGGAATGAAGTGACTCGGCACCACCATCCCGGCATTGCCGAGCGAGCAGGAGTCACCGTCAGCCTCACCACGTTCGAGGATCGTGACAGCCATGCCGCGTTTGAGCGCGTAGTAGGCAGCGCACAGCCCAACGACGCCGCTGCCAACAATCAGGACGCGACTCGGTGTCACGTGACCTTGCAACTCCAAGCGTCGCGGCCGGTGATTGGAGTGCCACTCCGATTGGACCCGTCGTCGACTGATGTGCGTCCCGCGCCGCTTGTCTCTGCGCGCGGCGTGGTCTGATCCAGCCTGACGGAAGGTTGTGCCACGCTCGTCGAGCTATGCGCCTGGAGGCGCAACGACTGGACGCCGCGCCATGGCATCCTGAATTGACGCGGAGAGCTGCGCCTGGGTGAATGGCTTGTAGAGCAAACACACCGTGCTCTCGAGATCCGCATCAATTATACGCGTCTCCGGCAGGCCCTGGACGGACCCGGTCATCAAGACGGCTGGGAGGTTCGCCACCGCTACCCGCAGGGTGCGGATGACATCGTTTCCGTTGAGGTCACCCAGGTGGATGTCGGTGATGAGCACGTCGGCGCCATGCTCCGCAAACATCTCGAGGCCTGTCGACCCCTTCGACGCTTCCACCACCTCGTAACCGCCCCACTTGAGAAAACGCGTGGCGATCATGCGAAGCTGGTCGCTGTCCTCGATGACGAGCACCCGTGTCATCCCTCAAGTTGCGACGGGAGAGGGGAGCTTCGATAGAGGGAAGTCGTCCGGGCACGAGTCCCGGCACGCCGGTGGCGCATGAATCCTGCGCGCCGGGCGCTCCGGCGGAACCTCCTATCTCGCTCGTGGGCGCCACGCCACGCCCAGCCGGATGCGACTGGCGTCAAAGCCATTCTCGTAGGGCGTGTAGCCGTCCGCAATCTGCTCGATCGCCCGCGGTCGAAAACGGCCTAACGAAACCTGCACCTCAACGGCAAGTGGCGACCGACGGGAGAAGTACATGGCACCTTCAGCGCCGACACTGACTCCCAAGAGCATGCGTTCAGCTGAAAGTACGCGGCCGTTCACGGAACCATGCGAGTCGGTATCGACTCGCCCGATCGACAGATCAGTCGTCAGCCCCAACTCAGCCAACCCCGACCCGAGCACGCGGAATCCGGCGCCAACGGCGACCTCCCGGTATGACCCATCGTCACGAATTGGCTGCTCCGCACACTCGCCACCTGGTGGGATGAGTCCAGCACACGGTATGCCGATTCGGTCGGCACTCTGCTGAACTCCGGTGGCGCCGGCATGCACAGAGAAGCGCGACGCTCCAATGTCAAAACGCATGCCCAGCTGCCCTCCGACCAGCGGATCGCCGAGCAGCTCATGATCGGCGGACAGGATCACGAAGCCACCGCTCAGCTGTTGGGCAGCGATCGGACGCGTAGCCAACACACCGAACGTCAGCAGCGTGACAGCTCGCGCGACTTTCATGCGACTCCGTGGAGGACGGACCTGGCGCTGCGGATGAGGTCTGGAACCAAAGTGACACGCGGCGGAAGAGCGAACCCTACAGCACTCCCTCAGGGGAGCTTCATAACGCCTTCCGGACGTACGCGCGGTTCCTTCAGTCGATGCCCGACCATGTCCGGGTCGATCCTGCGTCGCTGGTGCGTTGGAAGTTGCGCGCTTGCTCCTGGCGAGACCCACCAATGAAATTCAGCGGAGCCGCCACGGCCAACGCCGCCTCATGACCTCTGCCGCAGTTCTCGAACACTATCGTCCGGTCCTCACCGGTCACTGCTACCGCATGCTCGGCTCCATCGTAGACGCCGAGGACGCTGTGCAGGAGGCGATGCTGCGCGCGTGGAAGAGTCTGGACCGGTTCAAGGAACAGTCGTCGATGAAGACGTGGCTGATTCGCATCGCCACCAACGTCTGCTTGGACGCGCTCTCATCGAGCGATCGACGCCGCCTTCGTCCCATGGAGAGCACAACCGCGCCGGCCCAGGTGCGCGAGGACATGACGCTGCCCCAGCAACCGCGCGAGCACTGGGTGGAGCCCATCCCCGACGTGATGGCGATCCCGGCGGACGAGCACAGCGACCCAGAGGAGCGCGCCATCCTGCGCGAGAGCATCCGCCTGGCGTTCGTGGCCGCGTTACAGTACCTGCCCCCACGCCAGCGCGCTGTGTTGCTGCTGACGCAGGTGCTGAACTGGTCCGCCGCCGAGGCCGCCGAGTGTCTGGAGATGTCCGTCGCCAGCGTCAACAGCGCGTTGCAGCGGGCGCGGGCGACCATGGAAGCGCGCAATCCGTCCGTGGTGCCGCGCGCGCTTACCGCCGAGCAGCAGTCGCTGGTGACTCGTTATGTGCAGGCGTTCGAGCGCTACGATGTGCAGGCCATCGTGAAGTTGCTGCACGAGGAGGCGACGCTCTCCATGCCGCCGTACGAGATGTGGCTGCAGGGGCACGAGAATATCGGGCGTTGGCTGTCGACCTTTGGGATTGGCTGCAAGGGATCCGTGATGGTCCCTGTTCAGGCGTCGGGTGGCACACCCGCGTGGGCGCAGTACCGCGATGGGGGTGACACACCGTGGGCGATTGTCATGCTCGAGCTGGGTGCCGACCGGATCATGGGGATGACATCGTATCTGGATGTGGAGACGCTCTTTCCGCGCTTTGGCCTGCCCATGAAGTGGACCGTGCAGTGAGGTAACGGCGCCCACGCTGGGGCAAAGCCATTCGATCGCGGGGCAAGGCCCTTCTATATAGAAGGCGCCGGCGGGCCTCACCGAGGCGCAGGCGCGAGGCCGGCGAATTGCCGAGTTGGGAGGGAATCGAAAAAAAAGTTGGCGGCGAACGATGAGTTTTGACCCGACCTCCGGTCTATAGGGCATAACTCAATCGGAGACCATCATGAGTGCCACCATACTGCAGTCTGCCGCCCCGCTGTCCGTTGCCCGTTCCCGCACGTCGAAGGGCGTCATCGCCGGCCGCATCATCACCGGCCTCGCCCTCGCCTTCATGGCCTTTGATGTGGGCGTGAAGCTGGTGCAAGCGCAGGTGGCTGTCGAAGGCACCGTACAACTCGGCTTTGCGCCGAGTCTTGTGCTGCCGCTGGGGCTGATCCAACTCGCCTGCCTCATCCTGTACGTGATTCCGCGCACGTCCCCACTCGGCGCAGCACTGTTGACCGGTTACCTGGGCGGTGCCGTGGCCACGCATGTGCGGCTTGGCAATCCCATGTTCACGCACATTCTGTCGCCCGTATACATGGCCATCCTCCTGTGGGGCGGTCTGTACCTGCGCGATCCGCGCGTGCGCGCGCTGCTTGGCCGCACCCGTTAGGCCAGCACTCTGGCAACCGTCACCTACAACATCAATAATACGGAGTCAACGATGTCTACCACGCAAGCACCTGGCCCAACCATCACGAACGCTGGCACCGTGCCTTCCAAGGCTCGCAAGCTGTTTGTGAATCTTCCCGTCAGCAACCTGCAGCAGGCGATCGTGTTCTTCGAACAGCTTGGCTTCTCGTTCAACACGCAGTTCACGGACGCCACGGCCACCTGCATGCTCGTAGGCACGGATGCCTACTTCATGCTGATGGTGCCCGACAAGTTCGCTGGCTTCACCCGCAAGCCGGCGGGGAACTGGAAGCAGGAGACGAACTCCATCTACGCGATCACGGCGGAGAGCCGGGAAGAAGTGGATTCGCTGTACGCGACGGCGTTAGCGGCCGGCGCCAAGCCGGCCGCGGAGCCGCAGGATCACGGCTTCATGTACGTGCGGAGCTTCTACGACCTGGACGGATATCACTGGGAGCTGTTCTGGATGGATCCGTCGGCGATGAATGGTTAGGCCGGCTCACTCGCTGCCGCAATAGAATAGGCTGGAGGAACGAAGACGGCGCCTCGTGAGGGGCGCCGTTCGGCCTATGTGGTGAGGGGAAGGCATGACTTTGCACCTTACTGCAAGGAATCGGTGCGGCTTGGTCGAGGGTTCGGGGCTACCCTCGGCGTATGTTCGCTTGCACACCCGTTCTCGCCGAGCGTACGCTATGGCCATGCCACAATCCCATGGGTGGACGCTGGAGATGGTCCACGCACTCCCCGACGACGGGAATCGGTACGAGCTCATCGACGGCGAGCTGTTCGTGACGCCGGCGCCGACGGGGGAGCACCAGAACGCTGCCGCCATGTTGTGGCATCGGTTGCACCCGTTCGCCAAGTCGTTGGGGCTGCAGGTGCTCTTTGCGCCATTTTCCGTTCGCATACGAGGGCCGGGAGAAGTGCAGCCGGACTTGGTTGCGTTCCCCCGACGAAGGGGAGAGCGCATCCCCGCATTGGTGAACATCTCCGATCTCGTGCTCGCAGTCGAGATCCTGTCACCTGGCACCAAGCGTGCCGACCGGCAAGTGAAGCGGCGGCTCTATCAAACGTGTGGCGTGGCCGAGTACTGGATCGTGGACCTGAACACTCGCGTGATCGAGCGGTGGTTGCCTAACGATGAGCAACCGGAGATGGCCGCGGGGGAGATGGTTTGGCGACCGGTGGTGGACGCCGAGGCGCTGCGGATGGATGTGGTGGAATACTTCCGGGAGGCGTTCGACTGAGCGCTGTTACAGTCGCAGGAGGTGTTCCTTCCTCGCGCCGTTGATCTCGGGAAGTGGAACGCTGGGCGGGATCGTCCCGATCCATGCCGTGGTCCTCGGTTCGTGGCGAGTCAGTTCAAATTCTGGTTACATGCCGCACGACCCTCGCCACCATTGCATGGTCGCGAGGGTCGTATGGTCGTGGCATCGAATTACATGAAGGGCGCATTCCACGCGCGGGCGGACGGTGCGAATGGCCTCGCGTCACGGGAAGGCGCCGCAGTGTAGCTGGCGTGACCGACCGATGTCGATGACGATCGGCTCAGCATGAGGGGGAGCCACAGCATCATGAGCGGCTGTGCTCCGGGCGGCTGCGCAACCGGACCCCTGGTTGCGCAGCGGATGGGTAGCGCTACTTCTTGCGCTTGGCGCTCTTCGCCTTGACGGACTTCTTGGCGCTCTTGGCCGGGGCCTTCTTCGCGGCCTTCTTCACCACCTTCTTCGCCGCCCGTTTCACCACCTTCTTGGCGACGGCCTTCTTCGCGACGGCCTTCTTGGCGGCCTTGGCTGGTGCCTTCTTCGCGACCTTCTTCGCCAACTTCTTCGCGGCCTTCTTCACCGCCTTCACCGCGCCTGAGGCCTTCTTTGCCACCTTCTTCACCGCGTTCTTCGCTGCCGCGGTCGCCTTCGCGGCGGTGGAGGGTTCGGCTGGCGCTCCGGGGCCCGTTGCAGCTGGCATGGCGAGGGCGTCGTGCAGCGCGAACGCGGCGCCGTGTGGATCGCTGAGGATCGCCACGGTGCCGCCGGGAATCGGCATGCGCGGCCGGATGACCTTGGCGCCACCCTTGGTGGCCGCATCGATCGCCTTGGAGACGTCCTTCACGTGGAAGTACAGCAGCCAGAAGGGGGGCATCCCTTCCATGCCCTTCATGCGATTGTACATCCCGCCAAAGCCAATCTTGTCGTGGCCGAACATCGAGTACATGGCACCGCCGCCCATGTCCATTTCGCCCGTCGATCTCCAATTGAAGAGCGCGCCGTAGAAGTCCTGCGCCTTCTTGTAGTCGTCCGTCATCAGCTCATGCCACGAGGGGCGGCCTAACGCGGCTGTTCCATTCCAGCTATTGGACGGGCCGGACGCGCGATACAACCCGATCGTTGCCCCCTGCGGGTCCTGGATCACGGCAAAACGACCGGTGCCGGGAATGTCCGCTGGTCCCACGAGCACCTTTCCGCCTAACGAACTGGCCTGCTGCGCGGTGGCGTCGACGTTGTTCACTTCCACGTACGACATCCAGTTCGGCGGTACACCCTGCGCCTTCATGTCGGCCGACAACTTGAAGATGCCCGCCACCGGGGCCGGACCGTTGGTGAACATCGTGTAGTCGGCGTCGAAGGCCTGGAGCCCCCACCCGGTGAACCGTGGGTAAAACTTCTTGGATGCGTCGACGTCAGGGGTCGTCAGCTCGTACCACGTGAATTGTCCGTGCATGGAAGTCACCGGCCAGAGGGAAAGGTGCGACTGAATAGGGCCTCTGAAAGAAGCTGCCGAGAACTGCCGGAGTCTAGCCGCGGGGGCGGCAGATCCTTTTCCCATCGGTCATGGGCCACTATTCTTGGAGCATGAAGACGGATCGCAGTCAGATGACGGCTCGCATCGTTCCATTGAACAGTGACGAGGCTGGCGATGCCCGAGTGGGCGGTACCGCGACCGAGCGACTGGCCTTGCTCCGTGAGTTGAGCCTCCGGATGTGGGCCCTGACCGGTCAGCCGGTTCCCGAGTACACCCGTCAAACGATGCCGGTGCGGATTACCAGCCTGGCGGACCAATAGGGCCAAGGGTGAACGAGGACTATCGGGACATCCTACTTGCGCTCAAGAAGTCCCAGGCGCGCTTCCTCGTGGTAGGGGCCCATGCGATGGCGGTACACGGGCTTCCCCGCGGGACGGTCGACATTGACATCCTGATCGATCCCACGCCGGAGAATGCTAGTAGGGTCTGGGCCGCCTTAGCCGAGTTTGGGGCGCCGTTGGACGCTCTGAACATCAGCATGCGGGATCTAACGCAACCGAATATCGTTGCCCAGCTTGGCCTGCCGCCAAACCGGATCGACATCCTTACTGGACTCACCGGCGTGACATTCGCAGGAGCCTGGGCCGGACATGTTGAGGGCGATGTCGAAGGTGTGCGTGTGCCGGTTCTCGGCCTGCAACAGCTCCGAGAGAACAAAAGGGCCACGGGGCGCGACAAGGATCGGGCGGACCTAAAGGGGCTCGAAGGGAAGAACTGAGGCGGACCTTGCGCCGGGGGAGCGCTCACCCCAAGCTCGCCCCGCGGGCACTGATGCCCGTTCCGCCCTTATCAGCACATTCGACCGCACCGACCCGCTGGGTCTTTCCGCGGTCGCCCTGTGTCCCAATTCTCGCCGCCCTCCCGTGTGCCCCCGCTATCTCCTCCTCTTGGCCCTGCCCGCTTCCCTCACCGCCCAAGGCGCACCCGCCAGACTGGCCGGGACCCCCGCCGCGCTCAATACCATCCGCGAGGCTGACCTCCGGCGCGACCTCTTCGCCATGGCGTCACCGGCCATGCGCGGGCGTGAAGGCGGCACCTTGGACGAGATGCGGGCCTCCATGTGGGTGGCCGAGCAGTATCGGCGCATTGGGTTGCAGCCGGCGGGGGAGGATGGGTCGTGGTACCAGTGGTTCAACATCACGCGGACGCGGGTGTCGCTCGCGACCAGCCGCGCGGTGGTCACGGGCACGGCCATGGGACTCTTTGAGCAGCTCATCCCGCTGAGCGTCGCGCCGGTCGACGCCACCGGACCAGTGTTGTGGCTGGCGGACCCCTCGGACACCACCGTAGATATCCGCGGCCGCATCGTGGCGACGCAGTTGCAGGAGCCCGCACCCGGCAGCATCCGCCCCACGTCCTACACCTACGGGATGCGGTACGCCAACGCCGCCATTGCCACCACCACGGCACGCCTCACGCGGCGCGGCGCACTCGCCATCCTCCTGGTCGCCAATCCCACCGTCGACAGCGTCTTTAGCGCGCTCGCCGCCATGCGGGTGCGCGGCGACTACGATGTGGACCACGGCACGCCCCGCACCAACACCGGTTCTGACCGCGTGGCCTCGCTACCGACCATCGGCGGAGGGCCCACGCCGGCGTTCATGCTGCGGGCGTCCGCTGCCGGACAGCTACAACAGGGGGCCGACGCCTCCTTGCGCATCCAGCTGGAGCGCTTCGAGGCGCCCTCAGTCAACGTCATTGGTGTGCTGCGAGGCACGGATACGGTGCTGCGCGACGAATACGTGCTGTACAGCTCACACCAGGACGCCAACGGCGTTCGGCTCCTGGTACCTAACGACTCCGTGCTCGCCGGTGCTGACGACAATGGCTCGGTGAGCGTGGCGCAGTTCGCCGCAGCGCGTGCCTTCGTCGCCCAGCGTCCCAAGCGTTCCGTTCTCTTCGTCCATCATGGCTCCGAAGAACGCGGCCTCCTGGGTTCGCGCTACCACTCGGCGCATCCGGTGGTGCCGCTGGCGCAGATTGTCGCCGTACTCAATGGCGACATGATCGGTCGCAACCATCCGGACACGGCCTCGTTGCTCGGCGCCCAGCCACCGCACCGGAATTCCAGCGAGCTGGTTGCGATGGCACTCAAGGCGAATGCCGCGACGGGCAAGTTTGTGCTGGATACACTGTGGGATCGGCCCACGCACTTTGAAGGGTGGTACTTCCGCAGCGATCACCTGCCTTATGCCCGGTTAAGCGTTCCGTCCCTTATGTACTCCACGAACCTGCACGACGACTACCACACCGCGGGAGACATCCCAGAGCGAATCGATTATGCCAAGCTTCGGCGCATGGCGCAGTGGATGTACCTGACGGGGTGGTATGCCGCCAACGCACCGCAGCGGCCGGCGGTGGACGCCGGCTTCAGGCTGGAGCGGTAGGACAGCGCGGCCCACCAGGAATCTCGAGTCCCCCGTGGCGCTCGCGCGCGAACCTTTCGAATGCGCCGCGACTGCCTGGATTGTGGCGCAGCCAACACTCTCCGCGGGGATCAAGTAGCTGGAGGACGACCTCGGCTTCCTTACCGTCCTTGCTGCGAGGCCCCTGCGTGACCGAGCTCCTCATTGGGGGAGGCCGTAGTCCGCGACAATCTCGCGGTCCGCCGATACTCGCGGCACAGACCCTGCACACCTCCCAAACGCTCGCAGGGGCGAGCATCACCACTGTTACTGGGAGGGGAGGGCCATGAGAGGGATGACGATTGGAGTTTTCGGTCTGGCGTTGACCGGTGCAGCCTGTACCACGGACCTTGCGACAGCGCCTCGCGTCGTCGCCAGTGCCGTGCCTTTCGAGTTCGGCGACGCCATTCAGCGCACGTCGGCCACTGCAACAGCCCGCGTCATCGCCACGTTGAAGACCCCGAATGGAAACACGGTCGAGTTCATCGACCTCGGCGAGGGCGTGGCAATCGGCGAACGGTCGACAGGCAGCGCGCCTGCGAGCGTGATCGCTGCCGCGGTGCGCGAACATGCAACCCCCCTCGAGGTGTTCATGGCACTCACGCCCGCCACTTCGGCACCGGACGCGTTGGTACGGGACCATCTCGCCCGTGGCAGCAGTCGCCGAGCAGTTCTCTCGACCACCAACGTTCAGTCGAGAGTGCGTATCGCCAGTTCCGGTTTGGAGACGCCAGGGAAGGGATTCTACGCCTGCGATGATCCGCTTTACCAGCAGTGGACGACGGAGTGGCCGGCGTCATTTGTCGGCATCACGAAGTATCGCGCGGCCAACTACACGCACCAGCTGAATGGAAGCTTCGCCTTCTACCCTGGCGCCCCGGTGTACTACGGGACCAACACGAACAACATCACCTTCCTCGGCAGCTGCAACGGTTCGTTCAACAACTTGACGATGCAGATCGACCAGCGCATTCATGGCGCGTGGGCCACCATTGGCACGCAGGTGCTGACGTTGAACGAGAAGTACACCTTCTATAGCGCCGTCCCCTCGGGATATCGCGCCGTGCTTCGTAGCCCGCGCTTCCTGCCCGTCGAGCACTACGGATACGGTGCCGCATGGACGTTGACGCCGCCGAAGGCAACGCCGTAGCCGATCACTGACTCACTTGCCAGATCTACCTCGTTCGCCTTTGTTCTAGAGGCGCGTGCCACCGGTGAGTCCTCGCGGGTCACGCCGGCGGCTCCACCTCCTGTCACGGCGAAACGATGAACCAATTGCTCCTGCTTCTGCTGCTCGGCGCTGCCAACGGCGCGCCGCGCGACTCTGTCGACTACATCGTCTGGAACCACGGACGAAAGGCGGGGGAGATGCAGGTCGTCACCACCGGCGATTCCGCCGCTGTGCACTATTTCCATATCGACCGGCAGCGCGGCCCGAAGGTCGAAGGCTTCTATCGATTGAGCGGTGGCCGGCCGGTATGGGCGGAGGTGCGGACCGGCGGCGCGCAGAGCGCCGCGGCGGACATCAGCGGCAAGCCAGTGCCGCTCAACGCCGAGCATTTCGACATCCGCGGCAACACCCTGCGGTACTGGACGAGTGGTGATACCACCAGTGTGAACGTGTCACCCGAGACGTTCTACGTGCCGAATGCCACCACGCCATTCGACGACGCCGTCCTCGCCAATTACCTCCTTCGTCAGCCGCAACGATCGGCGCCATTGGTGCCAGCAGCCACCGCCCGCGTCGAGATCGTCGTCGATACCACGCTGACTGTTGATCGACGCGCTACGCACGTACGACTGGCGGCCATTCACGGCATTGGCGCGGCGCCTTCCCTCGTTTGGATCGACGAGCAAGGCGGTCTCTTCGCCTCGGCCGCGGGTTGGTTCATCGCCATTCGTCGCGGCGCCGAAGGGTTGCTGCCCGCGCTGCGGGCGCATGAGCTCCGGTATCAGGAGCAACGCGATGCCGCCTTGGCCACGCAGTTCGCGCCAAAGAGCACCGGACCACTGGTGATCCAGAATGCCGTCCTGTTCGACAGTGAGACCGGTGCCACGAGGCAGCACATGTCCGTCGTGGTGACTGGCGACCGCATCACCGCTGTTGGTCCAGCGGACTCGGTGAAGGCGCCGAGCGGCGCCACGATCATCGATGCCACCGGCAAGACGATCATCCCGGGGCTGTGGGACATGCACACCCACGCCTTCCAGGGCAGCTCCGACGGTTTGCTACAGTTGGCGGCCGGGATCACGACCGTGCGGGACATGGCGTCAGACATCGACGTCGCGACGTCACTCCGTACCCGTGCTGACAAAGGTACGATCCTGAGCCCACGGTTGGTGCTGGCGGGCTTCATCGAGGGGCCCGGCAAGTGGGCTGGCCCGTCGGGGGTGCTTGTACGCACCGAGGATGAGGCGCGAGCCTGGGTGGCGCGCTACGACTCACTCGGCTACAAGCAGATCAAACTGTACAACCTGGTCCACCCGGACCTCGTGCCCACCATTGCCAGTGAGGCGCACGCGCGTGGCATGCGGTTGAGCGGTCACGTGGCGCGCGGCCTCACGGTGCCCGCGGCCGTTCGCATCGGGTACGACGAGATCCAGCACGCGGCCTTTCTCTTCTCCACCCTCTTCCAGGACTCGCTGTACTACCCGCGCATGCGAGCGTACTCGGAAGTGGCCAGCATCGTGGCGCCCACCTTCAATGTGGACGCTCCGGAAGTCACCGCGCTCATCGGCTTCCTGAAGGACCGTGGCACCGTCATCGACGGCACGTTCAATATCTGGCAGGATCGTTCCAAGTTGCTGCCTGACGGGACGGACCCCGTCTTTGGCCCTACGATTGACTGGCTCTCACCCATGCTGCAGCGCGGATTGCGCGCCGGCGGTGGCGGGCCGAGCGAGGTGGTCGCGCGTGCACAGTCGGCATCGGCGGCATATCGGCGCATGCTCAAGCGACTGTTCGACGCCGGCGTCACGCTTGTCGCCGGCACGGACAACGTCGCCGGCCTTTCGTACCACGGTGAACTGGAGATCTATGAACGCGCCGGCATCCCAGCGCCTAACGTCTTGCAGATTGCCACCATTACCTCGGCGCGCGTGATGAAGATGGACAAGGACTACGGCTCGATCGCCGTGGGGAAAGTTGCGGACCTGGCGATCGTCGCTGGCCATCCCTCGGAGCACATCACGGACTTGCGCAAGACCGAGACCGTGGTCCGGGCCGGGCGCGCCTATCAGAGCAAGGCGCTTTACGAAGCGGTCGGCGTGCGGCCGAAGTGACCAACGAGCGACCGCTGAGTCGGCTGCCGCGGTGTGCGGTCCCAAGGAGACGTTGAACGAGGACCGACGAAATCGACAGGAATTCCGGAAAAGTTAGCGGATGCCGTGGTCCTGCCGGTAATGCAGCGCCGCCCGCACCAGCCGTCGGCAGACGTCGACGCCGATTGCGAACGCCGCCAGCGCTGCCACCAGCAGGGGCACGCCATCGATCCGACGAAGCGCCAGCAGCACGGCGGTGACTCCGAGCCACGCCCAGCCCGCCCAACGCACGGCGCGCGTCTGTGACGGCGGCAGTGCAATCCATGCCAGGCCTAACGCGACAGCCGCGCCACCGAGGGAGTAGGCAGCGGTCACCAGTGCCCCGTGCAGATCCACGATGGGCGCGGAGCGCCCGGGCCCACGCATCCACACACCCTGTCCCACGCGGAGTGCGATCACCGCGAAGAACGCGGTCGCGGGAATCCAGAGGGCGAGCGCGAGCACGGTGGTGGCGGTGCGAGCCAGTCTGCGCGAGCCGGGGACCTCGTCAGCTTCACTTACGGATGACGTTCTTGGCAAGCGTCTTGACCCGATCGCCGTTGCTCTGCACCACCGTGATGGTCGTGTGGCCCGTCTTGCTCACCTTGATGTCCCGGACCACGCCGGACTTCCCCTTGTGTGTTCCGGCCGTCACCACGCAGTGATCCCCGTCCTTCAGCTTCACCATTTGTACTTACCTCCGCGTCAGCGACAACAATCGTCAGCAGGGCACGAGCTGCATCAACTTTACCCGTCGCAGGTCCGCGCCGACACACCAGACCACGGTCGGGAGACCGCGGGTCGCGGGACTCTGTAACCTATTGCGACCAATGAGTGTAGCCGGCGATCAGAGGAGGCGACAGCACCCAGCGCTTGCGCCGGAGGGGTGAGCCCTTCGGGTGTTGCAGCCGTGCATATGATGCGTGCATGCTGACGACACTTGCCGACGAGTCACCGAGCGCTCATCGTCTCCGTGCGAGCCGGCGGCCGGAACGTGGAAAGAAGGCGGGAAACCACTGCGCTCGCGGCACGGGAGGTGCACCCCTCCGCGTGAGTCTCCCCCAACATTTCCAGCCCGAGCCCCCCGATGCGGAAAACGTTTGCGCTTTTACTGTCGAGCACGCTCCTGGCGGCATGTCAGTCGGACAGCGTCCTTCAACCGCGAGACGTCGCTCGCCCGTTCAACACAACCGCTCTGGGTGCACGCGTCGCCGTTTGCCCGGCTCCTCCGACTGGGCTCATTTCGTGGTGGAAAGGGGACAACACCGGCACCGATGCCGTCGGCGGCAACAACGCCACACTACTGAACGGCGTCGCATTCGCGCAGGGACAGATCAACAACGCGTTCCTCATGGATGGCGTCAACGATGACGTCTCCGTGGGAACGAAGGCGAATCTGAACGTCGGCGCCGGCACTGGCTACACACTGCAGGCGTGGGTCCGTCCGGAGGGCTCGGGGAACACCGGGAATCGCGGCGCTGGCCCGATCATCGAATGGGTCAATGGCGTCCACGTCTGGAACTTCAACACCGGCGGCGGACTCACAGGCCTTCACGTCAATCTGGTGGAGCTGAACGGCACGCAGCACCTGATTGCCTCTCCCACGGCCCTGACGCAGCTGGCGTGGAATCACATTGCCGTCAGTTACAACAAGACGACGGGGGCCGCCGTGGTGTACGTGAACGGCGTGCCGATCCAATCGCCGACGTTGCCATTGTTCACATCGGGCACAAGCACCGATCTCCACATCGGCAACCGTCCGACGAACAGCTTTAGCGGAAGCCTGGCCGGCGCCTTCAAGGGGCGTATCGATGACGTCCAGATCTACGGCCGAGTGCTGACCGCCGCCGAGGTGCTGGGCCTGTACAATGCCGGCATCGGCGGCGGGTGCGGTCTTTCCGCCAGCGCCGGTGCGCCGGTGACGGGAACCGAGGGGACGTCCGTCAGCTTCTCCGGTTCAGCCACCAACACTACCGGGGCCCCGGTCTTCGACTGGGACTTTGGCGATGGCACCCCACATGGCTCAGGGGCAACGCCCAGCCATACCTATGCCGACAACGGCGTCTACACGGTGGCGCTGACGGTTACCGATGGTGCGGGCACTGCCACCGCCAGCACGGCGGCCACCATCGGCAACGTCGCGCCGGTGCCGACGCTCACTCTGCAGTCGGTGCCACCGATTCACACGGGCCAGCCACTCACGCTGCGCGCCGGCTTCAGTGACAAGGGGACGGTGGACGGACCGTGGAGCTACAAGTTCTTCCGGAATTCCACGTTGCTGCAGCAGGGGACGCGGCCCAACCAGCCGCCGCCAGGTGCTACGCAGGTGGTGAACCTCACCGCGGGCGCGGTGGGAACCTACACGTTCAAACTGGAGATCACGGACAAGGATGGAACGACGGGGACGCAGACACTGGTGGTGCAGGTGATACCCTAACGACACCGCCTCGTGTCACAAGCGACGCGCGTAACGCTCGGCGTCATGGCGAACGTCGGGCGAATGCATGGTAGTGGCCTCGCTCAGAATGTCTGTGTGAGGTGCTGGCTGAAGCACCGAGCGGTTGGAGCTCATGCGGCAGTCGAGATGTTCACGTCAGGGTGTCGGCACCCACGCGCATCACGTTAGGCGCCAGGCGAGCTGGGCTGAACCAGGTCCCACTGATTGCCGTAGAGATCGACGAACACCGCCACGGTGCCATACGACTCGACCTTTGGCTTGCGGACGAACACGATGCCACGCGACCGATAGGCCTCGTAATCCCTCCGGAAGTCGTCGGTGAAGAGAAAGAGAAAGACCCGGCCGCCCGTCTGATTTCCAATGCGGGAATTCTGCTCGTCGTTGGAGGCCTTGGCGAGCAGAATGCGTGACTCGGTCGCTCCTGGCGGTGACACGACCACCCAGCGCTTCTGCTGCGCAGGCTGGTACGTGTCTTCGACGAGTGCAAACCCGAGCTTTCCGACGTAGAACGCAATCGCCTCGTCGTAATCACGCACGACAAGCGATACGAGTGCCAGATGTTGCGTCACGTCAGGGCTCGGATGGTGCGAGCAGGCGCGGCTGGATCACGGGGCTAGTGCGGTCGGAATGTCTTCCCGGTCTCCAGCAGTGTCTTCAATCGCGAGAGAATGCGTGGCCAACCCTCTGCATTCTGCGTGTAGGCGGGATCATTCTCCGTCCAGCCATCGTTCGTAACCACAACCTTCACCGCCTCAGTCTCCGGGGTGAGTTCCACCTTCACTCTCGACATCACCTTCCCGTCCCCCATCCCGAACTTGTACTCCAGCAGCCTTGGCGCATCCGCACGAAGCACCTCACCCGTCACATAGCGCATGCGAGTCCCATCCTTGCCCGGGCCCGACCAGGACATCGTCCCACCGGGCTTCAGTTCGATTTCGAAGTCGGCGCCCATGAAGATCACTTGATTCGACTCCTTGGAGACAAAGCCCTCCCAGACCTTTTCCACGGGGGCCGCAATGTAGTAGGTGAACGTCAACGGCCCGGTCGTCATGTCTATTCTCCAGTGACGGTGAAGTTGCAGCGTGCATTGGTGAGATCAGACCACGAACACAACCCCTACGGTCGAGCGAAACGAACCCGCTAGATCCGGCCCTCTCGTACTTCATGGATTGCCAGGACCTCGTACGGCTCACGGCGATCGTTCCTCGTGGCTAGACGATTGGCGCCAACACTCCTCGGCCGTACGCAATGAACGCCATGAGTAGACCCAGTCCCGCACTCATGATGATCGCCGGAATCTCGCGATACGTGATGTGCACCCAGATGAACACGAGGCTCTCCACCGACAACGCGACAGCTGCGACAACCGTCAGGTGCGGGTGCCACCGAAGCAGGGACGATGAGCCCGACCACGCACACGAGTTCGAGCATGCCCATGGCCAACCACGTCTTGCGCGGCAGCGCGCCAAACGACGGAACGTCGCTACTCACCTTCTCGAACATGAAGACCTTCATGATGCCCGACGCGCCGTACACGAGGGCGCCGAGTGCCTGGAGGATCCAGAGGAGGGTGTTCATGGTGCAGATCCGGGTGGTCGAAGAGTTGGAGCGAGGGTGGCTGCATCACTTAGGATTCATTGGGAATCGTCGAACGGCAATCTCCTGAGCGCGCGCGGCCGAGCGTCTGCGTCGCCACCGGCCAGAGCTGAAGGGGATCCCACGACGCACCGCGGGCGCCAAGTAGTTGAGGGGTAGGGAAGGCGCCTCCATCGCCGAGCGCTATTGCCCAGAAAGAGAGAGGCAGGAGCGCACACGACGG
Source organism: Gemmatimonadaceae bacterium (assembly GCA_044224875.1). Taxonomy (GTDB): domain Bacteria; phylum Gemmatimonadota; class Gemmatimonadetes; order Gemmatimonadales; family Gemmatimonadaceae; genus JABAQJ01. The sequence goes on along the minus strand of JBGAJQ010000058.1, from coordinate 5,898 downwards.
TGCATATTGGGGCAGAGCCCTGGAGGCACCAATGCCCATCATCGGCATGCACACGCTCGTCTATTCCAAGCGGGCCGAAGAAACGCGCGCCTTCTTCAAGGACGTTCTTGGATTCCCCGCTGTCGACGCCGGGCGTGGCTGGCTCATCTTCGCCGCTCCGCCAGCTGAACTCGCCGTCCATCCAGCCGATGACGAGGAGTATCACGAGTTTTACCTGATGTGTGACAACCTGGACGCCACCGTCGCCGAGTTGAAGGGGAAGGGTGTGGTGGTCGGAGAGATTCACGACCGAGGCTGGGGGATGGTCACGCAGCTGCAACTCCCCAGTGGCGCCATGCTTGGTCTCTATGAACCGCGGCATCCGACGGCGTTGAACGTGGCCGCTCAGGGCCAGCTGCTGAGCACCGCGGAGCGGGCGGTCGAACCACCGCCGATCGAAACGAATGATCCGGTGGAGGAGGCGGATGTGGAGTCCTTCCCGGCTTCCGATCCGCCGGCGTACAACACGAGCCGGACGGGAGCGCCCAAGCGAGGTCCGGCTCAGCCCTAGCGCACGACGTCGAAATCAGCGCGCACCGTGACAATCGCCGCCGCTCACGCTAAGCTTCGCGCGCCTCACGTGTCCAGAGACCAGACCATGCGCCTGCGCCCATCGCTGCTGACACTCGCGACGCTTCTCACGCTGGCGACAGCCGCACCCGTCGCCGCCCAGCGCACGCCCCGCCAGCCGCAACGCCCCAATATCGTCCTCATCTTCCCGGACAACCTGGGGTGGGGCGAGGTGGGCGCGTACGGCAGCGTGCGCGGCGTTCCCACGCCCAACATCGACAGCATCGCCGCGCAGGGGGCTCGTCTCGACAACTTCAACGTCGAGTTCTCCTGCACCGTCTCGCGCGCCGCCCTGCTGACGGGGCGTTACGCCATTCGCACCGGCGCCACGCAGGGGACGGGCTTCACGCTCTGGGAAGTCACGATCGCCGATGCCCTCAAGGGGCTCGGCTACTCCACGGCGCTGTATGGCAAGTGGCATTTGGGGGGGACCGACTGGGTGAAGGGGCGCACGCCCATCGACCAGGGCTTCGACGAGTGGTACGGAATCCCCAACACCAGCAACGAGGCACAGTGGATGCAGGCGCCCGAGCTGCGCCCGGCGCCCAACGACTCATCGTTCATCTGGGAGCAGAAGGCGGGCGAGGCGCCACGCCGCGCCTCGATCTTCGATACCCAAACGCGCCGACTGGTCGATCGTGAGGCCGCGCGCCGCGGCGTCGCGTTCATCGAGAAGAACGCGCGCGCCGGAAAGCCGTTCTTCCTGTACTACCCGATGACGCAGATCCATTTCCCCACACTTGCACACCCCGACTTCGCGGGGAAGACAGGAGCGGGCGACATCGGCGACTCGATGGCCGACGTCGACTACAACGTCGGTCTCATCACCGGGGCATTGCATCGTCTTGGCCTGGACCAGAACACGCTGGTCTTCTGGTGCACCGACAATGGCGCCGAGGGACGGCGTCCGTGGCGCGGGACGTCAGGGCCTTGGCGCGGTTTCTACAACACCGTGATGGAAGGCGGTGTGCGTACACCGTGCGTCGTGCGCTGGGTGGGTCGCATTCCGCGTGGGCAGAAGCTCAATGGAATCATCCACGAGATGGACATCTTCCCCACCATTGCCGCAGCCGTCGGGGGCAACATCGTCCCTAACGACCGTCCGTTCGATGGCATCAACCAGCTGGCGTACCTCACCCGGCAGCAGCCACGCTCGGCGCGCGAGACTGTGCTCAGCTTCACCGGCAACCAGGTGCGCGCGGTGAAGTGGAATGATTGGAAGTTCCACTACGCCTTCCAGCCAGAGCCACGTGTGACCGAGCCGCCGCTGATGCGCCTGTTCAACCTGCGCTCCGACCCGCGGGAGGAGACGGACCTCAAGGATGTGAACCCGTGGGCCATTGCCCACTTCGATTCATTGGTTGGGGTGTTCGACGAGAGTGTCAAGCGTTACCCCAATGTCCCCGTCGGCGCGCGCGACCCCTACCAGCCGTCCGCGAAGCCGTAGCGCCGTGTATTAGTGCCGAACGCACGGCAGGCGGACGGTGTTAGGCAGTCGCCATCAGCGCTTGGCGTAGACGGTGCGCACGACGTTTGCCCCGTGGTAGCCCGGGCGCGTCGTTTCCACGACCAGCTGCCCACTGGCGTCGAGCGACAGCACTTGTTGTACCTGTGTGGGGGTGCGCGAGACTTCGGCCGGCGTGGGATGGAGCGTCGTGATCACGAGTTCGCCCCCTCGCCACACGGCGCGCGCGCGCTGCAGCGACTCGGCGTGTCCCACCGTCACGCGGTTGCGCGTCTCGCTCCCGTCCAGCGCGAAGGCGAAGCGCTGCCGCGGCTGCAGGTCGTAGGTGGAGAACTGCGCGTATTCGACGATGAGGGAGTCTGTTGTTTGACGGATGGTGAGTGGCGTTCCCCAGCCGGATCCCATGTCACCGACGCGGAAGGTCGCATCGCCTGCGGTGGCCACGGTGGGCCTGGCGGGGGTGCTGTCGACACGGACCCATTCGCCGGCCAGGGTGGGGTGGGACTGGGCGGTCGCGGGGGCGGCGATGAGGCTGAGGAGGGGGAAAAAGAGGCGCATGGGGAGGGGCATGTCGTCATATGCAACGTTGACGGGAGAGGGATCGCGCGCCGTCGCTGGGGGCGCCCGGCGATGGGGCGAGGCACGCGACCGCCCCCGCCACGGTAATGTTGGGCCCCGGCGTGCGCCTTTCGCCAGACCAGCAAGCGTGAAGTGCGCGCAAGGTCCTGGCGCTCGAACCCGGGTCTCACCCCCCGCACGACACACTGCCTGTGGAATAGGCGCTGGCCCTGCGCAGCCAAGGAGTCGAGCGCCGCAGAGAGTCAGGCTAGCGTCAGCGAACAATCCAGGAATCTCATTGAGTGTGCCCTCGACCGCATAACGACCCACGTTCACCTGCTTGCGCGCCCTGTCAGGCCGACTGCGTGCCACGCCACCGACCCGTCGCCAGGAACATCCACCCGAAGAAGTACTCCCGGACTTGCAGGTCCTCGAGCAGTGGCGCCCACGCCGCCCACGGTGCTTCCGTCGGGACCGGCGTCGTCGCGAACGAGATGCGCGGCATCAGCACGCGCATCGGTCCATTCAACACCCACCCCAGTCGCCCCTGTGAACGCTTCGCGCCGAAGAATGCCACCCCCGCCTGCGGGCGAAGATGCGCGGCCAGATGCGTCATCGCCGCTGGCGACCCGTACACGTCCGGCGCGGCGAACATCAGCAACCCGTTGTACTGCCCGTGTAACGCGACCGTCTGTGCCGGGGCGACCTGCACCGACACGTTGTCCCACCCCTGCCGGGCGATTCGTCGCTTCGCCAAGGCGGCCACTGGAGGACTGATCTCCACGCCAACCACCTCGCCCTCAGCGCCGACCGCCGCGCGGAGGACCGGCAAGCTTCCGCCTGGTCCGCAGCCCACGTCCAGCGCGCGATCGCCCGGTTGAAGCCCCAGCCGCCGCACCGCTTCCTCGCGCACCGGCGTGATGAACCCGAAATCAAAATCGGGGAGCCGTCGGAGGAAGTGCACGAGGATGCGGAAGTAGCGCGGGGTCGCCAGCTGGCTCGATTGGGACACGTCTCCTCCTCGAATATTAGGGCCGCTGCGCCAAGGTGGCTCACGGCCCCAACCGTGTAACAACGGGCCACGTTAGGCGCCGACGATTTCGATAAGCCCCTCGATGACCTGCGCGAGTTCCTCCGGTGAGGCGCGGCCTAGCCTCTTCCCAATCCGCTCCACCGCCAGGGTGCGAATTTGGCTGATCTTAACCCACGATCGCTTCGGCAGCTTCGGCGCATTCAACTCGAGGGTCAACGGAAACCCCGCGCGTTGCGGCTGGCTCGTCAAGGCGACCGCGATCACCGTGCCGGAGCGCGCGTTGAATATGTCATGGCTCAGAATCAGCACCGGGCGCAACCCCGCTTGCTCGTTCCCACGTGTCGGGTTGAGATCCGCCCAGCGGATCTCGCCCCTCAGTACTCCGGCCATCCGGCACTATCCTCGCTCAATCCCTCTTCGGCCATGGCTCGCTCGGCGTCCGGGTCCAGTTTGGCACATTCCTCCACCAGACGTCGCCGCTCCAAGCGATCCAACTGCTCCGCGACCGCGGCCTCGATGGCCTGGCTCCGATTCGGGTACTTGGCGTCGCGGACGAGCCGATCCACGCGTCGGAGCGTCTGCGTATCAAGCGTCACTGCCACCTTGGCTTTCGGCATAGCACCCCCATGGTAGGAGGATATGTCATACCCCGCGCGTCGGCAAGGGGCCCGACGATCCACCACAACCGGCCTGGATCGCACGCAATGGGCACGGGGTCGGGCACCTAACGGCAACAGGACAGCTCTGCAATGGCATCCTCTCCCTCAGTCAGCTACCACCACCTTACCACGAAAACGACCACGTCATCAACGCCCCAATGATCTGCAGACTCCGCGGCGTCACCCCCTTACTCAACGACGGCGTCGTCGCCTGCAACCGCGTCTCCACACTCGCCCGCGCCAACAGGTGCGGACTCAAACGATGCTCCACAAACGCACCAGGGAGCGTCAGCGACGGCCGGATGCGCCCCAGCACAAAGGTCCGCTCGTTCAGGTATCGCCCGAACTCGATCTCCGTCCCGCGCAACACCGTCTCCAGCCCTCCCAGCGACACATCGGCCGGCAGCTGCGCCGGCGTGATGTTCAGGACGTCCGCCCGCGTCGCATTCGCCAGCTCACTCCGGATCTCGTCGATCATCGCGCCGATCGCAATGCTCGCCAGCTGACGGCGGGCCAACGCGGCGACGTTGCCGGCGAGGGACGATCCACCAGCTCCACCGCCTTCCAATCCGGTCCCCGAGAACTGCAACAGGGAAGACGACGATCGGCCAAACGCCAGGAACGCGATCAGGTCGGACTGCGATAGCGTCGGTTGCGCGTCGCTCTCCAGCGATATGGACGGCCGGTCCAGTGTACCACCGATCACCACGCGGATCTCCAGCGGCGCGCGCCCGGCTTGTTGCACCTGATAGTTGGCGAGCAGCTGCAGCGACGGGTTCAACTCGTCGCCCCCCACAAAACGCACGGTGCCGCTGGAGACGTCGAAACGCTTGCCATACAACGTGTAGCTCCCACGGTCCGAGTGCAGCGCGCCGGTGACGATGAAGTCGACCTTGGGCGGCTCGGTGCGCACGCGCAGGTCCCCATACACTTCCACATTGGCGTCCGCCGAGCGTGCGAAGGTGCCACGCCGGACCTCCACAACCACGTCGATCCGCATGTTGCGCATGATCTCCGAGTCGGCGCCGAGCCCCAACGCGGTAGCTCACGCCGAAGCGTGTGCTGTCCAAGGCAAAACCGACCGGCGCACGGAGTCCACTCCGCCGTCGACGCGAATGGTGTCGTTAGGTGTGAAGGCACCGGCCCATGACGCGCGAAGCGTCCAGCACCGAACAAGCTACCCCCCCATACAGTGCCCGGCGTCTTGAGTGTTGCCGAGGGCGCTGCGCGTTCGGCATTGCCGCGCAAGTCACCGTCCACAGCAAGAGGATCCTGACGCGGAGTCGAGGGCGATCGGTGCGTCGGACGAGCATGTGACGCAGCCGGACCGCGAGACTCCGGCGAAGGCGTTCGGAGTCGCCCTCGTGCGGCACGTCGCTGACACACTACGCAATACGCCGGCCGTCTGTCGGAGCTGCTACATTCATCCGTCGGTACTTGAAGCAGTGTCGGACGAGAGCCAGCGCCACACACTCCCCAAATCACTCACCGGCGCCGTGAGCGACGAAGGGTGGGAGGACGTCCTCGGTCGCTTTCTGCGCACGGTGCCGGCGTGAGCCGGCCGACGAACCTCA
>JBGAJQ010000057.1:0-34441 GCA_044224875.1 Gemmatimonadaceae bacterium | reverse complement strand
CGATGTGACAGGTCACCACGTGAACTTTCCGATGATTGGCGACTCCGATCGCAAGGTGTCCGACCTGTACGACATGATTCACCCGAATGCCGCCGACACCATGACGGTGCGCTCGGTGTTCATCGTCGGCCCGGACGACAAGGTGAAGCTCACCCTCACGTACCCGGCCAGCACCGGACGCAATTTCGATGAACTCCTTCGTGTGATCGATTCGCTGCAGCTGACGGCGAACTACCAGGTGTCCACGCCCGCGGATTGGAAGCAGGGCGACAAGGTCATCATCAGCAGTGCGGTGAGCGATGCCGATGCGGGGACAAAGTTCCCGAAGGGCTTTGTGGCCAAGAAGCCGTACCTTCGCGAGACGCCTCAGCCAAACCTGTAGTCAGCGAAGTGGGGCACCAGGGCGGCGCGCGCAGGCGCTGCCCTGGTGGTGACGGGCCGTATCGGGCCTACGGCTCCATCTTCCAGAACGCAATGCCGCTTGCCTGCTGGCCGACGTCCACCGACCCGACCTTCCGATATGCGCGGAGGTCAAACACGTCCACTTTCCCAGGTTGCGCCCCCACGCCCTCGGCGCTGACGAAGGCGTAACGCGAGTCCGGCGAGATCACCACGCCGTGTGCCAGGGTCGTGCTCGTCTTGTCCTGGTAGACCGACGCTCCAGTCGACAGGTCAAACACCTGAACCCCGCTCCCCTTCTTGAGCGTCGCGACCAGGAGCCTTCCGTCCGGCGTCACCGCCAGGTTATACGGCCCGATACCGGTGGAGAAACGTCGCGACAAGGTCCAGGTGGCGGCATCGATCTCCAGGATCTCGTTCGTCTTGTTGCACGCGACATACACTCGCGTTCCAGACGCCGCCGGTTGTGCCCACGTGGGGGAACAACTTGCCACCATCGGCGCCATGTGCGGGCCGGCGCTGTCGGCCTTCATGTCGATGCCCGACATGTCGTGTCCCGCGTGATCTGGTGCGATCGGGCCCTCCTGTCCCTTTGCCACGGAAAAACGTCCGGACACCTTGAACGATCGCGTGTCGATCTCCACCAGCTGGTCGTTCATCATGCACGTCGAGTACTGCTTGGCGCCGTCGGCGCGAATTCGTGAACCATGCGGCATGACGCAGGTGGTGGTCCGCGCGACTTCCGTGTTGGTGGGCGTGTAGACCACGGACACGGAGGACGGCACCATCTCGCCATGCAGGTTGAAGTTCACCACGAACGCGTAGCGGCCATCCGCCGTCACGTCCAACGACGCCGGGAACATCCCGAGGGGTATTGGATCGCCGACCAACGTGTCCGGCCCCAGCACGTACTTCCAGTACATCCCGTCCGGCTGTCCGTGTCCCGTGGAAATGTGCAGGTACTTGCCATCGCGCGAGATCTGCAGCCCGTGGGGCCCCTCCGTCTCGGTTGGCTGCACCCCCGCCTCGATCGTCTTCTCCACTGTGGCGCCGCCCGGGCCAAAACGGATGCGATGGATCAGGTCCGCCGATTCAGCGCCCACGTAGACCCAGTAGGTCGCGGTTGGGGCTGTCGGCGCTTCGCTTTGTGTTGCCGCGGCCTTCGGCTGTTGCGCTCGCAGCCCGGCGCTCGCGCTGCCCAGCACCGACAGGGCCGACACCACCCACGCCATGCACTTCGACCGATTCGGGATCATGTGTCGCTTCCACAAGGGAAGGTGCGGCGGGCACCCACCGGATGATTGTGCCGTTCCGGCCGACTCAGGCCGGCGAGTTAACTCATGAACATGCTGCGCACCACAAAGCCGACATTGGCGGGACGCTCGGCCAGGCGCCTCATGTACCATGGAAACCACTGGGCACCGTAGCTGATGAGGCATTTCACGGTCCGTCCTTCCGCCACCAATTGTCGCTGCTCGCTGGCGCGAATTCCAAAGAGCATGTGAATCTCGTATGCCGTCGGTGGCAGCTTCAACGCGTCGGCCCGTAAGTTGAGCTGACGGAGGATGGACATATCGTGCGTGCCAAACACCGGCGTCGCCGCCCCTCGGGCCGCGGACTCGAGTAGTCGTTCGGAAATCGCCACGTAGGCGAGGTCCACGTCGCGCTTCTGCGGGAAGGCGACGTGCGGTGGCTCGGCGTAGGCGCCTTTCACCAGTCGAATGATCGGCTTTACTGGCAGCAACGACTCGACGTCGGCGGGTGTTCGCTTGAGGTACGCCTGAATCGCGATCCCGACGGGCGCGTGGCGACTCTTGACCTGACGGTAAAGATCCAACGTACGATCGACATAGCTCGAGTCCTCCATGTCGATCCACAGTTCATTCCCCGTCTCGACGGCCTTGGCGGCCAACCGGTCCATGTGGCGCAGGCAGGCGTCGAAGGAAAGGTCTAGTCCGAGCTGCGTTGGCTTGACCGAAATGCGAGTGCCAAGGCCCTTCGCACGAATCTCGTCAAAGGCCGCGAGATAGTGGTCCCTGACCGCGTCCGCCTGCGACTCGCCGGTGAGGCTCTCGCCCAGTCGCGTCACCAGCGTGCCGATACCGATGCGCTTCAGGTCTCCCGCCGCATTCAGCGCATCGTTCAGTTCCTCGCCAGGCATGAAGCGCTTGACGGCGCGCCGGGCGAAGGGCTGGCGCATGAAGCGTTCCGCCAGCCACTTGCTGCGGGACGCGCGAAGGAGGACGGAGCGAGCGATTGACATGCTGCTGAATATGGCGCTCGTTCCCCTGACTTCAACACTCCATGACCGACGAGATCGCGGCGGGGCAATAAGCGCAGCTGCGCCCGAGCACCGAGAATCCGACCAACTCCACGTCCGGCGTCAGGTAGCTGGGCTTGACTGGTTCTGCGCGCAGGAGGTCGGTGCTCAGGTACTTCTTGTTGCTGTCGGAGAAGACGGTCGCCACCACACTCGTCGCGCCGAGCTGGTTCTGCACGATCAACGCCCCGAGCAGGTTCGCGCCTGACGAGATGCCGACGGCCAGGCCGAGTCGTGCCGTGAGTTGCTGTGCCATGAGAATGGCGTCGCCGTCGGACACGGTGATGACGTCGTCCAACTCGTCGAGCTTCACGATGTCGGGAATGAATTCGTCCGAGATCCCCTGGATTCGGTGGTGTCCGACCTTCCGCCCGGTGGTCAGCGTCGGCGACTCCATGGGCTCCAACGGATGTACGTGCACTTCCGGCGCTCGCGACCTCAGGTAGCGCCCCACACCCATCACCGTCCCGCCAGTTCCTACGCCGGCGACAAAGCCGTTGGGTTCCAATCCAATGGTTTCGAGCTGCCCCCAGATTTCCGGACCGGTATGCCGCTCGTGGGCTTCCACGTTGGCAGGGTTGGCAAACTGTCGCGGAAGGAACACGTTAGGCTCAGCAGCGGCCAGCTCCTCGGTCAGGCGGATGCTCCCTACGAATCCGCCCTCGTCCCGCGATACCGGACGGACCTCGGCGCCGAAGCTTCGAATGAGATCGACCCGCTCACGGCTCATCCAGTCGGGCATGAAGATCGTGACCTCGTGACCTAACGCCTTCCCCAGCGCGGCGAACGAGATCCCCGTGTTTCCGCTGGTCGCTTCCACGATTCGGTCACCGGGCTTCAAGTCACCGGTCCCATAGGCACGCTCCAGTACGTGCAGGGCCATCCGGTCCTTGATCGACCCGGTCATGTTGAAGCTCTCTGCCTTGGCGTAGAGCGTCCGGAGCTCGCCCAGATAGCGAAGTTGGATCGCGAGGAGGGGCGTGTTGCCCACGAGCTGACGGAGGGCAGAGAACTGCGCCGGGATGTTCGCTCGCGCGATGTGGGTGGGCATTGGCCTGCTCGAGAGTGGTTTCGGGACATATATGTATCGGAGGCCCGCCGTTCTGTGGGCGCACGCCCGACGCCGCGTCAGGCGCTTCACTGCCTTGCGGATTACATGACAGGTCACCGAGTATAGGGCGGGGCGGTACGGAACCGTCCGCGCGAGCACTCACTGCAAGTCCAGGAGTCGGCCGTCATGAGCGATGTCTCCTGTCGCGTCTACGCGTACTTCCAGGCGGCGGAGCAAGCCGGCTGGTTGAACGTGGACGCGTTGTTGGAGGACCTCCCACTCTCGCGAAAGTTCCTGGAGAAGCCGTCGAACCGCGTCCCGTGGCATGTCTGGCGCCAGCTCTGCGAACGATCGGGACAACAGCTTGGCACTGCCGATCGCATCCGCGACTCCGGAGCGTTCGCCATCAACCCGACGGTCGCTGGCTACCTGGGTCCGGCCGCCACCATCTTCTCGTCGCCGCGCGACATCTACCGCATCGCGTTTCGGTGGTTGTGCCCATCCGTGCATCGCGCCCATCGGTTCACGTACGCGGAGCTGCCAGACGGACGGTTGGAGCTGGGCATTGAGGTGAAGGACGGCTACGAGGGCTGCCTCACCTTTATGCTGATGTACGAGGGCGCCCTGCGCGCGGTCCCGCGATTCGTCCGGCATCCGGACGCGGTGGTGAGCGCGACGGTGCTGACGGATCGCCGCGCCCGGTTTCTCGTGACACCGCCAGCGCCGCTCGGAATCAAGTCGCGCTTCCAGCGGTTGCTGCGCGCCTCACGCACCGCAGCGGACATCGAGGCCGAGCTGACGTTTCAGCAGCAGCAACTGTTGTCGACGTATGAGCTCCTGCGCACGAGTGAGCGATCGTTCCGCTCCGTGTTGGATGCGTTGCCCGTGTTGGTGGCCATTCATCGCGAGGGGCGGATCCTGTACGCCAATCCGTCGCTTGCCGAACGACTCGGGTGGCCGGCCTCGGAGTTAGTGGGGCGGTCGTTCGAGTCCATCGTGCTCGCCGACGATCGTTTGCGGCTCATGGCGTTTGTCCTTGATCGATCGAACGAGGGGCAGGAGTTGGAGCACGTGCGAATGCGCACGGCATCCGGTGGGGAATTGCACATCGGGGCCTTGGGCCTGCCAAATGTGTCGTTCGAGGGAGAGGCCGCACGCGGCTTCTTCGCGTTGGATCTGACGGCTCATCGTCACATCGAGGAGGAACTGGAACGCAGCGAGGAAACGATGCAGGCCCTCGTCAGCGGACTTCCGGACCTCATCGTGCGCCTGGACGAGCAGGGTGTGGTCGTCGACGCCCAGGCTGGTGGCGCCATGCGTGCCGCTCAACGACTCCGCGACACGCGCGGGCGACCGGTGGCTGAACTCGTCGGTGATATCCCCGGACTCTCGCGCGACTTCCTGGAACAGGGTCTGGTGGTGGTTCGTGAGGCGCTGGCCTCGGGCGAGGTCCGAAGCTTGGAGCGGATGGTGGACTACGCCGATGGTCCGTCGCGTCTGTTCGAGCTGCGAATCGTCCCGATCGCAGCAAGGCGCGAAGTCGTGGTGATCGCGCGCGACGTGACCGCCCGCCGGGAGCGCGACCGCCAGATGGCCATTGCCGATCGCATGGTATCGCTAGGCACGCTCGCCGCCGGAGTGGCCCACGAGATCAACAATCCGCTCACCTACGTTATGGGGAGTCTGGATGACATCGATCGTGGGCTGGCCCAGATGCGTCGGGGCGGGGGAGCCGCCAGTTCGGATGTCGCCGGATTGCAGGCCGCGCTTGATCAGGCGCGTGAGGGCGTCGCCAGGGTCACGGCCATCGTTCGCTCACTCAAGACCTTCACGCGCGTCGACGCGCGCTCAGTCGCGCCGGTCGACGTCCACGAGTTGATCGAGCAGGCGATCGCGCTCACGCACCAGGAGGTTCGTCACCGGGCGCGGTTGCTGCGGCACTACCATGCGTCCAGTCCCGCGCTGGCCGATGCGGTGCAGCTGGTGCAAGTGCTCGTCAATCTCCTCGCTAACGCGGCGCAGGCCATTCCCGAAGGGAATCGCGAGGCCCATGAGATCCGGGTGCTCACCGGCGAGGACGACGGACACGTTTGGATCGAAGTCCAGGATTCCGGCGTTGGCATCTCGCCCGAGGTCCAACGTCACGTCTTCGATCCGTTCTTCACCACCAAGCCGCGCGGACGCGGCACGGGACTGGGACTCGCCATCTCACACCGCATCATTGGCGAGTTTGGCGGTGCGCTTACGGTGCGAAGCGTGCCGGGAAAGGGCTCCACGTTTCGGGTGGAGCTGACGCGTACCGGCGAGCTACCGGCGCCCGCCGTCGCTGACATGGCCGATGCACCGCGACGCCAGCCATCGTTGGGCGGGCATATTCTCATCGTGGAGGATGAGCCGGCCATTGCCGACATGGTGCAGCGATTGCTCAGCGATTGGCGCACGAGCGTCGTTCACTCCGGCCACGCGGCCCTGTCCGCGCTAGGTGGCGTTTCGTCCTACGATCTCGTGCTCTGCGACATCACGATGCCGGAGGTCAGCGGAGTCGACGTATACGAGTCCGCCATTCAACTCCGGCCCGAACTTCGGTCGCGATTCATTTTCATGTGCGGCGGCGTCACCACGGAACGGGCGCAGAAATTCCTGGAGACTGACCAACCGACGGTGTTGTGGAAGCCGTTCGACGCCAGTGAACTTCGATCCTTGGTGACGCGCTTCTTCCGCGACCGACGTTTTCCGTCGAGCGCATTGCCAGCTCTGCCAAACGAGGACGCGGACCTGCGTTAGTTACCGCACCACCCACGGATGTCGAGGAAGGGCACCAACAGGAGGTCCGCGGGGAGGAGACCGGCCAGTCGTTGCACCGTTCCCGGATCCTTGGACAGGTCCGCGGCCATCTTCGCCGCATACTCCGCCAGACGCGCGTCCGCGGCGCCGTTGCGCTTGTACATCTGGGCCAGAACCTGCCAGCCCATGGGCGAGTCGTTGACCCACTTCAGCGCTTCTTCCACAGACGCGATGGCTTCCGGAAGTCGGTTCTGCGCGCGGAGCAGCAGGCCCAGCTCCAGGTTCAATACGTGCCGATAGCCGTCTGACGCCTCCATCGTCTTGAGGGCCTCGCGCACCGTTCGCTCCGCCAGTTCAAACTGTCCAACCGCCGCCGCGGCGTAGGCCGTGGCGTATCGCTCTGCGGCGCGTTCATCGGTGCTCCGGGAGCGGTACCCCGAGTCCTTTGCGTGTGCCGCCAGCAACGCCGCGGCTTCCGGCATCGCCAGGTACGTAGCGCGAGCACCGGCCGCGCGCCACATCAGCTCGAACGCATCGGTGGGAAGCTCCCACGCTGGTCCGAATGACGGGTCATGAAGGATCACGACCTTGCGCGAGTCGTCGAATCCTATGAGCACCCGCGCGGCCATCATGCGCGGGTCGCGCACCGGATCGGCTTCGAGCGCGGCCGACCACTTCGCCAGTTCGGCGACCGGGACCATGGTGCCGAGCAATCCCGACACGTTGGCGGCGTTCGGGACAGCGACCTTGCGAGCGGCGAGCTTGCTCGTTGCGGCTGGGGCGAGCGGGTGTGCCAGCGGTGTGAGCGTCATGTCGACACTCACGGGAATACCCGATCGAACGATCGCCTTGAGAGAGTCCATGGTGACGCCACTCATCACCGACTGAGCGGAGGCAGTTCCGGTCCAAATGGCGTCGAGCGCTGCCGGTGTTTTCGCTTCGGGATGCCAGTAGGCAGCCAGCATGCGATGGGTGGCAACTATGGAAGGATTGACGTCTGCTTTCTGGTCGTACTGGGTAAGCGCCGTTTCGCGCCACCCAACAAACGGCACACTCCGAATCAGTGTCCGTGACGCCTGAGCGAAGAGGGGGTGGGGCGACGCGAGTATGCCCATGACCCAAGTGGCAACGGCGGTGCGGGCCAGGTTCCGAAGTACCGATCGTGCGGCGTGGGTGCGCATGGCGCCCTCCCGAGCGTGAGGACCGCTCGGCCGGGACGGTGCGCGTTGTCGCAGCAGGCCGATCGGCCGCGCCGGTCGAACGCAGTCTGAGCCTCCCCCAGCGGGGCGTCAGTCGGGAGAGCCACCACTTCTGCACAAGGGGTTCTCCGATACCCCGGAGTCGGCCGCGGCGATTTTGTATAACTACATCGCGATGTAGTTGTGCGTGTCGTACGCACGCGGGACGGTGGCTTCGCCTTGGACACCGTCCCGCGTCTCGAGCGATGCAAACCGCGGGAGTCGCAGCAATTGCAGGATGATGCGTGGAGGCCGCATGTCAAATGTAGCTGACGGAAACCAGCTGGCGCTCGGTAACGCTCCCTCGCCGGCGACACACGAGGAACACCCCGAGTCATTTCACGTAACGCTTACGTTGGGCGATGGGTACCAATTCCACGTGGATCCCGGACTCGACGGGGCCGCTGGCTTCGTGATCGACGAGCCGCCCCCGCTTGGCCAAGGTCGTGGTCCGAACCCGGCGCGCGTCCTTGCCAGTGCCATGGCGTCCTGCCTTGGCGCGTCATTTCTCTTCTGCCTGCGCAAGGCCCAGGTGGAGGTGACGGAGCTTCGCGTGGTTGCCGAAGGGCACTTGGTGCGCGATGCCCGGAAGCGGTTGCGCGTGGGCGGGATCGACATCCGGCTCGAACCGGTGTTCGCCGACCCCGTTCAGGGCCGCATCGAGCGCTGTCGGTCGATCTTCGAGGACTTCTGTGTGGTGACGGAAAGCGTGCGTCACGGTATCCCGGTGGCCGTCGCCGTGGAACCTGGCTCCCCCGCGCCCACTGGAGCCTAACGCTTCTCGCACATGAGCGCCCCCAGGTTCCCATCAGGATCCTTGAAGAACGACATCCACAGTTCGTGATCGGGCATGCGCGCAATCAGGTGCGGAGCGTCGACGAACGGCACCCCGCGCCCACTCATTGCGGCATGGGACGCCTCGATGTCATCGACGACGTAGTACAGGATCGATCCCGGGTGATCGACGTCCGCCGTCTCCGGTACCGACAACATCAGGCGGACGGGTCCACAGGCGAAGAAGGCCATCTTCGGAGGAACCTCGAAGAGCAGGGGCAGGCCCAGCGCGTCCCGGTAGAACGACACGGCCCGTGGCACGTCGTGCACATTGATGGCGATCTGGCCGATTCGCGTGGGGGAGGTAGTGGCGGACATCGAAGCCTCCGAAGGATGGATTGCGCGGTGGCGTGCGCGGCGCGAGTTTTGTTAGCAACGCTAACGAATATGAAACGACCCGCTCGTCCCCGCAAGGTACTTAGCCAAGCTAACGGTATTCCCGCCGGCGCTGCCGAGCGGTCGCCGATCGCCGACAATGCGGAGCACGCCCTGGCCGACCAGCTGCACAGCGCCGCGATCCATCTCCTGCGCCGACTGCGTCGTCAGGATGCCGCCAGTGGCTTGAGCGGTCCCCGGTTGTCGGCGCTCTCGGTCGTGGTGTTTGGCGGACCGATTGCGCTGGGCGACTTGGCGGCGGCGGAGCAGGTACGCGCACCCACCATGACGCGACTCGTCCATGCCCTCGAAGGTGGCGGCTACGTGCGGCGTGAGCGCGACGCGACGGATCGACGACTCGTGCGCGTCGTCGCGACGACTCGCGGAAAGGCGTTGCTCCTGGAGGGGAGGGATCGACGGGTCGAGCACCTGGCGCAACGCTTATCGATGCTGAGCGCGAAGGAACGGGCCGACCTGGCGCGCGGAGCGGAACTTCTGCAGGCTCTCGCGCGCTCCCTCGACTGACGACTAGCGACGCATTCGGGACCGCTGCTCGGCGGCCTTCTCCACCAGTCGTCGCAGCTCCTTGATTGGCTCAGGGTTGTCATCGACCTGCAGGCGCAGCACCACGTCGTTATGCAACCAAACCCCGGCGTCCTTCTTCACAATGACCATGGCGGCTGATTGCATGCCGCGCTTGTCTCCCCCGGCCATCTGGCCCGCCTCTAGCGCGGACAGCAGCCGCAACGACAGGTGGCCCGTCGTCTTCTCGAATGCCTCCACCATGGAGGTCACGACCCCTTCGCCAGCGAGGATGTTGCCTTGGGCTGAGCAGTAGTTGCCGATCTTGTGCCCCGCCCACTCGGTGGCCTTTGGGCCGGTGTAGGTAGCCACTTGGCCGGTGGCGCTCATGACTGAGAACTGACGCCCGAACTTCGTCCAATCGCCGGGCCGCGGATCGGGATCGCCTTCCCAGACCTGCTTTACGACGGCGTCAGGGGACATGCCTTGACGCAACAATGCCAGGCCTGCGGGCCGTAGCCGACATCCACGATGGCCTGCGTCGCCACGACTCCAACGCCCGCTTCGGCCCAGAGTACTCCGTTGCCGACAGCGAACACGCGCGACTGAACAGCGCCACCCACTTCGCCCGTTTCCGGGTCGTAGCCCAGAATCGAGAACGTCGCCACGGGCGGCCATGGTGTAGCCCACGGATCGTACGGTCGCTGGGCGTGTGACGCCGACGGCAAGGCCACCGTGGCAAGGACGAGCGTCCGCAGAATCATGGATCGCATGCGCGAACTCCGGAGTGACGGGGTGCGATAATGGCGCGCAACGATATCGCCGCTGCCGCGATCCGTCGAGTGGCGCGGCGTGCGCGCACAGCGTGCTGACGACGGCGTCGCGGGTGGAGTGCCATGACGACTTCGCCGGGCCTCGCGCGACCGATCGAGCGCGAGGCGCTCCGAGCTCCGTTCAGTGAATCGTGCGCGGCAGCGACTCGGTCCAAGTGCGCGAGCGGACCGTCTTTCCGTTCTCAGTCAGGACCCGCGTTGCCCGGACGTGAAGGGAATCCGACGTCGACTCCATCTCGAGCGTCGTCGAGAGGTGCACATGTCGATCGACCTGCTCGATGTCGTGCGAGGCCTTGCCGACGAATGCCGCAGCGGCCGGACGGTCGCGGCGAACGCGGTAGGTCTCTTGCTCGGCCGACCGGATGCGGGTGTTGCCTAACGTGTACTCCGCGCCGGAGCGCCGGGTGACAGTTCCGACGTCGCGGGTCACCGTGTAGACGGGAAGGTCGCTTCGATCAGGGCCGAGGCGGCGGGCATCGGGTCGGGTCTGTCGAGGTTCGCTGGGCGGGAGCGTGATGGCCTGTCCGGGCCTCCGGGGGACCAATGGCAGCTCCAGCCGCGATTGCTGGCCAGCTTCAACCCAGCTCGTACGAGGTTCGGGAGACGGCCAGGCCATTGGGAATTGGGACGTCGCGATGGCCAGGCGAACGCGATGACCCGTTTGGAAGGTCCACGTCGTGAAGTGCAGTGGCACGTCCAAGGTGAACCACTCGCCAGGTTGCATTGGCTGCGGCGTCAATCGGTCCACGCGGAAGGCCCCATTCCGGAGGGCGCCCGTTACGAGGGCGACCTTTCCGTCCGGTGCAACATCTTCGAGCCGCACCGACCAGAATCCCCGCGTGTTGGCGGAACGCAGGCGCACCACCGCTCGGGGAAAACCCAGGAGGGCCTGCGGCTGGGCGAGCGGCGGCGAGTCAAAGACGCGTGCCGCGGCATCATCCTCTCGCTGGTCGCCCGTCGGGTCACCCCACCAATCGCCAGCAGCAACTCCAGCGTCGGCTCGGTGCGGGATGCGCAGGGCGCGTGGATTACCGGCGCTGTCCGTTAGGCGGTCCCTGTCCCCGAGGAACCACGTGGTCGGTGGTGTACCTGCTGGCCACGGAACTCCGCGCCACTCGCCGGACGTCCGTGCCAACCTGGCGTTAGGCGCGTCGCCGTGACGGAGGTAGACCACCAGCCTGGGCTCGTCCATCAGCCCGGTGTCCTCGTCCATGAGCCAGTGTCGCCACCAGCGAACCGCTCGGCCCCTCCACTCGTAGCCGGGACCCGGTTCTCCGTTGTCTGGCCAGTCGTGCCCCCATGGCCCGATCTCCACCTTGACCGGACCCTTGGCAAGCTCCAACGCCCGCAGCGGTGTGTCTCGGTAGCCGTCCAGCAGACCGCCAATGAAATACGCGGGGATGGTCAGCCGGTCGTACTGGAAGCGCAAGGAGCCGGCGCGCCACCATGGGCCGTCGACGGAGTTGCGGAGATACGTGAAGAGCCATGGCTCGCGGTCGAAACGTTCCGCGAAGTATGCGCTGTCCAGAACATACGCCGGGGACCGGGGCAGGCCGTTCTCGTGATCGATCTGCAACGCGTAGGGATCGAGGTGCAGGACGCCGTCGATGTAGTGGATATCGTCGTAGAACAGGTCATCCGCGGCGTGCAACGCCAGGATGGCCTTGAGCGCTGGCGGATGTCGCATCGCCACCTGCAACGCGTTGAACCCGCCCCACGATATGCCCCACATGCCAACACGCCCATTGCTCTCTGGACGTCGCGCCAGTTGAGCGATCACCTCCTCGGCGTCTCGAAGCTCGTCGTCGGAGTACTCGCGCTCGGGAAGCATTCCGGCGGAACTCCCCGTCCCTCGAAGGTCGACTTTGACCATCAGGATTCCGCGCGCCGCGAAGTACGCGTACAGGGGATAATCTCTCAGGTAGAACGAGTCATCCTTGCGATATGGCAGGAGCTCCAACACGGTTGGGAAACGCTCATCGAGCGTGCGCGCCGTCGGGCGGAAGATCGTCGCCGACAGCACGATTCCGTCGCGCATCGTGAATTGTGTTCGCTCGATCGTGAACCCGTGCGTGGGCGGAACGCTCTCCTGCTGTTGCGCCGCGACAGGAAGTTGTGGACTAGTTAACCACGCGAGAAAAAGCACTCGACGAGCAACGTCGATCATGTTGGACGTGAACTCCGTGCGACATCTGCTCCGGTGGGGCACGGAGTTCGCCAGGTTGGCGAGTCCGATCGGACGCGGCGCGAAGTGTCGGCGGGGTGCCCTGACGAGTCAAGCGCCTCCCAGTCTCGACGGCCACCATGTGCCGTCTGCCATGTGGCTCGAGGGCAAGGAATTGGCGCGTTCGTCCGAGACTCTATTTCAGCCGAGGTTGGCAGGCGCTACAGTTGTGCAGCTTCGTGCGAGGCTTCATCTTTGGCCGCGTCAGCGTTTGTGAGTTGGGCGGCACGCGAACGCTATATTAGGAGACTCTAAGAGCGTGACTGAAACCGCGCGATCTGAATACGAGCGGGACCAGATTCGGGTTCGCTGCACGCAGTATCACGAGCAGGCGTTTCTGTTCGTGTTGGCGTCGCTGGAGTATTGCCAGCAGCGCCTGCCGTCGCGTCGCCACATCGATGGACGGGAACTTGCACTGGCTCTGCGCGACTTGGCACTGGAGCGGTTCGGTGTCATGAGTCGATTGGTGCTCGAGCATTGGGGTGTTACGAGCACGGAGGACATTGGCCGATTGGTGTTTTCGCTGGTGGAGGCGGGACTGCTCATCAGTCAGAGTACGGATTCACTCGACGATTTTCACGACGTCTATTCCTTTGACGTCGTTTTTGAGGCAGCGTATCCATGGAGCGCTGCTCACTTAGCCTAACGGTCCGTCAACCCCCACCGACGTTCGTCAGGCGTTTCCTGTGCTACAGGAGGATGAAGTGCAGGTCTCAGAACTACCTCAATGCAAGAAGTGCGGAAACGGGGTGCTATTGCCGCTCAGCGACTACGGTCGCGATGGGGCGCCGATCACGTACAAAGCGTGGGTCTGCAGCAATCCGGATTGCGGGTTCAACATTCGGATCGACAACGGCGAGATCAGCTTCGGGCGCGCGATCGGGCAGTCGCATAAGTAGGCTGTTTCGCAGCCGGTCCGGGCGGAGACCGGTTGCTGGAGACAGTCGCGCGGGTGGGGGGTGTTGGTGATGACTCGCGTAGTTACCGCAGACCAGGCTCGTGCTGCCGATGCGGCGGCGATCGCAGCGGGAACGCCATCGTTTGAACTCATGCGCGCGGCGGGTGAGCGTGCGGCGGCGTTGCTCTGCTCCGCGTTTCCTGACAACCTGGCGCACGTTGTTGTTCATGCCGGCACTGGTAACAACGGTGGCGACGGCTACATCGTGGCCGGCGCGCTCGCCGACCGCGGGCATCGCCCCCGCCTGATCGCGGTCGGGCCGCCGCGGACCGCCGATGCCGAACGTGCCGCCGCGTGGGCCGCATCGCGATCGTTAGGTGCGGAGGCGTCGTCGCCCACGCTCATTGTGGATGCGCTGCTCGGCACGGGAAGCACCGGCCGCCCTCGCGACCGCGTGGCCGATGCCATTCGCGTCATTCGGGACGGACGAGCTGACGGAACGCCAGTCGTCGCGCTCGACGTGCCATCGGGGTTGGATGCCACGACGGGTGTCGCTGACGGCGCCGTGACGGCCGACTGGACAATCACCTTCGGTCACATGAAGCGAGGGTTGCTGATGGCGCGCGGCGCCAGCGGCACGATTACCGTCGTCGATATCGGACTGGGCGCGCATGGCCAGGACATTCCTGGCTCGCTGGGTCTCGTCGACGAGCGCTGGGTAGCGGCACGTATTCCTCCCATCGCAGCCGAGTCGCACAAAGGGCTCCGCCGGCGAGTGGCGATCATCGGTGGATCGGAGGGCATGTCCGGCGCGATCGTGCTTGCCGCACGGGGGGCGATGCGGAGTGGCGTGGGGATGGTCCGCGTGCTCGTGCACCCTGCCAGCCTGACCGCCGTGCAGGTGGGCGCCCCCGAGGCCACCGCGGGCACCTGGCCCGCCGATGACTCGCGACTGACGGATCTCGTCAGCTCATACGCTGACGCTGTCCTCGTCGGGCCCGGACTCGGGAAGGGGGCCGACGCCCGCAGTACGCTGGATCAACTGCTGCGTGTGTGGACGGGCCCGATCGTGCTCGACGCGGACGCGCTCACCCTGTTCGCCGGACGTCTGGACGAACTGCGAGCACACCTGATGGGTCGCCCGGCGATTCTCACGCCGCACGTCGGCGAGTGCGCACGGTTGCTTGGCCGGGACACGGAGGCAGTGATCGAGGACCGCTTCGCCGCAGCGTTTGAGCTGTCGGCGCGATCCGGATCGGTCGTGCTCCTCAAGGGGGTGCCAACCATCCTAGCCCGCCCCAACGGGGACGGCATGGTGAGCGCGGCGGGGACGCCGGTCCTCGGCGCCGCTGGATCGGGCGACGTGCTCGGCGGGATTGCCGTCACACTGCTTGCGCAAACTCGGAGTGCGTTGGACAGCGCGGCGAGCGCCGCCTGGGTCCATGGACGCGCAGCGGAGTTGGCGAACCTCGGGCGACCCGTGCGCGGTGTCGTGCTGGACGATGTCCTGAATGCCGTCCCCGCGACCTGGCGGTTCGAGACGCAGAGGCCAGAGGCTCCGATCATGACGGAGCTGCCGGCCGTGGGTGATTCAGTACGGCCGTCGGCCGCATGACGCCTAACGCCGGCCCTATCCACACGCCACTTGGCCCGGGCCGCGAATTCGACGTGGTGCGCGCACTGCTCGCGCGGTGGGGGCCAAGGGCCGCCGGTATCGGAGACGATGCGGCCGTGCTCGACGTTCCGCCAGGAGAACGGCTCGTCGTATCCACGGATACCTCGGTCGATCGCGTGCACTTTCGGCGGGAGTGGCTGACACCGCGTGAAATCGGCTGGCGAGCCACCATGGCGGCCCTCAGCGACCTGGCCGCCATGGCCGCATCGCCGTTAGGCATGGTGGTGGCCCTGGTGCTGCCGGTGGACAGCATGGAGTTGTCGGGCGAACTCGCCGACGGCATCGGTGACGCGGCGTCCGCTGCCCGCACGCCGATAATGGGCGGCGACCTGTCACGGGGAGAGGTCCTCAGTGTGGGTGTGACTGTTTTCGGCAGTTCCCACGCGCCCATCGGTCGGTCGGGCGCGCGGCCGGGAGACCTGCTCTACGTGACGGGGTCGCTCGGCGGCCCTGGAGCGGCCCTGCGGTCGTGGATGAGGGGGGGGACTCCATCGCCTGAACAACGGGCCCGATTCGCTTATCCCGTGGCACGCCTTTCGGAAGCGCGCTGGCTCGCCGATCGTGGCGCGCGCGCGCTGATCGATATCTCGGACGGTCTGGCGTCAGAGGCGCGTCACCTTGCGGCGGCGTCGGCAGTGAATGTCGACGTGAACCTCGAATGCCTGCCAACGTTTCCCGGCGTTCGTCCCGTGGAAGCGTCACTGTCGGGAGAGGAGTACGAACTTCTCGTATCCGTTCCGGCGGGCTTGGATACCGTCGCCTTCGAACGTGAATTCGACCTTCCGCTGGTGCAGGTGGGTCGCGTCAGGCAGATGGACTCAACGTCGCCGGTCGTTCAGTTCCTCGATCACGGGAATCGCGTTGACCTCGCCATGGGCTACGAGCACTTTTCGCTGTAATGCGGACCGTTCTGGCTTTCCTGATGCTCGTAGTGGCGACGCCGATCCTGGCATTGTCGGTGATCGTCGCCGGCCTTTTCCGGGTGACGGATACCCCCGGAGGCATCTACGACTGGGCGCCACGGGTGTGGGCCAGACTCCTGCTGTGGGCGTCCGGGGTCAAGGTCGTCCTCCACAATCCGGAGCGCGCGCCAGCCAACGCGGCTCGCGTGTACGTCGCGAACCACGTTAGCTGGTACGATGTGTTCACCCTCGCAGCGGTCCTGCGCCGATACAAGTGGGTTGGCAAGGCCGAGTTGTTTCGGATTCCGTTGTTCGGGCCCGCCGCGCTCGCGGCCGGCATGATTCCGATTGACCGTGACAATAGGAAGGCAGCCTTCGAGTCGTACGACGTGGCCGCCGATCGCATTCGCGCTGGGGCGTCCGTAGTGGTCTGTCCAGAAGGGACGCGCGGAGCCACCTATGCCCTCCGGCCATTCAAGAAGGGCCCGTTTGTGCTGGCGGCCAAGTCTGGCGTGCCGATCGTGCCTACACTCTTGTATGGGACAATCCAAGTCTTCCCGCGCGGCAGCTGGCGTGTGCGCGGGGGTACGGTGCACGTGCATTTCCTGGAAGAGATCCCAACGTCGGGAACGACCTACGTCGACCGCGATGCGCTGGCAAGGGCGTGTTGGGCCCGCATGGCCGAGGCACTGAAGCGCGAGTATGGCATTGCCAGCCTGCCGGAAAGAGAAGCCAACCTAACGAATACTGTAGCGCACACCTCACCGCGAACTCCCATCCATGTCCGAGATTCTTGATATCGTCGCCCGCGAAATCCTCGATTCGCGGGGCAATCCCACCGTCGAAGTCGACGTCACCCTGGCGTCGGGTGCCGCTGGCCGCGCCGCTGTTCCCAGTGGCGCATCGACGGGTGAACACGAAGCGCTCGAATTGCGCGATGGTGACGCCAAGCGCTACCTCGGCAAGGGCGTCCTGAAAGCCGTTGAAAACGTGATGGACCAGATCGCTCCGGCCCTGCGCGATCTGGAGGCCACCGATCAGGTGGGCATCGACCGCACGATGATCGAGCTGGACGGGACGCCTAACAAGGGGAAGCTCGGGGCGAACGCCATCCTGGGTGTGTCCATGGCCGTTGCCCGTGCGGCGGCGGTAGAGAGTGATCTCCCGTTGTATCGCTATCTCGGTGGTCCGCTCGCCCGCACCATGCCCGTACCACTCATGAACATCCTGAATGGCGGGGCGCACGCCACAAACACCGTGGACTTCCAGGAATACATGATCGTCCCGGTGGGAGCCGACTCGTTCGCTGAGGCGCTGCGCATGGGCGCCGAGGTGTTCCACGCGCTCAAGAAGGTGCTGGTGAAGCGCAAGCTCTCCACGGGGGTGGGCGACGAGGGCGGATTCGCCCCCGATCTCCCCACCGACGAGGATGCCTTGAAGGCGGTGATCGAGGCGATCGAAGCGGCCGGGTACGCACCCGGCAAGGAGATCGCGATCGCCCTCGACTGTGCGGCGTCGGAGCTGTTTAAGCAGGGCACGTACACGTTCAAGAAGAGCGGCGCGGGCTCACGTGACGCCGCTGGCATGGTGGAGCTGTACGCCAAGTGGTTGGATGAGTATCCGATCGTCAGCATCGAAGATGGCCTTGCCGAGGACGACTGGGAGGGTTGGGCGCACCTGACGAAGCAGTTAGGCGATCGGGTGCAACTCGTCGGCGACGACCTCTTTGTCACGAACACCGAGCGGCTGGCGCGCGGCATCGAGCAGGGCGTCGGCAATGCCATTCTCATCAAGGTCAATCAGATCGGTACGCTTACCGAAACGTTGGAAGCAATCGAGATGGCGCGCGGCGCCGGCTACCTGTCGATCATCTCGCATCGAAGTGGAGAAACCGAAGACACGTTCATCGCCGACCTTGCCGTGGGCACCGGGGCAGGGCAGATCAAGACCGGGAGCGCGTCGCGCACGGACCGTGTGGCGAAGTACAACCAGCTACTCCGCATCGAAGAAGCGCTCGGCGACGTGGCCGAGTATCCGGGCGGCGCGATCTACGGGTTGTAGCCGACCGTCGGCGCCATGCTTCGTCGCCTTGGACTGTATTTCGTGCTCGCCTTCGCCCTGTACTATGCGGTACAAGGGGGCGAGTTCACGACGTTGCATCTGATACGGCAACGATCGCGTGAGAAGATGCTGAACGAATCGATCGACTCCCTGAAACATGTCGTCGACTCGTTGCAACGATACAAGGCGCGATTACGCACGGACCTCGCGCTCCAGGAGCGCATCGCGCGTGAGACGTACGGCATGGTGAAGTCGGACAAGGAAGTACTCTATCGATTCGTCGATCCGGACTCCGTGCCGCGGAAATCTGCGCGCCCGAAGTAGCCTGTATTCGGTTGACTTCGCCCGGTCGTCCGGACAGATTCCGTCCTCTCTGACGCGGGGTGGAGCAGCCTGGTAGCTCGTCGGGCTCATAACCCGAAGGTCGCGGGTTCAAATCCCGCCCCCGCTATACGCAAAACATGAGTGGCCGGTCGCTCGCGCGATCGGCCACTCGTGTTTCCGGTTCGATCTTGGCGCCTAGCTGGACGCGAGGCCCGCGAGGACGAACGTGTATTTCCCGGGGACCGGATAGTGTGCCATCGATGGCTGGGCCACGAAGGGCAGCAGGAGGAGCAGGTCCGGGTCCGTGGAGGTGACATCCACGGTGACGATCGCGTTGTCCACCGGTGAGCCGGTCGGTGGTGGGGCCACGTTCAGCTCCAATGTGTACTCTGGCTTGACGAAGGAGAACTGCGCGGGAAGATAGGCCACGAGCTGCGGTGGCACCGACCCCGGTCCGCTATTCGACGGCCATCCATTCGTGTCCGCATGCAGGCTGCCGATGGCGTGCTGAATCGCGTTGACGTCGCCAATGATCTTGGCACAGATGGCGCGATCCTTCATGGTGTGGTAACGCGGCACGGCGAGACGGGCAATGATCCCAAGGACGACCAGTACGACGAAGAGCTCTATCAGGGAAAACCCGCGGCGATTTCGCCTCACAGCCCGCCTCGCAGCATCCGAGCCGAGCCGCCGAAGAGCGAAGAGTCCGGCGTCGCGGAGTTGTACGAGACCCGCAGGGAATCGGCGATGGCCGTCAGTTCAAACACTGAGTCATTCACGGCGTGCATGGTGATCCAGTCGCTGCGTACGCCGGCCAGCGAAAGAGAGAACGGGAGGGAGCCGTGTTCTGCTCGATAGGCGCGGACGCGTTGCGCCGCGAGAAACACTTCCATCCGCATTCCGGCAGACGTCATGGCGGTGGTGTCGCCCTTGGGAATCGCGCCCGGAATCGGCGTGATCCAGGCAGCGACGGCCGCTAGCCCAGCAATGACCTTGGGCCATGGACCTCGCTTGCGATTCGCAGCCTTGGCGGCGGCCTCACGGTCGAGCCGCTTCTGGGTCATGAATTCATCGACCAGATCGCGCACCTTGCCATTTCCGTGAATGGCGCCAACGGCGCGGGGTGTCGGTACAGCCACTGGGAAGGACCTCAGTAAAGGCGGAAGGGGGATGCCCTCTATTGATTGTCGGCACCCCCCCCGGGTAACTGCACCGACCGGGAGGGCTTCGCGGCCACGGGTAAGCGCGTTAAACTTCCCGCACCCAGTCACTTGGCAGGGTAGCTCAGGTGGTTAGAGCACGGCACTCATAATGCCGGGGTCGTGGGTTCGAGTCCCACCCCTGCTATTTCCGTAGTTCCAGAGATCGCGCCCCCCGATCATGGCCCGCGTGACAACCATGTCACCGTTCGCCCCTCGGTCGCCGGAACCGTCGCAAACGCGGACGCTCGTGAGCGGGACCAGCAGGCGTGCGGCATGGCGCAGCAGGGGACCAGCCGAAGCACCCAGCGTCGCGACGCGCCCAACTCTCGATCACACCCGCGGCAGCTCAAACCCCGACCGATAGCTCGCGCGCATTAGCGCGTTGGCCTCCGCATCGTTCTGGAACTGGTTGGTCGACGCGTTCCAGAACACCTTGCGGCCCGTCTTGAGCGCGATATTCCCCATGCTCGCGTTGATGGCCGCGACACTTCCTGTGTCGATGCCGCACTTGAGCATCGATGCATCTCCCTTCCGAATGGCATCGACGAAGTTCTGCGTGTGCAGGTCGAGTATCTCGTCGTTATGTCCCTGCGGTGGAATCGCGTCCAGCTTGTACCGCCGCAGCCCGGCATCCGTGAACGTCTCGGGGATCACCTCCCACCCGCCGCGGTTCACGACGAGCGTTCCGTTGTTACCGATAAACGCGATGCCCTCCGTCCGGCCATACGGGCCACCGTCGATGCCGGTCGCGTGCTCCCACAGCATGTTGAAGCCTTCGTACTCGAACACGGCCTGCAGCGTGTCTGGCGTCTCGGAAGCATCGTCCGGATACGCGAACTTTCCGCCGCTGGCGATCACGGACTTGGGTGCGGTCGCGCGCATGGCGTAAAGGGCAATGTCGATCTCGTGCACGCCCCAGTCGGTCATCAATCCGCCGGCATAGTCCCAGAACCACCGGAAGTTGAAGTGGAACCGGTTTGGGTTGAAGCTGCGCTTGGGCGCCGGGCCGAGCCACATGTCGTAGTCGACGCCTGCGGGAGCGGGGCCATCGGGCTGGACGGGAACAGGCGTCATCCAACCTTGGTAGGCCCACACCTTCACGAGTCGTATGACGCCAAGCTTCCCCGATCGCACATAGGCGATCGCCTGCTCGTAGTGCGGCCCGCTGCGTTGCCACTGCCCAACCTGTACCATCTTGCCGTACCGCTTTGTGGCGGCCTGCATCACCTGGCATTCCTGAATGGTGTGCGCGATCGGCTTCTCGACGTAAACGTGTTTGCCGGCGCTCAACGAATCCACCATGGCCAAACAGTGCCAATGGTCCGGCGTTGCAACAACAACCGCGTCAATGTCCTTGCTCTCGAGCAGCCGGCGATAGTCTCCATACGTCCGCGGCGTCTTGCCGCCCGCGGCGACCAAGTCTGCGCTTCGCTTGGTGAGAACACTGGCGTCCACATCGGCGATCGCGACACAGTTCACACCAGCGATCTTGAGGTGTGAGCGAACATCCGACCACCCCATGCCATTGGCGCCAATGACGGCGAGGTTGAGTTGGTCCGATGGAGCGACTCGCTTCGTGCTTGGTGCAGCCAGGGCTTCGGCCAATGGCGCGGAGCTAGCCAAGGCTGCGCCAGTGAAGGCATTGGCGGAGGTCTTGAGGAAGGTGCGGCGAGAGGTAGGCATGGGGTAGGGGTTCCGACGGAAGGGTCGCGTACGGATCGGACGCCGCAAATGTACGCGCGCTGTGCGTGATGTCACGTCGTGCGTGCGTCCCTGGGTTGAACCTGTTCCCGGGCAGGAGAGCCCAGGGTCGCCTCAATCTGGATGCCAAACCCGCGCCGTCGTCACGTTTTTCCCCTCACGAAGGCTCCCGAACCGGTGACTACCTTTCGACGACACTCTGCCGAATTCTGATGACACCTGCGGACGAGCTGCAACGCGAACAGACCACGCCCCGATCGAAACCAGGGTCGTGGTGGCGATCCATTGGGCCCGGTGTCATCGCTGGCGCGGCGGACGACGACCCATCGGGAATTGCCACCTACTCCATTGCCGGAGCGCAGTACGGCACGGCGTTCCTCTGGACAGCGCTGCTCACCTGGCCGTTGATGGCGGGGGTGCAATCGATGTGCGCCCGAATCGGAATGGTCACCGGTCGTGGACTCATGGCGGCGCTCCGGCGCAAGTTCTCGCGGCCAGTGCTGGTCGCCGCCGCGCTGGCTTTGTTCATCGCCAACACGGTCAACGTTGGAGCTGACTTGGCTGGCATGGCGGACGCAGCGGAGTTACTGACCTCGGTCAACTCGCATGTCCTCGTCATCGCCTTCGCGATCGCGATCGGTTGGGCCACCATCCGCTTTCACTACACGACGATTGCCAACGTGCTGCGCTGGCTGGCACTCGTCCTCCTGGTGTACGTCATCACGGCATTCGTCACCGGTCCGGATTGGGGAGCCGTGGCCCGCGCGACGTTCGTACCCTCCCTGCCGCACTCACGAGCAGGTTGGGCCACACTCGTGGCCGTGTTAGGCACGACGATCTCTCCCTACCTCTTCTTTTGGCAAGCCTCGGAAGAAGTCGAGGAAGAAAAAGCATTGGGCCGGGTGACGGTGGCCGATCGCGTGGGTGCATCGGCCTCGGAAATCCGAGTGCGCAAGATTGATGTGGGGGCGGGAACATTCGCGGCCATCGTCACCATGTACTTCATCATGCTCACGACGGCGCTCACGCTCCACGCGCATGGGCTGACGAACCTGACCAGCAGCGCCGAAGTCGCCCAAGCTCTCGCTCCGCTCGCCGGGCGCTTCGCGGCACTTCTCTATACACTCGGTCTTCTCGGCACCGGGTTCCTCGCCATTCCAACCTTGGCAGGATCGTCCTCGTATGCCTTCGCCGAGATCTTCGGTTGGCGACAGGGAATCGACGAGCGGCTGCGCCGCGCACCGGCATTCTACGCCGTGCTGATACTGTCCCTCGCCATTGGCGTGCTGCTCGACTTTCTCAACATCAGTCCGGTGCGAGCGCTCTTCTACTCGGCCGTGCTGAACGGACTGCTGGCGCCCGTCCTGTTGCTCGGCATTCTGCTCGTCGCGCGCGACCATGCGCTCATGCGCGGACAAACCAGCTCTCGGCTGGGCCAGGCCGCCGTCGCATTGGCGTTCGCGGTCATGGCCGGCTGCGTGGTTGCCATGGTCGCGATGTAGCTGACGGAGAGGCTAGCGGGATGGCGTGCGCCGACGCTACCGGACGGCCATCGCACGAGCGAATTCCTAAGGCTAGCGAACTGGCTTGACTCTCAACGTGTCGTGCTCGGTCCACACGCGCCCACCTCCGCGGAATGCGTTGGCATTGTCCCCGCGGCGACAGTGTGGGGGCATCGCGACCATCTGTTTCACATTCCCGCCGCCGAGCACGACGTAGTCGCAGATGAGCCCGCGCCGCAACAACTCCGCCACCGTGCCCACGTGGCGTCGCCACGTCTTGCGTCCCAATCGCTTGAGTCCACGAGTCCCCAGAAAGTCCTCGTACTCGAGTCCGTCCTTGTACGGCAAGTGTGCCAGCTCGAGCGGCTCGAGTCGCCCGCGATCGATGACCGCCGATCCCAGGCCCGTGCCCAACCCCAGGAAGAGCATGCGACCGCCTTGGTAGCTGCCTAACGCCTGCATGGCCGCATCATTGACGATTCGCACGGGCTTCCCGAACTTCTCGGCGTAGTTGCACCGCTTCCATCCGCCGCCAAGATTGTGCGGTTCCTCGAGCGGACGATCGTGTCGGACCGGACCGGGATAACCGATGGTCACGACATCGTACTGCCATGCCGATGTCGCGCGCAGCACGTCGCGCACCATACGCGACGCCGTGAGGTCTGGCCCGGAATCGATCTTGAGGATCCGGCGCGTGCCGGCAATCGCGAGCTTGATATGGGTTCCACCCACGTCAACGACGAGCACTCTCATTGCGGGTCGATCCAACCTCCAACATCACGGGTCAGGCGGTGTGCTTCGGCCGGGCCCCAGCTCCCCGGCGCGTACGGAGTTGGAGGAACATCGACAGCGAGGAGCGGTTGCACTAGGGCCCAGGCAGCTTCCACGGCATCCTGGCGCGCAAAGAGCGTGGCGTCGCCCTGCATGGCGTCACCCAATAACCGTTCATAGGCGTCCATCTCGTCCCCGGTTCGCTGGCGCGTGACGGACAACTCAATCGGCTGCCCAGCCATTCCCTCGCCGAGTCGCTTGGCACTTGCACCGAGCGCTATGACCACGTCCGGCCCAAGGCGAAAGCGCACATAATTGCCCATCGCCGGGGCTGCCTCATGAAATACCACTTGGGGCGGCGCCTTCAACTCCACGTACACCTCGGTCGCCGTGACCGCGAGCGACTTACCCGCGCGGATAAAGAAGGGCACGTCCGCCCACCGCCATGAATCGACGTGAACGCGCACGGCCGCGAACGTGGGAACGCGCGAGTCGACGGCGACCCCAGCTTCGGCGCGATAGCCGTCGAATTGGCCAAGGACGAGCTCTCCGGGATCCATGGGTCGGATGCTGCGGAGCACTTTTGCCTGTTCATCGCGGATCGCCTCCGGGTAGGCGCTGCTTGGAGGCTCCATGGCCAGGAATCCCACCACCTGCAACAGGTGATTCTGGATCACGTCGCGTATGACGCCCGCTTCCTCGTAGAACTTTCCGCGGCCCGCCACACCAAAACGCTCGGCCATGGTGATCTGGACGTTTTCCACGTACTGTCGATTCCAAACGGGCTCGAAGAACGCATTCGCGAACCTGAAATACAGGAGGTTCTGCACGGCCTCCTTGCCCAGGTAGTGATCAATGCGAAAGATCGCACGTTCGTCAAACCGGGCGTGCAGCGTGGCATTGAGCGCCACGGCCGACGCGAGGTCCCGACCGAATGGTTTCTCCAACACCACTCGGCCCCCCGCATGGCACCCCGTGCTGGCTAGGCCCTCGACCACGGTGGCAAAGAGCGAGGGCGGAATCGCCAGGTAGAACAGCGGACGAACGGCCGGGCCTAACGCGGACTTGAGTGCCTGATAGGTCGACGGCTCGCGATAATCCCCACGCACGTATGCCAGCCGGGACGCGAGTTGGGCGAACGCGGCCTCGTCGATCGTGATGCCGGCATCCGTCAACGAGGCGCGGGCGCGATCCACGACCTGCGCTGTCGTCAGCTCGCTGGCGGCCACGCCAACCACGGGAAGATCCAGTGCGCCGCGACGAGCCATGGCGTACAGGGCGGGGAAGATCTTCTTGTACGCGAGGTCTCCGGTAATGCCAAAGAACACGAGGGCGTCCGATCGCTCTCCGTTCATGACGTAGGCTTCTCCACGTGACCCCCAAACTGCATACGGAGCGCAGACAGGAGCCTGTTCTGGTAATCCGCCTCGCCTCGGGAGGAAAAGCGTTCGAACAGCGCACTCGCCAAGACATGGATGGGCACCGAGAGGTCGTTGGCGGCAGCGAGAGTCCAACGCCCTTCACCCGAGTCTGACACGCGGCCGGCGAATCGTTCCAGCGAAGGATCGCCGGCCAGTGCTTGCGCCGTGAGGTCCAACAGCCAAGAGGGGATCACGCTGCCCCGGCGCCACAGCTCGGCGATTTCGGGAAGATCAAAGTCGAACTGATAGTGCTCTGGATGGCGCAGTGGCGTTGTTTCGGCGTCCGCCTCACGATGGGTGCGACCTGCGTTAGCGTGGCGCAGGATGTTGAAGCCCTCGGCATAGGACGCCATCATGCCGTACTCGATGGCGTTGTGGATCATCTTCACAAAATGGCCAGCGCCTGTGGGACCGCAGTGCAGGTACCCGAATTCGGCGGTTGACCCCCCCCCCGTTCGGGTGCGCCCGGGCGTGGGTGGGGATGCGGCGACCCCAGGAGCCAGCGTCCGGAAGAGTGGTTCCAGCCGCCTAACGGTCGACTCGTCGCCTCCCAACATGAGGCAATAGCCGCGTTCCAATCCCCACACGCCCCCGCTGGTCCCGCAGTCCACCAGCTGCAAACCAAGGCTCCGCAACCGTGCCGCGCGCGCGATATCGTCCTGGAAATTGGAGTTGCCGCCATCGATGATGGCATCGCCCGCGGAAAGGTGCGGCGCCAGATCGTCGATCGCATGGTCGACGACGGCCGCAGGAATCATCATCCACACGGCTCTCGGCTGGGGTAGGGCCGCGACGAGGTCGGCGACCGAGCTGCTACCCACTGCGCCCTCGGAGACCAGGCCTGACACCGCATCCTTGGATCGATCGTAAACCACGCACCGGTGCCCCCCGCGCATCAGGCGGCGCGCCATGTTGGCTCCCATCCGGCCGAGGCCGATCATTCCGATGTCCATCCCGGTCTCCGTGCGCCGTCGGCGCGTTCGTTAGGTCTAAGGAGTGCGATTGGCGCCGCCTTGCGACGGCGCTAACGTATGCGCTCCCTCCCTGAACACAAGCTCAATGGCTGCTCGACAATTCGCGGCATGACGGCTCCCCCATGGGTAGTTGTGGCGGACTTGCCCGAGCTGCAGATGGCGCTTGTACGGGCCGTCGCGCCGCTTGCGGCCTCCGGCGTGCGGTCACGCGGAATCTGGACGCTTGGCGTGCCGGGGGGCTCCGTGGCGGAGCAAATGCTAGTTCCCCTGGCTCGGGCCGCGCTCAGCTGGGACCGTGCGCACGTGTTTTGGTGCGATGAGCGGGCGGTCAAGCCGGACGATGCCGACTCAAACTGGGCCCAAGCCAATCGTCTTTGGCGAATGGAAGCTCCGGGCCGAGCCGCACGGTTGTACCGCATGCCTGCCGACAACCCGGACCTGGAGAGCGCCGCGCATGAGTACGGTGCGCAACTTCAGTCCGTGGCAGGAACTCCACCGCAGATGGATGTGGTATTGCTGGGCGTTGGCGAAGACGGCCACGTCGCGTCGATTTTTCCAGGACGCCATCCGTCACGGGATGAGGCTCCAGTTCAAGTTGAGCTGCACGCGCCAAAGCCGCCTCCGCGGAGGATGTCGCTCTCGCTGGAAGTGTTGGCCGGAGCCCGATTGACTTGCGTGGTCGCATTCGGCGCTGGTAAGGCGAGGATCGTGCGCCACGCGCTGGACCCTCACTCTGACCTTCCCGTTGCACTCGTGCTGCGCGGCGCCGCCTCGCCGCTACTGTTGGTGGATCGCGACGCCGGGCGCGATCTCCCATAGCACTACGTTAGGCGCTTGCTGCCACCAGCGGCGTTAGGTCTTGGAGAGGAAACGGCGACTACGCTTTCAAGGACTGCGTCGAGTTCGTTCCCGGCCACCGCTCGTCCACAGCACCAACCGACTCATCCGCCATGGCAGATTCGACGAAGCAGACACCCCAGGCCGCGCCCGGCCACCCCGGCATTCCACCACGCTGGACGTCGAGCGCCAAGTCTGCCGTGGGGACTGCCTTCGGTAACGGCTCTCGCGTCTGGTTCACCGCGAGTCATGGAATCCTGAACGAGATCTACTACCCCGAGGTGGACAACGCCTGCGTTCGCGACGCGGGGTTTCTCATCTCCGACGATCAGGGGTACTTCGCGGAAGAGAAACGGGACTGCGCACACCGCGTGGAATGGGCCATGCCGGGCGTACCCGCGTTTCGCTTTCGGAACGCGAGCACGGACGGGCGTTTCGTTATCGACAAGCACGTGTGCGCATCTCCGGAGTTTGATGCCGTGCTCCAGGATGTTGCGTTTCGTGTCGTCACGGGTGAACCGGCGGACTATCGCCTGACGTTTCTTGTGGCGTCGCACCTGGGCAATCGGGGTGCAGGCAACACCGCTTGGGTCGGTACACACAAGGGACACGACATGCTGTTTGCCGAGCGAGCGGGGCAGGCGATCGCCGTGGTGTGTTCCACGGGATGGAAGGCGCTGTCGGTGGGGTTTGTTGGGGAGAGCGACGGGTGGCGCGAAGTGCGCCAGCACGGGCGCCTGCTCCATCGGTATGGAGTCGCAGCTGACGGAAATGTCGCGCTCGCGGGCGAAGTCGACATGTCAACCTCGGGTGGTCGCTGCACGATTGCGATCGGATTCGGCCCCGACGCGGACTCCGCGGCGCTGCACGCGAGAGCCGCCTTGGCGGAGCCCTATGCCCGCGTCGAGCGCCGGTTCATCGGTCCCTGGTTGACGTTTCAGGACGGGTTGCGTGCATTGGACGAGGTGGATGGGTCTGCGGAGGTCCCCAGTCTCTACCGCGCCAGCACCGCGGTGTTGATGTCGCACCTGACGATGAACGCCGACGGGGGCGCGATCGCCAGCCTCTCGGTACCGTGGGGACAATCAAAAGGGGACGATGATCTGGGCGGTTATCACCTCGTGTGGCCAAGGGACATGGTGCAGACGGCCGGCGCGCTGCTGGCCGCCGGGGCGCATGAGCCGGTGCGCGCGATGCTTCGGTATCTCGCGGTCACTCAAGAGCCCGACGGTCACTGGGCCCAGAACATGTGGCTCAACGGTGAGCCGTACTGGAATGGCATTCAGTTGGACGAGACGGCGTTGCCCGTGCTGCTCTTCGACCTGGCGCGGCGTGAGGAGTGCATCGGCCCGGAAGAAGAGACGCGCTGGTGGCCGGTGATTCGGCAAGCGGCACTCTACCTGGTCCAACAGGGTCCTGCCACGCAGCAGGATCGATGGGAGGAAGATCCGGGATACACGCCGTTTACGCTCGCCAGCTGCATCGCCGCCCTTCTGGTGGCATCCACGGTCGCCACTCGGGTCGGGGAAGCAACGCTGGCCCAGTACCTCCGCGACACCGCCGACGACTGGTACGACCGTATTGACCGATGGATCTATGTGACGGGGACGCCGCTTGCGCAGCAGGTTGGCGTGGACGGCTACTACGTCCGCGGCGCGCGAGCCGACGTCGATGGCAACGCGCGAATCGACGGCGTCATGGCCCTTGTGAAGAATCGTCCCGCTGGGGCGAACCAGGTCCTCGCGAGCAACCTCGTGAGCCCGGATGCCCTCGCCCTCGTGCGCTTTGGCCTTCGCGCGGCCGACGATCCGCGAATGTGCGACACGGCGCGAGTGGTCGATTACCTACTCCGCAGCGAAACGCCCACGGGGCCGGTCTGGCATCGGTACAACGAAGACGGATACGGTGAGCACGAGGATGGCAGCGCGTTCGATGGCACGGGAAGGGGCAGGGGTTGGCCCCTCTTGGCCGGCGAACGCGCACACTATGAGCTCGCGTTAGGCCGGCAGGATCGCGCGAGGGCACTGTCGGTGGTGATGCGGCGCCAAGCCAGCGATGGCGGGATGCTCCCCGAACAGGTGTGGGATGCGCCGGACCTCGCGGAACTGGAACTCTTCACCGGTCGTCCCAGTGGGTCGGCGATGCCGCTGGCCTGGGCTCACGCCGAGTACATCAAGTTGCTCCGCTCACTGCGCGACGGCCGCGTGTTTGACCAACCGCCGGTCACCGCGAGTCGCTACCTCGACCGTCGGGTGCAACCGCGGGTGGGTATCTGGCGATTCACCCTCCAACGGAAGGAAGTGGTCAACGGGCGCCTGTTACGGTTGGACCTTGGGGCCCCAGCGCGCGTGCGCTGGACGGTGGATGACTGGCGTAACTCCCATGAGACCGACACAAACGCTGTCGGCATTCGGCACTACACGGTGGAACTCGCCACGCAGCATGCGTTGCCAGGGACTCGGGTGCAGTTCACGTTCTACTGGTTGGACGACGACCGTTGGGAAGGGACAGACTTCGCCGTCGATGTGGTGGCGGAATAGGCGATAACGGAAGACGCATCCGACGTCGCACGCGACCGCCAGCGGGGGCAATCCGCATGGACGCGGGCGGCAGGGCCGGACCCTACGCGCGTGCCTGGCGAGGAGGCGGGAGCGAGCCGTGGGCGCGCCCCCGCCATCTCCCGATGCTTCCGACTACATGATCGACCCGCCAGGGACAACAATGTGTGGCAGGTTCTTGAGCAACTGGTTGAGCTTGGCGATGCGTGTGTCGATGATCTTCTGTTGATCGCCCTGGGTCGTCACCGCCTCTGTCTGCAATTCGCCGCTGCGCGTGACCTGCGCGTCCGTTGGCCGCGAGACCGCGCGCGAGACACTGCCGTACAGACTGGTCACTTCCTCACGCAGCCGCGGGAATTGTCGGTAACCGAGACCCTGAATTGGCCGCAGTAACTTTTCGTCGCGCAGCGCCTTCAGTTCACCCAATGCAGATTCGGCCTCGTTCAGGGCTTCCTTCTCGGTTGGTGCATTCCGGCGAATATTCTCCACCAGCGCCGTCAGCTGCCGCATCAGGTCGGTGTTGCGATCAATGACGCTCGTAACCTTGGTGTTGAGGTCGCGGAGTTCGAGCGCCTTGTCCCGCTGCGCCACCAGATCCGCTGTCGTCGCCTGGGCGCGCGGATCCAAGTCCACTCGCACCGTCTTCTTGAAGTCCTGCCCGTTGAGGCGCACCGTGACCACATATTCGCCAGGTACAACCGTGGGACCCCCTGCTCCCCCAAAGCCGAAGCGCTCGCCGAGGTCGGCGGTCTCGGCGTCGGGATTCGTGCCGGCCACACGCGGTGGAGGGGACCCATCGTAGCGCAGGTCCCATACCGCCCGATTCACGCCGGCCGATCCGGACGCGCTACGCAACGTGCGGATCACCTTGCCGGCGGCGTCGCTCACCGTGATG
The DNA here is from genome assembly GCA_044224875.1 of Gemmatimonadaceae bacterium. Classification (GTDB taxonomy): domain Bacteria; phylum Gemmatimonadota; class Gemmatimonadetes; order Gemmatimonadales; family Gemmatimonadaceae; genus JABAQJ01. The sequence goes on along the minus strand of JBGAJQ010000057.1, from coordinate 4,140 downwards.
CGCACCGTGTCCCTCGCGGCGGCCTTCAGGTAATACGAGATCGAAGCGCCGTACGGGGGGTTCTCACCGACCCACTGCTTTTGCCCGAGATTTCCGTCCGCATTCCACAGCACCCAGCGCGTCGCCGGCCGGATGTCGAACACATAGGCGTCCGTGGCCATGGCATCCCCAAGTCGCTGTAGCGGCGTGAGGTCATCCAGGACGTAGAGCCCACGTCCGTGCGTGGCGATGATGAGATCGTTGTCGCGTGGGTGGATCGCGAGGTCGCGCACCGGCGCCGCTGACAGTCCATTCCTCAACGAATGCCAACGTGCCCCCTTGTCCCACGATACATAGATCCCGAATTCCGTGCCGAGGTACAGGACGTTCGCATTCTTGGGGTCCTGTCGCACGACGTGTACCCAACCTCGTACCGGCAGATTTGACGTGATGCGCTTCCACGTGGCGCCGTAGTCCGAGGTCATGTACGCGTACGGGGTATAGTCGCCCGTTTGCCAGTGGGATGCGGCTACGAACGCGGTCCCGGCGTCGTGCCACGACGCGTCGATGGTCGATACCCAGGCGTTAGGTGGCAGCCCCTGAATGTTCTTCACCACATTCGTCCAGCTCTTTCCGCCGTCTCGCGTCACCTGAACATTGCCATCGTCCGATCCCGCCCAAATGACGTTCGCGTCCTTGGGCGATGGCGCAATGGTGATCAAAGTGCTGTGAAACTCGGCGGCCGTGTTGTCGACGACAATGGGACCACCCGAGGACTTCTGCTTGTTCTTGTCGTTTGTCGTTAGGTCGGGTGATATCTCGGTCCAGGTCTGTCCAAAGTTCGTCGTCTTGAACAGGACATTGCCGCCAAAATACACCGTTTTGGGGTCATTTGGGTCGAGCGCGATCGGCGCGTTCCAATTGAAGCGATACTTGTGGTTCTCCATGGCATCGCCGGCAGATCCAACGCGGTTCGGATACGGGTGAATCGAACGCTGGTCGCCCGAACGGATGTCGGTGAGGATGATGTTCCCGCCCTGTGACGCCGAATAGATGAACCAGGGACGCTGGAGGTCCGGAACGGCGAAGAATCCATCGCCACCGCTCACCGTCACCCAGGCGTTTTTTCGATTGCCTTGGTTGGAGAGGGTTTGACTCGGGCCGCACCAGTGTCCGTTGTCCTGCAGGCCGCCGCACAGGTTGTACGGCTTCTCCATGTCGTAGGCCACGTGATAGAACTGATCGAAGCTGACGGTGTTCACGACCTCGAAGTTGCGGCCGGCATCGTACGAGAGCTGCCATCCGCCGTCGGAGCCCGAGATCAGGTACTGTGGATCGGTGGGGTCCACCCACAATCCCTGGTGGTCGCCGTGCACATCGCGGCCAATGGTGCGGAAGGTGCGACCGCCATCCTCACTCTTGTACAACGACCCCGAGAGCGAGTACACGGTGTTGGGGTTTCGCGGATCGGCGCGAATGTCGGCGTAGTAGAACGGACGGAAATTGATATTCGGGTCGCGGCTCGTCATGCGCCACGTTTCGCCGGCGTCATCGCTCCGCCACATCTCGCCCTCGGCCTTCGTCTCCGTCACCATGTAGACGACGTTTGGGTCGGCGCGGTGAACGGAGACCCCGATCCGATCCATCGGTCCCTTTGGCAGACCGCGGGTATTCCCCGGGCCGGACAGGCGCGTCCAGCTCTCACCTCCGTCCGATGACTTGTATAGCGCCGTCTCGCCACCGCCTGACGAGAAGTACCACGGCCACCGCTGATGCGTGAACATGCCGGCGTAGACGATATTCGCGTTGCCCGGATCGATGTCGATGTCCGAACAGCCGGTGAGCGTGTCCTTGTAGAGCAGCTTTCTCCATGACTTGCCGCCGTCTGTCGTCTTGAAGACGCCCCGGTCCTCGTTAGGGCCCCAGGTACGCCCTAACGCGCAGACATAGACAACATCGGGATTCCGCGGATCGATCCGCATACGCGGAATCTTCTCGGTGTTCTCCAGTCCGATCTTCCTCCACGTCTTGCCGGCGTCCAACGACTTGTAGACGCCGTCGCCGATGGACGCGGAGTTGCGCGGGTTGCCCTCGCCGGTGCCGAGGTACAGGATGTTCGGGTCGGACGGAGCGATCACGAGATCGCCCATCGACGCGTTGTCCTTGTCGTCGAAGAGTTGCGTAAAGGTGGTGCCGCCGTTCGTCGTCTTGATGAGGCCACCGGCCGCTGAGCCGATGTAGTACGTCGAACGATCGCCCGGCACGCCAACGACCACCGGAATGCGACCGGCCTGGTTCGCCGGCCCGATGGAGCGCCACTTCATTCGCTTGAGGGCATCCAGCTCGGCCGACTCCTTCAGTGAAACCGTTGTTGCTGGCGCGGGAGGTTGCGGCGGGGTGCCGCGCTGCGCGGCGATTGGTGCAACAGCGATCAGTGATGCGCCAATCGACGCCAGGTGGCGACGGGCGGCGAACGTGCGGCGCACTCGGACAAGGGGCATGGGGACCTCGGTGCGGCGGGACATGTCGCGCAGGCTGGTGTGCGCGCGACTGGGCTGGCGTGAATTCTACGATACGCCGAACCGTTCCGTTGGAGGGGCCTGACGGGAAAGGTCGGGCGTGGATGCGCCAAATCGCCGAATCGCGCGTCTGTCCGGTAGGCAAAGCAGAAACGGCGGGGCCTCGCGTGGCCCCGCCGTTTGAAACTGCCTGTACCTGGACTCCTACGGCCGATGTGGCTTGTTGACGTTGAGCAGCAAGTTGGGACTGCCGACGCCGGGGTTCACGATCACGCCGGACGTGGCATTGGCGACGATTGCAGCTGCTACTTGCGCGGGGGTCTTGTTCGGGAAGATATCGAGATAGAGTGCAGCGGCGCCGGCGACATGCGGCGTGGCCATCGAGGTCCCGGAGAGCACGGCGGTGGCGTTGTCACTGGTGTTCGTGGCCGACAGGATATTGGAGCCCGGTGCAAAGAGATCTACGCACGTGCCGAAGTTGGAGAAGTTCGCGCGTGCGTCGATGCTGGCGGGCGGGATTCCGGCGCCGTCGCCGCTGGCTGCAACGGTGATCGCCTCGGGCACGTGCGCCGGAGACGTTTGGCACGCATCGCCACTGTTGTTGCCGGCGGCGATGGCGTACACCACGCCAGACGCGATGGAGTTGGACACCGCCTGGTCAATCGCGGCATTCACGCCCCCACCGAGGCTCATGTTCGCCACCGCCGGGTGAATCGCATTGGTGGTCACCCAGTCCACTCCGGAGACGATCGCGTTTGTGTTGCAGAAGCCGAAAGCGCCGCAGACCTTGACCGCCACCAGACTCACTTGCTTGGCCACGCCATACGTGGCGCCCCCGATGGTACCAGAGGTGTGCGTGCCATGGCCGTTATTGTCGTCGGGGGGATTCGCAGGATTCGATGCGTTGAATCCGTACGATGCACGCCCGCCGAAGTCGGCATGCGTGATGCGAATGCCCGTGTCGATGGAATACGCATGCACGCTGGCGCCTTGATTCGGTGCCTGCGGCGGTTGGTTGTAGACGCCGTCCAGGGGCAAGCTCGTTTCATCGATGCGATCCAGACCCCACGGACAGACCGTGTACGGGGCGCACGTCTGCACGGCACTCACGCGAAGGATGTAGTTCGGCTGGATGTAGCTGATGGCGCGGTTTGCGCGAATAGACTGCAATGCGGGCGCAGCGGCGCGGACGGCGAAGCCGCGGAGCGCTGCGCTCCACACGTCGGTCACGACTGCCCCACTGGCGCGGGCTCGAGCAGCCTCGGTCGCCACGTTCGCGTCCTTCTTCAGCACGACGATGTACTCGTTGGGCACTGCGTCATCGGTTTGGTTCACCGAGGCGCTGGTCATCGGCGCCAAGGCGACGTCTCCTGGGGCGCTGGACACGTCCGTACATGCGGCCGCGAGAATTCCGAACAGAAGGGGGACAGCACTCCTCGTCGACATGTGAACCTCCAAACGATGGGAGGGTATGGCTCAGCCCGAGTCGCGGATTGTGGCAGGCTGACAAACCTAACGACAGCTTGACGGCGCTGAGAAAGGAGCGCACAGGATAGACTCGGGCACTGGGTTCGTCAACGCGTCAGCCGGCCTCTGGCGAAGTGGTGGCGATGGAAGCATGCTGCACTCGAGCCTGTTGTTG
>JBGAJQ010000056.1:0-34498 GCA_044224875.1 Gemmatimonadaceae bacterium | reverse complement strand
CGCTGGGCCTAGGTGACAAGGCGAGGATGGAGGGTCGCGGCGAGCTTCAACAGTGTGTGGGGCACAAAAAAAACGCGGTGGGCCTTTCGGCCCACCGCACCCTCGGCGCTCTGTAAGCTCTCACGGGAGGGAGAAGGGTACTCGGCGCTCGAGGGGATGGTTTTCGCTTCGCAATGAAGCGACGGCAACGAACGAACCCTTGAGCGTTGCTGGCTGCCACTCGACCTGGACGGACATCGTCTCGTCGGACTCGAGGACCTTGTTCTGCAGCGCCTGTGTGAACATTCGTCCTTCGCTCCACCGCCAGACTTCACGCCCGAGTGAATCGAGCACAGTGACGTCGTAGGTCTGGCCACTAGGAAACGTGAGCTCAAGGCGTTTTTGCGCCTTGTTGGTGACGTGCAAGACGAATTCAACCTGATCGCCCACGGCCACGTCAAGAGAGGAGGCCACCAAAGGCCCCGATGTGCCGCTTTTCCGATTTGGAGTTTCCGCGGCGTGCGATCTTGGGCCGCAGGCGTAGAGCACCGCGGCCGAGATGACAAGCGCAACGACGAGGCGGGATCTCATGAACCGGTCAGGCACCCTGAAATGACATCCGACGGAGTCGGAGTGTGGCGTTTTGCATCGGCGAGGCCAACATATCCAGTCACGGACGACCAGTCAAGTGATTTGGTAACGTAACCTCAAGCAGGATGAGTCCTTTCGGGCTTCGATTCAACTAGGATCTCGATCTCGTTATCACATAGCTGATACGGCTTCTGGTCGCTTGCGAAAAATTTCACAAAGTCCTAAATTCCGCGCCGGAATGGGGGATTCTCCTCAAGCAGGACCGACCAGGAAGCAGGGCGGCGGTGGCTCACTGGGAGCCGGAGCCTACGCGGGGCTCGGCCTTCAGTTCGCCTTGTCGATCCTGCTCTTTCTCTATGCAGGACAATGGGTTGACAAGAAGTTGGGGACCTCGCCGGCGTTTCTGGTGGTGGGAGTTTTCGTTGGGGCAGGCGCCGCCTTCTATAGCATGTACCGCACGCTGATGTCGGCGCAGCGGCGCGACGAAGAGGAAGGCCGTTGAAGCCCGTTTTGACGTTTGCGGCGGTCAGCCTAACGGTGATTGTGGTGCTCGCCTGGCTCCTCGGATTCGGCTTGAACGGACCGGCGGACGGCCGGGCGTTGCAGGTGGCGGCAGGGGCCGCCTTCGTGGTCCAGCTGGTTGCCTTTCTGGTGGTCCGGCGCATGGCGCGCCAGAACGTGATCGCGGGCTGGGGGGTGGGCGTACTGATTCGATTTGTGGCGTTCGCGGGCTGGGGGTTCGTGGTGGTGGGTCGCCTGGCTCTGCCGCAGAGCGCGGCCCTGCTCGCCATGGCGACGTTCCTGTTTGTCACGACGTTGATTGAACCACTCTTCTTGAAGACATGAGATCGTTCGGGTCACTGCTCGTTGCGCTTGCGATGGCCGCCGCCCCGGTTGGAGCTGGGGCCCAGGAGCCGGCCACCGGCGCCGAGAAGGTCGACATCATCACGCCGCACATCACGGATTCCTATCACGTCGAAATTCCGTACTGGAAGGCGCCGTTCTACAAGGAAGTCTGCCTGGGACGTCACGTCGGCGAAGAGGGCTGCGAGGCCCTTTGGGAGCCGGTGCATGTCGGCGGGCTCACGCTCCAACTCTCACCGACTAAGCACGTGGTGATGATGCTCATTGCCGCGTTGCTGTGTGTGGTGATCCTGGTGGGTGCGGCGCGATCGCACGTCCGGCACACGAGGGACATCGGACGGCCAAAGGGCGCGGCGAATGGCATTGAAGCGATGGTCCTGTACATCAGGAATGAAGTGATCATTCCCAACGTCGGACATCACGGCGACGCGTATGTGCCGTTCCTCCTGTCGGTCTTCTTCTTCATCCTGTTCGCCAACCTGCTCGGTCTGATCCCCTATGGGTCGACGGCAACTGGCAACATCTCGGTGACGGCGACGATGGCGATCATCTCGTTCATCGTCGTGGAGATTTCCGGCATCCGGGCCTTGGGCAAGGATTACCTCTCCACCCTGTTCTACTGGAACAAGGAACTGCCGCTCGTTATGCGGATCATCATGTTCCTCATCATGTCTCCGGTGGAAATGATCGGGAAACTGACAAAGCCCTTCGCGTTGGCCATCCGTCTATTGGCGAACATGACAGCGGGGCACATCGTCGTACTGGCGTTCATCGGATTGATCTTCACGTTCAAGAGCCTGGCCTCGGGCGCCCCGTTCCTGATGGCGGTGGCCATCATGCTCCTTGAACTGTTTGTGGCCTTTCTACAGGCGTTCATCTTCACGCTGCTGTCCAGTGTGTTCATCGGGCAGATCCGGGAGGCGCACCACTAAGGCAGGATTCCGCCGGCGCCGACGCGGCGACGGCGACAACCGGACGTACATGACGCAGGTTCATGGAGGCGAGCGGGACCATGCTTCCGGTGTTGGACCTGAGAGCAATTGCAGGACGCGGTGGAGTCGCTCCACCCCACCGCGCGTATCCAGCCGAGCGGCTGGAGAAACCCGCTGGGGCCCGGGCCTCGTTGGCGGGAAGGCGACACGGCGACGTGTTGGCGGAGCAGGAAGACTGGGCAGTTCTACACTCGTTAGGAGATCGACATGGCTTTTTACCCGTTGCTGCAGGAAGCTGCGAATGCGGCGAGCAACAATCAGGGTCTTTCGCTCATCGGCGCCGGGCTCGGCGCTGGCTTGGCCGTGATCGGCGCCGGACTTGGCATCGGTCGTATCGGTGGTCAGGCAGTGGAAGGCATGGCGCGCCAGCCGGAAGCGGCGGGCAAGATTCAGACGGCCGCGCTGATCCTGGCGGCACTGATCGAAGGCGCGGCGCTGTTCGGCGTCGTGATCGCGTTCCTGATTCAGGGCAAGTTCTAGTAGATGCGTGGGTGTTTGGCCCCGGGGTCAAACACCCACGAACATGCCCCCGCGCGTGCGGCGGCATTCCCAGACGTCTTACCGTGCGGGCAAGCCCGCTCCGATACATGCGCATATTGATCGTCAACGCGTTGCTGCTGGCGCTCACCAGCACGCCGGCCTATGCCGAAGAGGCGAAGAAGGTGAACCTGCTTTCGCCCGAAGGCGGCGTGATGTTCTGGACGCTGATCATCTTCGTGTTCCTGCTGCTCGTGCTGTCCAAGTTTGCCTTCAAGCCGATGCTGGCCGCCGTGGAGGCTCGTGAGGCGGCGTTGCAGGCGGCGATCGACAAGGCCGCCCAGGACCGCGAGGAAGCGGCTCGTGTGCTGGCCGAACACAAGGCGCAGCTGGACGCGGCGCGCGGTGAGGCCCAGCGCCTGATCGCTGACGGGCGCGCCACCGCTGAGAAGATGCGCAACGAGATGCTCGATGCCACGCGTCAGCAGCAGGGTGAATTGCTCGAGCGGGCCAAGCGCGACATCGAATCCGAAAAGTCGCGCGCCATCGCCGACCTGCGGCGCGAGGCGATCGACCTGGCGATCGCGGGCGCCGGCAAGGTGATCGAGAAGAACCTGGATGACGCCGGCAATCGCAAACTGGTGGAGAGCTACTTGTCGGCGTTGCCATCCTTCAAGGGCGGGTCGGGGCACTAGATGCGCGACGCCACCATCGGTCGGAACTACGCCGACGCACTCCTGTCGCTGGCTCGCAAGGCCAACGACCTGGACGGCTGGGGCCGCATGATCTCCGACGTGTCCGACGCCATTCAACGTGAGCCGCGCCTGCAGAACTTCCTGGCGGCCCCGCAGATTGCAGCTGGCGACAAGATCCTCGTCCTGCGAAAGGCCTTTTCCGGGAAGCTGCCTCCCACCATGGTGCGGTTCCTGGAGAAGCTCGTACTGAACCGTCGCCAGATGCTCATTCCCGCCATCGCCACCGAATACGGCAACCTGGTGGACTTGGCGGAGGGGCGAGTCCACGCGCAGGTCACCGTGGCCCGCGAAACGACCGATGCGGATCGGGCGACCATCGCCACGCAGCTAGGTCGCGCCATGGGCAAGACCGTCGTGCCGCATCTGCACGTGAACCCAGCCATCCTCGGCGGCGTCGTGGTCCGCATTGGCGACACCGTCATGGACGGTTCCGTACGACGGCGATTGTCGACGCTTCGGACGCGGATCGGCCGCTAAGCGCAGAGGTTGCCCAAGGGAAAGCCGGATCTCCCGTCGATCCGGCTTTGTCGTTTCCATGACTGGCGCGGCGACCCCGCGCCGCGACATCATGTCCGGGGCCGTGGCTTCTCTGGCCGGACAATCGTCTGAACTGCATAACGACACCTTCCATCAGTCCTTCTATCCTTCCCACCCGTATGAGCGGTCGCGCTGACGTGAAGCATGTTCCCAAACCCTGGGGGCACGAGACAATCTGGGCGCACACCGATCGGTACGTGGGGAAAATCCTGCACATCAACGCCGGTCACGCGCTGAGCGTGCAGTACCACAACGTGAAGGATGAGACCGTGTACCTCCTGTCCGGAACCATGAAGTACTGGGTGGACACCGATGGTGAGTTACGCGACGTGCAGCTCAAACAGGGCGATGCGTTCCGGATCACCCCCGGGACGGTGCACTATATGGAAGCCGTGACCGACTGCGACATCCTCGAGGCGTCCACTCCGGAACTCGACGACGTCGTACGCATCAAGGACCGCTACGGACGCGAGGGGACGAGCGCACCATGAAGGTGATCATTCCACTGGCCGGCAAGGGCACGCGACTGCGTCCCCACACCCACATCACGCCCAAGCCGATGTTGAAGGTGGCGGGAAAGCCCGTGATGGACTACGTGATGGACGACGTGCAACGACTCGGTGGTGTGGACCAGGTGGTCTACATCACCGGGCACCTCAAGGAACGCGTCGAGGAACACGCACGCACCGCCTATCCCATACCCGGTGTCTTCATCGAGCAGAAGGTCCAGGACGGAACCGCGGGTGCGGTCTCACTCGCCAAGCCGTATGTCGATGCCCCCGTTCTGATCATCTTCGTGGACACGATCTTCGACGCCGATCTCTCCATCATCAATCGGACGGACGCCGACGGCATCATCTGGACGAAGGAGGTCGAGGACTACCAGCGCTTTGGCGTGGTGGTGACCGACGCCGACGGCAACATGACGAAGATCATCGAGAAGCCGGACACGCCGATCTCCAAACGCGCGAATATCGGGCTCTACTACATCCGCAACTGGAAGCTGTTGTTCGAGGGGATCGATCACGTGCTCACCCGGCCGAAGAACAAGGGCGAGTATTTCCTGACCGACGCCTTCCAGTACATGATCGACCATGGGGCGAAGATCCAGGTCGTCGATGTGCAGGGTTGGTATGACGCCGGGAAGATCGATACGCTGCTGGAGACCAACCTGGCCGTACTGCAAAAGGGACGAGCCAGACGTCCGGCCTCGATCGATGCCCGGCAGATCGTTGAACCGGTTTACATCGAGGATGGCGTGACGATCACGGGTTCCAAGGTCGGGCCAAACGTGTCGATTGGCGCCGGATCGGTGATCGAGAATTCAGAAATTCGCGACGCCATCATCGGTGGCAAGACGCGGATCGCGCGGTGCGCGGTGCAAAACTCGGTCGTGGGCGATGACGTGGTCCTGGTCGGCGTGAAGGGCGAGGTCACGATCGGCGACCATTCCGAGGTACGCTCCGGGTAGCCGGAGGCTAAACGCCGCGTTAGGCCAGCTCGGCGGCGGCCGCGATGATGGTGAGCGCCCGCGCCAGCCCGAGGTGGCTCTCACTAGGATCGAACCACTCGTCCGGCGTGTGCGTTTGGCCGGCTCTGCCTCCCGCGCCGATGGCGATCGCCGGAATGCCGCGACTCATGGGGACGTTGGCGTCTGTGGAGGCTGCGGCAAGCAAGGGGTGCCGCCCGATCGCGCGCGTCGCTTCGCAGGCGATGTGAACGAGCGGCGCATGCTCCGGTATGGTGCCCGCGGGTCGCTCGCCGGTGTGTTCGATCGTCAGGCGCAACGCCTCCGTCCCCCTCTGCCGAGCGAGGTTTTCCACGAGGACCGCGTCTCGCGCGTGGTGCTCCACCTCGGCGACCAACCGACGCAGCGTGTCGTCCGAGATCGAACGCATGTCCACGTCGATCCAACTCTCACGGGGGATCGCATTGACGGCGCTGCCCCCGCCGACTCGACCGACGGACAACGTGGCTCGGGGTGACGCGGGCAAGGGGAGTGCGGAGATCCGAGCGACCAACGCCCCGACGGCGTGAATGGGGTTCGGCGCACCGAACGCCGCCCAGCTGTGCCCTCCTGGCCCCTCGATGGAAATGCGAAGCCGGACGCACCCCAACGCGTGTGAAACGACGCGATCGTCGCCGGCGCCGTCCAATGCGATGGCCGCGCACGCACCGAGCGCGGCGTGGTCGAAGACATAACGAGCCCCACGGAGATTCCCGTCCCCTTCTTCCCCGGTAGTGGCACAGAGGAACACCGGACGGCGCGGCTTCTCGTTCCGTCCCGCCAGCAAGTCGGCGATGGCCAGTGTGGCCGCGAGACCGCGCGCGTTATCGCTGATCCCCGGCCCGAGCAACAACCCGTCCTTCCGGCGCACTGCATGCGCGGTCGCCGCGGAAAACACGGTGTCCAAGTGCGCGCAAACCACCACGGGCGCATCGTCAATTCGGCCCGCGATGCGCGCAATGACATTGCCGACGGCGTCGATGTCCACAGGCAGGCCTAGCCCTCGCAGGCGCTGAGCGACGATTCGCGCGCGGGACTCCTCAGCTCCGGTGGGGGCCGGCACCTGAGCCAGCACCACCTGCTCGTCGACAACACGCGCTTCGTTTGCGCGGCAGAAGGCACGCTCGGGTTCCAAGGCGCGGAAGAGTTCGCGGGTTGGCGTCGACGCGGACATGTGCTGCAATTGGTGGCGGGCGCGCGGCGCGCGCAAGCGTGACGGGATGTACTTTCGAGCCGTGAAGCTACCTCGCACGGTGATCGCGCTGGCGCTGGTGTCCCTACTCACCGACGTCTCGAGCGAGATGATCTACCCGTTGCTCCCAGTATTTCTGCGTGACGTCCTCGGCGCGGGCGCATTTGCCGTCGGAGTGATCGAGGGGTCAGCGGAGAGTGTGGCCAGCCTGCTGAAGTTGCTCAGCGGCTGGTGGTCGGACCGTCTCGCCCGCCGACGTCCGTTGGTGCTGGCGGGGTACGCGCTGGCGTCCGTGGCACGTCCGCTGATTGGGCTGACGAGCGGCGTGTGGCAAGTGACGACGCTGCGACTGGCAGACCGAGTGGGGAAGGGGATCCGAACGGCCCCCCGCGATGCACTAATCGCCGATGCCGTGCCAGCTGAGGCGCGTGGTCGCGCGTTCGGCTTTCACCGGGCCGCAGACCACTTGGGAGCCGTGATTGGTCCCCTGTGCGCGTTGGCGCTGATGCGCGGGTGGGGCGTTTCCATGCGCACCGTGTTCCTGCTCGCCGCCGTGCCGGCGGCACTCGCGCTGGTGGCGTTGATCGGCGGAGTGGTCGAAGGCAAGGGACCGGTTCCGGCCGGCGCTCGAGACACCGTGCTGCTGGGGAGCCTGCCACACGGCGCTCTCAGGCCCTACCTGGCCCTGGTATTGCTGTTCACGTTAGGCAATTCGACGGACGCATTTCTGCTGCTGCGAGCCTCTGACGTTGGGGTGCCGGTCGCGATGCTGCCGCTGCTGTGGGCGGTGCTCCATGTCGTGAAGTCGACGTCGAGCATGCCTGCCGGGGTCCTGTCCGACCGCATTGGGCGACGACCGCTCATCGTAGGCGGTTGGCTGTGGTACGGCATGGTGTACTGGCTGATGGGGCGCGCGACGGGGGCGTGGGAGATCTGGGTACTGGTGGCCGCATACGGCCTGTACTTCGGTCTCACCGAAGGGGTGGAGAAGGCCTTGGTGGCCGATCTGGCATTGCCCAGCGAGCGAGGCGCAGCCTTCGGATGGTATCACTTGGTAGTCGGGCTGGGAGCGTTGCCGGCGTCGATGGTGTTTGGCGCTGTGTGGCAGTGGCGTGGCCCGACCGCGGCCTTTGACCTGGGCGCAGGGCTCGCCATTGCGGCGGCCATGGCTTTACTCTTGTTGAGGCTGCCGGTGCGCCATGTGGCGGTACCGCAGTAGCGACGGCTATGCCGCGTGTCCTTGCCCCTAACCCGTGTGACGGGCCTCCACCATTCACGACGTCATGACGTGCGTATCGCCGCGGTAGGAGAATGCACTCGGGATCGGTATCTCGAACGGTCGCTCGAGGGTGTGGGCGGAATCTCGTTGAACTTTGCCGTCCAGGCGCGGAGGGCTGGAGCGCACACGGTTTCACTCGTCAGCTGCACCGGCCGCGATCAGGTGGCGCCTGTGGTGCGTGACCGGTTGGCCCGTGCGGGGGTGGACGCGTCGCACTGCCATAGCATGGATGGCCCCACGGCGTCACAGGCGATCCGTCTGGTCGCCGAAGGAGAGCGCGTCTTCCCGCCGGGCGGGTACGACGCTGGGGTGCTAGCCCACTTTCGCCTGTCGGACGACGACCTGCATTTCATTGCCACGCATGACGTCGTGGCCGTTCCGTACTTTCGTCAGATCGAACACCTGTTCTGGCCGGCGATGAACGCCGTGCCAAGGGAAGGGATTCGCGTTGCTGACTTATTGGACGGGAGTGACCTGGGGCCGTCGCATGTGGAGCTCGACCGATTGCTCCCCATCCTGGATATCGCCTTCTTGTCGGCGAGTGAGGGTGTTGCAGCCGAACTCTTGCCACGGACGCGCGGTGGTCGTACGCTCATCGTCGTCACCCACGGGGCAAAGGGGAGCAGCGCCCTGAAGGACGGCCAACTCTACCGGGAAGCAGCCACCATGGTACCGCCGGAAGCTTGCCTGGACTCGACGGGATGCGGCGATGCCTATCAGGCTGCGTTCACGGTTGAGTACGTGCGTGGCGGTTCCATCCGGGACGCCATGCGACGAGGATCGGACCGCGCCGCCGAGGTGATTCGACACATCGGCGCCACGGAGTCGATTACGCCGTGACACGATTCCAAACGCTCTTTCCAAAGCCGCGGCCATTGATCGGCATGGTGGCGCTGCCGCCACTCCCTGGGTATGCGTCATTTCGTACGATCGGTCACCTGGTAGAAGTCGCGCTGATGGATTTGTCCGCGCTGGAGGCGGGAGGGGTGGACGGCGTGCTGGTCGAGAATGACTTCGACCAGCCGCATACGCTCACGGGGGGGGCCGAGATCATCGCGGCCATGACACGCGTGACGCGCGAGGTGGTACAGAAGGCCCACGTGCCCGTCGGCATTGAAGTATTGCTGAACGACTGGCGCGGTTCCCTGGCGGTTGCATCTGCCAGTGGCGCGCAGTTCATTCGCCTCGACTTCTTCGTCGATCGCGTGCGCAGCAAGTTGGGTGTCATCGAGCCGGAACCCGAGGCAATCCTCGCGTACCGATCGCACATTCGCGGGGATCACGTGCAGATCTTCGCTGACCTGCAGGTGAAGTACACCACGATGGCGGACGGAGCGAAGCCAATCGGCGAGTCGGCCGCTCAGGCTGCGCGCGCCGGGGCCGACGCCGTGATCGTCACGGGAACAGAAACGGGTATCGGGCCGAGCGTTGACGACCTGCGGGCCGCCAAGGGTGCGCTGCCCGTGCTGATTGGCAGCGGCCTTGACCCGCATAACGCCGCGCAGTTGGTGCCACATGCCGATGGATTCATCGTCGGGACGTCGTTGCGGAGTGGGCGAGCGGCCACCGACCGCGTGGTGACGTCGCAGGTGGACGCGCTGGTGCGCGCGATACGAGTCGCATGACGGGCGCGGCACCACTCAAGCGTAGTCTGGGCCTCGGCGCGGTGGCCGCGCTGGTCATTGGCAACATGATCGGCTCCGGCATCTTTTTTACACCGGGCGAATTGGCGTCCGTGGCGCAACACCCGTGGCAGGTTCACTTCATCTGGGCGCTCTCCGGGTTCATCACGTTGTGTGGCGCGTTGACACTGGCGGAGCTGTGCACGATGCTGCCGCAGGCCGGCGCCACATTTCACATCATGACGGAGGGGTTCGGTCCGTTCTGGGGATTCCTGCTGGTGTGGCTGGAGTTGTGGGTGACGGGTCCCGGGGCCATCGCGTCAAGCGCCGTCGCGTTTGGCGACTTTCTCCATCGCGCCGTTCCAGCGTTGCCAGGAGTAACGGCCGTCGGGTGGGGCGCCGCGGCCATTCTCTTCTTCGCGGCGATTAACCTGGCGGGGGTGCAGTGGGGCGGACGGACGCAGGTCGTGCTGACGGCAGCCAAGGTGCTGGGCATTGGAGGGCTCATTGCTGGCGGGTTGTGGCTGGCGGCCCCAGTCGTTGACCCGGCACCTGCTCCTGTGGTGAGTGGCGCCGCGGGGTGGTCCGGATTTCTGCGCTTCACCGGCTTGGGCATCGCCGCCGTGCTCTTCACGTACGACGGCTGGATCGACGTGACGAATGTGGCTGGCGAGGTGCGCCGGCCGGAGCGGGATTTCCCCCTGGGGCTGGGCCTGGGTGTGGCGGCGCTCACCGTCCTGTACCTCGTGGTAAACGTCGCCTACCTCCGCGTGGTACCCCTGTCGCAGATGCGGTCGGCCCCGGCCGCCGTCGCGTCGACCGTCGCCACCACCGCGTTCGGCCAGGGCGGTGGGCAGATGCTCACCGCGTTGATGACGGTGTCGATCTTTGGTGCGTTAGGCGGCTTGGTGATGACGCAGCCGCGCTTGTTCTACACCCTGGCCGCGACCTACGTCGATCCGGCGGACACCAAGCCTCGGGGCTTCTTTGGCCTGCTGAGTCGGGTGTCCGGGCGTACCGCCGTGCCGCATGGCGCCATCCTGTTTACCACCGTGGCCTCACTCGTGGCGCTGTTCTTCTTCGGCTCCTTCGGTCGGCTGGTGAACTTCTTCATCGTGCCTTTGCAGCTGGCGACCATCATGATGGTGGGCGCCATCTTCCGCCTGCGGCACCGTCGTCGCCCACACGGCTACCGGACGCCGGGGTACCCCGTGACACCCATCGTGTACATGGTCGTCGTCTCCGGCTTCGTCGTCAGCGCCCTGATTTTTCGCCCCGTGGAGCCATTGATCGGCGTTGCCTTGGCCGCGACAGGCGTACCCGTCTATTGGCGTCTGAAACGACGCGCTCAGTGAGCGGCGCGCGAAGGCGCCGCGCCAGGCGAATCGGCGCTTACTGGGTGGACGGCGTGGTCGCTTGAACGGCGAGCGCCGTCGGCATGGTGCGTTTGAGGCTACTGCGAGCGAGCGCGGCGGAGACCAGGGTGAGGATCCCGCCGAGGGCCATCGCGGCACCCGGGAAGTACAGCGAACCGTCGTGGCGCGAGAAAAAGGCAAAGGTGTTGGACATGAGCAAGGGGCCGACGATCGCCGTCAGGCTCATGATGCTGGTGAGCGCTCCCTGCAATTCACCTTGCTCGTTAGGCGGCACGGAGCCGGAGATCAAGCCCTGGATGGCAGGACCGGCAATGCCACCCATGCAGTAGATCGCCGTGAACACAAACATCATCCACGACGCGCTGGCGATCGCAAAGAGAAAAAATCCCACGCTGTAGAGGCTCAACCCAGTGTACACGCTCCGCTGTGGGCCCAGCCTGGGCAACACCAGTCGAATGAGGCCCCCCTGCACCGAGGCGATGGCTACGCCGATCATGGCAATCGACAATCCAACCATTCGCTCGTTCCAGTGAAACTTCTCGATGGTGTAGTACGACCAATTGCTCTGCACCGCGTGGGCGGCGATCTGTACGAGAATGAGGGAGCCCACCAGTCCGAGAATGACCGGGTACTTCCGCAGGTTGCCTAACGAACCGACGGGATTGGCGCGCTTCCAGTCGAACGCTCGACGATTCTCCGGCTTGAGCGACTCCGGGAGGACGAAGTACCCAAAGAGCCAGTTCAGCAGGGTCAAGATCGCCGAGGCAACGAATGGCACCCGCGGCCCAATGGGTCCCAGCAACCCACCGATCAGCGGACCGACGATGAAGCCAAGGCCAAACACCGCGCCAATCATGCCGAAGTTTTGCGCGCGCTTGGCCGGCGGAGACACATCGGCGATGTACGCGGCGCCCGTCGTGAAGCTGGCCCCCATGATTCCGGCGATGATCCGACTGAGGAACAGCCACCAAATGGTCGGCGCCAACGCCATGAACACGTAATCCAGTCCAAAACCGAAGAGCGAGGCCAGGAGCACGGGGCGTCGCCCGAATCGATCGCTCAACCCTCCCACGATGGGTGCACAAAAAAACTGCATCGCCGCGTAGGAGAATCCCATCCATCCGCCCCACCGCGCCGCATCGCTCATGGTGCCATGCGTTAACGTGGTGAGCAACTTCGGCATGACCGGGATGATGATGCCCAAGCCGGCGACGTCGATCAGCAGCGTGATGAGAATGAACCAGAGGGCCGGCGTGCGGTTCTCGGACATGGATTCGGTTCAAAGGGTGCTCGAACAACCGAATCCAACTTAGTGGGTGGCCGGGGCCGGCGGAGTGCCGCACGACCCCGGACCTCACCTAGACGCGCGCCGCGGGCTGGTAAGTGCCTGGCGTCAGTCGACCGGCAATGGAGATGCGATTCCACGCGTTGATCGTCGCGATCGCGAGCGTGAGGTCGGCCAGCTCCTTCTGCGAGAAGTGAGGTCGCGCCGCTTCATAGACTTCGTCGGGGACGTGGCCATCGGCTACCAACGTCAACGCCTCGGTCCAGGCCAACGCCGCGCGCTCACGCTCCGTGTAGTAGGGGCACTCCCGCCATGCATCGAGCGAGTAGAGACGCTGCTCGTTTTCGCCTATCGCTCGTAGGTCTTTCCAGTGCATGTCCAGGCAATAGGCGCAGCCATTGATCTGCGATGCGCGGAGCCTCACCAGCTGCAGCAGCGGCTCCTCGATGCCGCATGCGCCAAGATATTGATCCAAGGCGTCCATCGCGTCGTACACGCCCGGCGCCGCTTTCGCGAAGTGAATACGCGTCTTCATGGGTTCTCCAACGTGGATTCGTTGACGGGAGTGTACGCTTGAGTGGTCCTGTCACACAGGGCCATATTTCGCATTCCACCTGTACCACTTTCGCATGCCCAAGAGAGCGACGACCCTGACCCTCGCACTTCCGCCGCGTGCCGCCGACGTCCCGACGCACCGATGGTTGGGGGACGCGCTCCGTGTCGAGATCCTCGAGGGACGGCTTGGACCGGGCACGCGGCTGCCGGCGACACGCGACCTCGCGCGTCAATGCGGGGTGTCACGCGGCACCATCGTCAGCGCGTTCGACCGTCTCAAGGCCGAGGGATACCTCGAAGGTAGCGTGGGATCCGGGACATTCGTGCGACGCGTCCTCCCCGATGACCTGTTGACGGTGCGGGGAACGGCAAGAAGACGCCCGGCGCGCGACCGAGTCCTTCCGCGACGTGTGTCCTCGCTCGCCCGTCGAGCGCAGCCGTTTCCGGCACTCGAGATGCGGCCGGCGCGAGCGTTCCGCGCGAACCTTCCGGCGCTCGACCTGTTCCCCACCTCGGTGTGGGCGCAGATCGCCAGCCGGCGCGCACGGGGTGCGCGCATGTCCAACTTGTTAGGCGCTGGTCCATTTGGGTTTGCGCCCCTGCAGTCGTCGGTGGCCCAGTACCTTCGTGTGGCCCGCGGTGTGACCTGTGTGCCAGAGCAGGTCGCGATCGTCTCGGGCGTGCAGGAGGCCCTGGACCTGGCCACTCGGCTGGTGGTCGATCCGGGGGATGCCGTGTGCATGGAGGATCCCGGTTACATCGGCGCGGCGCGTGTGTTCGAGGCGTGGGGCGCCGACGTGGTTTGGCTGCCGGTCGATAGTGAGGGGATGGTACTTCCTGCGGCGCAGGGTCCCGAGGCGCGCTTGGCCTACGTCACACCGGCCCACCAGATGCCACTGGGCGTGAGCATGAGTCTTCCCCGCCGGCTGCAACTGTTGGCGTGGGCACGGGCCAGCGGCGCCTGGATCTTCGAGGACGACTATGACTCGGAGTATCGCTACGTCGGTCGGCCGTTGCCGGCGCTGCAGGGTCTGGATCGCGACCACCTGGTGGTGTTCGCCGGCAGCTTCAGCAAGACGCTCTTTCCCGCCTTGCGACTGGGTTACGTTGTCGTCCCGCCGGAGCTGATCGAGCCGCTCGCCGCGATCAAGTCGATCGCGACGCGTCACGCGCCCTTGCTCGAGCAAACCATCCTGCACGAGTTCATCGAGGAGGGGCATTTCGCACGCCACGTTAGGCGCATGCGGGAGGTGTACGCGGAGCGTCGATCGGTGCTCATCGAGGGCGTCGAGACGCACCTGCGGGGACTACTCGAGATCTCGAGTCTGGAGGCCGGCCTGCAGACCGTGGGCTGGCTGGCCGAAGGCCTGAGCGCCGACACGGTGACGCGCGCCGCGTCCGATCGCGGCGTCGATGTCGCAGCCGTTCACCCTCGAGTGAGTCGTCACATGCCGCGCGAAGCGCTACTCCTGGGCTTCGCGTCCCCTGACCCCGTGGAAATCCGTCGAGGAGTGAAGGAGCTGGCGGCCGCCATCCTTGAGAGTCGGGCGCGCAGGCCGCGAGTCATCGCGGGTCGCGGCCGGCGATCGAACACGGGGATTCCCGGCAAGGCATCGACACGGTAGCATGTGCGCATCCCATCGGGGATCGCACAATGTCCACTCAACGGCCCTTCTCATGCGTTATCGCCGAATGCCAATCGAAGTCGAGTCCCCCGAGGAGGTGGGCTACGCTTCCATTCGCTTCAATCTCGCCGAAAGCTCGATGCGCGATCGTGTGTTGGGGGACTTGGCCCCGGAGATGGACCTCAGCAAGATGATCCTGCTGTACGGGGACCACCGCGGTCACCCGGCGTTACGCGAGCTGCTGGCTGCGGAAGCAGGTTGCACGCCGGATCAGGTGCTCCTGACGCCGGGTGCCGCTGGGGCACTGTTCGTGATTTCGACGAGCCTTCTTTCCGCCGGCGACCACTTGGTCGTGCTCCGGCCAAACTACGCCACGAACATCGAGACACCGCGGGCTATCGGCTGCGACATTTCGTATGTCGAGTTGTCGCTGGAAGACGGGTTCCGCTACACGGTGGCCGATATCGAGGCGGCCATGACGCCCGAGACGCGTCTCGTCAGCATCACCAATCCTCACAACCCGACGGGGACGGTGATCGATGAGGAAGAGGTCGCGCGCATTGCGGCACTGGTCACTGAACGCGGAGGGTACTTGCTCGTCGACGAGACCTACCGCGACCTCACCGTCACGCGCCCTCGTCCCTTCGCCACCACGCTCGGCGAGAACGTCATTTCGGTGGCATCACTGTCAAAGGCCTACGGGCTTCCCGGCCTTCGCGTCGGTTGGCTCATCGCGCGCGACCGCGCGTTGAACGAACTGTTTCTCGCTGCAAAGGAGCAGATGGTCATCTGCGGCCCAGTGCTGGATGAGGAGATCGCATACCGGGTGTATCGTCGACGCACCGAGGAATTGCCGCAGATTGCGAAGGAAGTACAGCGAGGCGTTGAAGCTGTCGGAAAGTGGATGGCAGGCGAACCGGCCATGGAATGGGTGCGTCCGTCCGGAGGTGTCGTCGCCTTTCCGCGGATTCGTGCCGATGCGGGAGTCGATGTGACGCGCTTCTATGAGACGTTGGGCGGCACCCACGGAACGCTCGTAGGGCCGGGACACTGGTTCGAACAGGATGATCGCTTCATGCGGATCGGGTTCGGATGGCCATCGCCGGCTGAGTTGGAGGGTGGGCTGGCGAGTATCAGTGCGGCGATCGCCGCGGCGCGGAGGTGACGTCCGGCGAATCCTGACAGGACTTCTCGCATTGCCCGCCATCCTCGAACTAAGCCCGGCCATAAGCTGAGTTACGAGCCTTGATCCTGCACTCAAGGAACGGGATTCGCCGGAAAGAAGCGAGGGGCTGCGATGAGCCACAGCTCGGGAACGCCGACTCACGCGGTGCGCGATACCTCGGGCGCCCTCGATGAGCTGCTGCAGGCGGAACGAGAAATCGCCGCCGAACTGCAGCGGGCAGACGAGGAAGCCGCGCGCATCATGGACGACGCGCGGGCCGAGCAGGCACGGCGGCGCGACGCCGCGCTGAAGAAGCGGAGCCAGGCGCTGGCGGCACTCGAGGCGCGTATGCGCGCCCATGCCGCCGCTGAAGAATCGGAGACGCGCGAACGGGCCGAGACGATGCGTCGACTGTTCGACGACGCCAGCGTACAGCAGGTTGAACGGCTGGCCGACGATATGCTGGCGGAGCTGTACGGCCTTCGAGCGGAAGGGGTGCCGTGATCATCCCGATGGTGAAGGTTCGCGTGCTGGGTCCCCGTCCCAGGCTGGACGACGCCTTGGTGGCCCTTCAGGACTTCGGACTCCTTCACCTGAACGACGTCAGCTTGCATGGCGGCGTCAGCCAGCCCTCGCCGGACTCCCGAATGGAGCGGCATCACCGGCATGTGGCGCGGGCCTTGGACGACGCGGAACACGCCATGCGCTTGTTAGGTGTGGCCGCTCGCCCGGGTGCCGAGCCACGGGCAACGGTTCGTGAACTGGCGAAATGGGCTCGGACGGCGAGGGACACACGACGGGAGGCCCTGCACCTAGCCGAGCGTGAGGCCCGTGCGAATGAAGAACGCGCGCTGATCGAGAAGTATCGCGACTTCCTGTCCGCCGTCTTGCCTGCGGTGCAACGCATTGCCCAGACACCGCGTCTGACGAGTTATGCGGTCGTCGTCCCAGGCTCTGCGCAGGAAGGCATCAACCGGTTAGGCAACGCCTTGCGACAGGAGATCGGCCCAGAGTTTGCCCTGACGGCGCGGAGCCTCCCGGGTGGCGACGTTGCGGTGCTTCTCGTGCTTCCGAAGGAGTTCGCCGATCGGCTTGAGGCGCGTCTCGCCGAGGCGCGCGTGCCGGAGGTACCGCTACCTGGGGAATACGCCGGACAGCCACTGGAGCAGGCGATCCCACGCATGATCGCACGGCTCGACGAGTTGCCGCGCGAAGTCGCGGAGTGTGCGAAAGGGCGGCGTGCGTTAGGCAGTCGTCACGGGATGGAGCTTGCGCGTGGGGCGGTGGCCATGCACGACTGGCTCGCGAGGGCCGACGCGAGGCAGCGTTGTGGTGTTACGGCGCATGCCTTTGCCGTGGAAGGGTGGCTCCCCGCAAACGCCGTGCAGGATCTGTCGGCACGCCTCACCGGCGCCCTGCACGATCCGGTGGTGGTGGAAGTCGTCGACCGTGAAGAGTGGAGCGCCGAAGATGCTCCGGTCGTACTCTCGAACCCGCGCCTCTTCCGCCCCTTCGAGTCGATCGTGCGCTTGCTGCCGCTGCCTCGTTACGGAACGATCGATCCGACGCCGTTCGTGGCGGTGTTCTTCCCCATGATCTTTGGCATGATCCTGGGGGATGTTGGATACGGTGTGATGTTGGCGCTGTTGAGCGTTGTGCTGCGCGCACGCACGCGTCCAGGATCGATGGGCCGAGTGATATCCGAGATTGCGGCGCCGTGCGCCGCCTTTGCGATCATCTTTGGGGTGCTCTACGGCGAGCTATTCGGCACGTTAGGTCGCGGGCTGTTCGGCATGCGCGCGTTGGCGGTCGATCGCGAAGAGTCGGTGATGGCGGCGTTGATGATTGCATTGGCGTTGGGTGGGGTTCACGTGCTCCTGGGACTGGTTCTGGGGGTCGTGAATGCGGCGAGGGAAGGTCCGCGACAGGCGGCGGGCAAGGGCGTTTCCCTGTTGATGGTGGTGCTGATCGTGGTATCGCTGCTCGCGGCGTTCCGCGTGCTGCCCGCGTCGCTCTTCACACCATCGGTGATCGGCCTGCTTGCGGCCCTACCTGTCCTGGTGGTGCTCGAGGGGTTCATTGCGCCGATCGAACTCCTTGCGACGTTAGGCAACGTCCTGTCCTACGCGCGCATCATGGCCCTCGGGACGGCATCGGTCATGCTGGCGGTGGTGGCCAACCAGATGGTGGGCGCCCTTGGGAGCACCGTGATCGGTGTGCTGTTCGCACTACTCTTTCATCTGGTGAATTTTGCCATCGGGTTGTTCAGCCCGAGCATTCACGCCATGCGTCTGCACTTTGTCGAGTTCTTTGGGAAGTTCTACAGCCCCGGGGGACGCCAGTACGAGCCGTTTGCGCACTGGCGTTCGACGGCGGGGCATTGAGTTTTCGCGGGAGAGATCGATGAACTTCATGTGGATTGCCATTAGCGCGGCGGCGGTGTTGGGGATCTCGGCTATCGCCACGGCATGGGCGCAATCGAAGATTGGCGCGGCCGGTGCGGCGACCCTGGCAGAGAAACCGGAACTCAGCGGCACGGTGATCATCCTCGTGGCAATACCCGAGACGATGGTGATTCTTGGGTTCGTCGTTGCCGTGCTGATCATCCTGCGTGGGGGCGCAGGGTAGTGTCCCGGCCGTGAGCGTCCAACCGCTCCTCGCGCAGCTGAAACAGGACGCCGCCCAGGAAGTGCAACGGCGGATTGACGCGGCTCGCCAGGAGGCCGCGCAACTGCTGGCCCTGGAAGCCGACGACGATGCCCGTGACCTCGATCGGGCACTGGCCGAGCACGAACGCGTCCTCAGACAAGCGCTCGATCGTCATCGGGACGATGTCGTACGTGTCTGCCACCTGGAGACGCTCGAATCGAGACGGCGACTGGTTGCGCGCGTGCTCAGAACAGGGAAAGAGCGGCTGGATGGACTCGTCAGGCACCCCCGTTTCGCCGCGGCCCAACGGACGCTGTTGGAGCGTGCCCTCGCGTACTTGCCGCCCGGGACCCACACAGTGCGATGCCATCCCGCCCTCATTGAAATCATGCGTCAGTCAGTGACGCGCGATTCAGGGACTGCACCGACTATCGAATCCGATCAGGCGCTCGACTTCGGGTTCGTGGCACAATCCGTTGACGGTGACGTCCGAGTGGACGCCACCTACAGTCCCATGCTGCAAAGGGCGCAACGGATCCTGGCGATGCGCTTGGTGGCCGCACATGCGTCAGGCGAGGCGCGCGATGACTGACTGGACCGATGTCGTGGCCCGAGCGAGGGGCCTGGCTGGCCGGCTGACGTCATCTGGCGAGATCCAGCGTTTAGCTGAGAGCCGGAGTGTCGCATCCCTGTCGGTCGCCTTGGTTACCGCCGGCATACTGCCGACTCCACTGGAGCACGCATCACCTCGCGCACTCGAGCTGGCGGTGCGACGCTTTGCCGCCGGGCGATTGCGTCTGCTGGCTCGATGGGCTGGTCCTCGGGTGCAGTGGCTGGCCCCGCTGTATGAGGACGAAGACCGCCGGAGCTTGCGCGCCATGTTGCGCGGGGCGTCGAGCGGTGCGCCCCCAGACGAACGACTCGCCGGCTTGATCCCGACGCCAGCACTTCCTGAACGCGTCCTGCACGAGCTCGCGCGACAAGGCGACGTGGCCGCGCTCGTCGCTCAGCTGTCAGCCATTGGCAATCCCTACGCCGAGTCGCTCCGTCCCGAGTCGCTCCGACAGCACCCCGATCTGTTGAAGCTCGAGTGCTCCCTGAATCGACAGTTCGCGGAGCGTGCCACTGCTGCGGCCGCCCACGCCGATGCGCCGATGCGGGACTACGCGCAATCGTTGTTCGACGTCGAGAACCTCTGGACCGCCGTCCTGTTGTGGCCCCGCCGCGAGATCACGGGCGTTGACGCGTTCTTCGTGCCGGGAGGTCGCCGACTCTCACTCGATGTGTTTCTCGAGATCGTACGCGCCGAGACGGCGGCGGCCCGAGATCTGGTGCAACGGCGCCTGGTGGATTCTCCCGTGCTATCGGCAGCGATCGATCAGCCGGCACGCGCCGAGGACGCGGTGCTCGAGGCGCTCATACACCAGGCGCGGGACCGCGGCCGTACAGAACCGTTAGGCACGGCGCCCGTGATCGAATATGTACTGAGGTTGCGGCGGACGGTCCGGGCCATCGACCGCATCATCTGGAGTGTCGCGATGCGACTTCCGCCCGGGGCAATCCAGCGCGCCTTGCGCGTTGGCATGGAGACCTCCAGGTGAAGGCCTCCATTCGAGTGCTGGCCTCGCCCGCCATCGCGGCAGGCTTCCGCCTGGCCGGCCTGGGCGCGACGGACGTTCCCGATGGCTCCGACCTCACCGCCCAGCTTCAACGGGCGGTCACACCGGAGGTTGGCGTCCTTCTGGTGGAGGACTCGCTCCTCGAGCGTGTCCCGCCGGCGACTCGCGCCGAGCTCGAACGCAGCGCACTGCCGCTGCTGGTTCCCATACCGACGGCAAACTGGGCCGAGGCAGCGCCTCGTGGTGAGGACTACATCCTCGACATGTTGCAGCGAGCCATCGGCTACCGGGTGCGACTACAATGACCGCCGCCCGTATCGTGAGGATTGCTGGCTCCCTCGTCGAGGCGCGCCCTCTTCAGGCCTCGCTGTACGAATTGGCCTATGTGGGCGATCGCTCGTTGTTAGGCGAAGTGATTCGCCAAAGCGGAGATCTTGCCACGTTGCAGGTCTACGAGGACACGACCGGACTTTGCCTGGGAGAACCGGTGTCCGTGACCGGAAATACCCTCGCCGTCACCCTGGGTCCGGGTCTGCTCGGCAGCATTCTTGACGGCGTAGGTCGACCACTGGCGCGCGTGGCCGAGGCAACGGGAGACTTCATTGCACCTGGCGTGCGAGCGCCCACCCTGGACCAGGCAAAACGCTGGCACTTTGAACGGCAGGCGGAGATTGGCACGTCGGTGAAGGGCGGCGACGTGCTGGGCGTGGTGGTCGAGCGCCCGGGGATCGATCACCGAATCCTGGTGCCGCCCGGCGTGGAAGGCGTCCTCACGCAGTTGGCGTCGGGAGACTATGCGGTGGACGAGGTGGTCGGGACACTGGACAACGGCACGCCACTTCGGCTGGCCCAACCATGGCCGGTGCGCGCCCCGCGGCCGAGTGCCGCGCGGCTGGCCGCCGAGCGGCCATTCATCACCGGCCAACGGGTGTTCGACCTGTTGTTTCCCGTGGCTGAGGGCGGGGCCTGTGTTGTACCTGGCGGTTTTGGCACGGGCAAGACGATCGTCCAGCAATCGCTGGCGAAGTTTGCGGATGCCGACGTGGTGGTGTACGTCGGCTGCGGCGAACGCGGGAACGAGATGACCGACGTGCTCAGCGAGTTTCCGGCCCTGATCGACCCGCGAACCGGCCGCCCCGTGATGGACCGCGCCGTGTTGATCGTGAATACCTCGAACATGCCCGTTGCGGCGCGCGAAGCGTCCATCTACCTGGGCGTCACGATCGCGGAGTACTACCGAGACATGGGATACCGGGTGGCCCTGATGGTGGACAGTACCTCCCGTTGGGCAGAGGCCCTGCGCGAACTTGGTGCACGTCTCCAGGAGATGCCGGGTGAGGAGGGGTATCCGACGTATCTTGCCAGCCGACTAGGTCAGTTCCTTGAACGCGCCGGACGTGTAACCGCGTTAGGCGCGCCGGCGCGCCAGGGCGCGGTCACGATCATCGGTGCGATCTCGCCACCGGGGGGCGACTTCTCGGAACCGGTGACGCAGGCCTCCCTGCGCGTGGCCGGGGCGATGTGGGCACTCGACGCGAGTCTTGCGCACCAGCGTCACTACCCGGCCGTGGACTGGGATGCCTCGTTTTCGCTCTACGGAACGCGCGTGAGCCCGTGGTTCGCGACGCATGGCGGTGCGGATTGGGATGCCTTGCGCTCGTCGCTCGTTCGCCTGTTGCAGCGTGAGCGTGAGTTGCGTGACATCGCCAGTCTGGTGGGACCAGAGGCACTGGAAGACAAGGACAAGTTGGCCATGGACGTCGCGGCGATGGTGCGAGAGACGATCCTTCGCCAGAATGCCTTCCACCCACACGATGCCATCTCGTCCGTCCAGAAGACGCATGCCATGGCAGCGGCGGCGGTGCGGCTCCATCGCGCCGCGACAACCGCGCTGGAGCGCGGCACCACGCTCGCGCGCTTGAACCTGGCTCCCGCCCGGCGCGCGCTTGCGGCACTGCGTGATGGCGCCGACGAACAGGTGGAGTCACTGGCCGCCGTCGCCGTTGCGGCTGCCGACGACGTCGTTCCCGCTGGTGCAGGAGGCCCCTCCCGATGATGCCCATGGAACGGACGTATCGTGGGGCGGCATCGGTCGCCGGGCCGCTGCTCTTTCTCCGGGGAACACGGCAGGCCGGACTCGGCGAGTGGGTCGTCATTCGCGCGCCGGGCCAACGGGAGCGGCGTGGCCAGGTGATCGAGGCGGGCGACCGCGTCACCGTGGTGCAGCTGCTGGACGAAACGGTGGGCCTCGCTCCGCATGCGATCGACATCTCACTCACGGGAACGGTGGCGACGACGGTGGTCGGTCGCGAGTTGCTGGGTCGCGCGTTCGACGGACACGGAGAAGCGATGGACGGGCTGCCCGAGCCGATCGGCGAGGAGATACGCTCGATCAACGGGGTGCCGCTCAACCCCGTGCGACGCGCCAGGCCCGCGGACTTCATCGAGACGGGTCTCTCGGTGATCGATGCCATGAACACACTTGTACGAGGACAGAAGCTCCCGGTTTTCTCAGGACCGGGGCTGCCTGGCCTGGAGATCGCGGCCCGCATCGTCGAGGGAGCGCGCGCGCCGCGCGACGAGTCATTCGCTGTCGTCTTCGCCGGTGTCGGGATCACGGCGCGAGAAGCTGACGAATTTCTGCAGCGAGTTCGAGACAGTGGCGTGCTCCCGCGGACGGTGTTGTACCTGAACCAGGCGTCGCATCCGGCGGTCGAGCGCTTGCTCGCTCCACGTCTCGCGCTGACCTGCGCGGAGTTCCTCGCGTTTCAAGCGGGCTATCACGTGTTGGTCGTCATCGCCGACATGACGCATTACTGTGACGCCTTACGCGAAATCGCCACGGCTCGCGAGGAGATCCCGGGACGTCGCGGCTACCCAGGATACATGTATACCGACCTCGCGTCGATTTACGAGCGAGCCGGGATCGTTCACGGTCGGGCAGGATCAATCACTCAGATCCCGATCCTCACAATGCCCGATGACGATATCACGCATCCGATTCCAGACCTGACCGGATACATCACCGAAGGACAGATCGTCCTCAGTCGCGAACTGCACCGTCAAGGTGTCTCGCCTCCCATCGATGTGCTTCCCTCCCTGTCACGGCTGATGAACGCAGGGATCGGGGACGGGAAGACGCGCCGCGACCACCGCGAATGGTCCGATCAGCTGTACGCCAGCTATGCACGCGGACGAGAGGCACGTACCATGGCGGCCATCGTCGGGGAGTCGGGGCTGGCGGAGCACGACCGGCGGGCCCTGGCCTTCGCCGAAGCCTTCGAGGGACAGTTCGTGAACCAGGGTGGTAACCGTCGAAGTATCGACGAGACGTTCGGAGTTGGCTGGACGCTGCTGGAGGCCCTGCCGCGCGATGATCTCACCCGGATCAGCGACGCCACGTGGGCCGCCCGGCACCCGCGTCCCGCAGAAGCGCATGGGCAGGTGACCGGCGTATGAGTACGCGGCCGCGGATGGCGGCGACTCGAATGAACCTCGTCCGCGCTCGTCGTGACCTCGCGCGTGTGGAGAAGGGTGCGCAGCTGATTCGCCGCAAGCGCGAGGCGCTCGTGGCGGAACTGTTTCGCGTGGCGCGACCGGCGATGGACTTTCGAGCGCGTATCGCCAGGGCGGCGCAACTGGCCGCCGAGTCGATGGTGGATGCGTTAGGCGCTCGAGGGGCCGCGGAACTCCAGCGCGTGGCCTGGCCCATCGACGAGCGCTTTGTCGAGCTGAGCCCCGCGATGGTGTGGGGAATCCCGGTGTCGAATATTGTCTCGCATCCACCGATGACGCGATCCGTGGAGGCGCGGGGAGGGGCACCGGGCACGCTGGGGCCGGCGACGGTCGCGGCGACCAGCCGGTACGAAATCCTGGCCGACCTTCTCATTGATGCGGCGCCACGCGAACAACGGATACGCCGCCTAGGGGAGGCGGTCTCACACGCCAGCCGACAGCTGCGAACCCTCGAGCAGTTCCTCGAACCCCAGATCTCGCGGTCCATTGCCGACGTGTCGCGGCAGCTGGACGAGCGGGAACGTGAGGAGCGCCTGCGGCTCAAGGTGGTGCAGCGACGCCGCGCCGCGGCCGGGCCTAACGGCGACTAGCTGTTGGCGCGTTCCAGTACCACGTTGGCGAGCACGGTAACGCCGGGGATCGTGCGCTCAAGCAGCGCGCACTCGAGGTTGTTGTGCGTGATCCCCTGAACACAGGGCGTGAAGATCATGGCAGTCGGCGCCACGCGGGCCAGGAAATATGCGTCGTGCCCCGCCTGCGACGGGAGGTCCAGCGATGCAATGCCCAGTCGCTTGCACCATTCGCGCACGTGATGGATACGCTCGGAGCTGAATAGGTCGGCGTTCCACGTCCAGCGCTCGGAAATGCCCATGTCGGTGCGCGAGCGCTGGGCGCAGTCTTCGACGGCTGCAACAAAGTCGTCGGCCATGGCGTTGGCGATGGCCGGGTCTTCGTGCCGGACGTCGCCGGTGAACTGCGCCCAGTCCGACAGAATACCTGGCTTGTTCGGCCATGCAACGAGTCTGGACGCCGTACTCTTGCCGCCAGTCGCGGCATGCCTCCACCCAATGTCGTTGATGGCCACGGCCAGCATGGACGCGCCGACGAGGGCATTGCGTCGCTTCTCCATCGGCCACGGGCCCGTATGCGCCGTCTCGCCATGTATGTCGACGATGAAGCCGTGCGCCGTGTAGCCATGCGTGACGATTCCCACGTCCACCCCGCGCTCGTCCAGGAGCGGCCCTTGCTCGATGTGAAGCTCGAAGTAGGAGTCGATGGGGCGGCCACCGACAGGTGCATCACCGGCGTAACCGATGCGCGCCAGTTCGTCGCCGAAGCGTTTCCCTTCGTCGTCCCGACGGTCCAACACCCACGACACCTCGTAGGCCCCGGCGAATGCGCCAGACGCGATCATGGGCGGCGAGAACCGCGCTCCCTCTTCGTTCGTCCACGAGACGACCTCGATCGGACGCTGTGTGGTGATCCTTCGGTCGTTGAGCGAGCGAATGACCTCGAGGCCGGCAAGTACGCCAACGATCCCATCGAACCGACCGCCGTTGACCTGCGTGTCGAGGTGACTCCCCATGAGAACTGGCGGAAGGGAATCGTTCGCCCCAGCACGCCGCGCGAAGATGTTCCCGACCGCGTCGGTCGTGACGGTGCAGCCAGCCGACCTGCACCAGTCGACAAACTCATCACGCATCTGCCGATCTGAGTCCGACAGGGCAAGCCGCGACAGTCCACCGGGGCGCCCCACGCCGATCTCCGCGGAACGCGTCACCGTAGACCAGAAACGCGAGCCATCGATTTCGAGATTACCCGTCGAACGCAGATCGGCAGCCATGCAGGACTCCCCTCCGGGCCTCACGAAGTGTGGTCTTCCACGCCACCGGCCCGAAGACGCTACATGCGGCGGGTCGTTGGAGCAGGCGGACAGTGGAAGGTAGGCGCCTCCACGACAAAACCGAAGCCGAAGCGCTTCGCCCGCGCGCCACTCCCGTTGGCTCGCGTCCGGCTGCATATAGTCTGTCATGCGACTTCATCTGGTGGATGGCACATACGAACTCTTCCGCTCGTTCTTTGGCGCGCCATCCGCTCGCTCGTCAGCGGGCGCGGAGGTAGGCGCGACCCGCGGCATACTGCGGTCGCTCAACTACCTGCTGCGGGAGGAAGGGGCCACACACGTCGCCTGTGCATTCGACCACGTGATTGAGTCCTTTCGTAATCAGCTGTTCGACGGCTACAAAACTGGTGACGGCGTGCCGGACGAGTTGATGGCGCAGTTCCCGCTCGCTGAACGTGCGGCATACGCACTCGGCCTCGTCGTTTGGCCCATGATCGAGTTCGAGGCGGACGATGCGTTGGCTACCGGGGCCGCGCGCTGGCACGCCGACGATCGCGTGGAGCAGGTCATTATTTGTTCGCCGGACAAGGACATGGCGCAGTGCGTGCGTGGAAGCCGCGTGGTGTGCCTGGATCGTCTGCGGCGCAAGGTGATGGATGAATCGGGGGTGGTCGAGAAGTTCGGCGTTGGCCCGGCTTCCATTCCCGATTACCTCGCCCTCGTTGGCGACGACGCCGATGGAATACCGGGTGTACCAAAGTGGGGCGCGAAGTCCGCTTCGGCGATCTTGGCGCAGTACGGGCATATCGAGCAGATCCCGACGCAGGTCGCGGACTGGAGCGTGTCCTTGCGCGGCGCCACCGCCCTGGGTGACAACCTGAATGCACACCGTGAGGTCGCGGTGCTTTACCGGACGCTCGCCACCCTCCGCGAGGACGTGCCACTGGCCGAACAGGTCGACGACCTCGAGTGGCGCGGCGCCCGACGATTTGAGCTGACGGAACTCTGCCGAGAGATCGGCGATGAGGGGTTTCTCGAGCGTGTCACGCGATGGCGCGACTAGCGCCTACGGTGTGAGTGCCGTGATGGGAGTGAGCACCAATTTGCGGAACTCCACCTCCGATCCCTCAGCCTGCAGCGCAATCTGGCCACGGTCGGCGGTTGCATTGGTCCCGTAGTTCACGAGCGCGCCGTTGACCCAGACCTTGATCGATCGGTCCACGGTTTCGATCACCATGCGGTTCCACTCACCAACCGGCCGCTCGGATCCGTCCGTCAGGTTCACGATGCGGCGTTCCTTGCCTTCCGTGATGCCCCAGTTCGCCTTTGGCCCGCGCCGCCGCTCCATGTCGGGTACGGAAATGTCCTCGACGATACACCAGAAGTCGCCGGCGTTCTGGCTCTCCATCTGCACCTCGATCGACTTCGGAAACATGCGGTAGAGCGCGCGCGGTGTGGACGCGTGCACAAGCACGCCGGCATTGCCCGGCTTCGCCGAGAAGCGATACTCGACCTCCAACCGATAGTTGCGGTAGGCGGCATCGGTGATGAGGTGCCCCTGCGGCTCCCCGAGCGACACCAGGCTGCCGGCCCGCACCACAAAGGGGTTCCGCGCCGATCGGCTCGAATCCATGGCGGGCACGTCGACGTGCCAACCCGTCAGGTCCTTGCCATTGAACAACGAACGGGCCTGCGCGATTGGACTGCCTAACAAGAGGCAGGTGACGCCGGCCAGCGCACGCCGGCCTACGCTCCGGCCGATGGTCAGCATCGGGGATATGCGGGATCGGGGCCGTCGATCGAAGGCCGGGTAGATCGTTCGGAGATCGCCCACATCACGTCATGAATAAAGCGCCCGAGACGCGCCGCGTGGTCGTAGTCGATGTAGGCTGGCTCGTCCGTCAGCTGGTGGTAGTCCTGCGCGTATCCTAACGAGAAGTAGGTGACGGGTACGTCCTTGCGCACGTAGTTCACCTGGTCGCTGCGGCAGAAACGATTCATTGGGTTGGCGGACACGTCCCACGTCTTGTCAATCGCCATCGTTTCCGTGCGCACCGCGTTCACGGAATCGATGATGTCCCCGAATTCACGTGACAGGCGTCGCGAGCCTAGCATCTGGACGGAGGTTGGTCCACCGAACTTGACCTGCTCCACGCGGCCCTTTCCGACCATGTCCATGTTGTGCGCGGCAACGATTGCGTTGAGTGGGACCGTGGGATGGTCGGCAAACCAGCGTGAACCGAGCAGGCCCCCTTCCTCTCCCTGGTGCGAAATGAAAACGATCGAACGCGCCGGCTTTTCCGCCGCAAAACGCTCGGCGATCTCGAGCATCACCACGGTGCCCGATCCGTCATCGTCGGCGCCGTTGAAGATCGAGTCACGGCGAGGGGGGCGGATACTTCGCGCCCGCGCGATCAGGGAATCGATGCGTCGCTGTTGGTCGGCTGTTGGGCGACAGGCTGGATCGTTCGCGCCCTGACGCCGGGTGACCGTGTTCACCGCCCGCAGCGAGTCGTGATCGACGGCTGCGGCGGCTGTTCCGACGTGATCGTTATGCGCACCCACCAGCACATATTCCGCGGCACGTGCCGGATCCGAGCCCGGAAGAATCGCGATCACATTGCGAGCGGGAGTCGCCGACATTCGCCACGAATAGCTCCACGACGCCGAGACGTTTTGCCCGGTTGAACCTATTTCCAACTGCTCGGCCGGCTTCCCGAAGATGCGAGTGGCAACGGCGCTGGTGATCGTCGCGCCGAGTGGAGCTGCCGGGGCACCCGACGTCGGTGGTTGCATGCCCATGCGCGAACCCAACCCGGCATTCACGATTGCGGGCGTGAGTCCATCCGACGCGATCACGAGCACGCCGGCTGCCCCCGCATTCTGGGCACGCATATCGCGGATTGGCGCCGGAATCGGCGGGCGAGTGCCGGCGGCCGCCGAGGTGCGGGCTGCGGCGTCGGCGCGAAGCGCCGCGGCGGCGCCAAACCGGTCGGGAACGGAGTCGCAGCGTAGCAGCGGCACGGCCAAAGGCGGCGTCGGCGCTCCCATGGCGTTCGGCGGCGCGACGAAGACGGCCACCTTGCCACGGAACATCGCGGGGTCCAGGGTCGTGGAGTCTCCCCAAAGCCCTGCGAAAACTGTCGGGGCACCGGCCAGCGCCGCCACACCGCCGATGCCCGTCACCGGCGCCGGCGCCATGGGCACCCAATCCGTTCGCACCGTCAGCTCCGACCCGTTGACCGACAGGCGACTCGCCGTCGCATCATACCCGACCGGGCCGAACGGAAGGTCCTGAAAATACGTGCCGTTGTCTCCCGCGGGCTTCAACCCAAGGCGCTTGAACTCCGCCGCAATGTACGCGGTGCCCTTGTAGTTCCCTGGCTCACCGATCCGGCGACCGGACATCGAGTCGTCTGCGAATTGGTACAACCGCGTCCTTAGGTCGTTCGCCGTGATATCGCGCGTTGTTGGGCGCGGCGCCCAGGTGGCTGGTCCCTCGTCCGGCCACACCGGGCGGACGGGACGCCTCTTGCCTTGAGCGGCGAGAGGTGACGTCGCGCAGGCTAGCAGGACGAGTGGGGTGAAGCGCATGGATCCTCCGAAGGGTCGACGTAGATGCTACTGACGCTCGCCAGCGGCTGTCTTTGGTGCCTCGACCAATCCGTACGGCGGCAATGTCTTGCGTTGTCTGGGCCAGACTTCGTCCATCGATTCACCTTCGTAGAGCCTTCCGTTCTTCATGACGTACTTGATGCTGTTCGAGTTGCGGAGGTTCACGAGGGGATTCCGGTCCATCACGATCAGGTCGGCGAGTTTCCCGGGCTCCAGGGATCCGAGGTCGCCGTCGAGGCCTAACGACTGGGCACCAACGATGGTTGCCATGCGGAGCGCGTCGTGGGCCGGCATGCCGCCCGACGCCACGGACCACAGCTCCCAGTGGTAGCCCAACCCCTGGAATTCCCCGTGGCTCCCAATCCCGATGCGCCCGCCGGCCTTCACGATATCGGCGGCCACCTTGGCGGTCTTCGGGAAGATGTACTCGTCCTCCATGAACCAGCCGCCAGGACCGGGGCCAACACCGGCGCCGCGACGGCGTGTCTTCGACGCCAGTTCTTCGTACGGCATGAAGCGCCGCACCTTCATGTCGTTGTACGGTTGCTCGCGCTGGAAGTAGTAGTCCTCGGCCCACGGGCCGCCGTACTGGACGATGAGTGTCGGCGTGTACTCGATCCCGCTCTTGGCATACGCGGTGACGACGTCCTTGTAGAGCGGCACGGTGGGTGTCGCGTGCTCCTGCCCGGGGTAGCCGTCGAACAGCATCGTCAGGTCATACTTTGTGTCCAGCGATCCTTCCGTGGTTGGCATGATGCCATTTTCCTTGGCCGCCATGATCACCCACTGTCGCACCTGACGGTTGCCCTTCACGTACATCTTGATGTACTTGGTGTCCCAGTACTTGCTGTAGCGCTGCATGATCTTGCGCGTCTGCTCGAGGTCCTTCAGCTGCTCCAGCCAATACCCGACGCCGGTACTGGTGGAGTAGATGCGTGGCCCAATGACCTGGCCGGCATCGACCATGTCGCCGTACGAGACCACGTCGCTGCTTCCGGTCTGCGGATCGCGGGTGGTGGTCACCCCATACGCAAGATTGGCCAGGTACATCCACGGCTGCTGCTTGTGCAGTCCCCAGGTGGGCCACATGTGGGAGTGGGTATCCACGAACCCTGGAATGATCGTCTTGCCGCTGACGTCGATGACGCGGGCGCCGCTTGGCACGGCGCCCTTGCCACCGACGCGCACGATGCGGTTGTTGCGCACGACGACGTCGCCACCGTTGATGATCTCGTTGCCCTTCATGGTGACGATGCGCGCGCCACGCAGTACGACTGTGCCTTGCGGGATGTCGCGGTTGGCACGCACCTCGATCTTCTGTTCCGTCGGCTCAAACCGCTTCTTGGAGAGTGAATCGAGGCGCGCCTTGCCAACACTTGTGGTATCGCCTTCGAGCGCTTTCTTGTCGGCCTGCAATTGCCGATCGAATGCAGCGGCCGCCGACAGGTCGTAGGTGAACAGCGCGCTCCCCATGGCCCAGATCACCGACTTTCCGTCGTTGCTCCACGTCGCAAACTCGCCACCGATGTCGGTCAAACGCCGCGCCGGCACCGCGCTGGCCGACGGATCCTGGACCGACACGACGGGTGCGTCGCCGCCCACTTGGGGAACGGTCACCACGTACACATCATAGCCGGTCTGGATCATGGCCTGGTCGCCGTCGGGCGACATGCGGACCCGATCAGCGGCGTCCGGCTTTTCCTGGTTCAGCAGCAACGGCGTCGTGACCTTCAGGTATCGCTTCTGGTCCGTTCCATCCCATCGAATCGAGACGAGCCCACTGTCCCCGGCCCAGAGGAAAATGCGGTTCGGATCCTTCGTGAAGTGTGGCTCGTCGCGGCCCCACGTCGGCGCGATCAACGTGGCCGGGCCTCCTTGCGCGGGTACCGCCACCAAATCCACGGCAACGCCCGGTGCGCCTGGCCCATCCTCGATCCGACGCGGTTCTGCCGGACCTCGCACGACAACCAGGCGGTTCCCGTCGGGAGCCCACGCTGGACGTTGGTAGGTCGCCCGTTCGGTGACGAGCGCGACGGGGGCCTGCGACCCGTCGGAGCGCACCTTGTACACCGCGCCGCCCTCGCGCTGCCAGGTCACATACCCGATCCACGCACCGTCCGGCGACCAGGTGGGCTGCGCCTCCACCATATCGCTTGACGTTAGGCGACGTGGCGCGCCATTCGGCAGGTCCATGACGTACAGGTGGTCGAGCGCGGTGAAGGCGAGCCGTTTGCCGTCGGGAGAGGGCGCCAGGTCACGAATCTGGTGCACACTGAATTGCGCGCTGTCGCGCACGGGATACTTGAAGGCCACTTCCGGCCCCAGCTCCAACTTTGCCACCACGTGAAACGGAATGTTCACCGGCGTCGATCCGTCCACCGGCACACGCCACAACTTGCCGCCATATGTCGTGACGACCTCCTTGGAATCCGGCGTGAAGGACATCCCGGGGTACGCGTCCCGACTACCGATGGCTTCCTGGTCGTCCCGCTGGACCGGATAGGCGAGCCACTTCTCATCGCCAGACGACATGTCGCGTAGCACGAGGCCGGTCTGCGCTTCGTGCCGGGTGGCATAGACCATCCACTTGCCATCCGGCGAAAGCGTCGGACGAATGGCGGAGCCGAAGCGTGACGTGCGTACTTCGCGGCGGCCGCTCTCGCGGTCGTACACGGCAATCTGAAATTGCGGGAAGATCGCATTGTATTGCCACGTCCCCGAACGCTGCGCATACCAGATGTATCGCCCGTCAGGTCCAAAGGCCGCGCCATTGGTCAACGCGCTCTCTGGCGTCTTGATCAGCTGAATGCCGGTGCCACCGTCCACGTGAAACATCCACAGTTTGCCCGGCTTGAACACGATGTCGCCAACCGTCACGACGATGTACTTCCCATCGGGCGTCCACTCCGGTGACTCGATCGTCTTGTCCTTCAACTTGGAGATCTGACGCGTCTCCTTCGTCTCCAGGTTCATGATCCACACGTTCTCGGCGCCATCCCGATCCGACGTGAACACGATCCACTTGCCGTCCGGGCTGTACCGCGGCTGGCCGTCGAATGCCATGCCGGTGGTGATGGCGGTGGCGTTCCCCCCGGCGAGCGGAATCGAGTAGACGTCGCCCAGCAGGTCAAACACCACCGTCCGACCGTCAGGTGAAACGTCCGTCGAGATCCAGGACCCCTCATCGGTGTCCAGATCGATCGAACGCGTGGCCACCAGCGGCAGGTCCTTCTTCTTCGACGAGTCAGGCTTCGCGGACTGCGCACCGGCGGTGACAGTCCAGGTGATCAGCAGGGCGGGCCACAAACGGAGGGCTCGGGACATGGGCGACCTTTCACAACGGGCAGAGGTTGGACGGGCTGACGGGAGTTGCAGGGGGGAGAACTTACTCGCCGCGCCCCGCCAGCGCCGCCCAGCGCTCCAAAGTCGTCTGCGATTCGGTCCAGCCCGTCCGTCAGTGGGACAGTCCGTCGGCGCTCGGATAGGGCCCATGCGGCGCCAACGGCGCCACAAACTCCCGAATGGACCCAAAGTAGACGCGCTGGTCGTCCAGAAAGGCGTCCATGTGGCCCCCCCGCACGCTCTGGAACCGCTTGGGCTCCGCCGCTGCCGCAAATAGCGCCTGACCGAAGGAGTACGGAATCACGTCGTCCTCCGGAGAATGGATGAACAGCTTCGGCACGGTGAGCGTGCGCACCTTGTCGATGGACGCGAAGCGGTTGGACATGATCAGGTTCACGGGCAACCATGGGTACGCCGCCTGTCCCACGCTGGGGACCGTCGTGTATGCCCCTTCGACGACGACGCCGGCGTTTGGCACGCGGGTGGCCAACTCGATCGCCACACCAGACCCTAACGAGTGGCCGAAGATCACGATCCGGTTCGGCGGAACGCCGAGCGAGTCGCGCAGGAAGTTGTAGGACGCCTGCGCGTCGGCATAGAGTCCTGCTTCGCTCGGTGCGCCCTCGCTGGCGCCGAAGCCGCGGTAGTCGAAGGCCATCAAGTTCAACCCCAGGTCGCGCATGTCCGCATAAAAGTGCGGACGCTGCCCATAGCCGATATTCCCATAGTTGCCGTGGCAGATCAGCATCCACAGGCCGCTCGAGTCCTTCGCCGCCGCGGGGATGAGCCACGCAGTCAGTCGCGTTCCATCCAGCGATCGGTAGGAAACGGCGCGCTCCCTCAACTTGTACTGAATGTTAGGCGCTGGGACAACGCGCTCTGCCGGATGATACACCAGGGTCGGTTCGCGATACTTCATGACGCCTACCACCGTCCCGTATCCGACGACAGGGAGCGCGAGCAGGCGAAGGCTTCGAGTAACGGTCATGCGTGCAGGAGGTCAGGGGCGAGTTCGAGGGGTCCACCCATGCTACGCCAGAAGTCTCGGATCGGATCGGTCGGCTAACAACAACGCGACCCCGGACGGGCGTAGCGGTCCTCCAGTCGCTGCGTCGTGAATTCTGCCTCGGACATGATCTCACATTGCGGATGGAAGCGACGCCGGTGCGCTACGTAGGCTTCGTAGTCCGGCGCGCCAATAATCCGGCGAAGCGTGCGCGTTGCGTCTCTCAGGCGACGCCATTCACGCCTTTGGGGAAGCCACGTGGTGAAGAAGGCGGAAACGGTCATGAGAGGGTCCTCCGGACAAAAGCCAATCGCATGCTCTAGTCTCCCGCCAGGACGGCGCGCGGTTCGAATGGCACCTCACTCGTGCGCGCCACCTTCCGTCCGGCGATCACGGCCCACCATTCGTACGCGGACGTTGCCAGGATGACGATCACGGACACCATGAAGAACGCGGTCACGGCGGCGTCCAGCCGGTCGTTGAAAATGAACCTGGCTGCAGCCGACGCGTCGGCTACCCCCTTGGGCACCGTCCCCGAATCGAGGGCGGATTGAAAGAGTCGCGCCCGCGCGAGGAAGCCCAGTTTCGGGTCGTCGGAGAAGATCTTCAGCGACCCCGCCGTCATGGTGACGATCGTCAGCCATGTCATCGGCACCAGGGTGATCCACATGAAGCGCGCCTTTCCCATCTTCACGATGACGGTGGTGCCGACGCACAAGGCCACGGTGGCCAACAACTGGTTGGCGATCCCGAAGAGCGGCCATAGCGTGTTGACGCCGCCTAACGGGTCAACCACGCCCTGGTACAGGAAGTAGCCCCACATGCAAACGAAGAGCGCACTGGAGATCACCACCGCCGGATACCATGAAACCTTGCCCAAGGGTTCCCAGACGTGTCGCAAGAGAGCCTGGAGCATGAACCTCCCGACCCGCGTGCCGGCGTCGAGCGTCGTCAGGATGAACAGCGCCTCGAACAAGATGGCAAAGTGGTACCACAGCGCCATCGCGGTCTTCCCACCCAGCACGTTCGAGAAGAGGTGTGCCATGCCGACGGCGAGACTGGGGGCGCCACCCGTGCGGGAGAGCAGCTTCGTCTCGCCGACCTGCG
>JBGAJQ010000055.1:0-36089 GCA_044224875.1 Gemmatimonadaceae bacterium | reverse complement strand
GGCGGAAGCTGGCGAGAGTGTGAGCGACGCCAGCGCCCCCGTCGACCCAAAGCCCACCACCTGCCCAACATATCCCGAACTGTCGCAGCTGACGGATGCGACCAGCAACAAGGCGAGAAGACGCGTACGCATGGCACCTCTACAAGTGAACCGGACGCCTTGATCAGTGGCGCGCGCGTTTGCGTCCCGCAAGCGCTCCGGTCATAGTGACCGAGTTAACCCTCGCCAGCGAAGTGCTCGTGGCAGTCGGTACGGAGCGAATGACCCGGGCGGGTCTCGAACCCGCGACCTACGGATTAAAAGTCCGTTGCTCTACCAACTGAGCTACCGGGTCGCGCTGCGGCGAGCCGCAGGCGACGTGAAATCTAACCCGCTACCGCCCGCGACAAATGGCCGCCCAGTCCGGCTCGGCGCCGCTATTTAGGGCGTCAACGCGCCCACGATGGTCCGCGCCAAATCGGGCGCGTCGTCCGCGCCCAGCCGATGCGACCCGGCCCGCTCGACCACTGTCACCAAGCCTCGCTCCGCCTCGCGACACGCGGAGCTACGATCCTCAATTCCATACACGCACAGGATCCGCTTGCCGCGAAGGCGCTCCAACTCCGGCTCAACGGGCAAGTCAGTCGGTTTCCGAGTGTCGCGAATCAGGTCGCTCCAGTGGAACTCGAACGACGCACGTGGCGCCAAGCCGAGGAGGGCAACCAACCCCACTTGTCCCTTGAGATCGGCGGCCAGTCGGTTGGCGATAAAGGGCATCATGTCGGCCCCGCGCGAGTAGCCGATCAGAGCGACCTGATCGCGATTCCACAGTTCTTCGTAATACCGCAGGATCCTTCCGGCGTCGTCAGCCGCACCGCCGGGCGATCGCTTCTTGCTGCGCAGGTACGCCCGCGCATCGAGGGCCACCACGGCGATGCCGCGGGACGCCAGCGCGTGCGCCAGCGCCCGGTCTGCATCCACCCATCCCCCATCACCGGTGATGAACACCGCGATCCATCGCCCAGCCTGCGAGGCGGGCACCTCGTGCAACGGGAGGTCGGTGGGTCTGGTGAGCGAATCGTTAGGCGTATGTGCCCAGGCCACTTGCACCATGCCAGTCAGCAGCGCGGCCGCAACCACAAGTCTCTGGCCCCTGCCCCAGGCGGTCACGATGGCACTTCCCAAGCCAACGGTGCGTGGCGTGCGCGACGGGGGCCGCCAATGGCGGCGAGGGCATCGCGAAACGCGGGCATCCATCCAGCGGTACCAGCGAAGCCGTGGCCCTGGCCGTCGAGGGGCACAAAGTGCGCCGCGTGCACTTGCCCCGCGAAATCGCGCGCCTCGGCCGCGGGGGTCACGCGGTCGGCGGTCCCCTGAATCACCCACCACGGACGTTGCAACTGCCCGGGAGCGGGACGCAGTGCAAACTCGCTTTCATTCGTGCGCCGCAGGGCGAACGCGGCGCCGCGGCACGGCGGCTGGGGATACTCGAGCACGGGGGCGAATCCGAGACTGATGGCTCCGGCGAACGGCGTCGTCACCGCCTGCGACAAGGCGAGAAACGCAATGGTTGCGCCTGCCGAATGACCAACCAGGACCACCGGGTCTCGGGTGGCGCGCTCGTCCAGCTTCAACCGCGCTGCCAGGTCGCCCAAGGGACGCGCGAAGTCCGCGCAAGAGTCCGCGGAATGCAGCGCCGCCTCGCGCCACTCCCCGACGTCGATCCCGGCAACCAAGGCGTTCTCCCCTGCCAAGGTGTCGGCGAGTTCTACTGCATCGTCGTTCCATCCGCCGTCCCCGGTGACGAAGAGGATGATGCGCGACGGCCGCGGCCCGCGGCGACGTAAATGGACAGTGCCTAACGCCTGATCGTGGAATGCCGCCTGCCACAGCGGCTCTCGACCGATCATCGGACCGCGCGACGTGCCCCCAAGGCAGGCCGCCGCTCCCAATCCAGCGAGCAACGCGGGGCCCAACCCGTACGGCATCCTCATCGCGCCACCACACCACGCAAGCCGCCGGCGATCAGCGTCGTCACATGCACCAAGATGCGCGGCAACGCCAGCCCCGCCCGCGAGGCGAGGTACTTGGGTTCCCACACGGGATCGAACTTCTCCTTGTATTGCCGCAAGCCGCGGAAGTTGTAGAAGTGCTCGCTGTGACGAAACGCCAGGTTGCCGATGCGATTCCACACCGGCGCCAATGCGCGCGATTCGAATCCCGAGAGCGGCGCCATGCCCAGGTTGAACCATGCATAGCCTTCGTCACGCCCCCACTGCATCAGCTGGATGAACAGGAATTCCATGCCACTGCGGGGACAATCGCTCGTATGTCGCATGAGGTCCACGGACAACTCGTCCCGGTCACCACCCAGCCACAGGTTGGCAAACGCCACGATGCGCCCACTGACGCGCAACACGGCTATCGGGAAATGCGAGAGATACTCCTCATCGAAGGACCCTAACGAGAATCCTTTCTCACGCGTCCTTCGCGTCTCCAGCCACCCGTCCGATACGACCTTGAACTCGGCCAAGTGCCGCGGCACATCCTCGGGCGGGATCACGTCGAATGTTGCGCCGGATCGCTCCACTTCCTTGATCACGCGGCGAAGACCCTTCCGATGGCCGCCGTCGAGGGTGAAGGTCCTCAGGTTCACTCGAGCCTCTTCACCCAGCTTCAACAGCGTCAACCCCAGGTCGATGTAGATCGGAAGGTGCGCCCGATCCACTTCGTAAAACACGGGCCATGCTCCGTGTCGATCGGCGAGGGCCGTGAACTGCCACGCCAACTCGGCAAACTCCGTGGGATCGCCCACCGGGTCGCCGACGGCCACCCAGCTGCGCTTCATGACACCGTACTGAATGAAGGAGCGGCCGCTCTCGCTGAACAACAACGCCTTGTCGCCCAGCAACGCCAGGTGCGCGTCCGTTGCGCGAGAGGTCCCGGCGATCCGCTTGGCCTGCTCCAGTTCTTCAGCCGTCGGCGTGCGGGCGACGACACGCGCAGGTGAAAGGAGACGCGCGATCGAGAGGCCACTGGCGAACACCACCAAACCAACGGTCGCTCGCAGGAAGCGCGGCGCATCCGCCGTGGCCGCGAATTGCCACCACAGGTCACTCGAGTAGTCGACGTGCTTGAATGAAAAAAGGCCTAACCACACGGCCCCGCCGACGGACACGACGATCGATGCGATCCACGCCGGGGACAGGGGCTCCGCGAGCAATGACGCGCGACGATAGAAGTGATGGCGCGCCGGCACCAGCGCCGTGAGGATCATGGCCAGCAGTGCGGCCTCCTCCCAATCGAATCCCTTCAGGAGCGACGTGCTGATTCCGACGGCCAGGACCACGACGGTGGCGTGGTACGCTGCATCGAGCCGTCGCCGCACGCCGTTCGCCAGGAACAACAGGCCGAACCCGGCCAGGCTGGCGACAAAGTGCGACGCCTCCATGACGCCCAGCGGAAGAAGCGCGTCCAACCCGCGCATGCGCGTATGAATCGACGGCGTCGATCCCGAGACCAACAACACAGCGCCAGCCACGAACGTGGCGCCGCTGAGCCAGACCGGGGCCGCTGCCGTCACCACTCGGGCAACGGAGCGGAAGGTCTGCGCTACCGGCCCGCGCCGCACGCTCAGCTCATACGCGATGAACAGCAGCGAGGCCGCGGCAAACGGGAGGAAGTAGTAGATCGCCCGATACACCACCAACGCCGCCAGCAGGGATTCGGGAGGGAGATAGGACCGCAGGAGCGTCAGCACGACCCATTCGAACACGCTCAGCCCGCCAGGGACGTGGCTGACGACGGCCGTCACTTGCGCGACCACGAATGCACCGAGCACGAGGGACAGGGAGAGACCCGGCGCGGAGGGCAGCAGCACAAAGAACACTGCCCCAGCCAAGGCCCAGTCGAGCGTCGAGACCGTCAGCTGCGCCAACGCCAGCGGCGTGCGAG
Source organism: Gemmatimonadaceae bacterium (assembly GCA_044224875.1). GTDB lineage: Bacteria > Gemmatimonadota > Gemmatimonadetes > Gemmatimonadales > Gemmatimonadaceae > JABAQJ01. The sequence continues at coordinate 32,156 of JBGAJQ010000055.1, read as the reverse complement.
GGGGCGCGAACGCCCACCCCCGGAAGGCAATCGTTCGACGACCTCGCCAGCACCACAACAGGTATGCCGCTGGAACGAGCAAGAGCGCGATCGCCAGGGGCGTCGCGATGGCCGTCCACCATCCCACGCCGGGAAGGGGGCTGACCAACATGGCGGCGCCGCCGACCATCAAGACACCGAGCCAGAACGACGTGGTAGTAAACGCGATCCCTTGCGCAATTTCGCCGGTCGAGAGCCCCCAGGCCGACCAAAAACGGTAGCGAATGGATGCACCGGTCAGGGCGGAGATGCCGAGGTTCTGGCTGAAGGCGTAGGCGAGAAACGACGCCAAGGCCGTGCGGCGCCACGCGAGCGGCCGCCCGACGTAGCGCAGCGCCAGCACGTCGTACCCCAGCAACACCACGTAGCACAGCACGGTGAGTCCTAACGCCGCAACAATCGCCTGTGCGGGCAGGGTGGCCACCAGCCGGCTCACCTGATGGTAGTGAACCGTGGCCAGCGCTCGGCGCAACGCCACGAGCGCTCCGGCCCCCAATGCCATGGAAAGGGCCGCCATCGCCCAGCGGCGAACGGGATGGGTGCCGCTGCTCGGTGTCGACCTGACCGATGGAGCCGGAGAAACGGCAGCCGTGGAGACTTCGTTGGTGGGATGCAGCGTGGTGGTCATACGCGTGAATGGCGGGCTTGGCGTTCCGCGTTGGAAGATCACGTCGGCGGCCTTAATCGCCGATGACGACCCCACATGACAAAGCCGGCCGCACGGACTCGCGTGCGACCGGCATTCGATGATGTCGAGGGCAGCGGTCGCTTCGGCGTACTGAGCCCCCCGACTCGAATACGCGAAGCGCCGCGTTGGCCTGCAGCATCGTGCACCCTGCGCTGCCGACCCGAACGGTGATCCAACAGAGCCCCACCGTCCGACCCCTCTTGTACCTGACGGGCAGATGGCGCGTGCGCCATGCACCCGGACTTGCAGCTGTCGGTTAGGACGACTTCTTCTTCGCCTTGCCCTTCTTCTTCATCGTCTTGGCCTTCGCCGAATCCGGCTTGGCCGTCGATGCGGTAGGAGCCGCCGTCGGCGTCGCCTTGGCGGGTTCCTTCGCCTTCTGTTGCATGGCGGCGGCCGGTGCGGCCTTGGCCGCTGACTGCTGAGCGGCCAACGGCGCGGCAATGGCCAAGCCGCCAACCAGCGCGAGGATGTTGCGTGTCTGCATGCTATGCTCCCAAACTTGACGTTGTCCCGCCGTGGGCGCGGTCCCGATCGTGCGGCGGTGACATGGTTGATGGAACCGCGTGAGGTTCTCTCCTGGACCGAACCACGCGAACGAATCTGCAGGGCCTCACCTTTACAGCGGCTTACACGCACCGTCCTCAGCCGACTTCGGCTCACCCGCATGAGAATTCTCGTCATTGAAGACGACGTCCGGCTCGCCGATATGCTGGCGCGCTCCCTTCGCGAACAAGGCTATGCCGTGGACCTTGCCCCGGACGCCGAGAAGGGCATCTATCAGGCGGCCGTCAACACCTACGACGCCCTTGTGCTCGACGTCGGACTGCCACGTGCGTCCGGCCTCGACGTCGCGCGTGAAGTGCGCAAACGGGGGAACGCGGTTCCAATCCTCATGCTCACGGCGCGCGGAACGTTAGGCGATCGCGTGTCCGGCCTGGATGCGGGCGCCGACGACTATCTCACCAAACCGTTTGAACTGGATGAACTGTACGCGCGGTTGCGCGCCCTTCTCCGGCGCATGCCCGCCGTGCTTCCGTCGATGTTGCGCGTGGCAGACCTGGAGCTCGATACCGCGTCGCAGGTCGTGCGACGCGGCGGACACGAGATTCCCCTCACCGGGAAAGAGTATGTGATGCTCGAGTATCTCGCACGGCATGCCGGACGTGTCGTGGGACGTGCCGAGCTTTGCGAGCATGTCTGGGATGAGAACCACGATCCATTCTCGAATGCAATCGAGGTCTACATCAACCGACTGCGCAAGAAGGTGGACGAAGGCTTCGACGAAGCGCTGATACAGACGAAGCGCGGTGCCGGATACTTGCTCACCTCGCGCGAACTGGCGCCGGTGCCGGCCAGTACGCGGCCGGACGCATCACGCAGCGGACGACGCGCCTAGCACGTGCTCCACTCCATCCGTGCGCGGCTGGCGGCCTGGTACACCGGCGTATTCGCGCTCTTTCTCGCCGCGTTCGGTGCCGCCGCTTATCTGTTCCTCGCCTATACGATTCGCGAACGCGTCGATGAGTTTCTCGCCGAAACCGGTTCGGCCGTGGCCGGCGCAATGGAGTTCGAACGCAAGCAAGGCGCGAGCGAACGCGTGGCCATCGACAACGTCGTGCGTGAGTATCGACTGCGGGAGACGCAGATCGCCGTGCTCGAACGGAGTACGGGAATTGCCAGCGAAGCCAAGTCGCTGATCGACTCGGGGACGGTGGCGGCACGGGTCACGACGCGGCCGGTGCTCCCGAACATCCAGGAGTGGCTGCTCCGCGCCGGCACGAGTCCGAGCGTCCGCACGATCGTGCGAGGCCGCCAGCCGATCCGATTCTACGCCCTTCCCTACACGTTAGGCAAAACGCGCCTGGTGATCGGCGTGGCGCAGAGCATGCGACCCCAGCAGCGCATCCTGCGCGAGGCTGAACTCGGACTGGCCTTGGGCATTCCCGTCCTCTTGTCGCTGGCCACCTTGGGTGGGTATCTCCTCGCGCGTAAGAGCCTGCACCAGGTCGTGGTCATGGGCACACGCGCCGAGGCCATTGGCGCGGCCAATCTCCACGAGCGAATCCCGGTCTTGAACGAGCGAGATGAGCTCGGACGGCTGGCGACGGTCTTCAACGGCCTCCTCTCGCGCATCGAGGAGTCCTTCGAAGCGCAACGGCGGTTCATGGCGGATGCGTCGCACGAGCTGCGGACGCCCGTCGCCATCATCAGTGGCGAGAGTGAATTGGCGCTGGCGCGTCGCGACCGAAGCAACAACGAGCTGCAGGATGCGCTGCGTACGGTGCGCGACGAGAGTCGCCGGCTGCGCGAAATCGTTGATGACCTCTTCCTCCTGGCCCAGGTCAATGCGGGAGAGCGACCGATCCGACGTGAGAACCTGTACCTGCACGACGTGCTCGAGGAATGCTTGCGCGGTGCGCGGACACTCGCCGCCGAGCAAGGCGTGACCATGGAGAGCGAGCTCGCAGCCGATGACATGGCACTCGTTGGCGACGAAACGCTGCTCAAGCGCGCGGTCATGAACCTGATCGACAATGCCATCAAGTACACGCCACGCGGAGGTCGTGTGTCGGTTGCCGCCAGGTCAAACCTGGCGGAGCGGCAGGTCATCGTCGACGTCTCCGATACGGGAATCGGTGTTCCTCCCGAATCCCAGGATCGCATCTTCGACCGGTTCTACCGCGCACCACCGGCGGCCAACGCCGTCACGCGACCCAGTGGAGCCGGACTGGGATTAGCCATCGCGCGCTGGGTGGCGCGAGCCCATGGCGGCGATACGACATTGCTCCACAGCAGCGAGAGCGGAAGCACCTTTCGCTTCATGGTGCCCCTCCCGACCTGAGCGCTCAGGCAGCGGTTTCAGTCAGTGCCGGAGGTGCACCCTGCGTGCGTCCGCGAGCGCTTGTGTGTGGTTGATCGCAAGAGTCGGCAGCGACGCGCTCGATCTTGACCGTCGCAGGGAGCGGGCGCTGTTAGGAAAAAAAGGACCGGGCCGCGAGGAATCCCCGCGGCCCGGCGAACCGCCCCGAGAGGCGGCACAAGCTCCGGAACTACTGCGTGCTGGAAACGGTGCTACCCGCGGGCGCCGTCTCGACGACGAACACGACCCGACGGTTGGCCTGCGCGCCCGGCATGTCCTTCTCGGCGCCCGGCGCCACCTGACGATCCTCGCCGTAACCGACGGTCTTCATCGACACGCCGGTCAAGCCGGCCTGCGAGAGATAGGCGGCCACGTTATCGGCACGACGCTTGGAGAGGTCGACGTTGTAGCGGGTTGAGCCTGACGGATCGGCGAACCCTTCCACCGTGACCATCGAACCGCCGTAGTACTTGTTCACGATCTGAGCGAAGCGATCCAGGAGCGGGCGATCGGCATCGCGCACACCGGCATCGTCATATGCAAACGTCACGGGCATGGCGAACTTCATGCCGTTTTCCATCGCCGTGATCTTCGCGCCAAACTCCTCGCGAAGCGAGGTGAGGTCGCGGCGCAGCGACTGCACATCCGTCTTCAACGTCTCGATCTGCCCGTTGACGGCGGTGAACTGCTGCGTCATGCTGCCATTCAAGCTGCTGTCACCGGCCATACGCGCGGTACGCTCGGTGGCGACGCCCGTCTCGACCTGCTGACGAACAAAGCCCTTGGTCGCGCACGCTGACAGTGTCGAGGCCCCGAGGGCTAACGTCGAAAGCATTCTAAGCCTGCTCATGACTTCACTCCACGAATGAGTGTTGTTTGAATATTCCCTCAGCGGATTAAGGACATTTTGTCCCACGGTTCTCCGCGCACGACAAGTATATGCACCAGTGAATCACGAACGAGTGACCGTCATCACACTCTCGCCGGTATGTTTTGGCATGGGCGCTACTGCTACGGCGCCATCGCGGCAATGCCCGTGGTGCGCGGAGTTCTTCTGCGCGCCGCGACCTAGAATTCCAACTCCAGCTGCTTGATGCGGAACGACGTGCGGTGATGCGGCGTGGCACCCCACGCATCCAGCGCCGCAATGTGCTCCGGCGTCCCGTAGCCGACGTTTCGCTCCCACGCATAACGCGGATAGCGCACTGCCAGCGCGCGCATGAGCCGATCGCGCGTCACCTTGGCCACGATGGACGCGCAGGCAATGGCGTAGCACGAGGCGTCCCCGTCAACCACGGCGGTGTGCTCGAGGCCTAACGACTTGATCGGCCGGCCATCAAGGAGCAGGTGCGCGGGGGGCTGATGCAGCCGACGGACGGCGCGGCGGATGGCCAGCGACGTCGCCTGGTAGATGTTGTAGGTGTCGATCTCGCGGACGGAGGCGGCGCCCACACCAATGGCCACGGCCGCCGTGCGTATGCGCTCCGCCAGCGCATCCCGGTCCCGCTCACTCAAGACCTTGGAATCGTCGACGCCGGCAATGGCGCGACGCCCGGCGGGCATGACGACGGCGCATGCGACAACGGGGCCCGCCAAGGGGCCCCGTCCGACTTCATCAACGCCCGCGACGTTCGGGCCATACTGCTCACGCAGCTCGCGCTCGATGCGGCTCAACCGCACGGCCGCTGCCTCTCGAACCTATCCTTCGGACGCCGTCGACTCGGTGACCGGCACCGCCACGCGCGCCTTTTTCTCGCGAATGCGCGTCGCCTTGCCCGTCAGGTTGCGCAGGTAGAACAGCTTCGCGCGCCGCACGCGACCGCGCCGCACAACCGTGATCTCGGCGAGCAGCGGGCTGTGAACCGGGAAAATGCGCTCCACCCCGACGCCATTGGAGATCTTCCGAACGGTGAAGGACGCGCTCACTCCGCTGCCGCGGCGTGCAATGCACACCCCTTCGAACGCCTGAAGACGTTCCTTGTCACCTTCTCGAACACGCACGTTCACGCGAAGCGTGTCACCCGCACGGAACGCGGGGATTTTCGTGCGCATCCACTCCTTTTGAGTCTCGATAAACGGATGCATATGGCCGTCGGGTCTGGGGCAGCGCCCGGATTTTTCTTATCCAAGAGAGACCCGAAACGTAAACGCTTCTGCCGCCTCATGGTAGCCCCTTTCCGGCCCCTGCTCGCTACCGGGCAACCCCCAGAAAACCCACCAACAATCCCTCGCGGCGCTCCGCCTGCACGCGCACCTGGTAGGTGCCGGGATGCTCTCGAACGTGGGCCAGAAGTTCCTCCGGCGGCAACGTCCGCACCAATGAGGCCGTGCCACGAACCGAAATGCGCCGACCTCGCATCATCACGTCCGAGAATAACGTGGCCACCACGTCGGTGGTGCTGTCGCTACGCACCTGGACGAGCTGAGCCTGCGTGTATGAGTCTCCCGACTGGTTGTCGATCGAAAGCGAATACAGCAGCACGTTATCACTGCGCGTCGATACGCTTACCGTCCCTCGCACTGGCCTCGGCACCAGGCCCAATTCATCCGACTTGGAAAGCGGCATTTCAAAGTCGTCGCGCTCAGGTGCCGCGGGCGCCACCGAGGCTCCTGCCGGAGACACGCGGATGGAACTCCGGGATCGGCTTGGGCCAGCGGTCGTAGCACATGACGCGCATGCCAGCACCAGGCAGGCGATTCCGCCCTGAGAAGCCAGTACGTGGCACCTCACGTGGTGGCACCGGCGCCACCGCGCCGCTCTCTGGTCAATCGCTCACCTTCGGTCTTCCGCCATTCCGCAATGCGCTTGTGATCTCCAGACAGGAGGACTTCCGGCACCGTCAATCCGCGATACTCGGGAGGCCGCGTGTAGCTCGGTGCTGACAGCTCTCGATCGTAGAACGAGTCGCCATGAGCACTCGCCAGGTCCGACATCGCGCCCGGGAGCAACCGAACGGTCGCGTCGATAATAGCCAACGCGGCCGGCTCGCCTCCAGAGAGCACGAAGTCTCCCAATGACACCTCCTCTGTGGCCACACCGTCCGCCACACGCTGATCAACGTCCTTGTAGTGCCCGCAGAGGATAAGCAATTCCTCGCCCTCCGCATATCGACGCGCATGATCCTGCGAAAATGTGACACCGCGCGGCGATAGCAAGACGACCGGGCCTTTTGGCGTCAGTGCGTCGACCGCCTCGAAGAACGGCTCGGGCTTCATCACCATGCCGGACCCGCCACCGTACGGATAGTCATCCACGGTGCGATGCCGATCGTGGGTGAAGTCCCGAAGGTCGACGATCCGATACTCGACGCTTCCGGAGGCCGCGGCTCGAGCCGGGATGCTCAGCGAAAGCGGGCCGGCGAAGAACTCCGGGAAGATCGTGACCACAGTGATGCGCAGCATCAGTCCAGGAATCCCTCGGGCAACTCCACATCGATTCGGCGGTCAATCGCATCCACGGCGTTCACGAAGTGCTCCTGATAGGGCACAAGCAGTTCCTTGCCCTCGCGGCGAACCTCAAGCATCACGCCTTGGGGCAATTCAAACCATCCCTCCACGGTACCAAGCTCCACTCCGCCGGTCGTGACAACCCGCATCCCGACCAGATCGTGCAGAAACACCTCTTCCGGTGAGGGCGGTGGCACCTCGTCCATGGGAACGAAAAGAAACCGGCCCCTCAGGCGCTCGGCCGCATTCCGGTCGGAGATACCCTCGAGCAAGATGCGGCGGCCGTCACCCAATCGCGCCGACGCTTCTATGCGAAGCGGGTGAGCGGAGTCGGGGGGGGGCTCGGGGCCGACCGTTTCTCCGACAAATATGCGACCGCCGGACGCGAGCACTGCGTCCGGCGAATCAGTGAACAGTTGTACGGAGACTTCGCCTCGAATACCGTGGGCCCGTCGAATCAAACCAACGATGGCGAGGGAACCCGACGGTGAGGGACTGGATGCGTTTGGGAGTGGGGCATCCCGTTCCGCACCAGTCTCAGGCGCCATTCGCTCCTATGCCTCGGCAGCCTTTTCGGCGAGCGGAACGGCCTTGGCTTGCAGTTTCGAGGCGAGGCGCGTCTCGTGGCGCGCCTTGAGCACGCCCGCGCGCCGGAGGATCGATCGCACCGTGTCCGAGGGCTGCGCGCCATGGTCCAACCAGTGGGCAATGCGCTCGGCGTTGAATGACACCGGTTGCTGGGCGCCACCGCGCGGGGCGTACTGACCGACGATCTCGATGAAGCGGCCATCGCGCGGACTCTTGGAGTCAGCGACGACGATGCGATAGATCGGCTGCTTCTTGCGGCCGATGCGGCGAAGACGAATGCGGACCATCGGTACAGTTCCTCGTTAGGTGGGGACTTCGGTGCTGCGTGTGAAGCTCGGGCTCATCGCGACCGCCGGGACATCCGGGGCGCACCCGTTCGGACAGGGAGCAACAGGGGTCCGGGGACCGGACCGGGGACAGGAATCTAACGCATTCCTCCCCCAAAGAGGCCCGGCGGCATGCCAAAACGGCCTCCGGAAGAGGCTTTTTTCATCATTTTCTGCATGTCCCGGAACTGATCGAGGAGCCGATTGACCTCGCTGATCGGCCGGCCGCTTCCCTTGGCCACCCGAGCGCGGCGCGACCCGTTCAGGATGCCCGGTGTTTTGCGTTCCTGGGGCGTCATGGAAAGGACGATCGCCTCGATGTGACGAATCCGTTTGGGATCCAGGTTCGCCTGCTTCAGCATCTTGGCGTTGACACCGGGCAGCATTTTCAGGACGCCTTCCAGCGGCCCAAGCTTCTGCATTTGCTTCATGGCCGTCAGGAAGTCGTTCAGGTCCACGCCTTCCTTCTTGACCTTCTTTTCGAGTTTCTTGGCCTCGGCCACATCGAACGCCTCCTGCGCTTTTTCCACCAGCGACAACACGTCGCCCATTTGCAGGATGCGACCGGCCATGCGTTCTGGATAGAACTCTTCCAGTGCTTCCGGCTTTTCGCCAACGCCGATGTACTTGATCGGCTTCTTGGTCGCGCCATAGATCGACAGGGCTGCACCGCCGCGCGCGTCACCGTCCATCTTGGTCAGGACGACCCCCGTGATGCCTAACGCGTCATTGAAGCCTTGGGCGATCTTCACGGCATCCTGGCCGGTCATGCCGTCCGCCACGAGGAGAATTTCGTCCGGATGCACCGCCTCCTTCAGGCGGACGAGTTCCTTCATCATGTCGTCGTCGATCTGCAGGCGACCCGCGGTGTCGAGAATGACCACGCGGTCGCGCGCCCGTTTGGCGTCCTCGATGCCGGCTCGCGCAATGCGCACGACGTCCTTGGTACTGCGATCGGCGTAGACCGGCACGTCGAGCTGCGTGCCTAACGTTTCCAGCTGGTCGATGGCGGCTGGGCGGTAGACGTCGGCCGCGACCAGGCGAGTCGGGCGTCCTTCAGACTTCAGGCGGCGTGCCAGTTTCCCAGAGGTCGTCGTCTTTCCCGACCCTTGCAGACCGACCATCATCACAATCGTCGGCGGCACGGTGGAGAGCTTCAGCGCCTCTCGTCGTTCACCGAGCATTCCCGCCAGCTCGTCGTGCACAATTTTGACGAGTTGCTGGGCTGGTTGAACGGTGCGAAGGGCGGCGACGCCCACTGCCTTTTTCTCGACGCGCTCCATGAACTCGCGCGTGAGTTGGAACGAGACGTCCGCTTCCAGCAGGACGCGACGGATTTCGCGAAGCCCTTCCTTGATGTCGCCGTCCGTCAGGACGCCGCGACCGCGGAGCTTCGCGAAAACGCCGGAGATTTTCTCTGAGAGTTCGTCAAACATAGCGAACCGGGAAACGTAGCTAAGTGCTATCCTGATTACAAGTTAGGCGGGCGCCCGGCGATGGCCTCAATGGCCCTGCCTTGGCACGCGGTGCATGGGATAACGGCACGCTCAGTCGCTGAGGCCAGTGATTTGTCCCCTGCAGCATGAGTCTCTGTCGATCGGCTCCATGTTGCAGCTGGCAACAGACGGCGGGGATGAGCGGCCTGGTGACGAGATTCTCACAGTGCAGCATGCGGTCGAGGACGAGGTAGATCGCGGTCGGCCGGGTGCGCTGGGGGGACTGTCGCTTGTCGCGCGCCGGGAAGACGATCGTGTACTCGTACGCCATTTCCACGACTAGCACAGAGCCTCGAGACTGGGGAGCGAGCCCCCTAGGTCGAGACGACGCTTAGGCTTATCTTCTTGCGGCTGCTCGCGCTGGCCCAGGGCCAGCTGGGCGGTCACGCTCGCCCTTTCGCCTCCAACCGACGCCTCGCCACCCGATGCCTCGTCCACAACGCCGCGACGAAATCCTCGGCCAGGAGTTGCCGCCAACACTGCCGCTCATGGCGCTGCGCTCCACGATCGTCTACCCACTGGGTACGATCGCCGTGCAGATGGGCGCGCCGGAGAACCTGGCCCTCCTTCGCGACAACGAGGAGCCTGGATTGATCGTCGCGCTGGTGGTCGCCAGCGGCGATTTGGACGAGGCGATCGACACGGAGAAGTTCATCGGACGAGTCGGCGTTGCGGCACGCGTCCATGAGCGCATCAACCTGCCGGGCGACACCGTCCAGATCACCTTGCAGGGATTGCGTCGCATCACGATCGAGTCGGTGGAGCAGGTGGAGCCGTACGCCATCGCGGGCGTGCGGGCGGCCAAGGAATCGCTGGCCGAGCCGAATGAGCTGGACGATCTGGTGGCCCGGATTGTTGCAGCTGCCGAAACGCTCGCCGACCTGGTGGAGCGTATTCCGGACGAGGTGCCGCAGATCCTGAAGATGAACATCTCGGATCCAGGGCGTTTTGCCGACCTCGCAGCGACCAACATGAACTTCCGTATCTCGGACAAGGACGAGGTACTGCAGCGCCTGGATGTAGGCCAGAGGTTGCGCTTCATCCTCTCGCGGTTGGAGCGCGAAGTGGCCCGCGCTCGCGTGATGGAAGACGTCAAGAAGCAGACCGAGGTGAAGATCGAGCAGCACCAGCGCGAGTTCTACCTGCGGCAGCAATTGCGGGCCATCCAGGCCGAGTTAGGCGAAACGGACCCCGGCGAGAAGGAAGCCGTGGAGCTGCTGAAGAAGATCGACGACGCCAAGCTCCCCGAACGCGTTGGCCAGGAGGCGCGACGCGAGACGGAGCGCCTCAAGATGCTGTCGCCAGCCTCCAGCGAATACCAGGTCATCCGCACCTACCTGGACTGGATCCTGTCCCTACCGTGGCACAAGCGCTCCGGCGATGACCTGATTGAGCTAAAGAAGGTGGAGGAACTGCTGGACAACCGGCACTATGGCCTGTCCGAGGCCAAGGAACGCATCGTGGAGTTCCTGGCCGTCCGCAAGTTGCGTGGCGGTGACCCGCATGGTCCGATTCTCTGCTTTGTCGGGCCGCCGGGAACGGGCAAGACCTCGTTAGGCGAAGCCATCGCCAAGTCCATCGGCCGCTCCTTTTACCGTATTGCGGTGGGTGGCGTGCGGGACGAAGCCGAGATTCGCGGTCATCGTCGCACGTACGTCGGCGCCATGCCCGGATTGCTGATCCAGGCCCTTCGACGCGTGGGGCTGCGAGATCCCGTGCTGATGATCGACGAGATCGACAAGATGTCGGGCGGGGGCGCCGCCGGGGACCCGACCGCGGCCATGCTCGAGGTCCTGGACCCATCGCAGAACCACGACTTCGTCGATCACTACCTCAACCTTCCGTTTGACCTGTCGAGCACGCTCTTCATCTGCACGGCGAACAACCTGTTCGACATCCCCGCCCCACTGCGCGACCGTCTGGAGGTCATTCGCATCGCGGGCTACACCCAGGAGGAGAAGGTCGAGATCGCCTGGCGCTACCTCCTGCCGCGATTGCTGGAGGAACACGGGATCACCGACAAGGACATCCAGTTCACGGACGAGGTGCTGGGGTTCATTTCCAGTCGCTATTCCCGCGAGGCCGGACTGCGCAATTTCGAGCGCAACCTGGCATCCCTGATGCGCAAGCGCGCGCGGAAGAAGGCCGATGGTGAAGAAGGGGCGTGGGTCATCGACAATGAAAAGGTCGAGGAGATACTCGGCGCCCCTCGTTATGCGGCCGAAGAGGCGGAGAAGGAGCCCGAGGTGGGCGCCGTGACGGGGTTGGCCTGGACGTCGACGGGCGGCGACCTGATGACGATCGAGGCCATTCGCATGTCCGGCTCCGGCAAGATGACTGTGACCGGTCAGCTGGGGGACGTGATGCGCGAGTCGGTGGATGCCGCCCATTCCTATGTCCGGTCGCGCGCCGAGTCGTTAGGCATCACGTCGACCTCCTTCAAGGAGCATGACCTGCATATTCACTTTCCGGCCGGTTCGATTCCGAAGGACGGACCGAGTGCCGGCGTGGCCGTTACGCTGGCGGTGGCGAGCGTACTCAGCGGGCGGCCGGTGCGCCGCGACCTGGCCATGACGGGAGAAGTCACCCTGCGCGGGCGCGTCCTGGAAATCGGCGGCGTGAAGGAGAAGACGCTCGCCGCGTATCGCGCCGGGTTGCGCGAGGTCATCATGCCGGCCGGCAACCAGAAGGACCTGCGCGACATCCCGGACGAAGTGCGCGCCCACATGGCCTTCACCTTCGTGAGCACGATGGAGGAAGTGTTTCGGCTGGCGCTCCTGGAGAAGGCGAGTAGCACGCCGGCCGACCTCCCACCAACAGCCGGAGAGAATCGGCCACCCCTTTCCGTGGAGCCCCCACCGACAGACGAGCGCGGTACTATGAACGCCTGACGCGCACGGCCAAGGGGGAGCACCTAACGGCTAGAAGAAGCGCTGTATAGTGTAGAGGAACAGCCCGGCCAGTCCGCCAACAAGCGTCCCATTGATGCGAATGAACTGGAGGTCGCGGCCGATCGCCAGCTCAATCCGGTACGACGTGGCCTTGGGATCCCATTGCCGCACGGTGTGCGCGATGAGTTCCGCCACCTCGGTTTCGTAGCGCTTGACGACGGACACCACGGCGTCCGTGATCCAGTCGTCCACCTTGGCCATGAGCAAAGGATCGCCAAGGAGCGCCTCGCCCATGGCGGAGAGTGATCGCTGGATGGCCTCAGGGTTGAAGCCGTCGGGGTCCTCTGCATGCCGTGCGATCGTGGCCTTGGCATCGGACCAGAGTGACGCCGAGAAGGCACGCACCGCGTCGGCGCTCAATACTTCTTCCTTGATCTGTTCGGCCTTCAGGATGACTTCGGGGGAGGCCTGCAAGCGCACGATGAACTCGTCCAAGGCGAGGTCGAAGCGTTGCCGAAGGGGATGATTGGGATCGTTGTGCACATCCGTCATCGTCCGCTCGAGCGCGCCGACGATCTTCTTGGCGATGCGATCGTCGATGGCCCCGGGAACCCACCAGGGACTTTCCGACTCCACACGCTCGCGAATGAGATCCTGATTCTCGCTGATGCCCTTGGCGACGAGTCGAATGGCGTCGTCGAGGAGCACCTGGTGCCGGTTGCCAGCGGTCAGCACGGAGAGCATCCGACCCAGCATGGGCGCGACGTGGGTGCGACGAACGCGCTCCAACAATGCGTGCCCGATCATGCCTTGCACGTCGTCATCCCGCAGGACGTTGGCCCCGGCCGAAAGGGCCTTCGCGATCTGGCGGGCGATGGCCCTTCCACTCGACGGGTCCATCATCCAGTGCGCGATCTTCTCGGCGGGACGGAGTGCCGCCAGTCGATGCGCGACGACGTCTCGGTTGAGGAAGTTGCGCTGGACAAACTGCCCGAGCGTCACGCCGACGCGGTCCTTGCGGGACGGGATGATCGCGGTGTGCGGGATGGGGATGCCTAACGGGTGCTTGAACAGGGCGGTCACGGCAAACCAGTCGGCGAGTCCACCGACCATCGCGGCCTCGGCCGTCGCGCGCACAAACCCCAGCCACGGGTGGGCCGGCTCCAGGAGGCGCGCTACCACAAATACGATCGTGGAAAAGACCAGGAGGCCGGTCGCCCACCGCTTCATGCGGTTCAAGCGACCCAGCCGCTCCGCCTCGTCCTCGGGACGGATCGGTTGTGGCTGGGCGAGGGCGGCCGGCACCGTCGTCAGCGCCTGGCCGGTCTGGCCTGCGCGCACGCGCCCCTCCGTCGCGGAACTCACGTTACTGCTGCAGGGTCACCTTTTGCAGGTTCAACAGGTCGACGCTGGTGCCGGCCGGGACGTCCACAAACATCACCGTTGGCCGGCCGTCGACCTCGCCGGTCGAGATGGCGATCGTGCGACCCGGAATTCCGTACGTCCGGCGTTGTTGCGACGCGCCCTGCGGACGGACGGTGCCGTACCGTTTCAGCAGTCCAGTGTCGAGCAGATCGACAAACTCCGCGGCATCGATCGACGAATCCCACACCGACACCCACGCGATGGCATCGCCGCGTGGCGTCTCCACCAGCATGTAGCGGTCGCCGTCCCACCCCGCCGCGCCGCGCACGGCTCCACTCTGGTCCTTAAGGTGCTCGTAGAGCATCAGGCGAGTCTCGAATTCGCCGAGACCGTTCTCGAAGACCTTCTTGCCACTGTTTGGTGGCGGCAACGTGACCGTGGTCGGGTCATCCATCGCATCGCCGAAGAAACGGTCCTCGTGCATCACCTGTTCGGTGGACGCTGGCAGACGTGAGAACGGCGCCTCGTCGGGGTAGTGACTCTTGAATCGCCTCACGAATTCGGCGCCGCTGAGGTAGGGGAAGAGCAAGGTCTCCTGGAGCACGAGCGGCGCAGCGGCAAACATCGGCATGGAGCTCTGCGACTCTCGTATGAGCTGACGGACGCGATCCCAACCCCCTGGGAGCGAAGAGGCCAGGTTGATTCCACCGAGCTGCTCCAGCGTGGCCTGCCCCTCGATCACCGACTGGGCGGCGACTTGCCGGTCGTTGTCCGTGCGCGCCTTTTGCAGCGAGTCCAGGTTGATGTACTGGTCCTGCAGGGCGTGCACCAATTCGTGCTGCACGGTGATGTTGATGATTTCCGTGGAAGCACCCTTGACCACGTACAACGTCTTGGCGGAGGGATCGTAGTATCCCGCCACCTGCTCGGTGAGCAGGTCGAGCATGAACTTCTTCAGGTTCAACGTGTCGGGGAGCAGGCCGAGCCGCTTGTAGGAACGCTCAGTCGCCGAGATCTCGGCATCCGGGAGTTCCGCGGCAAAGCGCTGCTCCAGGAATGTGCGCACCTCGTCGCGGGAACGCTCCTCCAGTTTGGGCGGCGTCTTGAATTTCAGGCCCGTGGATTTTTCGAGCTTGGGCACGGCATCGGCGACTTCGGCCGCGAAGGGCCCGGAATTTCCCGCGGCCTTCGACTCGCTCTTGCAGGAGAGCGCGGCGAGCATCGCGAGGGCGGCTGTCAGACGGGCTGCAACGATTCGATCCATGTGACCTGGTGTCCAGTGGCAACGGCGACCACACGCGCGATATCGGCGCCGCGAACGACGACACCCTGCGTAAGTAGATGGTCGCGCAAGGAGGCATCGAGGCTCGCCAATTCATCGGCCAGCGACGGCGGCACGGCGACGGCCGGCGGCGGGGACTGCTCAACGGCGCGCTGCGGTCGCGTGCTTTGCGGCGCGGGACCACCCACAAAAATCGCCTCGATCTCGGCCCCCAGTCGCTCCAGCGCGGCCATGCCGTCGCGCGCGAAGGCTTCCACCTCGTCGGGGCCCTCGTCTTGCTTTGGCCGGCGCGGCGCTTCGCCGTGCCGTGCCGACTGACGCAGCAGCTCTCGGCGCCTAACGATGAGACGTTCGGTATCCACGGTGTATTGCACCACCGCCTGCAGGTGCGCGCACGCTTCGTCGAGTGCATCGATCGCCCGGTCCGGACGACGGCGATCCGTCTGATGCTCGTCAGTTATCGCAATCGCCGCGCGAATCGCCTCATCGGAAATCACCACGTTGTGGTGCCGTTCCAGGCGCAGTCGCCGTGCCTTGAGGATTTCCGCCGTTTGCTCGGCCGACAGCTCGTTCACGAGGACCCGCTGGAAACGCCGCTCGAGCGCCGGATCTCCACAAATCCACCGCTCGTATTCCTCGCTCGTCGTGGCGCCGATCACGCGGAAGTCGCCTCGCACCAACGCCGGCTTGAGCATGTTCGCGGCGTCCATGGCCACTCCGATCGCCGTGCCCTGCCCAATCAGGTTGTGAAGCTCGTCAACGAACAGGATCACGTCTGGGTCGGCGCTTACCTCCGCCACGAGCGCACGAATCCGCTCCTCGTACTGGCCGCGATACGACGTCCCGGCAAGCAGCGACACATGATCCAGGGCCAGCACCCTGGCGCTCCGTAGCGCCAAAGGCACATTGCCACCCCCACCGACCAGTCGTTGCGCCAACCCCTCGGCTATCGCGGTCTTGCCAACGCCAGCTGGGCCAACGAGGGCCGGATTGTTCTTTCCATGTCGCAGCAGGATGTCAATGACGCGAGAGATTTCCTCGTCGCGGCACCGCACAGGTTCCAGCCGCTCGGCGCGAGCGTCCGCGGTGAGGTCGCGCGTTAGCTGAGCCAGAGCCCCACTGAGGGGACGGGAGAGGTCTTCGTCGCTCACGAATCAAGGAGGGCGCGCCGCAAATACCAGTCGATCAGCGGCTGTCCCCAAAGCAATGCCACGAGCGCGGCAGGCGCAAGAAAGACCCCAAACGGTACCTGGGGCATGTCCGGCCGGAGGTCATCACCCAAGGCAAGCTCCGTCTGAACGTCGCCCTGGGTTCGGGCGGCACGATGCCTGACGAGCGGATACACCACGAGCACGAAGGCGAAGGCACCAATGGCGGCACCGAGAAAGATCGTCACGAAAGTGCGCGCCGGGCCCAATGCGGCACCAACAACGGCCATCAGCGTGACGTCCCCAAATCCCATTGCTTCTCGCTTCAACACCACTTCTCCGAGCCAGCCGACGATTGAGATTGCCCCGGCACCCACACACGCCCCCACGAGAGCATCATACGGGTCAACAAACGGTAGCGTTTCGCCGACGACTGCCCCGACGACCGACGTGGCCAGCACCCACACCAGTCCGAAGACGGTGAAGCCGTCCGGAATGAGGTAGTGCTTCGCGTCCGTGAGCGCGATGCCAAAGAGCGTCGTGGCGAAGATGGCCACGCGCAACGCCGTGAAGGTTGGCCCAAAGTGGAGGGCCGTCACCATCCAACCGAGTGCCACCAGCAGCTCCACCAGGGGATACTGGTAGGCAATGGGGAGGGCGCACCCGCGACACTTTCCGCGCAGGAGCAACCAGCTGACGATGGGAATGTTGTCGCGCCAGCCGATCGGCGAGGCGCAGCGCGGGCAACGGGATCTGGGATGCACGACCGACAGCTCTAACGGCCAGCGTGCTACGCAGACGTTCAGGAAGGACCCGATGCAGGCCCCCACCACAAAGGCATAGACGGCGAGAAAGAGATCGTTCACTGGCGTAGCTCGTACAACAGTATGCCGGTGGCGACCGCCACATTCAGCGACTCGACGATCGGCGCGGTGGGAAGGGCAATGAGGCGCGCGCACAGTTCGCGCACACCATCCGTGAGTCCAGCCCCTTCATTGCCAACGGCGATCGCGAGACGGGGAGGCGCAGCCGCCGGAATCCGATCGCCGCGTGCATCGGCTCCCCAGAGCTCGGTACCTGCCTCACTCAGGAACGCACGTAGGTGGTCCCCGGTAACATGCAGTGCGAGGTGATGAAAATGTGCGCCCATTGCGCTTCGGACGACTTTCGCATTCCAGAGGTCAACGGTTCCCGGCAGGGCGACCGTCGCCGTGGCACCCAATGCGGCGGCGGTCCGCACGATCGTGCCCACGTTCCCGGGGTCCTGTACTGCATCGAGGACCAGCAGTCGAAAGGCGGGCATGGCGTGCAACGAACCAAGCGAGCGCTCCGGGATTCGTGCCACGGCAAGGACACCTTGGGGAGACTCTGTTTCCGACGCCGAGGTGAACTCACGTTCCGTGACGTCCGAAATGATGGCACCGCGATTCACCAACGCTTGGCGAAGCGTGGCTCCGCGCTCGGACTCCATCAACTTTGGCGCCGCCAGGACGCCGACGATGTCCAGCGGCGAGCGAACCAGTTCTTCCACGGCTCGAACACCTTCAACGACAAACAACGCGTCGCGTTCACGCGCCTTGCGACGCCTCAGGTCGCGGGCTAGGGTGAGCACGCGCATGCGTCAGACTCGTCCACGGCCTGTGAGTGATGAATTCGTGCGCTCATGATGGGAGTAATATGAACCGTTTTCTCAAGTTGGGGGCGTTGATTCTGGCTGCCGGCTGCGCCGTCTCCACGCAGCAGGAAGTAGACATGGGTCAGTCGTACTCGCAGCAGGTCAACCAGAAACTGCCGATCATCAAGGACCCCGAACTCAATCGCTATATCAATGTGCTTGGCGACTCGCTCGCCCGCGTCGCGGACGATCGGTCCTTGGACTGGCACTTCTTTATTGTCGACAGCAAGGAAGTGAATGCCTTCGCGATCCCCGGCGGATACGTCTACGTGAACCGTGGGCTCATCGAGCGGGCGATCAAGTTGGACATGCTGGCTGGGGTGCTTGGCCACGAGATTGGCCACGTGACGCAACGTCATTCGATCAAGCAGATGCAGAAGGCGCAGGGAGCCAACATCGGGCTCACACTCGGATGCGTGCTCACCAACGTGTGCAACAATGGGATCGCCAACACCGCCATTCAGGTGGGTGGAACCGCGGTGTTCGCAAAATTCAGTCGCACGGATGAAGCTGAAGCAGACAAGGTCGGTGTCGACTACGTGACGCGAGCCGGGATCGACCCCCGCGGCATTCCCGAGATGTTTCAGGTGCTCTTGGATGAACGAAAAAACCAACCAGGCGCGCTCGACGCGTTCTTCCAGACCCACCCGCTGGAGGAGAGTCGCATCGCGGCGACCGAGGCGCAGATCTCGCACATCAACGCCGCCGTGCTGGCATCGCTGACCAAAGACTCCCCCCGGTATCAGGAATTTCGGCAGCGACTGTTGTCCCTCCCCACCAAGAACGTGAGTCGCTAGGGACACAGCAGGAATCGCGAGCGGCTTGCGACTCAGGTCACATCCTCGAACGCGACAGACTGTTTCGTTAGGGGCCGCGGCGGCCGCAGCGTGGTGGTTGGGTCACGCCTCACGTGTCCTAGTCGTCAAGAGTGGCGGTCATTCGCCGGCCCACGTCCCCTCACTTCCTGCCGAGGTTCCCGAATGCCCCTCCTGGTTCGGTCGTTCACGTACAGCGCCGCGTTGGCCCTGGCGATCACGATCTGCAGCCGCGAATCTGCGGCGCAGGCGAGTGGTGCAGCTGTCGGTCCATACCGGCCGGTGAGCGTTTGGGTCGGTGCCTCCGCGTCGACCCCGATCAGCGATTTCAAGGAGGTCGCGAAGTCTGGTGTGGCAGGGATGGGAGCTGTGCAGTATCGGCCGGAGGGAAAGGTCTGGGGTGTACGGGGCGAGCTGCAGTACCACAAGATGGACATGACGCCCGAATCCCTTGCCGAGGCGGGGGCACCCGCCGGTGTCACGGGAACGTGGAGTGTGCTCTATGGCGGCGCCACCGCGGTACTCGAGTCCATGGCGCGCGGCTCGACGTTTGGCTGGTACGTGCTGGCGGGCGGCGGCTCTTACCGAGTCGAACCGAGTCTGTCCGACGGCGACGTCACGCAGAGTCTGGCCAAGACATCCCTCGGCTTCAACGGCGGTGCGGGTATCCGTTTCAAGCTGGGCGCGGTCGGCTTGTTCCTCGAGGGGCGCTACCACACGGTCACGATCGACGATTCCAAGGTGACGCTGCTACCCGTGAGCGTGGGCCTGGTGTTCTAGGCGCCGACGGGCGACCCGTTCGCTGGTGGCGTTGCGTGTCTGGCGCGGACGCCCAGCCTCATCACGCAAGGCGCGAGACAAAGTCGGTAACGAGCTGTTCGAACTGGCCGGCCGCCCGTTGCGTCGACTTCAGCACATCGGCATGGTCCACCTTCTCGTGGCTCAAACCAGCGGCCGGATTGGTGATGCAGCTGACGGCCGCCACCCGCATGCCGAGGGCGCGGGCGACCAGCACTTCCGGTACGGTCGACATCCCCACGGCGTCAGCACCGAGTCGCTCGAGCATGCGCACTTCGGCCGGCGTTTCGTAACTGGGACCCTGCAGGCCGGCGTACACGCCATCGTGGAGCTGGCCGCCACGCGCGCGCGCGCAGTCGTGCAAGAGCGCGCGTAGCGCCGGATCGTACGGCTCGGACATGTCCGGAAATCGTTGGTCGCCCTGCACCACGCGACCGACCAGCGGGCTGCCCCACATGAGGTTGAGATGGTCATTCAGCACCATGAGGTCCCCCGGCTGCATGGTGCGCCGAATGCCCCCCGCGGCGTTGGAGAGGAGCAGCACTGGCGCGCCTAACGCATGCACGACCCGGGTCGGAAACCCCGCCTGCACATACGAATGCCCCTCGTACACGTGAAAGCGTCCGGCAAGCGCCAGTACCTCACGCCCGCCGAGCGAGCCGCAGATCAACTCGCCGGCATGCCCCTCGACGGCCGTCGCCGCAAAACCGGGGACCTCTGCATAGGGCACGCGCCGCGCCCCGTCGATGCGCCGCGCCAGTCCACCTAGCCCAGACCCGAGTACGATCGCGCACGCAGGCCGTGTGACGGCGAGTCGTTTTCGGAGGTCGTCAGCGACCGCCCGCGCGTCCGGGAGGGCGTCACTCACTGGCCGGACCTGAGACGCTCGATCTGCTCCGTGGCGTCGGCCAGCAACCGACGCTTCGTCTCTCCGGAAACAAACGCGCTCTGAAAACCCGCGAGGGCGATGCGGGCCACCTCGTCAAAGGTGCAATGCAGCTGACGAACGGCGTGCTCGTACTCGTCCACCAGGTTCACGCCACTCATGAGGCGGTTGTCGGTGTTGAGGACAACGGTCAAACCGCGGTCGATGTACTGGCGTGCGGGGTGGGCATCGTACGACCGCGCGGCGTGGGTCTGCACATTGCTCGTCAGGCAGATCTCGAGTGGAATGTGGCGATCGAGTGCCTCGCGCGCGAGGCTTTCGTCTTCGCCCAGTCGCGTCGCGTGTCCGATGCGTTGGGCGCCGCAAATGTGGAGGGCCTGGCGAATGGAATCGGGTCCATCCCCTTCGCCGGCGTGACACGTGCACGGGAGTCCGTTCGCGTGCGCGTAGGCAAAAGCCTCGGCATGGAGGGATGCTGGGTGCCCCAGTTCCCCCCCCGCCAGGTCAAAGGCCACGACGCCGCGGTCCTTGTACGCGACGGCAAGGCGCGCCAACTCCACCGACACGGTCGGATCCAACGTGCGGAGCCCGCAGACAATGAGACGTCCCACGATACCGAATTCCCGCTCGGCACGCTCCAATCCTCGCTGGGCCGCCTCGATCGTTTCACCCAACGACAGTCCCTGCCGGATGTTCAAGACCGGCGCGAAGCGCGTTTCCAGGTAGCGGACGCCCTCGCATGCAGCATCCTCCGCCAGCTCAAATGCGATCCGTTCCAAGGCGTCGGCGCGCTGCATGACCGAGAGCGTGATTTCGAAGCGACGCAGGTAGTCCTCCAGCGTCCGCGCGTCCTTCACGATCATGAACTCCCGCAGTGCGTCGGCATCGTCTCGCGGCATCGGCACGTGGTACTCGCGGCCGAGTTCCAACAGGGTCGCGGGGCGAACGGAGCCGTCGAGGTGGCAGTGCAGTTCCGCCTTTGGCAGGTGCTCCAGCAGCGTTCTGGTGAGGACGGGAGCGGCGCCGCTCAAGGCTCGGTGTCCTGCGTTTCGCTGGTGGAGCGCGCGTGCACCACGCGGAAGATCGACCCAACGACCAGTGGCGTGGTGGCCTCTACGGGAAGGCCGCGTGAGTCCGTGACGACGCGTGTGCCGGCGGCCACTTGGTCGGCGAGTTCGGCATCGAGGGCTCGCACCGCGTCCAGCACGTTGCCGGCGTCGGGAGCTTCCACGGGGCGGGAATTCACGTACACGCGCACGGTCATGGGGTTACGGGGATCAAGCGACGGTCGCGCGGAGCCCGCACGGCGTCCGGCTGGGCTCGAAGATAGTCGATCAGGGCGTCCAGATCGACGATTGGCAGTAGTTCGGCACGTCCGGCCGCGTCGGCGACGTTCAAGCCATCGCCGCCCGATGCCAGGAAATCCGTCATTACCAGACGGTATGTCCCGTTCGGGTCAATCGTGCGCCCGTCCGTGAACCTAACGTCAACGACGCGTTCGCCAGGCGGTTTCGCCGGATCGTACCGGACCGTCACGCCGCTCAGGTGCGCGCGCACCGGGTCGTGGCCCACGACGCGCTCCAGGTACGTGCGCAGCTGAGTGCCGCTCACCGTCAGCCGCACCAAGGCGTTCCCGAAGGGTTGCACCTCGAACAGGGCGCCGAAGGTGGCCATCCCCGAATCAATGGAGGCGCGCACACCACCGGTATTCATGACCGCCACGTCTCCCGCGCCCGCGCGGCGTTGGGCGTCCGCAATCAGGTTACCTAACGGCCCCTCGGTACCGCTCGACAGGCGTTCGGCGACTCGGGCAATCGGTCGCCCCATGCGCTCGCGAAGCCCCGCCGTTGCCGCCTCGACGATGCGGACGACCGCGGTGTCCGGCGGTCCGCTGCGATCCGGGCGCACGTCGCGAAGTTGCACTTGCGGGTCTCCGCCCGCCAAGGGGATGTCGGCAATGGCCAGCGTCGTCCCGCGTGTGCGGGCCTGCACCACCGCCGCGCCGCGCACCACCGTGGCGATCGGCGAGTGCGTGTGGCCGCTCACGAAGGCGTCGACCCTGGCGTTGGCTTGTCGCGCCATGGTAATGATCTCCCCGTCGCAGGTCGCGGCCTCGCCACGCGTGCAGAACGCGCCGGCATGCGCCACCACAATGACCGCATCCGCCCCACGCGCGCGCAGCGCCTTCGCGTGCGCGTCCACCACGGGTCCGGGGTCGACGAACCGCAGGTCGGAGACGTTGGCCGGCTTTGTCGTTCGGCTCGTCTCGACGGTCGCAATGCCGATGACGCCGACCCGCAGGGTGCCCACGGTCAGGAGGGTGTCGTCGGTTATCCATGGAACGTCGGAGCCGTCGGCGTCCCTGACGTTGGCGCCGAGGATCGGGTAGTGGGCCTGGTGCATCCGGGCCTTGAGCGAGTCTTGTCCCCAGTCGAACTCGTGATTGCCTAACGCGGCGGCCGCCACGCCCAACCGATTGAACAGCTCAACCACCGGCCGGCCGTAGAGAAAATTCGAGGCCGCCGTTCCCTGAAATTCGTCGCCGCCGTCGAGGAGGACGCTCTGGCACTGGGGCGGCACGCACTCGGCGCGCGCGCGTTCGATTTCCCACGCCAACGCGACGGCACCGCCGCGCACCGTGCCCGCGCTGTCACGCCGAGGTTCCAGGGCGCCGTGAAAATCGTTGAAGGCGACGATCCGCAGCGTGCGAGCCTTCGATCCGGGTACCGTGGTGGCCTCGCGCGTCCGGGCCTCCAGGTGCATCTGGGCGTAGGCCACGCCAACGGCGTTCGACGGCTCCAACCTCCAGTTGGCCGACGCATAGTCCGTCGGCTCCAACCGGCGACGCCGACGGGCTTCATCGATCAACAGCTGCCGAATGTCTTCCTGCCGATCGTACACCACAGGGGCGCCGCGCAGCATGGCATAGCCACCGCCCCCACTCTGCCGATAGTTGTTCACCGCCAGCGTGAACGTGTCGCTGTCCTGTACGGCGCGCCCTCGGACCTCCAGGCGGGTAAGTCGCTGGCCGATCGGGTGGGTGAGGTCGTACGTGTAGTCGGCGCCCGCCAGCATATCGAAATTGAAGCCGGGAATGGCTGGATCGATCGTGCCGGGCGCCAACGCACCACCAGAGGCGTCCTTGAAGTAACGCGCACTGTACTCGAGATACTCGCGGAGCTGTCGTCCCGTGATGCGGACGGCGCGCAAGGTGTTTTCATACGGATACAGGCGCGAAAGCTCGGCGACGGTGACGCGACCCGAGTCGATAGCCGCATCGAGCGCGAAGGACGCACCTACGGCAAGGTCCGCCCCCGTGCGGCGCCGCATCACCTCCAGCATGAAGTCGACGATGGGGGTGTCACGGACTCGTGAGGAGTCCGCCGACCACCGGTGCGACGTGGTGGCGACCGCGCCAGAGATGTAGCTGACAGTGGCGTCGTGCACGCGTTGGCTGGCTTCCAGGACGGCGGCGTGCTCCGCGTGACCCGCTGTGCGGACCAGCGCGCCATGGCTGCCGCTGACTCGCCAACGCCCGGCCTCCCGTCGCACCGTGAGCGTCGCGATGGCGACACTGCCCGCCCAGTTCCGCGGCTGCACCAGCAGGGTGGTCCCCACGGTCGAATCCGCCAGCTCGCGGTGTGAGTGCCCATACACGACCAGGTCGACGCCGGGGACCTCGCGCGCCACACGGGCCGATACGTTCTCGCTGGGCAATCCGGATCCCACCGTGTCGTAGCTGGCCGCTTCGTCCAAGCCGGAGTGCAGGACCGCCACCACCACGTCGGCCCCACGGGCGCGCAGCTGCGCGACTTCCTTCCGCAGCGCGGGGACGATATCACCTAACGAGAGCTTGCCGCGCAGGTGGTCACGGTCCCACAGCATCGCGCCAGGCGTCGTGCCACCCACAATGCCAATCCGCACCCCATCGCGAATCACCATGCGACTCGCTGCAAATGCCTGCGCACCGCCCGGCGTATGCGCGTTGGCCGCCAGCATCGGGAACGACGCCTGCGCGATCGCGCGGCGCAGGAACGGCAGGCCGTAGTTGAACTCGTGATTGCCGATGGTCGCGGCATCGTAACGCATGGCGTTCATCGCCGCGATGACCGGATGTCGATCGCTGGATCGGACCCGGGCCGCCACGAAGGTCAGCGGGTTCCCCTGCAGGAAATCCCCGGCGTCGACCAGAACGACGCGCCCAGGATTCGACGCGCGCAACGAATCGACGATCGTGGCGGCACGCGACAACCCGCGCGCCGAGTCGGGTGCCGACGCATAGTAGTCCCAGCCACGGATTCTGCCGTGAACGTCCGTGGTAGCCGCCACGACAATGCGCCGTTCGTCGCCAAGTCGCGGCGCCGGGTCCTGGGCTACCACCACCGCCGGCGCCAGAAAGACGATCACTCGCAAGATGTTCAGCCACATGCGGATGAAGCTTAAGCGGTGCGATCTCTGGCGGCGAGGAAACGTCGATCCGCTGATTGACGCCGGTGTCAGGGCTGGTGAGCTTCCGTCAGTCGCTGCCGCCCGCTACCCCCGTCGCCTCGATACAGAATCGTGACAGCTCGTACGCTTTCCTTTCTCCTCGGCGCTGGTGATTCTGCTTGCGGCGAGGCAGCAAAACAGGACCTCCGGTGAGGCCGCTGATCATCGGGATCGCCGGTGGGACGGGGTCGGGCAAGTCAACGGTCGCTCGAAAGGTGGCCGATGCGCTCCAGAGTGCGTCGGTTGCCCTGATCGACATGGACGGGTACTACCGAAATTTTGCGCACGTTCCGATGGAGGAACGGCGTCGTATCAACTGGGATCATCCCGAGACGCTGGATCTCGATCTACTCGTTTCCCATCTCGGGCAGCTGGCGATGGGTCAAGCAATTCAGAAGCCGGTGTACGATTTCCAAACGCACACGAGAAGCTCGAGTTCGGTGGCGGTTGCAGCGGCAGATGTGGTGGTTGTGGATGGTATCTTGTTGTTTGTCGACGAGCGCCTGCGGGCGCTCTGTGATGTGAAGGTGTTTGTCGATGCCGACGCTGACATACGCCTGGTGCGGCGCATCGAGAGGGACTTGCACGCACGCGGACGGGCGTTGGAAGAGATACTCCATCAGTACCTGAACACCGTACGCCCGATGCACCTGCAGTTCGTTGAGCCGAGTAAGCGATGGGCGGATGTGATCATTCCGCGGGGAGGACACAACGAAGTGGCCGTCGAGATGATTGTCGCGAAGGTTCAGCGACGACTGGAGCAGCGGAGATCGTGACTAACGGTAAGCCCGCGGGTGAGCGAATCCTGGTAGTCGACGACGAGCAGGACATCGTCGCACTCGTGGCGTATCACCTGGTCAAGGCTGGCTATCGCGTGTCGACGGCAACCACAGGCCCCGAGGCCCTTCGGCAGGCGCAACAGGAACACCCCGCGCTCATAGTCCTCGATCTGATGTTGCCCGGCATGTCCGGCTACGAGATCCTCGAGCAGCTACGAGGTGACGATTCCCTTCGTGACGTGGCCGTGCTCATGCTCACCGCCAGGCGCGAAGAGCAGGACCGGATTCGCGGGCTGTCGTTGGGTGCGGACGACTACATCACCAAGCCGTTCTCGCCGCAGGAACTCGTGCTCCGCGTTGGCGCAATCCTTCGGCGCATGGCGCAGGGCCAACAACCCGGTGGTGACATGTTGCGCGTGGGCCCGATCTCCATCGACCGCGCGGCGCATCGTGTGTCCGTGGAAGGGAAGGAACTGGACTTGACCCCCACGGAGTATCGACTGCTCCTGACGCTGGCCGAACGCCGCGGGAGGGTGCAGGCTCGAGGCCACCTATTGGAAACCGTCTGGGAAGCGGCGCCCGATATTCAGACACGCACCGTGGACATGCACGTGCAACGGCTGCGATCGAAACTCGGTGCCTCCGGTGAACTCATTGAAACTGTGCGCGGGTTTGGCTACCGTCTGAAGGTGGCCCAACCGCGTAGCGCGTGAGACTCACCCAGCGACTCCTTCTCGGTTCGCTCCTCCTCATCGCCGCCTTCCTCGTCTTCGCCGTCGTCAGCCTCGACCGGCGGCTCGGGAAGGCGGTTGCGCGATCAGGCCACGGCCGAAGGGCTGCGAGATGCGCGCGTCGTCGCCCTCCAGTGGCGCCCCGGAGTGGGTGCCGACTCCCTGGCCGATGCCGCGGGCAAGGCTTTGTCGCGCCGCGTCACCCTCATCGCCCCAGACGGTACGGTGCTTGGCGACTCGGAGTTCGATTCCACGGCGTTAGGCGGCCTGGAGAACCACGCCACCCGACCGGAGATCGTCGCCGCTGTTGCATCGGGGGAGGGTACGTCGATTCGGCAAAGCCGCTCGGCGGGCGACGAGGAGGTATACGCCGCCGTGCGCACCGGTCTCGGCGTCGCCCGCGTGTCCGCAAGCACGCGTGTGCTCGACGACCTCGTGGACGGCATGCAGCAGGACGTGCTCGCGGCAGGTGGCGTGGCGGCGTTGGCCGCGTTGGTCCTGGCGCTCATCTTTGCCCGCACCGTGGCGCGACCGATTCTGGAACTCCGCGACGACGCGCGGGCCATCGCCGGGGGTGACCTGTCACGCCGCCCATCGCTCAGCGCGCCGGGTGAGGTTGGCGAACTGGCCACCGCCTTCCACCGGCTGGCAGAGGAACTGAGTGCGCGATTGCAGGCGCTGGAGGCGGACGACGCGTTGCTGAGAGCCCTCACCGAATCACTCAACGAAGGTGTCGTCGCGATCGATGAAGCCCAGCGCGTGGTGCACATGAACGATCATGCTCGGCGATTGTTAGGCATCCGGGACCAGACGCCCTTCCCCACGGACCAACTCCCTCGCGACCGCCTGCTCCGCGAAGCGATCGTGGGGGCGACGCGCGGTGAATTTACCGACGCGATCGAGATGCAGTTGGGCGACCGCACGGTGGCCCTGACCGTCCGCCCGCGGGCAACGGGGGGTGCCGTACTCGCGCTGTACGACCTGACGCCGATCCGTCGCCTGGAAACCGTCCGTCGCGACTTTGTGGCCAACGTGTCGCACGAGCTCAAGACACCGCTCACCGTGATTGGCGGTGTTGCCGAAACCCTGCAGGACGACAGCCTGCCACCCACCGACCGGCAGCGCTTTCTCGAGATGATCCTGACGAACACCCGTCGCATGCAACGGATCGTGGATGACCTGCTCGACCTTTCGAGGATAGAATCGGGCGGATGGGTGCCGAATCCCTGCCCGGTCGACGTCGCGGCGGTCGCCTCTGAAGTTTTTGGTGCCGTGCGTGATCGCGCCGCCGCGCGCGGTGTCACGCTCGTTGCGGCCGTGCCCGACGACGCCAGGGAACTGGTGGCCGATCCGACCGCCGTCCGGCAGGTACTGGCGAATCTCACGGACAACGCCGTCCGGCACACGTCGCTCGGCTCGATCACCGTGTTCGCGCGTCGCACCGCCGAAGGCACCATCATTGGAGTGCGCGACACGGGGAGTGGTATCCCCGCCGAGCACTTGCCTCGCATTTTCGAGCGGTTCTACCGAGCCGATGCCGCGCGTTCGCGCGAGGAAGGGGGAACGGGACTTGGCCTGGCGATCGTCAAGCACATGGTCGAAGCGCACGGTGGACGGGTCTCTGCGGAAAGCCAGGCGGGTTCTGGGGCGACGATTGAGGCCTTCTTCCCGGATCTGGTGGACCGGCACGTGTAACGGCCGTGGATCAGTCGGTCGTGACACGTTCGTTGCAGAGCTGTGAGGGATACGAGACGGGAAAGCGGGAATTTCGAAGGTCTTCGTGACAAATCTTCACGTTGCCTTCCTCCATCCCGCGGTTCCTCATGTCTATTCGACGTGCGACACGTTTTGTCCTCTGGGCATTCGCCCTCGCGTCCGCTCTCCCAACGTTAGGCGCCCAGTCCACCGCCCGCACCGGCCGTATCGTTGGGCGCATCATTGACGCCACGACGGGCCAAGGCATCTCCGACGTGGGCATTCAGGTCGTGGGAACCACCACCGGAACGGTTTCGGGGATCGACGGTCGGTACTCGCTGCCTCGTGTGACCGCAGGCACGGTGACTCTGCAGGCCCGACGCCTCGGCTATACGCCCAAGAGCATTACGGGGCTGGTGCTCGACGCCGGGAAGACCCTCGAGCAGAACATCTCCCTGGAGGCCGCGACCGTGAAGCTGGCGGCAAGTGTGGTGACCGCCCAGGCCGAGCGCGGGAGCGTCAGCGAGGCTTTGGACAAGCAGCGCACGGCGACCGCCATCGTCAGCTCCGTCACCACGGAGCAGATCGCCAAGAGTCCCGACGGTGACGCGGCCCAGGCCGTGCAACGTGTGAGCGGGGTGACGGTGCAAGGCGGCAAGTTCGTATTCGTCCGCGGGTTGGGCGAGCGCTACACCACCACCCAGCTCAACGGCACGCGGGTGCCGAGCCCCGAGCCCGAAAAGCGCACGGTGCCCCTCGACCTGTTTCCAACGGGCCTCCTCGAGCAGATCACGACGTCAAAGACCTTCACCCCGGACCAGCAGGGGGACTTCTCCGGCGCGCAGCTGGAGATCAAGACGCGAGAGTTTCCCGCCATTCGACAGTTCGCTGCCCAAACGACCGGCGGCTACAACCCCGGGTCGACCGGAAAGAGCATCCTCAGCGCCTTCACGACCGGTGGCGAGATGTTCGCGAACGTTGGCTCGAAGCGGGACGTCCCGGCGCTCGTCGCGTCTCTTGGCAATTTCCAGGGCATCAACCTGAATCCGTCGGACTACAGCCGGTTGGTCGGCACCTTCCGCAACGCGTGGGTTCCCTCGCTCAAGACCGCCACGCCCAACACCTCGACGTCGATCTCGATCGGTGGAAACGACCCCGTGTTTGGCCAGCGCATCGGCTACCTCGTCTCGGGGACCTATTCCCTTTCACAAGACCTCAAGACGGGCCAGGTGCGCGCGTTGGCCGCGCGCGGCACGACCGCCGGCTCCACCATCGAGCAGGATCGCTTCGAAGGCGAGACAGGTAGCGCGGGAGTGCTGTGGGGTGGGCTGGCAAACTTCAGCACGCTCATCGGCGGCCACACCCGACTCATGGTGAACAACACCTACAGCCGCACCGCCGACAACGACGCGCGACGCGAGTATGGACAATTCGAGAATGAAGGTTTCCGCGCGCGCATCGATCGCAACCAGTACGTGGAGCGCGCCATTCGCTCGTCGCAGCTGGCGGCCGAACACCAGTTTGGCACCAAGCAGCGTCTGGACTGGGCCTTCACTTCGAGCGGCGTGCGTCGTGACGAACCGGACCGCACGGAGTTCGTCTACGTGATCGAACAGGACACGCCCGGGGGACCGGAGCACCTTCGGTGGCTGAACAACGGGAATGCCGGCGCCGTACGCACCTTCTCCAAGCTCACGGAGAGCAATCGCGAAGGGCGCGCGAACTACCAGGTGAACTTCGACGCTGCTGGACGACAGCACTACGTGAAGCTGGGCGGCCTGTATCGCACGACGGACCGTGATGCCGACACCCGCGCCTACTCGATCTCGGCGCCCTTTGCCGATGCAGCAACGCGCGAACTTTCGCCGGAGCAGTTGTTTGACGGTCGGTTTTCGACGCCGACGTCTGACTTCTTCCGCCTCTCACCCCTGTCACAAGGCGGTTCGTACAGTGCGCGGGACGAGTTGTCGGCCGCATACCTCATGGGCGAGCTCGCCATCTCCAACGCGGTGCGACTGGTTGGCGGCGCACGATACGAACATGACCAGCTGCAAGTGAACGCGGCCTCTACGCTCGGTCAGCCAATCCAGACAACGAATGACTGGTCAGACGTCCTGCCATCGTTGGCACTGAACGTGGCACCGAGCGACCATCAGAACATTCGTGTATCGCTGTCGCAGACACTGGCCCGGCCGGAATATCGCGAGCTTGTCCCCATCAAGAGCCGCGACGTGCTGAATGGCGATGACCTCGAGGGCAATGCCGACCTGCAACGCACGCGCATCCAGAATGCCGACTTGCGCTGGGAGTTCTATCCGCAGAGCGACGAAGTGATCTCGCTGGGGTTCTTCGTGAAGGAATTCGAGAAACCGATCGAACGCGTCTACCACGCCGCTGGCGCGACGTCTCGTTTCATCGGGTACGTCAATGCGAAGAGCGCGACGAACTACGGCCTCGAGATCGAGTTGCGACGAAATCTCGGATTCCTTGGCCGCCCGCTGCGCCCATTCTCCGGGTTCACGAACATCACCGTGATGCAGAGCAAGATCGACCTGGGCGAGAACAAGTCGTCGGCTACGAATCCAACGCGTCGCATGGTGGGTCAGGCGCCGTACGTGGTGAACCTCGGAATGTCCTACGCGACCAGAACCGGGAAGACGAGTGCGACCGTGCTCTTCAACCGAGTGGGTGAGCGCATCGACGCAGCGGGCGACGTGCCCCTGCCGGACGTGATCACGCTCCCGCGCAACGTGGTGGACTTCTCGTTGCGCTTTCCCCTGGGACGCGGATTCTCGGGGCGGCTCGATGCGAAGAATCTGCTGGATGAGGCCTACACGACCAAGCAGGGCACCGTGGTTCGTGAGACGTACAAGACGGGACGCGTGATGCAGCTGGGCCTGATCTACAAGCCGTAACGATTGGGCCGCATGGCGGCCGTGTCGTGACAACTCGCAGAGGGCGCTGTGACAGGGCCGTGACGATCGTGACACACGGCCGCGACGCAGCGCCCTTTTCTTCACTGGACACACGTTCGGAATTCGACCTCTCACGAAGGACACCTCGAGATGGCCTCCTCGCGCCTCCTCCACCTGATCGGCGCCGCCGCAATCGCCGTATCGGCTGCCTGCGGCAATGACGACAGCTCGCCTGTTGAACCCACGCCCAACCCACCCCTTGGCCTCGCCGTCAGTGCCACCAGCTCCTCGACGATCCGTGTCACCTTCACTAGCACGGCCGGCGACAACAGCTACAACATCGAGCGCGCCGAGGGGGCGGCTGGGACGTTTACCCAAGTGACCAACCAGTCCGCACCGGCCACAGCCTCTACCGTCACGTTCGACGATGCCGGACTCAAGCCGGGCACGGTTTATCGATACCGCGTGGCCGCCGTGAAGGGCGCGAAGACCAGCGGCTTCACGAGTGAGCAACAGACCACTACCGTGGCCTTTGGCACGTTCACCAAGGACATCACGGGCGACATCACCGCGAACGCCACGTGGTACCCGGAAACAACTTATGTCCTCAAGGGTTTCGTTCACGTCGGGAACGGCGCCACGCTCACGATTCAGCCCGGCACAACCATCAAGGGCGACTTCAACACGTTAGGCGCGTCGCTCTTCATCCTGCGCGGGGCCAAGATCAACGCGGTCGGCACAGCCACCGCGCCCATCGTATTCACCTCGTCGCAGCCGGCGGGGCAGCGCAAGCCAGGGGACTGGGGCGGATTGGTCATCATCGGCAACGCCACGACCGCTCGTACTGGCGTGAGCATCGAAATCGAGGGTACCAATACCGTCGCCGGCAACACGCCGGGTACCAACTACAAGGTCACCTACGACGGTGGATCGGTCGACACTGACAATTCCGGCGAGTTGAAGTATGTGCGCGTCGAGTTCGCTGGCTTTGCACCGTCGCTCAACAACGAACTCAACTCCTTCACCTTCGCCACCGTGGGGAGCGGCACCAAGCTCTCCTACCTGCAGTCGATGGCCGGGCTGGATGACTCGTACGAGTGGTTTGGTGGGACGGTTGATGCCGATCACATCGTGTCCTACGAGTCTGGCGACGATCACTTCGACCAGTCCGAGGGCTATCGCGGCCGCATTCAGTACGCCATCGCGTTCCAGAGCACGCAGCTCGACATCCGCACCGGTGC
>JBGAJQ010000054.1:0-36762 GCA_044224875.1 Gemmatimonadaceae bacterium | reverse complement strand
CCCTGCGGCTACGCCGTCTGGATGGCGGTCCGTCGCGTAAGGCTCCCGTTCGTCGTGTACGTGTACGGTGGCGACGTGCTGCGCGAGCTCCGCAAGACGCAGTCGAGTCCGTTGAAGCGGGCGACCGCCCGTGCGATCCTCGGTAGCGCACGCGGCGTCATCGCCATTTCTGACTGGACGGCAGACGTCACGCGCACGTTGCTGGACCGCCTCGAACTGCAACAGCCACCGCCGGTGGGGGTGATTGCGCTGGGGACCGACCCGGCGCAGTTCCATCCGGGGAACGATCGTCGCCAGCTGCGGCACACCTGGGGCCTTACGGATGAAACGTTGCTCCTGACGGTAGCGCGCCTGGTGCCACACAAGGGACAAGACATCGCGATCGAAGCATTGTCACGGCTGCGCGAGGAGTTTCCAACGCTGCGGTACGCGATCATCGGCACGGGCGACGACGAAGCGCGGTTGCGCGCGTTGGCGGCGTCACGCGGCGTGGGGGACCGGGTGATCTTCGCGGGCGCCGTCTCGGACGCTGAGATTGCCGAAGCGTATGCCACCGCCACGGTGTACGTGGGCCTGTCCCGCGTGCACAACGACATCAACGCCGAAGGATTCGGCATCTCGTTCGTCGAGGCGGGTGCGAGCGGCGTGCCATCGGTGGCGGGTGACTCTGGCGGGGTGCGCTCCGCGGTTCGCGATGGCGAGACGGGTTTGGTGGTTCCACCCGAGAACGTCGAGCAGGTCGTTTTGGCGTTGCGCCAGTTGTTAGGCGATGACGAGCGACGTCGACGGCTGGGGGCAGCGGCGCGGCAAGCGGTGGTCGAACGACTCAACTGGGATCGCGTCGCCCGAGAAACCATAGCCTTCGCGCGCGAAGTGGCGATCGATCTGCCTCGGACCATGCCATGAGCAAGGGACCACGCGGTGAAGCACCGTCGCGGGTTTCGCTCGCGCATCGTCTGCAGTATGGGGCGCTCCGCATCGTCGTCGGGGCGCTGGGAGTGGTCCCATTTAGTTGGGCGAGGCGATGGGGCGAGGCGTTAGGCTTGCTGGGGTATCGCCCCCTTGGCATCCGTCGGCGCGTGGTCACCCGGCAGATTGCCGCGGCCTTTCCGGGGTTGTCCGATCGTGAGGTGAGCGGCATCGCTCGTGGCGCCTATCGCAGCCTGGGACGCACAGCGATCGAATCGGCGCTGACCGCCAAACGCGGGAGCGACGGAGTGCTCTCCCTCGTCAGCAGCCACGATGATCTCACACCGATCAACGATGCGCTCGCAGCCGGCCGTGGGGTGGTGCTCGTCACCGGCCACTTGGGGAACTGGGAGTTATCGGCCGCGTGGCTGGCGGCGCGTGGCGTGCCGTTGGACGTGATCACGCGCCGACAAGCGAATCCGCTCTTTGACGCGTGGATCACGAAGTCCCGGCAGGCGCTTGGGTTGTACGTGGTGCCAGATGCCGACGCCGTGCGGCGCGTACCCCGTGCCTTTCGTGAGGGGCGTGCCGTGGGCTTTGTCGCCGATCAGGGGGTGTTGGGGCTGGCGTCCACCTTCGTCCCCTTCTTCGGGCGTCCGGCCAAGACGCCTCGTGGGCCGGCCGTGTTCGCGCTCAAGTACGGGCTTCCCATGATATTCGTCGTGGCCGTGTTGCAGCCGGAGGGGCGGTATCATGTCGTGATCGAACCCGTTCCCGTCACGCCCAGCGGAGAACGTGAGCGGGACGTGGACGAGGCCGTCGCGTCGTTCACGAGAGTGCTGGAGCGGTACGTTCGCCGGTATCCCGAGCAGTACTTCTGGCACCATCGCCGCTGGCGTCGCCAGCCTCCCGATACCCCGGAAGAACTGCGTGAACCGCGCTGACGCGCGCGATCGGTCAATCGCTGACGGCGCCCGGTGTTGGCGCTCGTGGTCAGCAAGCAGAAATGAGGAGCTCCACGGTTCGCCGGGGCACGGCGGGTGGCGTTAGGTTGCAGTCGCGGTGCGCACTTCCACCATTCGCAAGGAATTCACGTTGACATCCTTGGACCGGCTACGAGCCCAGGAGTACCCGTTCACTCTTCGCCCCGATGTCGTCTACTTGAACCATGCGGCCACGGGCCCGCTGCCGCGCCGCTGCGTGGCGCAGATCGAGGAGTGGACGTCGTTGCGCGCAGAACCGTGGCGCATCACGCTCGAGCGGCAGTTCGGGATCCTGACCAAGGGACGAATGCAGGCAGCCCAGTTCATCGGAGCGGGTGAGGACGAGATCGCGATGATGGTCAACACGGGATACGGCGTCAATTTCGCGGCGCGTTCGTTGCCGCTGAATGCGGGCGACGTCGTGGTGGGCAGCGACCGGGAATTTCCTGCCAATGTGTATCCGTGGATGGCGCTGGAACGGGCCAAGGGGGTGCACTTCCACCGCGTGCCATGCCGCGGTCGCCTGGCCGACGAAGACGCGATGCTGGCGGCCATCGAGAAGCCGAACGTGAAGGTGCTGGCGGTATCGTGGGTCTCATTCGAGACGGGAAAGCGGTTGGACCTGGCGAGGTTGGGCGCGGCGTGTCGCGAGCGAGGGATCTACTTCGTGGTGGATGGCATCCAGGGCGTGGGGGCGGCACCGCTCGATGTACGAGCGTGTCACATCGATATCCTGGCCAGCGGGGCGCAGAAGTGGTTGCTCTCACCGTGGGGAACCGGCTTTGTGTATGTGCGTCGCGAGCTCATCGGGCAGCTCGAACCCACGGACGTGGGGTGGCTGGCGGTGCGGTCGTCCACGGACTTCGGCCGGTTCCTCGACTATTCACTGGATTTCTTCGACGACGCGCGCCGGTTCGAGATGGTGACCTTGCCGTTCCAGGACTTTGCGGGCATGACGGGTACGTTCGACATGTTCCTGGAAGTGGGGTTGGCCCATGTGTTTGAGCTGGTGCGGGCCCGCGCCGACCAGATCGTGCAGTGGGCGCAGCGTCAGCGGGACATCACGCTGGTGACGCCGTCCGATCCGGCGGCGCGCGCCGGGATCGTGTCGGTCATCCCGCCCGATCCGGAGGGCGTCTGCCGGCGGCTGGAAGCCTCGGGCATTGCCCATTCCCTGCGCGAGGGGGCCATTCGGTTGTCACCGCATTTCTATACCAGCGAAGAATCGCTGGACCGTGCGTTGTACCTGATCGCTTCCTGAGCGACTCGGAGCCAGACGCGGGCCGCGCCATTCCACGCGCCGCCCCGACCCGCGAGCCGCGCCATGGCATGCACGGCCCAAACCCGCGAGACGCACCATTCCACGCGCGGCCCCGATCCGCGGACCGCCCTTCAGGTCATGCTCGCGACTCAGGGACCTCGACGTGAGCGGAGGCGCGGAGGAGCCCGATGTCGCGGCTTCCCTTGCGCAGCAGGAAATAGGCGCCGTGTAACGCCTCGCCCAATGGCACCGACGCTTCCTCGGTGCCAAGTCGGCGTCCATTCACCGTGACCGCTCCCTGTTGGAGCTGCCGGCGCGCGTCCGACTTCGACTTCACCAACCCCAGCCGCACCAACCCATCCACCACGTCCAGCCCGGGCTCGGCCGCCCCGTCCGTCGCACCGATCGGAGGAACCGCGGCAAACGGAACCTCACGCTCGATGGCGCGAAGTGCTTGCGCACTGAGATCCCGTGGATCGGCGCGCTTGTCGAACAGGATGCGCGATACGTCACGTGCGGTGCGGGCCGCCTCGTCCCCATGTACCCGAGAGGTGACATCCATGGCCAGCGCCTGTTGTGCCTCTCGCCCTTCGGGCGACTGGGCCATGGCCTGTTCCAGCGCCTCGACCTCCGGCTGCGTCTTCAGCGTGAAATAGCGGAGGTTGCGGCCCACGTCACGGTCGTCCGAGTTGATCCAGAACTGATAGAACCGGTAGGGCGAGGTACGTTCGGGGTCGAGCCAGATGTTCCCGCCCTCCGACTTTCCGAACTTCTTGCCGTCGGCATTCGTGACCAGTGGCAGGGTGACGCCATGCGCATCGACGCCTAACGTACGCCGGATGAGCTCCGTTCCCGCTGTGATGTTCCCCCACTGGTCGCTGCCGCCGATCTGCAGCGTGGCGCCCTCCGTGCGGCACAACTCGGCAAAGTCGTAGGCCTGGAGGAGCATGTAGGAAAACTCCGTGTAGGTGATGCCAGTCTCCAGTCGCGACCGCACCGAGTCCTTCGCGAGCATGAGGTTGATGCTGAAGTGCTTGCCTACATCGCGGAGAAAAGCGATCAAGCCGAGCGGCGTGAGCCAGGCGGCATTGTTACGCATCAGCGCACCGCGCGGCCCCGAGAAGTCGAGGAAGTGCTCGAGCTGTCCGCGGATGCCCTGCGCGTTGGCCGTGATCGTGGCCTCGTCGGCGAGCGGTCGCTCCGACGTGCGGCCACTGGGATCGCCGATCATGCCCGTGCCATCACCCACCAGGACGATCGGCCGGTGACCAGCGCGCTGCAGGTGCACCAGACCCATGACCGGAACGAGGTTCCCGACGTGGAGGCTCGGGGCGGTTGGGTCAAAGCCGCAGTAGCCGAGCACGGGCCCCGCGCTCATGGCCGCTTCTGCACCCTCCGTGCTCTGGTAGAGGAGCCCACGCCAGGCGAGTTCGCTGTGAAAAGACGCGCGATTCATCATGGCCGGAAGATAAGCGAAAGGTGCGCCAAGTCACCGATAGGCGCGGTGTTGCGCCGAGATTCGTTGCTGCGCTTTTTGCCACGGGTTACTTTCTCTCCCCCGGGTCCGGCCGGGCTCCGACGCCGATCGTGACCGCTGGCTCTCGCTGAACCCTTCATGGCTGCTCGCTCTCGCCGACTCTTCGCGTTCTTCTCGCGGAACCCACGTTTCGCGAGGGCGTTGGCGGTATCCGTCACGTTTCTTGCGGCGACCGGTGCGGGGGCTGTCTATGCCACATGGCGCCTGGTCTGCGCCGGGACGCGCTGTCCGAGTATCGGTATTCTCGAGAGCTATTCGCCGCGCCAAACGTCTCGGCTGTACGCTGTGGATGGGCGCTTCGTGGCCGAGATCGGGCTGGAGCGCCGAACGTTGGTGGAGCTGAAAGACATCCCGAAGATCGTGCGCGATGCCTTCGTCATAACGGAGGACAAGCGATTCTATTCGCACTCGGGGATCGACTGGTTGCGGATTCCCGGCTCGGTATTTCACAACGTGATGGCGGGTTCCTTCGCGCAGGGATTCTCCACCATCACGATGCAGCTGGCGAGGAACGTTTTCCCGGACCAGATCTCGCGGGAGAAGTCGATCGTTCGCAAGTTGAAGGAGATCCGCGTGGCGCGGGCGATCGAGTCGAAGTATTCGAAGGATCACATCCTCGAGTTGTACCTGAACCAGATCAATCTCGGAAGCGGGGCGTACGGGGTAGAGACAGCCTCGCAGCGCTACTTCGGCAAGACGGTTCGGGAATTGAACTTGGCGGAAGCGGCGACCCTGGCTGCGCTGCCCAAGGCGCCAGGCCGCTACAACCCGCGACGATACCCCGACCGGGCGATTCAGCGACGCAACACCATCATTGCGCTCATGACCAATGAGGGTGCGGTGGACGAGGCCGACGCCTCACTGGCCCGAGCGTACCCCCTGCGCTTGGCGCGACGGGAGGAGTCAGGAGACGTCGCCCCGTACTTCGTCGACTGGGTTCGCCGCCAGCTCGAAAGCCGTTTCGGCGAACGCGTCTACGAGCAGGGCCTGCGCGTGTACACCACGCTCGACCTTGATATGCAATCCGCCGCGGACCGTGCCTTGGAGAATCAGCTGCGGGCCGTGGAGGCTGGGAAGTACGGCAACTTCAAGTACCAGTCCTTCGAGCAGTACGTCGCTCGCGGCAGCACGCGCGAGGAAGGCGCCGAAGCGGAGTCGCCCTATCTGCAGGGCGCCTTCATCGCCATCGATCCGCGCGACGGCGCTGTCCGCGCGCTCATCGGAGGCCGCGATTTCGACGACTCCAAGTTCAACCGGGCGACCCAGGCACTCCGCCAACCGGGATCGACGTTCAAGCCAATCGTCTACGCAGCGGCCATGCAGCATGGCATGACGCCCGCCACCATCATCGACGATTCGCCGATCTCCGTGCCGCAGCAGGATGGTTCAACCTGGACGCCGCAGAACTACGACGCCAAGTACGAGGGGCCGATGACGATCCGCCGCGGACTGATGCAGTCGCGGAACCTCATCGCCATCAAGGTCGGCATGGAACTCGGCGAACAAACCGTCATCGACGAGGCGCGGCGCTTCGGACTCACCACGCCTGTGCCGCCGTATCCGTCGATTCACATCGGGTCTGCCGACGTGTACCCGATCGAGTTGATCGGTGGCTACACGACCTTCGCGAACCTCGGCATCCGAACCTCGCCGATGGGCATTGTGCGGGTGGAGGACGCGGACGGCAACGTGCTTTGGAAGCCGCAACCACGGCTGAACACCGTTCTATCGCCGGCCGAGGCGTGGCTGATGGTCAGCATGATGAAGGACGTGGTGCAGCGCGGAACGGCGGCTGGGAGCGTCTGGGGCGCGGGATTCCGCGTTCCTTCCGCGGGGAAGACCGGCACTACGAACGATGGCGCGGACGTCTGGTACGTCGGCTACACCGCCGATCTCGTGGCCGGCGTGTGGATGGGCTTTGACAAGCCAAAGAAGATCATGCCTAACGCCCAGGGAGGGCGGCTAGCCGCGCCGGCTTACACGAGCTTCATGGTCGAGGCGTATCGGCGCAGGCCAACCCCGCCCGACTGGCCACGGCCGGAGAGCATTGTCGCTCGCGAAGTGTCATGCGGGACTGACCACGCGTTCGTCGAGTACTTCATTCCCGGCACCGATGTCGGCAATGGATGTGGAAACTCAATGACGAATCCGTTCTCCATCCCGAGCGCACCGGCCGAGCACCCGCTGGACGGACCCGCGGCGGCCCACGTGCCACTTCCGCTGCCCAAGTCGGGGAAGACGCCGAAGGACACAGCCAATCCTTTCAAGATCCCACAGTGATCCCGAATTCCCGTTCGTTGACAGATCCACTACCGAGCCGCCAAGCTCTGTACGAAGCTCAGGGCTCAACGGTCGGAGGTACGGCGTGATCAGCTACCACGCGAGATGGGTGGTGCCCATCTCGGGTCCACCAATTCATGACGGCTGCGTCACCGTCAGCAAGGGACGCATCGTCTACGTCGGGACCATGTCGTCGGCGCCGACGGTGGAAATGCGCACCTTCGGCAATGCGGTGCTCATGCCTGGGCTGGTGAACACGCACACGCATCTGGAACTCACGGCGATGCGTGGCTTCTTGGAGGATCTGCCGTTTCGCCCGTGGATTGTGCGCCTGACCAAGGCACGTCACGAGGTGCTCGATCGCGATCGGCTATTTGCGTCGGCGATCGTCGGGATCGCGGAGGGCCTGCAAGCCGGAATCACGTCCTTTGGCGACACCTCGAGTTCCGGCGTCGGCCACGAAGCACTGCGAACGATCGGCGCTCGCGGCGTCGTGTACCAGGAGGTCTTTGGCCCCGAGCCGACGCAGTGTTCCACGGTCATGAGCGACTTGGCTCGCGCTGTGCGCGACTTACGGAAATCCGACTCGAACCTCGTGCGCACCGGCGTGTCGCCGCACGCCGCGTATTCGGTCAGTGACGCGCTGTTCTCTGCCGTTGCGGAAATGGCGCGCGCCGAAGAACTGCCCGTAGCGGTTCACGTGGCGGAATCGGAGGCGGAGTCGCAGCTCGTGCGCAGTGGGGAAGGGGCGTTTGCGAACGCGTGGCGCTCCCGCGGCATCGACGTGGCGCCGAGGGCAACGTCACCGATCGCGTTGCTGGAGCGAACCGGAGTGCTCAGGACGCGCCCGCTGTTGATTCACTGCGTGCGCGTGGGCGGCGTGGACATGACCCGGATGATGGATCACGGGTGCGGTGTGGCCCACTGCCCGGCCTCGAATGCCAAGCTGGGTCACGGCATCGCGCCGCTGCACGAGATGTTGCAGCTGGGACTACAGGTGGGTCTGGGCACGGATTCGGTGGCGAGCAACAACCGGATGGACATGTTGGACGAGGCGCGCACCGCAGTGCTGATGCAACGGGCGCGGCTGGGAAGCCCGGATGTGCTCGGGGCGACGCAGAGTCTGGAGATGGCGACGCTGGGCGGCGCGCGGGCCCTGGGTTTGGCCCGAGAGGTCGGGTCGCTGGAAGTTGGGAAAGCCGCCGATCTCGCCGTGTTTTCACTCGAGGGCGTTCGTGAGGTGCCCGCCTTCGAACCGGGGAGCGCGTTGGTGTACTCGGTGGCCGGCCGGCCGGCGAAAGCGGTGTTCATCGACGGGAAGGAGCTGGTTCGCGACGGGCAATTGCGAGTGGACGTCGAACCGATGCGTCGCCGAGTTCAGGATGCGGGGCAGGCCCTCCAGAAGTGGCATGACGAAGGCGCACCGAGCACGGTCGCGATCTGATCGGCAGTAGTCCCCGCACCTCCGCGCGGGTTATCGTTCAGGACCACTCAGCGGAGACGCGCATGGCCAAGGGCAAGACGGGCCGGGTTGCCAAGATCTGGCGTGACGGCGAATTGGTGAATTGGGATGACGCCAACATCCACGTAATCAGCCACGTCGCGCACTACGGTTCTGGCGTATTTGAGGGGATCCGGGCCTACGAGACGCCGCAGGGAGGCGCCGTCTTCCGCTTGGCGGACCACATGAAGCGGTTGCTCGATTCCTGCCGGATCTACCGCATGCCTATCGAGCACAGCCTCGAG
This sequence comes from Gemmatimonadaceae bacterium, assembly GCA_044224875.1. GTDB lineage: Bacteria > Gemmatimonadota > Gemmatimonadetes > Gemmatimonadales > Gemmatimonadaceae > JABAQJ01. The sequence goes on along the minus strand of JBGAJQ010000054.1, from coordinate 28,046 downwards.
CAGTTGGTGCAGGCGACCGTGGAGTCGGTGGCCGCCAACGATTTGCGGAGCTGTTACATCCGGCCGCTCGTGATTCGGACCGGGGAGCAGATGGGTTTTTATCCGGTGGGTGTGCCGGTCGAGACCTTCATCATCTGTTGGCGATCGGAGGGTCCGTATCTCGGCCATCACGCGCTGGAAGAGGGGGCCGATGCGTGCGTTTCGAGCTGGCGGAGGGCCGCGCCGGACACCTTCCCGACCATGGCCAAGGCATCTGGGAACTACCTGAACTCGCAGCTGTCGGGCATAGAGGCGCGGCAGAACGGGTACCAGGAAGCGATCGTGCTGGATTCCTTCGGCTTTGTGTCCGAAGGGACGGGCATGAATCTCTTTCTCGTTCGCGACAACGTCTTGTACACGTCCCCGGTGGCGGCGGGCATTCTCGAGGGAATCACGCGCTCCACGATCGTTCGGTTGGCGGAGGACCGTGGGCTGGAAGTGCGGGAGCAGAACATTCCGCGGGAAATGTTGTACGTGGCGGACGAGGTGTTCTTCTGTGGCACGGCCGCCGAGGTGACGCCGGTCCGGTCGGTGGATCGCGTTCCGGTGGGTGGTGGCACGCCGGGCCCGATCACCAAATGGATTCAGGCGGAATACCTGGGTATTGCCCAGGGGCGGATTCCCGACCGGCACGGGTGGCTGACGGCCGTTCCCGTGGCCGCGGGCGCCGGGCGCGCATAACGATGCAGGTGCGCGGCGTCGGGTGTGACGCCGCGCGCTTGATACGAGGCGGTCAGGTCCATAGCTTCCCAGTAACGTCGTGCGCGCGTTCCCGCTGCGCCGCGTTGTGTTGCCATCCGCGATCGATCCCTCCCGCGCTCCGCTGAGGCGGGAGTTGTTGTACCCGGTGGCTGGAGGTGAGCGTGGTGGTAGGATGCCTGGCGCTGAATGCATCGTTTGAGCCGCTGACGATGGTGCCGCTGAAGCGAGCCCTGCGTCTCGTCATTGACGGGAAGGCAGAGATCGTGGAGGCGGACGGAAGCCGCGTCGTTCGTTCCGAGCGACTCGCGTTTCCGCGCCCGGTCGTCATCCGGCTCACCAAGTTCATTCATGTGCCCCGGCGCTTCCGCCGGCAGGTCACGAACACCTTCCTGTTTGCCCGGGATCGGTATCGTTGCCAGTACTGTGGACGCGGGTCGCTGGACCTGCGGCCGCGCGAGTCGCTCACCCGCGACCACCTGATTCCGCTGTCACGCGGTGGCACGAACGACTGGACGAACGTGGTGACGGCGTGCAGCAGCTGCAACACGCGCAAGGCCAACCGGCTTCCCAACGAGATCGGGATGCATCCTCTGCACGCTCCCGTGGAGCCGCATTTCGTTCACCTCAGCTGGGCCGTTCGCCGGCTCACGCCGACGCAGGCGCGATACATCCGGCTGTTCTACGGCGCGGACGTACTGCACCAGCTGGAGGAGATCGAGGCTCGCACGCACTCGCGCCGAGTGCACGCGGACGCCAACGGATAGCGCGCGGTTCCCGGTGCGGGGACCGCGCGCGTTCGGCGTCTAGTTCGCGCGGAAGGTCCCGCTTCGCGTTTGCAGGTTGCGTCGTTCGCCGCCCACCAGCCGGGCAAAGAGCTTGCGAACACCGCGACCTAACGCGGTCCCCGGGTTGCCCTCACCCCGGACGGCGGGCTGCGCTTCGCCCTTGAGCCACCGCTCGACCTCATCGAGGTCGTTGGAAGACAGCGTCTCCACTTCCACGGTGGCGATATAGTACTGTCGGTCGCGATCACGCACCGCGGTGATCGGCGCCTTGAACGGACGCTCCACCTCCGCAACCGCATCCGCGTATTTCGCGTACTGCGCCACAGGAGTCACCCGGTCGCCAAGCTTCCGGGCAATGCGGAAGTTCTCGGCGAGGGCATCGTATCGCACGATCACCTCCCACTCCACCGATCGGCGCATGGAGTGGAACACACCGCCAGATGACCAGAGTTCGACGCGGTACCGCAACTGAACGGGAAACCCGTTCTTCAGCAGCTCCTGCACGGCGTCATCGGCAATCACGTGTTGGACGTGCACGGCCGGCCCTTCGGTCGTGAGGTTGTACCGCGCCGGCAGGGTGATGTCGAGGCGCGGCCGCCCCTGCGCCAGCAATGGCGCCGACCAGAACGAAAGCGTGAGGAAGAACCGGCGTGTCACGCCCAGAACCGGGGCTTCACGCGAACAAAGAAATTCCACGGGCCGCCGTGCTCGGGACACGCCCTTGGCGAGGTACAGTTCGAGGTCGTCGAGGAACTGATGCCCACGCCAAGATCGGCGGAAGGTGCTAACGGTGGTAGTCGGTTCGCCGGATAGAAGGTCGCCGCGCCGGTCGCCCACCAACCAGCCGCGCCCGGCGTCGGCAAACGCCACCCATTCGGGACAGCCCCCATCCCGGCCGGCGCTGGGCGCGCTCGCCGCCCCCCATCCCCCACGGATCGATCCCCAACTCGGCGCGATGCTCGATCTGCCCCATGGCGATCTGCGCGCATCGCAGCCCGGCTGGCCGTCGATGGCGCTGGATAAGTCGGAGCATTGCAGGAAGTCGGTGTCGCTGCGCACACGGCGGAAAAATCATATCCTGGCAGCGTGCTGGGTCCGCCGACGGAAATAGCGGCGCGCTGCAGGGGCAGGTCGTCCTGCTCAACCAGCCACCGAGGACGACCGCGCGAAGGTCTGGCTGGCCTTCCGGTGATACGCGATTGGCATCGGCGGACATCGGCAGGCACGGTCATTATGGTTTGCCCGTTGAGGTCCGTCTGTCGAGCGCCGACTGACGTCGCCCGTACTGCGAGAGATCGTCCCGCGTCGAACTCATAGGTGTCCCGGACGAGGCCACCCCGTCCAGGGATCCGTCGGGTCATTCCGGTGTCGTAGCGAACCGCCGCCTGCAACAAGTGAAAGGTGCCGTCGTCCATGGCAGGATTCACGCGCCACGGCGTGTTGTTGTGCAGGAGGCTCAAGGGATTTTTGGCGCGGCGGCTACTCCACCGTTCATCGGCGTACGACACCGTCACGTCGGTGTGGTCACCCCAGGTACAGGCCGCCGTAGAGCGTGCCTCCGTGCTCGTTGTAGTAGTCCGCGAAGTCTGTCCGCAAGAAAAACGACGCAAGGCCGATCTCGCCCTCGGACATCTGCCACCCTTCAACTGGGGAGACGAGGTCGCGCAGATGGCCGCCGACGCGCACCCCATAGTCGCGTCCAAAGCGCAGTTCCATCTTCTGCAGTGTCCGGGCGTTCTCCGACGTTCTCGAAGGAACCCGCTGTGACCACGCCCAGCAGGTCCGTCAGGCGACGCAACGACGTCGCGCGAAACGCCGGGCCGATCAGGACGGGCAGTCCCTCCACGCGGTTGTACGTGTGCGCCGATACCAGCCGTATGTCGCTCCATGATCGCTTGCGCCAGCGTTGCCGCAGGAGCCCACCAGCGTTCATCCGATTAGTCTCCGGCCGGTGTTGGCTGACAGCTGTCGAATCGGATCGAAGCGTATACGTAAGTCCGATCGGCAAACTCCTGTACGTCGCCACCGACAGTTGCAACGTCGCGACCGACCAGGCGCCCTCCAATCACCAGCAGGTTGCCGTCGATCCGCCCCTTGATGCAGCAGCACATCGCCATTCACGGTGATCACGCGTCCGCGTACGTGACCCGCGATGCTCACATTCCCGCCGAGCACGGCGACGTCGCCGCTGACCTGTCGCGGCTTCGATGTTGAGATTCCCAAAGGAGCGGAGCGTCGCGGGATCATTCACCACACGCAACACATCGTCGACCAAGGGGCCGGGCAACCCGGCGGCGTCCGTGATGCGGACGACCTCACGACCTTGGGTCGCGCCGTCTCCTGCGCCCGCACAGGCCGCCAGTTGCAGACCAACACAGCCGACTACGATTGCTGATAGCCGATGCATCTTCACTCCTGTTACGCGACAATCTCCCACGTAGGGTCCACGAGTGCTGAACATTGGTGGGTTGCCACGCCGGCAACAACACGACCGCTGCCTTTCGGCATGGCCAGGTCACTCGACCGTCCGGATTACCCCGGCCGGACTGGAAACCGTCGCCGGCCAGACCCAGCCGGCGCATGCGGCGATACAAGTTCGGGCGGTCGGTCTGCAAACGCCGAGCGGCCTCGGCGACATTTCCCTGCGCAACCGACAGCGTACGAGAATCCGCTCGTAGTCGTCCAGCATCTCGCTCAGCGGCGCATCGAGTCCAGTTGGGTCTGGAAGGAGTGCGCTGGTTGGGGGCATTGCCCCGGCATCGTCGATGGCAAGCACCTGTCGCACCTCGGTCGGGCCGACGGGAGCACCGGGATGCAGGATGGCTAGTCGTTCGATGATGTTCGCGAGTTCGCGCACGTTGCCTGGCCAGCGGTGGCGGGCGAGCAGCGACATGGCGGCGTCGGACCACAGCGGACTTGGCCGGCCGGTCTTGAGTCGATGCATGGCCGCGAAGTGCCTGACGAGCAGCGGAATGTCGTCCGCTCGCTCGCGCAACGGCGTTCGAGAGAATGACGTTCAGCCGGAAGAGCAGATCTTCGCGGAACGTGCCTTCGCGCGTGGCACGCGGCAGGTCCTTGTTGGTTGCCGAGACGATGCGCACATCAGATGAATCGCTTTGCGCCGCCAACGCGCTCGATCTCGCACTTCAATGGCGCGCAGGAGCTTGGCCTGGGCTTCGCTCCCCAAGTCGCCCACTTCATCCAGCAACAACGTCCCCTTGTTCGCCAGCTCAAACCGGCCGATGCGCCGCTCCGTCGCCCCCGGTGGCTTTACCCTTCATGCCCGAACGTTTCGCGCCCCAGCAGATCGCGCGGAATAGCCGCGCAATTCACGCCGCGAACGAACGGTTGATCCCGGCGAGGGGACGCGGCGTGCAGGGCAGCGGCCACCAACTCCTTTCCGGTTCCCGATTCTCCGGTGATGAGGACGCGAGCATCGCTCGGGGCGATTCGGGCGATGAAGTCGAGGACGCGCTGCATGGCGGCGCTTTCTCCAATCATCTCCCCGGCCAGGCCGAGATCCTCGCGCAGCGCCTGGGCTTCCTTCCGGGCACGGCGCAGCTCAAGGGCTCCGCTCAGCGCCAGGAGCACGCCCTCCGGGGTCAACGGCTTTTCGAGGAAGTGATAGGCACCGAGTTTCGTCGCACGCACCGCGTCGCTCAGGCCCGCGCGACCACTCATCATCACGACCGGCAAGTCCGGGAGGCGTTGACGGAGCGCGCGAGAGACGCGAGGCCGTCCATGTTCCCGGGCATCATCAGGTCCACCAGCGCCACGTCCGGGTCGCAGCTCGACTGCGAGGGTGCGCCTTCGGCGCCGTTGGTGGCCTCGCGCAAGTCGTACCTTCGTTGGCCAGCAGTGCGCTCCACCATCCGGCGGATGTTGGGTTCGTCGTCGACGATCAGGACGCTCGGCATGCCTAACGCTGAGTAATCAGGGCTTGCCCTTCGCGCACGGGCTCCGGTACGCTGTGCACGTCTCCTTGAACTCGTTCAAGGTTGGGGAGAGGCAGGGCACGCATTTCGGACATGAGCTTGGTCGTGTACCGCTGGCCCTCAGAGATGCGCTCCACCTCGATCGCCATGGCCTCGATCGCCTGTTCGATGCGGTCGAAGCGAGGCGCGAGGTCCGGAGCCGCCGGCGCGGCAACCGTCTTGCGATCCATGCGCCGCGCCCAGGCACGCGCCAGTGGCCAGCCGATGGCAATCAGCACCAGCGAGGACATGACCATGCCGACGAGTGGGACGACCTGACGAGGGATGTCTTCGTTGAATTGCGGCGGCAGCGCGATGGTTGTGGCCTCCGGCGCGCCGACCGCTCGGTCGTATTGCGCCTGGAGCGTCTGCAGGCGCTCGCGTGCGTCATCGATCTGCTGGTTGATCGCGTCCACTCGTGCCTGCGATTGACCCGGCGTCAGTTCCTGCGTGAGCTTTTCGATCGTCAGCCGTTCTGCTTGCATCTGCGCGTTCAGCGCGGTAAGGACCGACTGTGGCGCTTGGGCGAGGCCGTCGGCGATCACCGGCGGCTGTCCGGCCTGCGCGGCGTCACGCGCGGCGTCACGCGCCTGGCGCACCGCGTCTCGAACGCCGTTCTGGATCTGCGCTCGGAGCTCGTCTTTCGAAAGGTTTTGCTGCGGTGCGTAGGTCATCGGAAGACTCGGCGTCATGAGGATTGTTCCGCGCGCGATGGCAGGGCGGCGATGCTTGGGGCGGGGAGCCTTTCGGCGAGGACCTTGGTGACAAATCGTTGCGACTCGGACATCCGCTCGACCTCGATGGCGATGGCGTCCACGGCTTGCTCGATGCGCTGCAGTCGCTCCTCGACCTGCGCCCCCATCAGCGACGGACGACCCTGCGCCGAGAGTCGCGCGGCGCGCATTCTGGCGAGCGAGATCACCGTTCCGCTCAGTGACCCGAAGATGATCGCGACGATGGCGACGTCGCCTCCACTCACGAGTGCCATTGGACTCTGTGTCTCCGTTCGTTAGGTGCCGATTTTCGGCCGTGTAATCGCCAGACCATTGTGGGTCATCGCTGCCCTGCGCCCAGCCTGCCGGCCGCTTCACTCTTCTCAGACAATAGCTTCGTGGTAAAGCGCTGCGCCTCGGACACGCGCTCTACCTCGATCGCGATGGCATCAATGGCCTGCTCCATCCGCTCCAGCCGCTCGATGACCTCCGCATTCCCCCGTCCGGCCTTGGCGTCGATGCGTCGCGCCAGGACGCGCGCAAAGGACACGCCAACCACGGTGAAGGCGACGGAGACGAACAGCGCAATCGGTACGGCAAAAGGATTCATGGCTCGGCCTCAGGCGCCTAACGTTTCAGCTCCGGTTGTCGGTAAGGCAAAGCGAATAACCGTCCCCTTGCCCACCTGCGATTCTGCTTCCACACGTCCATGATGGGCCAGGATCGTCTGGTGTGCGATAGCCAGGCCCAACCCCGTGCCTCCGGGCTTGCTCGTCACGTACGGCTCCCAGATTCGCGAGAGCTGCTCCACCGGAATACCACACCCGCTGTCGCGAACCGCCACCTCGACTCCCTCGACGCCCTGTACGGTGGCGCGACACGCAGACACGTGTACACTGCCCGCGCCGCCGCAGGCATCAACCGCGTTCAACAAGATGTTGGACATCACACGCTGGAGGGCGTCGTAATGTCCGCGCACCATCGGGAGTTCGTCGTCAACGTGAACCTCGGACTCGATCCCCGGTGGAATCGAGGCGCGACTCGCGTAGCGCACAAGTTCTCCCATGTCGATATCCGACGGTGGACCTTCGGGAAGACGACCGAATTGGGAAAATGAGCGCGCCAACTCCTGCAACCGTGACGTTTCCACTTCCAGCACCTGCACTGCATCTGAGAGTTCCGCCGGCGCCCCCTGCTTCAGCCGAGCGATGGCGAATTGAATTGGCGTCAGCGGGTTCTTCAGTTCGTGCGCAACGCGCCGAGCGCTCTCGCGATAGGCCCGCAGACGCTCAGCCTCCATGGCGCGGGACCGACCAACGGCCAGCGCCTGCGACATCGAGCGCATGCGTTCGCGGAGCACTTGGAACTCCGGTGCCCCGCGGGCGGCGTTTGCTGCCGGCAGAGGCTCCGCCTTTTCGATCAATTCGGCCCATCCGACCAATTCGTTGAGCGGCCGGCTGAGCTGACGGCTGAGGTGCCCCGCGACGCGAGAGGCGAGAAACCCGAGGATGAGCAGCGCAGCCAAGGCACCGAGCAGGATGGGTGGCGCGGATCGCTTCGCCACAAAGCCCAGGCGGCGGCTTTGCGTGATCGATTGCTCGAGTTCACGCTCGTGAGCGCGGATGGCGCGCTTCTGTTGCTCCGACACAGCCGCCGACTTCATGGCGTCGATTGCCTGCGAACCTGTGGTAGCGAGTCGATCCCATGCCGCGTTCCCCGCGACGACTTTGGCGGCGCGGCTCACAAAGACGGCCCACCCCATCGTGACCGCCAAGGACGGCACGATCGCGAACAGCGACAAAATGAGGAGGAGACGCGTCCGAAACCGGAGCTGCTTCACGCCGAAGGAAGTACGTGGTTTGACGCCGGGGAAGTTTCGGCGAAAGTTGGCCCGCGTCGCTGCTTCCGAACAGTCCACCGGGTCATCAGGCCCCGTGGAAAGCCCGCCTCCACAGCGCCATTCTCACTTGAAAAGGACCCATGAAGACACACACCGCCTACCTCACCTTCAACACGCAGAAACGTCAGGACATCATCGACATCACGGACGAGGTCGAGCGATGCCGCGCCGCGGCGGCGATCCGGGAGGGGTTTGTGCTGGTCTCGGCCATGCACATTTCCGCGTCTGTCTTCGTGAACGACCACGAATCCGGGCTCTGGCAGGACATTCTCGCGTGGCTGGAGACACGAATCGCACCGTGGAATCCTGGCCAGTACGCACATAACGAGACCGGCGAGGACAACGCGGCTGCCCACCTTCGGTCCCTGACTGTGGGGCACGAGGTCATCGTCCCGGTCACCGAGGGGCGGCTGGATTTTGGCCCGTGGCAGCGGGTGTTCTACGGCGAATGGGACGGTCAGCGGCCCAAGCGGGTCCTGCTGAAGGCGATGGGAGTGTGAGGGGCAGGTCAATTGGCGCCAAAAAGCTGTTAGATTAGCTCGTCCGGCCGGGGTCGGCCCGATGTGGTGGTGGGGGTACGCCAGTGCCCCTGCGCCAACAGAGGACGACGGCGCTTGCGACACAGGTAGCTCCGCGAGGTCGCGGGGAGCCGGTGCGCGCGAGCGGCGGACCTCGGATGAGACCGGCAGTCGCAACGTCGGTTCGGTGCTCCGAACCAGCTGCCGAGTGATCGATCACGCTCCGCTCGACTCGGCGCGCGTCCATCGCAGTGGCGCGGCCCGGTGTGCAGCGGGGAGCCGGGGCGCGCACTGCGCCCGCCACACGACACCAGCTTGAGTACATGCATCCACGATCGTCGCGACACGGCCCTTCGCGTGGCCCCGTCGCGCCACTCCACCGCGGTCCGCAGGCCATGGCCCCGGGCCAGCTCACCTCGCCGCTCCAGCACGCACCTAACGCGGCACTCCTGATCGACTTTGACAACGTGACCATGGGGATTCGCTCGGACCTGGCGAGCGAACTCCGATCCCTGCTCTCCTCGGAGATCATCAAGGGGAAGGTCGCCGTCCAGCGCGCCTACGCCGACTGGCGCCGGTACCCGCAGTACATCGTACCGCTGGCGGAATCGTCGATCGACATGATCATGGCGCCGGCCTACGGCTCCTCCAAGAAGAACGCCACGGACATCCGTCTCGCCGTCGACGCGATGGAGCTGGTCTTCACCCGCGCCGAGATCGGCACCTACATCCTGCTGTCCGGCGACTCCGACTTCGCCTCACTGGTCACGAAGCTCAAGGAGTACGGCAAGTACGTCATTGGCGTGGGGATTCGCGAGTCGTCCAGCGACCTGCTGGTGATGAACTGCGACGAGTACTACAGCTACAACGCACTGGCCGGTCTGGTGAAGTCCACGGAAGAAGAGGTCGTGAAGTGGGATCCGTGGGAGCTGGTGGTCGAGGCGGTCACGCGAATGACGAAGAACGGCGATGTGATGCGCTCGGACCGGTTGAAGCAGGTGATGCAGGACATCGACGCCACGTTCGATGAAAAGAACCTGGGCATGTCGAAGTTCTCGCGCTTCGTCCAGGAAGCGGCCACGCGCGGGTTGGTGACGATCACCAAGCTCGAGAACGGCCAGCTGGAGGTCGGTGCGGTGAACGGGATCGGCGCACCGAACGGCGTCGCGCCGTCGGCTCCACCGCGGGCGGCAAATGGCGGTGCACCTGCCGAGTCGGCCGGGGATCGGCCTTCACGCGAGGATCGTGGCGGGCGCCGCGGACGTCGAGGACGTGGACGCGACCGTGAGCGTGACCGCGGGGAATCCCGCGAGCCCTCGCTGACCGTTACGGGGGAGACTGCGGTACCCGTTCCGGCGGTAGTCAGTGAACCGGCCGCCAGCAAACCGACGGCCAACGACGGCATCGGGCAGAGCGGCGAGCGCCTCACCAAGCAGGAGGCATTTGACCTGGTGACTCGCACGGTGCGAGCGCTGGTTGGCGCTGACGGTGCGGCGCTGGCCGGCGATGTGCGGCGCAAGGCGTTTGAGCTTCTCGGGCGCGATTCGGAGTCACTCGCCGAGCGAAACTTCTTCCGCATCCTGCGTGACGCGCATGACGCCGAGGTGGTGGACTTGCGCCGGCATGGGGACGACTACGACGTGGCGCTGCCTGCGGCGGTGGCGCCGGTGGCCGAGCAGTTGAACCGCGCGGCACAGGCCCATGCGGCGGCCGCACCGTCGCCTTCAACCGCGGCCCCCGCGCCGCGCGGCATGGGTCCGCGCGGAATTCCGGGGCGTGGACGCGCGATGCCGGCGCCGCCACCGGAGCTCCTGGCGGTGGGTGTCGTGGAGTCGGCCCCCGTGCCCACTCCCGTTGACGCCAGCGCGGGCACGGATGCGGCCCCGACCAAGAAGGGACGTACCACACGCACGCCGCGAGCCAAGGCACCAGCCAAGAGCAAAGCGGCGGTGGCAAAGACCGCGACCGCCGAAGCGCCGGCACCGGCGCCGGTTGCCAAGAAACGAACGCGCCGCGGAGGGCGCGGACGAAAGAAAGGCGCTCCGGAAGCCGCCGAATGAAAAGCCCCGCCGCGCTGACGTCTCAGGCGCGGCGGAGTGCGTTTGGGCCGCCGCTGGACGCGTCCTTCTACGACCGCGACACCGAAGTCGTGGCTCGTGAATTGTTAGGCGCTGTCCTGGAGTGTCGCACGCGCGACGGCGTATGTCGCGGACGGATCGTGGAGACAGAGGCGTACCTCGGTCCCCACGATCCGGCCTGTCATGCCGCCGCCGGGCTGACCGCTCGCAATCGTTGCCTGCACGGTCCACCCGGCACGGCCTACGTGTACTTCGTGTACGGCGTGCACTGGTGCGTGAACGCCGTCACGCGAGAGACTGGCCACGGGTCCGCGGTGCTGATTCGTGCCGTGGAGCCGCTCACGGGATTGCCGCTCATGCGGCGACGGCGCGCCGTCGCTCGGGACCGGGACCTCACCAACGGTCCAGGGAAGTTGTGTCAGGCTCTCGGCATCGACCGCCGGCACGACGGCGCCGACTTGGGCGTTGGCCCGCTGCGGATCCTTGCTGGGCAGAGGGTTCCCAAGCAATCGATCGGCGTCACACCGCGCATCGGCATCACCAAGGCGGCGGCGTGGCCGCTGCGCTTCTTCGAGCGCGACAATCCGTGGGTCTCGGGGGCGCGGACGCCAAGTCGTTAGGCGTTGACTTGGTGCCGTCGCGCCGTCTGGGCTTGCACGGCGCCGACGAGTGCGTCCCGCGTAAACGGTTTGGCCAGACGAACCACGGGGGTCCCCGGCAGATCAAACATCTCCGGCGACGCACTCGAGTAGCCGGACATGAACACCACACGCAAGCCAGGTCGTTGCTCCACGAGCCGTCGGGCGAGGGTGGGTCCGTCCACGCCCGGCATGACCACGTCGGTGAGGAGCACATCGAACGGCATGCCATTGACGCGCACCCATGCCAGTGCCTCATCGCCACTGGATTGGGTCACCACGTCGCACCCCGCCTCCGTCAGCATGCGCTCCACGAGCGATCGGACCATGGTCTCGTCCTCGACCACGAGCACCCGCACGTGATGTCCGGTCGATGCGCGCTCCGAAACTTCGGCCGGTTTGCCCACGGGCGAGGTGACGTCGACGCGCGGAAGAATCACGCGGAACGTCGAGCCCTTGCCTGGTGCGCTCTCGACTGCCACCGCACCACCGCTCTGTCGCGCGATGCCGTAGACCATGGCCAGCCCTAACCCAGTGCCTTCGCCCACCGGCTTGGTGGTGAAGAAAGGCTCGAAGATGCGGGCACGCGTGGAATCATCCATTCCCGTGCCACTGTCCGTGACCGACAGCTCCAGGTAGTCGCCGGGGAGGACCTCGAGCGCCATGCCCTCGTCGTTGCCGATCGATACGGCGGAGGTCTCCAGGCTCAACCGTCCGCCATACGGCATCGCATCGCGGGCGTTCACCACCAAATTCAGCACGACCTGCTCGATCTGGCTGCGATCGGCGCGAACCATGGCGTTGCCCGTGTGTGTGGTGACCGAAAGCGCGATGTCCTCGCCAATCACGCGGCGCAACATCTTCTCCAGGTCCCGCATCAGCTGCGTCAGGCTAAACTCGCTGACCTCCAACTGTTGCCGGCGACTGAACGCCAGGAGTTGTCGCGTGAGAGCGGCGGCCCGGTCGGTGGCGCGGCGGACCTCGCGAAGCCCGTCGCGCGCGAGATCTGATTCGCTGAGCGCGTCGAGCGCCAGGTCGGCATGCCCGCGAATGGCCGTCAGGATGTTGTTGAAGTCGTGTGCAATCCCTCCGGCCAGGCGCCCGATGCTCTCCATCTTCTGTGCTTGCAGGAGACGCTGCTCGAGTTCCTTCTCCTGCGTGATGTCGAAGAACACGCCCGTCCACACCCGTGACCCGTCGGGCGATGCGGCATCGGGCCGAGACGAACCGCGCATCCAGCGCATGCGGCCATCCTCGAGAATGATCCGCCACTCGGCGGTCCACGGCCCGCTCGCGCGAACCGCGGCGTCGATCCCGGCGGCGACGCCCGCGACATCATCAGGATGCAACGACTTCCAGACACCGGCAAAATCGTAGCGTCCGCGTGAGGCGGGGACGCCGATGAGCGAGGCAAAGTTGGGACTCAGGTAGTCGAACGAGTAGGCTCCGTCTGCTGCAACGCGAAAGCGGAAATACGTCCCGGGCATCGCCTCGGACACGTGCTCCCAGAGCTCCGTCGACTTTCTCAAGGCCTCGGTGGTGCCCTCGAGCTCCGTGATGTCGGTAAGGATCGCCACGATCCCGGCCATCGTACCGTCATCGTGAAAGATGGGAGAGCTGTTGACGACGAACGTCCGCGATGCGCCATCTGGGGTTCGGATCCGACGACGGTGGCCGGCTTGCGGCGTGGCCTCTTCGGACGGCGTGCTCACCCACTCGGCGGGCGGCAGCAGGCGCTCCCTTGCGTCGTAGACCTCCAGGCTCGGGACAACGAAGCCGGCCGCGTGCTCTGGGGCCGGCTGCAGGCACAACGCTTGTTGGGCCGCGCGGTTAGCGAAGACGATTTCGCGGGTTCGCGACAGCACGACGATGGGAGCGCTTCCCGTCTCGACCAAGCGCTCCATGAGCCCGCGCTGTCGGCGCGTCGTCTGGCTGCTGCGTTGCCGCTGGGCACCGTACACGGCGGCGACGCAAGCGGTCAGCGAGACGAGCACCAGTCGCAGGACATCCGCGCCGGTGGAGAGGGGCCGGTGCCCTTGCAGTGGCACGATGAAGTACTCGGCGGCTGCAACGGTGGTGGCGGCCACCAGCAAGCTGGGCCCGAGGTCGGGATTCAGCAGGATCTGGAGCACCAACGCGCAGGTCGGGATCAGGAACGCGGAGTTCGCCAGCTCCGACGGCCGCAGTGACATAACACCGATGGCGGCTGCAGCAATCACGAACGCGATCGCGTAGCTTCGCACCATCGAGCGACGTGATGTCTCGTTGACCCCGAGGATCGCTTCGACCGCTGCGAGTCGTCCCGTCTGGGTGCCACCGAACCAGGCGATCACGGACACGTCCACTCTGGGCTTGGGCGCCGCGCCGACCATTTGCGCGCAGCAATCACGCGGGCATCTCGAGAACCATCCGTTCGCTTTGCATCGAGGCCGCAAGATAACACGCGCGTGACGTGGCGCGACCATTTGTCGGAATGAAAAGCAAAGCGAGCCGCGGTGTCCCGCGGCTCGCTACGCCTGCGTCGCTCGCCTTGCCCAGGAAGCGACGCGAGGATGAGGAAGTTCTTACTTTAGCTTGTCGATGGCGTTGCCAACGTTGTACCTGACGCCACCCTCGAAACCGAAGGTATAGCCGGCGCCGCTCACGAGGAAACGATCGCGGGTCGGCATCGCGTTGAACTGTCCGAAGATCGAGGCCTTACCGACGGAGTACTGAGCGCCGCCGGTGAACACGACCGACGCGCGGCTGCTGTAGTCAGAGACCTGCTTGAAGACGGCGTCTTGCGACGTCTGGCTCGTGAACTGTCCTTCGGGGGACGCGTTCTGGATGACGTTGATCGCCAGGCCGACGCCCGCGTACGGGTGGAAATTGTCGTAGTGCTTCGGGAAGAAGAACACCGAGCCCTGGTAGCGACGCCAGTCGCTGATGTCGACGGGGCGAATGGAGCCCGAGACGGTCGGGTCGTAGACACCGGTCTGGCCGTCGAAGAACATTTGCTCAACCGAGAGGTTGAGGGCCATGCGAGTACGCGTGATGAGCCACTCGGCGCCAACGCTGGGCGCGGTTTTCTTGCTGGCGCCATCGACGACCGTGAACATGGACGCGCCGCCCTTGACGCCCCAGAACCACGAATCGTTGAAAGCGTTGCCACTTTGCGCTTGAGCCAGCGCCAGGGTCGGAACGAACGCGGTGCAGGCCACAGCCCTGGCCACCGTGCGAACAATGCGCATACGCTGAACCTCGTTGACGCGACGTTAGGCAATCAGCGCTGGACGGGCGTCACTCCATCGAGCAGCGCATTAAAGAGCAGTTTGAACGTGCCCACGGACTGGCCACGATACTGCACGCGAAATCCAAACATGAGGACCCGGCCGTGTCCGACGGTCGCCTCGACCGCTGCCGCCTTGCCCGCGATCTCCTGAGCGCCGGACAAGTAGCCGCTCATGAGGACGTCGGTGCTGCGATCCGGATACCGGAGCAGCGGGCGAACAGTTGAACCTGGCGAAACATCAAACGTGACCGAGTTGGTGAAGTACACGGCGGCGGTGTCCGGCATCCCGGCTGTCACGCGCTGCGATGTATCCACCAGCGTGCGGAGGACGGATCCCGGTGCGTACAACGGCTCGCGCCGCCGACCCCCCGATCCCACGCCTTCCGCCACTTCATCATCCTCGATGCGTCCCGGCACGGTAATGCGCTTGACGGGAACACCCAGGACTGCCGTCCCAATCTCTGACGCACGGTCGAGCAGGATCAACGTGCCGCCTGCCTCGACGAACGTCTTCAACTGGTTGAGCCCCTCGTCTCCCAGACCGCCCGCGTACTGCGGCGGGACGGCGGAGGGCAACATCCCCACGCGAGCGTCCCGGAGGCTCATGTCAGGGACGAGGATTACGTCATACTGGTCACGAAGCTTCCCGGCGCGGATTGTGGAGTCCGTCACACTGACGTAAGAGACGGCGTGCTGGTCAAATACCCAGCGCGTCCACCCCTCATCCATGCTGGCGGTCCATGATCGGTAAAGGGCCACGCGGGGAGGCGACTTCAGGACCCTATGCTTGGGCAGGACATCGATCGACGGGCGACAAAAGAGTGAGGAATCCACGCTCGTGGGGGGGCCCCCCCGCCGGGCAACGTAAAAGCTCCCTGCCGGATATCCCCCATCGTTCAACCGCGGATCGTACCGTTCGGTTGCCTGCCGCACGTCCCACCCCGCCTTGAGCGCCTGCATCACCAGCCGGTAGCTCTCCGTGTCCCGAGCGTCGAGTATCGTGAACCTTCCCACCTTCGCCCCAGTCGCACTCCAACGCGTGCACGGCGTCGACTCCACCGGAGGCAGCAGCTTCAGCTCCCCGTTCGGCAGTTCCGGCGAGGGCTTCGCCACAACCCCCGTTTGATACGACAGGGTCCAGCCAGCCACATCGTACGGCCGTTCGACCGGACCACCGGGCCAACGTTCGAGCTTGGGGAAGTTCTGCGGTTCCAACAGGTCCTTCGCATGGGCGCGATACGGCTGGTCCATCCGGATCACGTAGTCGGTGGCTGATTCGTGAATCTCCACGCCTCCCACCTGCAACGTCTTCAGGAGGGTGCGCGTGGCGCCCGGGTCGCGCTGCTTCCGGGGGATGATGTACGCGCGTGGACCCGACGTCGTGCCTAACGCAATTTGACGTCGCCCCATCTGCACGATCCCACGAACAAAACGCTCGCGTTCATCCGACACCAGCTTCACCAGCGCTTCCGCTGCGATGCGCTCATACTCGACAATGTCTCGCAGCCGCCACCAACCACCGGGCCATGGATTCGGAAATGACACCCGCTGTTCGTAGCGTGGGAGTCCGCGCGAGTGCCCCTTGAGCGACGACGGATCCTGCTCGATGGGGGTGGCGATCTTGACGCTGGCCGCCTCGGTCAGCAGGGCGATCATGTTGTGCCGAGTAGGGGTCGACCGGAACCCACCGTGCCACCACATGTCATACAACACGCCGTCGCCAACCCCGCTCTTGCCTTCCTCCTCGAGCGCAAACGACATCGTGGAACCCGCCAGGTTGATCCCTCGCACAATGAGCGGGTCGAGGTTCGGGTTAACCGGATCCACCATCGGCGGCACGAACAGGCGCATCCCTTCGTTTCCCATCTGGTGCACGTCGTACACCACCTCGGGGAACCACGAGCGATACAGCATGTCGGTGACGAGTCGCGTCTCTTTCTGCGTCACCATGTACCAGTCGCGATTGTTGTCGTGACCGACATACGGGTGATACAGCCATGGCAGCGGCCCTCCCTCCCACGGCGTATCCAGGTTCTTCCGGTACCAGTCGGTGATCATGAGCTGGCCGTCAGGATTCATCGACGGGATGAGCAGGACCACCGTGTGCTGAAGCAGCGCCTGGAGGGAGTCGTTCGTCGCCAGGCGGTACGCCAGCTCCATCACCATCTGACTGGAGCCGATCTCGCTCGCGTGGATGTTGCACGAGATCAGCAACACGCTCGGCTGCTCGCGGATCAGTCGCGCCTCGGTGGCGGCGTCGAGCTTCCGCGGGTCGGCCAGCAAGGCTTGGTTGGCACGAATCTCCGGGAGGCGACCGATGTTCTCTGGAGACGATACCGCCGCCAGGATGAACGGTTGGCCGTTGGTGGTGGGGCCGAGCGTGTCGACGTGGACCGCGGGCGAAGCGGCCAGCGCACTGAAGTAGCGGGTGATCTGCGGCCAGTCGGCCAACGTGCGGTCGGCGCCGACGTCGAAACCCAGTGCGGCCCTTGGCGACGGCGCGCCCTGGCTATGGGCGCACAGGGGCCAGGCGATCGCCAGCGCCCAAAGGGCGCCCGTCCTTCGACGAGAGCAACGAGGCAACATGATGGTCCTCAGGGGAAGGTGTATGGGGCATCCACCGGCGACGCCGGCAGCTTCAACCCGTACTGATGGTGCGTCGGGACAGCGGCACCTGGTGACGCCACGCCAGTCGCCACCGCTTGTCCACACGGACAAAGAGCCACAGCTCCCGTCCCGCCTCCTCATAGGTGGCGCCACCGAAGTCGTACGTCATGTCAAAGCGATAGGTCGCCATGGCCGAATCCTCCCAGACGTCGACTTGGAACTCGGACTCACGGAAGCCGTGCACCCTCGCGTTCCGAATGAAGGTCTGGAACGACTCGATCACCGCCCGCAGGCCTTCCAGGCGCGCCTCGAACATCGGCGCAACCATCACGACATCGGCGAGCAGGAACTCGTTGAGTCGCGCGACGCGACCGCTCAGCCACAGCGCGTTGATCTGCTTGACGGCCTCGTGGACTTCGAGCGCCTCCCGCGGCGGCGCGTCACGATGGAGTCGGCCGTCGCGTGCCGGGGTCGGCTGGTTGGGGGGCACACGTCGCATGGGGCGAAGGTAGCGCCTTCGCCGACTGCCCGCGACTAGACCAGGCCGAGCTTGCGGCCGACCTTCTTGAACGTTCGCACCGCGAAGTCGAGATCGTCCCGAGAGTGCGCCGCGGAAATCTGGCATCGGACGCGTGCTGTTCCGTGCGGAACGACGGGGAACCCGAAGCCCGTCACGAACACGCCCTCGTCCAGCATCATGTTGCTCATCTGGATGGCGGCCGCGGTTTCGCCGATGATGATCGGCACAATCGGCGTTTCGCCTTCCAGCGGCTTGAAGCCGGCCTCCACGATCTGTTCGCGGAAGTACCGCGTATTGTCGCGCAACTTCTGCACGCGTTCCGGGTGCTGGACCGTGTACCGCACGGCCTGCAGGGCGCTGGCCGCCACCGTCGGCGCGAGCGCATTGGAAAAGAGCTGCGGTCGTGACCGTTGCGTCAGCATGTCGCACAGGGGTTCGGGGCCGGCCACGAACCCACCCGCCGCGCCGCCTAACGCCTTGCCGAGTGTCGAGGTGATGACATCCACCTCGCCGACGACGCCAAAGTGCTCGGCTGTCCCGCGCCCCGTTGTTCCGAGCACACCGGTGGAGTGCGAGTCGTCCATGACCAGGACGGCATCGTGATCTCGGGCGACCTGCAGGAGCTCGGGGAGTTTGCAGATGCTCCCCTCCATGGAGAACACGCCGTCCGTCCAAATCACCCGACGCCGGGCGCCGGCGTTCGCCTTCAGCTTTTCGACGAGATCGTCCAGGTCACCGTGCTTGTAGACCGCCGTGGTGCACTTTGTGATCGCCTTGGCGAGGCGAATGGAATCGATGATGGATGCGTGATTGAGCTCGTCCGACACGACGAAATCGCCAGCTTCAACCATGGTCGCCGTCAAGGCCTCGTTGGCGTTCCAGCAGGCCACGAAGGAGAGCGACGACTCGGTACCCACGAACTTCGCCAGCTCCGCCTCCAGCTCGCGATGGATGGTGTACGTGCCGCAGATGAAGCGCACGCTACCGGTGCCGGCGCCAAAATCGCTTGAGGCCGTCGACGCCCGCTTGAATAACGCTTGGCTCGTCGCAAAGTCCGAGATAGTTGTTCGAGGAGAGAATCAGGACCTCCCCACGGCCCTCCATCTGGACGCGCGCCGATTGCGGGGAGTCCAGGAAATTGAGGCGCTTGTAGACCTTGTCGGCCTTGAGTTGGTCGATCTTCGACTGCAGGTCCTTGGCAAAGGATGCGTTCAAGCTCACGGTCAACGACTCCTTTATGAGATCACAAAGACGACCTTGCCCGCCTCACCCGACCGGATCACCCCCATCGCCTCTTCGAACTGATCGAGCGGAAAACGGTGGGTGATCACGGGCGTCGGATCGAACTTGCCCGACCGCAGGAACTGCGACATCTGGATCCAGGTGTCATACATCCGACGACCAACCACGCCGTAGATCGTGATCCCGTTGAAGATCACTTCGGTGGCCAAGTCAATCTCCATTGGCTTGGAAGGGATGCCGAGCATCTGCACTCGGCCACCGTCCCGCACCTCGGCGAACGCCTGATGGATAGCGGCCGGTACGCCGCTCATTTCCAGGACGACATCCACGCCGAGTCCGTCGGTCGCCCGATCCACAGCCGCCGACAGCTCCGACGGATGCACCGTGTCATGCGCACCCATCTGCCGGGCCAGCGCCAATCGCGTGGGGTTGACATCGCTGGCGATCACACGCGATGCTCCAGCTGCAACACAAATGCCGACCGCAAAGATCCCGATCGGCCCGCACCCCGTGACCAGCACCGTGGCTCCGGGGATCTCCGTCCCATGCAGTGCGGTGTGGAATGCATTCCCCATGGGGTCGTGGATGCCGCCAATCTCGAAGGGGATGGCGTCGTCCAGGTGCC
Organism: Gemmatimonadaceae bacterium; assembly: GCA_044224875.1. Lineage (GTDB taxonomy): Bacteria > Gemmatimonadota > Gemmatimonadetes > Gemmatimonadales > Gemmatimonadaceae > JABAQJ01. The sequence goes on along the minus strand of JBGAJQ010000054.1, from coordinate 8,434 downwards.
ACACGTTCGTGGCCGGCATCGCGATGTACTCGGCGAAGCAGCCATCTCGGTCCACGCCGATGATCTTCGTGTTCGGGCAGACATGCGAGTTGCCGGTGCGGCACAGGTGACACCGACCACACACGATGTGCCCTTCGGCAGTCACGCGATCACCGACCTTCACGTCCTGGACCAACGAACCGACTTTCTCGACGACTCCCGCAAACTCGTGACCGACCGTGAAGGAGGGCTTGCATCGTCCGGCCGCCCAGTCGTCCCACGTGTAGATATGAACGTCCGTGCCGCACACGCCGGCGGCCTTCACGCGAATCAGCACCTCGTTGTCTCGCATGGTCGGCACTGGCACGTCACGCATGACGAACCCTGGTGCCGCGCGCTCCTTCACCAAAGCCTTCATCGGCTCACTCAGTTTCAATAGGAGGAATCGCGCTGGTCCCGCGCGAAAAAAGGCGCGCTCGAAGCTTCACGAGCGCGCGAGAACAAGGTGCGACATGTCGCATTCACGGGGAAGGGCTCGGCGGTCAATTACGACGGGCCACGATGATCCAGTCCCACGGCGGAGCCAAGTCATACTGTGTGGGTGGTGCCGCCGCCTCGGTGCTCCATCGATACTCCACACGCTCCAATGCACCGGGGACAAATCCGGAGGTGCGCAGCGCATGCACCAGCTCCTCACCGACGAAATGCTTGTACGGCACATCCTGTATATGCAGGACACCGGGATCTGTTCGCGAGTCGCGAACGCCGAAGGTGTAGAGCGACTTTTTTCGTGGGGCGTGGACGCGGCGCACGGCGTCCGCATATGCGATCGCCTCCAGCGACGGGACGACGAGCACCGCGCGGCCCCTCGGTTTGAGCAGTCGGCGAATGTCCTTGAGCAGTGCGGTGCGACGCCCGGCATTCGGGTCGAACAGCACGTTGATCGCCGTGACGACATCAAAGACACCACTCCAGGTGCGTCCCCGGTACGCGGCGGGAAGATCGACCGTGACGTTAGGCAGTGATTCAGCCAGGCGAGTTGCCTGACGCACACACTGGGGCGACCAGTCGGACGCGTGCACCTCGCCGAACAGCCGCGACAGCAACGGGAGGTAACGGCCCACCCCACACCCCATGTCCATCACGCGTTTCCGCGGTCCGGACACTCCGGCGATCGACCGGCGAATCGTACCACGGGCGTCTTCCTGCAGCGAGTTGAAGATCTCCTCGTCGAAGGCGCCGGCCATGGCGTCCCAATACGCGACGTCCATGTGCGATCAGACGATGGTCTGGATCTGGCCGCCATCCACCTGCAACGCGGTGCCCGTCACGAACGACGCGCGCTCGCTGGCCAGGAATGCCACCACGGCCGCAAACTCCCTCGGGTCGCCCGACCTGCCTAACGGGATTCCTGCCGAGCGCGCCTGCAAGATCGCATCGACCGGGCGACTCTCGCGCTCGGCGCGCATCTTCGCCAGCTCCATCGCCCGCGCGGTGTCGAAATGCCCCGGCATGACGGTGTTCACCAGCACGCCGTCGCGTGCCACTTCGTTGGCCAGCGTCTTGGCAAACCCTAGCAGCCCGGCGCGAGCCGTGTTGGAGAGCAACAGCCCCGGCACGGGCTGTTTGGCCGCCATGGACGTGAGGAAGAGCACGCGCCCCCATTTGCGCGCGCGCATCCCGGGGACGCAGGCGTGCGCCAGGCGAATCGAGCTCATGAGGTTCAGGTTGATCGCCTGAAGGTACTGTTCATCGGTGGTGGATTCGAACATCGTGGACGGCGGCCCTCCGGCATTGGCGACCAGGATGTCGATCGGGCCGAGTTCCCGTTGCGCGATGTCGACGACGCGCGCGGCTTCGCCGGCCTTGGACAAGTCTCCGGCAATCGGGAGAACCCGGCGTCGCGTTGCCGCTGTAAGGTCCGCTGCAACCTGCTTCAGCAGGTCTTCGCGTCGTGCGACCATGGCGACCGTCGCGCCTTCCTGACTCAGTTCGCGAGAAATCGCGAGGCCAAGTCCAGAAGACGAACCGGTGACGAGTGCGATCCTGTTGGCGAGTCCGAGGTCCATCGTAGTGTCACATCAGAGGTTCAGGTCAGACGATCACGCGGGAAGGTGCGGCGAGTCCGGTGTTACGGCAACTCCCCGGGCCGTGAGGGTGTGCGTGTGTTGGTTCATCAGGTTATCTTTGACCTCGGTCAACCTGCTCGCGCGAACAGGGCAGGCGGCGCAAGGTCGCGGCTGACTGTGACCGAGTCGCGACGTCCGGGGTCTCCGACCGTACACGCCTCTCTCTTACCCTTCATTCCCCGTCCGTCGATGCGTCAAGCGATCGCTTTCTGGAACCCTCGTCTCACGGACTGCGGTCCGGGAGTCGTCGTTCGGATGCGGACGTATAGCGCACTCCAGACGAGTCCGATGGACGAAGGCCTCGTTCTCATTTGCGCGGGTAGTGACGCTGGCACGGACTGACGATCCGCGCCGCAGTCATTCAGGGAGCTTCAACGCCCCGCCCGCGCACCGCGCTGGCGGGGCGTTCGACATTCGATGCCCATCTCGAGCATTCCTTGGCAGCGATCGGCTGCCAAGCACTACCACCTTCACCTCATGCCCCAGGAGGGCGAGCACATGATCCGTTTTGTCAGGCACTTCGCGACTCGCCTCCGGCGTGGAGGAGTCACCGCGCCGGCTGTCCGCACTTTCGTGCGCGCGCCGCATAGTGCAGCGTGGACGCACTTTGACCAGTGGTTGCAGCTTGCACCTCAGGCTGACGCCACCGCACATCGTGAGCAGGAGCTGACGCACGAACATGCACGCGTCGCTTTCGCCCTCATTGGGCAGGCGGGTGCGGCCCTCGTGGCGCGCATCGGTCAGGCGCGCGAGACGGCGACGCTCGTCAACGAGGGCGCCGCTCGTTTCACACTCGAGCTTGCGTGTGCTCGCGGTGACCACGCCACTCGCGCCGCGGCGTGCGCGGAGATCTCGGCGCTCAGCTAAGGTTAGCGCCGACCAGAGGATCGGTTCGTATCAGTCGCCTTGCAACGCGGCTGTTCGAGCCGATGCCTCGGCGTTGCGACGACTCGACCCCGCGGGGACGGGTTGTACACGCACCGCACACACCTTGAACTCGGGAATGTGCGCGTAGGGATCCAAGGCTGCGTGCGTAAGCAAGTTGGCGGCCGCCTCTCGATAGTGCATCGGCACGAAAACCTGCTTGCGGGCCACACGGGGTGATACGCGCACGCCAATGCGAATCTCGCCGCGCCTCGATGCGACGAGTACGTCATCGCCGTCGGTTACGCCTAACTGCGACGCATCGTCCGGATGCAACTCTACAGTTGGCGTCGACTCTCGCGCATCCAGCGCAAACGACCGCCGCGTCATCGTTCCAGTGTGCCAGTGATACATCTGGCGCCCGGTGTTCAACAGGAAGGGGAATTCCTCGTCAGGCAGTTCGGCCGGCGGAAGGAATTCGACAGGCACGAACTTCGCCTTGCCGTCTTCGGTGGGGAAACGCTCGTCGAAAAGGAAGTCGGTGCCGCCGTGCCGAGTGTCCACCACGGGGTACTGAAGGCCCCCACTTTCCGCGAGGCGTGCATGCGAGACGCCGCGCCAACTGGGTGTCACGCGGGCAATCTCGTCCATAACCTCAGCCGCATCCTTGAACGGGGTCGGGAGGCCGATGCGATTCGACAGCTCAATGACGATCTCGAGATCTCCACGTGCGTTGCCCGGCGGTTCCACCGCTTGGTGCGACAACTGGATGCGCCGCTCGGTGTTCACGAACGTGCCAGTCTTCTCAGCGAACGAGGCTCCGGGCAGGACGACGTCGGCGTAGCGCGCTGTCTCCGTCAAGAACAGGTCCTGAACGGCAAGGAACTCGAGCCCCCTGAACCAATGCTCGGCGTGGGAGACCTCGGGGTCAGAGAGGATCGGATTCTCACCCATGATATACATGCCGTGCACGGGCGATCCCTCGGCGACGACCTGTGTGACCTTGAGTCCGGCTTCAAGCGGTATTCGTTCGTCACTCACGCCCCACGTGGATGCAAAGAGGTGACGCACGTCCGGCTTGGTCACGGACTGATAGTCCGTGTAGAACATCGGAATCGCGCCCACGTCGCTCGCGCCCTGCACATTGTTCTGGCCGCGAATGGGAATCATCGCCGCGCCCCATCGACCAATCGAACCGGTGGCAAGGATCAGGTTCAGCAGGGATGCTACGATGTCCGTTCCGGTGCTGTGCTGCGTGAGCCCCATGGCCCACAACGTGGCGGACCGCGGGCCGCGCGCGTACAACTCGGCGGCACGTCTGATGAGGTCCGCCGGCACGCCTGAGATCTGTTCTGCGCGTTCCAGCGTGTACGGCCTTACCGCCTCGCGGACTTTCTCGAAGTCGTGCGTGCGAGCGGCGATGAATGCTGTGTTCTCCAGTCGCGACGCGAGGATATGATGCAGCATCCCATTCATCACCGCGACGTCAGTACCAGGGAGTGCCTGAAGGTGGATCTGTGCCTTCGTCGCCAGTTCAATCCGTCGCGGATCGCAGACGATGAGGGTGGCTCCGCGCTTGACGGCCCGTTTGATCGCGGCGCCAAACACCGGGTGAGATTCCGTCGTGTTCGCGCCAAGGATGAAGATGACATCCGACTCGCTTTCCACTTCGCGCATCGACCCGGAGGCCGCGCTGGTGTTCATGGCCCGTTGCATGGCGGCGACGGATGACGAGTGGCACAAGCGCGTGCAGTGGTCGACGTTGTTGGTGCCCAGTCCGCCTCGGAACATTCGCTGCAGCAGGTAGTTTTCCTCGTTGGAGCACTTTGCCGACTGGAATACGGCCAGCGACTTGGGGCCGTAGGTGTCACGCAAGTTGACGAGCTGCTGCGCCGTCAGCTCCAATGCCTCGTCCCATGTTGCCTCGCGGAACGGCTCGTACCAGGCGGCGGGGGTAGCGACTCGGTCTCGCGGATCGCCAAGCGTGTCTCGGCCCGACGGGAAGCGACGGAAGGGATTCGTCTTTGCGGGGCGTTTCGTGGTCTTCCCTTCGTCTTCGACTAGATCCCACGGTCCACCTCGACGGCCCCACGTGCTGTCCCCATTAGGCTCTGGGACATAGCTCCATCGCCCATCGACCTTCTTCCAACCCTGCCGGATCAGCGGATTGGTCAACCGGTCGCGATGCTGAATGAAGTCGGTGCCGAAGCGTCCCTTCACGCAGGTGGAGCCTTGGTTCGGCGTATTCGCCTCGATCCAAGGGCTCTTCACGTGAACCACCGCGTTGTCGCGCACCTGTAGGTCGATCTGGCAACCGACGCCGCAGTACGGACAGACCGACCGCACGGTGCGATCCGGGGCGGGCATGTCCTTGGAGCGCATGTGCTGTACACGCTCACCGCTGGAGGCGCGCACGGCCATCGGCAGGATGTCGTGAATGGCCCCGGTCGGGCAGACGCGCACACATTCTCCGCACCAGGTGCAGCCGGCATGCTCCGGGTTACCGTCAGCACCAACGATGATCTCCGTGTGACCGCCGCGGTTCGCGACGTCCAGCACCCCGACGACCTGGATGTCCTCGCACGCCCGCACGCACCGCGTGCACAGGATACACGTCGACATGTCGTGGCGGATGATCGGATCGTCGTCGCGCTGGTCGCCGTGGCGCAGCGGGAGCTCCCGGCTCTTCCGCGTCGGGACGTCGTAGCGGCGGACGAGTTGCTCGAACTCGTTTCGGTATCCACCCTCGGGGATCTGCTCGACCGGGTACCGCTCGAGGAGCAGCTGCAGTACGCCCTGCCGGTTCTTTACGGCGGCTACCGACTCGGTGGTGACCCGCATGCCGTCGGCGGCAGGCGTCGCGCAGGAGGGCACCAGCTTCGGGTTACCTTCGACCGAAACGAGGCAGATCCGGCAGTTCCCAACCGTCGGGAGCTTGGGATACCAGCAGAGCGTAGGGACGTCGATCGAGATCGAGCGGGCGGCGTCGAGAATGGTCGAGCCGCTGGGTGCGGAAACCTCGATGCCGTCGATAGTTAGGGTCGGCATGCGCCGGATCGGTGGTGTCGGTACAGAGTCCTCGCCCCTTCCATAGAGAGAAGATTGCGGCGGGGAAGGGGGGTGTCCAGCACCGATTACCGCTCCGACCGGTGCTCTCGAGCCGCCAGCCCACAGGCCTCGAGACCCTCAGTCGTCGGCTACAACACGCGGAAGGTGCTGCTAGTTGATGAACGCCACCGATCCGAAGATGTCTGCGACCACCAACGTTCTCGTTTGTTTGTGGAAGGCCGCTCGGCGATTGTCGCCTGTCCCGTAGGTCAGCGTGCCGAGCACCGTGTTCGTCGGCACCAGGTACCCTTGAACGTTGGTGGTGCCAGGCTGCGTCCAGAACATCCGCGAGGCGGAGGGCGCGTCGGCGATAAGCATGCTGGGCGACGGAGCCACATGGACCGCGAGGGCCTCCGTCGGTGCGCCCCCGACCGTCTCGATGCTTCCTCCTGACTGCAACACGCGTTCGGCTGCATCAACATTGTCTTGCTGGCTTTGTCAGGAGCGACCATGGCATCGATCATCGAAACGGAGGAGCACGGCTCCGTGTGGCGAGTCTCGATGGAAGGAGACTCCCTCCCCGAACTCTTTGGTGCGATCGCAAAGTTCGTCGGAGAAACGAATCCCTGTGCGACAGGCGTTCCTGGTGAGTGGGAGTTCGTGTCGCTGACAGCCGCAGGTCCGGAGCAACTGATGGCTGGCTGGATCGACACCGTGGTCGAGAAGGCGCGCACCGAGTCGCAGATCTACGCCCAGCATCGTGATCTCCACGTCGCGGTTGCTCGCGACGGACGTTCGACGTTGGAAGGCTGGATTCGCTGCGAACCATCCACGTCGTGGTCGTCGCCGTTACAGGGCATCTCCGCGGAGCGGATCCGCGTTGAAGCGAAGGATGGACGATGGCATGCCGAGCTGCAGTTCGAGGTGTGAACACCACCATGCAACGGCGGTGGTGGCAGGTCTTGCGACGCACAAAGCTGGGGGCCGCGTTCAGCTTTTTGGTGGCGAATGGATCCGTGGACCGTGCAGGCGCGCAAACGCAGTCGATGGTTTCCGTCGAGATCAACCTTCCGGCATATCGTCTCGAGGTGAACGCGCCTGGTGAGCCTTCGCGCACCTTTGCTGTTGCGATCGGGATGCGGAAGTACAAGACGCCGACTGGTGCGTACGAGCTGACCGAGGTCGTATGGAACCCATGGTGGATTCCACCGGAGAGCGAATGGGCGGCCCAGGATACGGTGACGCCCCCGGGTCCGACGAATCCCATGGGGCGTGTGAAGCTCCAGTTGGGCGACATGTTCTTTGCGCATGGAACGCCGTTTCCAACCAGCGTGGGACGTCCGGCGTCGCATGGGTGTCTCCGAATGAGGAACGCCGATGCGATCGAGCTGGCGACGCTGGTCCAGCGATTGGCCGGCCTTCCTCTGGACTCCGCGTCATTGGACACGTTGACGGTCCAGCGATGGGAAACGCGCCGCGTGCCGCTACCCGTGAGAATTCCGGTGGATGTGGTCTACCGCGTGGCCGAGGTGCGGGACGGCACATTGACGCTCTATCCGGATGTCTACCGTCGACGCGTTGGACGCATGGCGGCAGACGCGATGGTGGCGTTAGCGGGCGCTGGTATCGACACGATGATGGTGGATCGCGAGGCGGTACGGCGGCTGGTGTCGCGAGTGGCGGGGCGGCCGATTTCGGCGCCGATGCGGGCGCTGGTGGGCGGGGGCGGGACTCGTTAGGCAGGCCGTTGGGACGGCGGGTGGGTGCCGCAACGTGCGAAACTTTTTGCGCTCCGCTATTGACGCGCATAAAGTCTCATTTCTATATTCGTCCAACGCCTTCGCGCCTGCGCGAGGATACTGCTTGAGTTCTACTCGATTCGAGTCACTCCAAATTTCACGAGCGGTCGCTGCTTCGTTGGGCTTCGCGTCGGTTCCCGACGCTGAATGGTCCAGGCGATTGGGTGTCGTCTCCCCCGTCAACGGCAGCGAGATGCATGTTCGGCCCCAGCGGCAAAGTGACGCCCATGATGTGCGTGGCGCGACCGACTGGTGGCTGTTGAATCAACCGTCCGGGACGCTCTCAGCGACTCCAGGCATCACCCCGATGTGCGGATTGCAGCCTGCCCATGTTGGGATGGTGGTCGACGGCGCCGGTCCGGCGCCTCGTCGCCGACCGAGCAGCGTACCCAGGACCCGAGCCTCGACCGGCAGCGCACTCGTTAGGCTGATGGGTGGCGCCCGGCTCGCTCGAAGGCGCGCGTCGCTCCGGGGCGACGGGTGTGATCGGCGATTCCGCGATGGCGGCGTGGCTCGTAACTCTGGCTCGGCGATCGTGGCGCGCCGTGCGTTCGATGCGTGTGTGTCTCGCGATCACCGCGCGTCGCGTAATGCGCCGCGAAGAAAAAATCAACG
>JBGAJQ010000053.1:0-36140 GCA_044224875.1 Gemmatimonadaceae bacterium | reverse complement strand
CGGCAGACCTCCGACGTCGGGCAATCCGTGCTCGTGGCCGCCGCCCTCATGGCCCCAGCGGCTTTCGTACCGCTGTCGGCGGTGCTCATTGTCACCGATCACGGGCTGCTTGGCGATCACCATGGCGACGTCATACTCCTTGGTATCATCACCGTGCTGTTGTATCTGGCGAGCCTTATCCCACTCCAGCGGTTCATCAACAACCTGAGCGCGCGACCCTTGTAGCCGACGACATCGCCCTATGGATGAAGTGATCCCTGTCGCACAGCGACTGCGCGAACTCCTGACGACCAACGAACTGCGGCAAGCCGCGGACCTGCTCGTCAGCGTCGGCCAGAAGCTCCCCAGCGACTTGCGGAATGAGGCCATCCTGCAGGCCGGTCGGGTCGCCGACACCATCAAGGGCGAGCGCCTTGGACTTCACTCGGCGACCGCCGGCTCCGCATCCCGACAACAGGTGGCCTTTGCCCTGCTGCAGCTGGTGGACGAAATCGAGAGCCGTCGTATCGACTTGGGGGTCACAGCGACAGCCGCGCGCTCGGCCGTCTCATTCAGGGATCTCGAGCGGAGCGCTCCGCCAGACGCAACGACGCACCGCGCGCCTCCGGAGCCACACCCACCGCGGTCCGGTGAGCGGCGCATCCCGGGCGGCGAAGCGCGCTGCCGGCTCCTGTTCTTGGCGGCGAATCCCAGTGGCACCGCCATGCTCTCACTGGACGAAGAATGCCGCGAGATCGGCGAGAAGATTCGCGGCGCCGAGTATCGCGACCAGTTGGAGTTCGTGGCCAAGTGGGCGGTCCAGCCGCAAGATCTGCTGCAACACCTGAACGAAGTTCGCCCGCACATCGTGCACTTCAGCGGACACGGGAGCCCGTCAGAGGAAATCATGCTCCAGGACTCCGCGCGTACCCTGAAGACGGTGTCGAAGGTGGCATTGCGGCACTTGTTCGCGACGCTCAAGGACAATGTCCGGGTCGTGATCCTGAACGCCTGTTACTCCCGCGCACAGGCGGAGGCCATCACGGAAGTCATCGACTGTGCGATCGGGATGAACCGCGCGATCGGTGACCTCGCGGCAATCACGTTCGCCGCGGCGTTCTATCGTGCGATTGGCTTCGGCCGCTCCGTGCAGGAGGCGTTCGATCAGGGAACGACCGCGCTGCTCCTGGAAGGAATCCCGGAGGACACCACACCGGAACTCCTCGTCAAGTCCGGCGCCGATCCACGTGCGATTTACCTGATCGGATAGAGACCTCCCGAGGGTTAGCGGCGCCATGCTACTCTGGCGGCACTGGAGCCTTTCACCGATTCTTCAGGATGTCCCTTTCTCGACTCACCCTCCTCGTGCTCCTGGGCACTGCTGCCTGCAGCACCGCGCCGGAGGGGATCGCACCACTGAACGTGAGCCTGACGAGTGGTTCAGCCACGGCCGTCGTCGGCGAGAGTGTGTCGATGGTCGCATCGGCCAGCGGGACCAATCTCGTGGGACTGGTCATGGATTACGGGGATGGCGGGACGGACAGCTATGCGACCGCCGGCGCGAATACGGCGAGAGTGACGTTTCGGCACGCGTATACCACGCGCGGCACCTACACCGCACGTGTCACCGTCACGGACGGTGCGGCGAACCAGAGCGAGGCAACGCTGGAAATTCGCATCAACTGACAGCTTGACTGGAACGGCTCAGGACGTAACGTGGGGCAGCGCCGTTCGGCGCGGCGCGGCAAGACCACCCCCCACACGAGGGTCTCCCATGCCTATGCATGTCAGGAAGCCGTTTGTACGTCGCCTGACACCGTGCGTTGCAGCTGTAGCGCTGTTGTGCGCTGCGCGACTCGGTGCCCAAACTGGAACGGTCAGTGGCACCGTAAGCGGTGAGGCCGGACAGCCACTCCCCAACGCACAGATCCAGATCGTCGGCACAAGGCTCGGCACCAGAACCGGCGATAACGGTCGGTACACCCTGGTCAACGTGCCCGTCGGAGCCGTCCGCCTGCGGGCGATGCTGATCGGGCACCGGCCAGAGGATGCCACGATCAGTGTGCGCTCTGGCCAGACAACCACGCAGGACTTCACGCTGAAGACGCAGGCCTTGTCGCTGGACGCGGTGGTCGTCACCGGCGCCGCCGGCGCCGCACGCAATCGCGAACTCGGCAACAGCGTCTCGCAGATCAACCTCTCCGAGGTGAAGCTGCCGCCGTCCAATGTCGGGCAGCTCCTCCAGGGACAGGCACCGGGGCTACAGGTCATGCCCAGTTCCGCAGGCGCCGGCAGTGGCTCCATGATCCGACTGCGCGGCAACGTCAGCGTGGCGATGAGCAACCAACCGCTCGTGTACGTGGATGGCGTTCGCATCCGGAGCGACGGCTACGCCCGCAATGTGCCCCCGACGGGGTCCGACCTGCGTAGCGGCAACGACGTCGCCAGCCCGATGAACGACATCAACCCGAACGACATCGAACGGGTGGAGATCATCAAGGGCGCCGCAGCTGCAACGCTGTACGGAACGGAAGCGGCGGCCGGCGTGATCCAGATCTTCACCAAGAGCGGCCGTTCGGGAAAACCGGTGTGGACGTTCAACGTGGATCAGGGCTTTGTGCACGCGCTGCCATTTGGCCCGGACATGAGCGAAGCCCCGCCGAGCGACACTATCTATGGATGCGCCATCGTGCAGCCCTGCTCGGGTACGTTGCAGGCCTATCGCGACTCGTTCCCGAACCGATTCTCCGGGCTTCCGACGCGAGGCGTCTCACGCGCCGGTGGCACCTCACGGTACCTGTTCATCGATCCCTGGCTCCGCGACGGGTTGCAGCAGCGTTACTCGCTCTCCGTTGGCGGTGGCGGCGAGGCCCTGAAGTACTTCGTCTCCGGGACTGGCACGAACGAAAACGGCGTGCTTCCGAACGACAATGAGAAGCGCAATTCGGTGCGCGGCAATTTCTCGTTCACACCCATCGCGAACCTGCTCTTCTCGTGGAACACCTCGTACACCAAGGATGAAATCACCAACACGGCCGCCGGCAACAACGCGCACGGCCTGACCCTGAACGCGTTCCGTCGCGACCGGAACTACGCCTCGAATGACCGTCCAGAGATCGTCGCGAAGATGTTGGACCAGGACCTCAACAGCTTCATCGACCACTTCATCACCGGTGGCTCGATCGCCTGGAGCCCGAGCACGAAGCTCACGAACAAGCTGACACTCGGCTACGACATGGCGCAGATCGAGAATCGCAACCTGCGACCATTTGGGTTCGTGTCGGCACCAACCGGCATCATCTCTGACCGGCGGAATTCGTACCAGAACATCACGGTCGACTACGTCGGGAACTTCGTGCAGCCCGTTGGCGATCAATTGCGCACGACGATTTCGTGGGGTGCGCAGGGCATCACCACGGAGAACCGCGAGACGTCCGCGTACGGCGAGAACTTCCCTGGCCCCGGCGAACCGACCGTGACCAGCGCGGGCACCACCCTTGGCTTTGAATCGCGCTCGCGCGTGATCAACGCCGGCGGCTTTGGGCAGCTGCTGCTCGACTACAAGAACCGCTACTTCATCACCGCCGGCCTGCGCATCGACGGCAACTCCGCGTTCGGCCGGAGCTTCGGGTTGCAGCAGTACCCGAAGGTGAGCGTGTCTTGGGTGGCGTCCGAGGAGACCTTCTGGCCCAAGTGGAATCCGGAGTTGAAGGTGCGACTCGCCTGGGGTCAGTCGGGCCGCGCGCCTGGCGCCTTCGACGCCGTGCGCACCTGGGATCCTGTGGGATGGGGCGGTCAGCCCGCCTTCTTCACCAGGAACGTCGGGAACGACAAGCTCGGTCCGGAACGCACCAGCGAAATCGAGGCCGGGTTCGACGCCGCATTCTTTGGCGATCGTCTGACCACCAACTTCACGTACTTCAACCGACGGATCGAAGACGCCCTGTTCAACGCTCGCCAGATTCCCTCCCTCGGCTTCCTGAACTCGCAGCTGCAGAACGTCGGGTCCATGAAGAGCAGCGGGATTGAGCTGTCGGCCGATGTTCCGGTGATTCGCACCAAGAACTACGAGTGGACCGTCGGTGGCTCGATGTACACCACGTCCAGTGAAGTCTTGTCGCTTGGTGGCGCCGCCGACTTCTCGCTCGGCAACTTCGGCTGGATCATGAAGGGGCAGCCGATCCCTGTCATCCGCACCGACCAGTGCCTCACCAATCCGAACGCTAAGGGCGCCGACCCAGTCATCAGTACGGATCCCAAGGACTGCGTCTTTGGCCCGAACCTTCCGGACAAGACCTTTGGCATCCGGACGTCGCTCACCCTCCCCTATCGCATCACGATCAGCGCCGTCGGCGAGTATCAAGCTGGGCACTACATCTATGACGGTGCGGCCTACAACGCCGTCGTGCGTTCGGTGCGTTGGCCCGGCTGCTACAACTTCTACACGCTGCAGGAGACGAACCGGTTGGCCGAGGCGACGGCGCTGGACAAGGCGCGTTGCACGGTGTCCCTCACTCGAGCCGACTATTTCATCTATCCCGCAGATTTCTTCAAGCTGAGAGACGTGTCGATGGTTGTTCCTATCCCGCGCCGGTGGACCGCTGGTGTTTCGTCGGCCAACCTGACCATCTCCGCGCGCAACGCCGTCAAATGGGTCAACAAGGATTTCCCGGTGTTCGACCCTGAGACCGGGAATAACGGTGGGTTTGACTCGCAGGTTCGCTCCATTCTCGAACACGTACCGCCGCCGGCGACGTTCACCGCCTCGCTGCGCATCGTGTTTTAACGGGAGCCCATCATGACGAGACAACACTCCAAACCCGAGACCGTGACCATGCGATTCTTCCGACACCTCGCGTGCGGCTCCGTGCTGCTGACGGGGCTCGCCGCCTGCGACACGAAGGTGACCAATCCTGGCCCCGTGCAGGACACATTCCTTGCTGACCGCAATGCAGCATCGGCGATGGTGAATGGCTCCGGCCGTGCGCTGTCCGGCGGCTTGAACTGGGTCAGCTACACCGGCGCGGCCGTGGCGCGTGAGATCCACCCCGCCGGTTCGACTGGCTCCTTTGGCATCACCAATCGCTGGCAGAGTGGTGAGCTGTCAGCGGACGACGGAGACCTGAATACGCACTGGGAGCTGGCCCAGCGCGCACGGTGGCAGGCGGAGGAGTCCATCCGCCGTCTGGAGGCCGCCGGACCGCCTCCGGCCGGCTCGTTGCAGACGCCGGCGCAGTACAACAACCTGTTGCAGCTGGCATATCTCTATGCCGGCTTCGCCAACCGGATGCTGGGCGAGAACATGTGCGAAGCCGTGTTCGACGGCAGTCCAATCAAGCCGAACGCTGCGTACTTCCAGCGCGCTGAAAGCCTGTTCACGAAGGCGATCGCCGTCACGGGTGGCACGCCAGCCACCATCGCGTCGCAAGCCAACGCCGCGTACGGAGGCCGGGCCGGGACACGCATCTTCCTCGACAAATGGAACGAAGCCGTGACGGACGCCGGACTCGTCCCGATTGGCTTCGTCTTCAACATGGCGTACTTCAACATCGGCGACGACGATCAGAGGAATCGTATCGCCTGGGCCATGGGCAACACACCGTACCGCGCCCACACCCAGTGGAGCACCTGGTACCTGGACTACAAGACCGCAACACCAGATCCGCGGGTGCCCATCACGACCACCACCCTGCTGGGTGACGCCGCGATCGAATGTTGCGGCCGCGTCCCGTTCCTGCCGGAGGGTAAGCACACCACCTCGGCGTCTCCCATCCGCCTAACCAGTGGACGGGAAATGCGGTTGATCGAAGCCGAAGCCAAGTTGAAGAACAATGACTTGGCCGGCGCACTGACGGCGATGAACCTGGTGCGCTCGAATGCCGGCACCAGCGCCATCACCGCCACCACGATCACCGAAGGCTGGCGACTGCTGAAGCGCGAGCGCGGCATCGAGATGTGGCTCGAGGCTCGTCGCTTGGGCGACATGCGTCGCTGGAAGGCGGCAAACACCCCCGGCGCGCTCGATCCGCTGGAACTGCCGGGGACGGGATCGCACTTGCAGAAGCAGGACCTCTGCTTCCCCGTCTCTCGTTCGGAGCGACAGACGAACCCCAACATCCCCGGGTGACACTGGGGAATGAGGACGCCCGGCGGCCGTTGTGGCTGCCGGGCGTTTCGTTTGTGTGCGATTCGACCCGTACACGCTGGATCGCCAGGCCGATCGAGTGGACGTCGGGGACCGGCACTGCCCCAGGCGACTACCTGCCGCGCCCGAAGAGTGGCACGATGTCGTCGGTGCCGCCCTGCCCGGGCGTCTTGTCCGCTCCGGGCTCCCCTTTAAGGACCTTCACCAGCACCGAGACCAAAACCGCCGCCGACCCTCCAACCAGGGCCACGGTGCGCACACGGTCCAAGGTGCGAGTCTCCAGCTCCAACACCTCGGAACGAGCCACGGAGACTCGCTGATTCAATACTCGACCACTCGCGTCCGGATCGGGGACGCCGGGGGCCGGCACCTCGACCACGAGCGTGTCCGTTGTGGCAGTGACGAGGGTCCCGCGCAGGTCGCGCGCGGATGTGGTTCCGAGTAAGGGGGCGATGCGGGCGCCGGCTTCCACCGTGACACGGGCACGAATCCCCATGCCCGGGCCTACGTCGCTCGCCTTCACTGGCGCATAGCGGTAGCAGCCGGCGGCGAGCGGAAGGAGACAGAGCGCCCGGCTTGCGCGTGGCCACACGGAGGGAGTGCGACGATGCATGGCGTAAACGTCGTGTCTGAGTCGCCGAGTGGCAAGACGCGATGGGGCACACTCCTCGTCAAAACCGCGAACTCTCGTTCTGAGGGCGTATCGATTGCCGAGCGAGGTTGAACCCTGGGGACGCATGAATTCGTGCCCGGCCGCGACCCAAGTCCAGTGCCCAGCGGCCGGACGGCGCATGATGCCGGCTCACTGCACTGTGATCGGCGCCGTCCAGCGGAACGTCCCCCACGACAGCACGAGCGTGCCATGCTTCGCATCCTTTGGCTCTACGGCCATCGTGAACTTCTCCACGGAATCCGTGAGCGTTTCGACCTTGAGTGGCGCTCGGCCAAGGTCGTGGGTCTTGTCGTATCCCGTGCCCCACTGCCCGGTCTGCGTGTTGACGACCAGCTCGACCCCGGTCAGGCGAGGAATTGTCCAGAGGGTGTACGTGCCAGCCGACAGCTTCAACCCATCCAATGTGATAGGTGCCGAGGTCGTGAACTGTGTGGCGGCGTTGGCGCCGGTTCGCCATACGTAGTCGAATGGGATGACATTGCCGAGGAGCACACGACCTCGCGCCAGCGGCCGTCCATAGTCGATGGTGAACGTGGCCGACCCAATGGCCGCTCGCGCCGTATCGCGGACGCTCAGCTGGTTGGGGCCCACGCTCGCCTCGGCGGCGGCAAACCGCGTTCCGATCGCGGCAATGTCTGGGGCAGCGGTGGAGCGCGTCACGGTCACTTGATAGGTGGTGCGCGCTCCGGAGTACGCGAGCAAGCGGCCCGCACTGTCCACATTGAGGTCGCCGGTGCCCGACAGCCAGTCGTGTCGCAATTCGACCTTCCCGCTGTCTCGCGGGTGCACGAACCCTTCGTGCAGGGCAAAGCTTCGACCAACGTTGCGGTCTGGATAGAACTGCCGGAACTGCACACTATCGCCCGGCTTCAGGCCCTGTGTGGCGGCTCGGCGAAGGGCTGCGGCCACCTCCAGCTCGATCACGCTGTACATCATCGAGACATGTGGGACAACTATCGCGTTAGGCGCCGAGAATGTGGTGTCATGCACGGCGGCGCTGTCGCGAACGGAAATGCTCACGCCGGCGTCGGTAACGTCCGCGGTCACCCGCCGTCCACGTTCAGCGGGGGTCTTGCCGTTCGGTGTGCGGACGTCCATGACCATCTTCCGAATCCTCCCGTCATCCGTCAGATCAAACTCGGTGTGACGGAGTCGAACTAACGGGAAGCGATCGACAATGTCCGTCACGAGGCGGCGGTGGGACCTCGCGACACGCTCCACCGATACCGTGTCGCGACCGAGGAGCGCGACGAATGCGTAGTGCTCGGGCGGTGTGTCGGCCGGGCCGCAGGCTACGGTGCACAACGCCAACGCAACAGGAAGCCGGGAGTTCATGAGGGCGTGGACTGGTAGAAGCGGAAGGGTCAGCAGTGCCATGCGGCGGCAGCTGTCTACGTACGATGGCGTTCCAGTGCCGCCGCGGGGAGGGTGTGAGGGACGAAAGGCTCTGTGTTGGGGGCAACTCGTGCCCGCACAATCGGCCGAAGTGCCCGCGGACCTGACTGGAAACGAAATCGTCGCCGAGTGCACCGCGAAGGCGTTCACCGACGCGATGATTGGAGAACGCGCGGGATTGGCCAGCGGAACAATCCGCGACGGGTGCTCGGACATTCACGACGAGGCCAATAGCTGCGGTCGTTTTGCCCTTTCTGCGGCACGACGGAGCCGAATGCGACGCGCAAACCTAACGACGAGCGTGGCGCTCTGCTCTACAGACTTTGAGGGCAAACCGGACGGCGCTCTCAGGCAGGGGCGCCGAGCATAGGGGACATATGCGTCACCCAGGTGTCCCCGCCTTGCGCGCGGACCACAGCCTCCGAGCGGATTCGCCACTATGAGAAGACACTTCCTCGTCTTGTCTGTCGTCACCGCCGCCGCACTCACCGCGTGTGAAGGACCGATGGGACCGGCCGGGCAGAACGGAATCAATGGCACAAACGGCGTCAATGGAAAGGACGCCAACTCAATCTGCCTTTCCTGTCACGGCAGCAGCAACATGAGCGTCATGGACGCGCAGTACGAGCAGTCCAAGCACTTCACTGGAAACACGGTCTCACGCAACACGAAGTACTGCGCCCGCTGCCACACCAACGACGGTTTCTTGGAGATCACCGCGCAAGGGACGTTCGTCGTAGCCAACGACATTCCGAATGCCACGCGCATCGGCTGCACCACCTGCCACAAGCACTCCAGTTTTGACTTCGCCGTCGACACGAACGCGCAGATTCTGCGGACCACGTCGCCCGTGTTCCTGAACTACAACAAGAACCAGACGGCGACGGACTTCGGGAAGGTGAATAACCTCTGCACCACCTGTCACCAGATTCGCGGCGTGACGTCGGAGCGCTACACCGATTCGTTAGGTGTGGTGAAGACGTTCAACCAGCTGCCGTTCTTCCCCTTCTCGGCCACCAAGGACGACAACGCGCCGGTGAACTACCAGGTGGGCCAGAGCTTCTCCGTGCATGACGGGAACCAGTCGAACCTGTTCAAGGGCGTCAACGGCTACGAGTACAACGGCCAGACGTACACTCGCGTATGGCAGCACTCGAACAACTCGTGCACCACCTGCCACATGAATCAGTACGATCCAGTCAACAAGCTGGGTGGACACACGCTGAAGGTGAACACCAACGCATGCGAGAACTGTCACACCACCGGTCACATCCAGCCGACTCAGGCCGCCATTGACGCCAAGCGGATCGAGCTGGGTGAACTTCTGACGGCTCGCAAGGTGTTCAGGAAGTCCACCAACTCGTCGGGCGTGGTGTCCTACTCCGCCGTGCAAACGCACGACTTCTACGGCAAGCTCTTCGCCACGACGCAAACGACCACCAAGTACGCCACGGCGCTCGCTAGCGCCAACACCGTTTCGCCCACCACTGGGCTGGTCGTCTACGGCAACACGGTCACGATGGCGACAGACGCCAGCTAGGCCACGCGCATTGGCCGCCCGTGGAAGATGGGCGAGCTGGGCGCCGCGTATAACTACGGCTACATCAACAGCGAACTCTCCATGGGGGTGCACAATCCGGTCTACGCGATGCAGCTGCTGCAGAAGTCGATCGATTGGTTGAAGGCGAACCCGTAAGACCCGGCTGGAGCGCCGGACGGACACCTCGTAGGTCGTTGGGCAGGCCGCTGAGACGCGGACCCGGGCGGAGAGATTCCGGGAGCGTCGAGGCGGCCTGCCTCGCGTTTGTCGCCCTGCAATTCAACCAATCCGCCTGGGTGACCAAGTGGCTTGCTGTTGTTACCTCACAGCGACGAGCCCTTTCGTGGTCCACGGCTCTTCTTCCGTCGCGAGGCGGTCTTCTTCACACGTGCCGCCGGACCTTTGCGTGAGGTCTTCTTCGCCGCCTTCTTTCCGCTTCGCCTACCGCCCCCGGCGCGAACGCGAGTGGCGACCCCTGCCGGCGTGAAGATGACGACGAGTGGATTGGCCGGACTGGTTCCGATCACACGAATCCTCTGACTCGGGGGCGTGTAGTTCGCGGGCTCTCCCAGGTCGAAGATGTGGGTGCCGGTTTGGACCCGTAGCACCTGGCCCGTCTCACCCTGCGCCGCGCCATCCACAAACACGGTCCGACGCGTGGGGAACGTAACGACGACGAATTCCATCACGACCTCCGTTAGAAGACTCGGTAGGCAAGTCCCGCCGACAGCATGAGGGCACGTAGTCGAACGGTGCGGTCATCCAGCGGCGCGTTCGCTCGCAAGCGAATCGTCGGGCGAGCGAACAAATAAGAAGTCGTGATGGTGGCACCGACGTGCTCGGAAAGCTCGACCCAAGCATTCGCGCTCGGCCTCGCCATCCACGCGCCTTTCGCATCGGTCCGAACGCCTAACGTTCCGCGCAATGCGTACTGTTCACGGGCGTTGTCGTTCAACCGGAAGCGTCCGAACCCGTAGCCCCCATCGAGGCGCGCGCTGAATTCAGCCACACCCACGCGCTGGCTCAGCTTCACGCCAAGAGTCGGTCCGCTGAGCCGGAGGCTCCCGATGGAGAGTGTGTCGGAGCCGACTGTTCCAGGCACGGTGAAGGACTCGCTGACCAGGCCGAACGTCGGGCTCAGACCGTGCTGACTCGCGATATGAAAGAGAAGCCCAACGCCGCTGCTCCCTTCGCTGACATCTCCGCCTCGCGGTCGCGTCGAGTGGTACCCAAGTCCGATGTCGAGTATGTGCTTGCTCCGCTGGTGGGACTGTTTGCTCGCGTCCTTGGTGCACGACGCAGGGTGCGGCGTATCGGGCTCCGATACCACACCCTTCAACTGAGTCGCCACGAACTCGGGGAAGGCCTGCGGATTGGACTCCGTCACGGACTGAGATTCGCGCAGCAATCGGGCAGATCGGTCGATCAGGCAGTCTACAGTGAGTGAGGAAAGCTGAAAGTTTGTTCCAGCCTCCCGCAGGAAGGACTGCTCCTCTGGGTTCGTGTCGTTATCGATGGCAATCTCGACGCCGTAGAAGCGCGGCGAGAAGTCATCAGCCCGTACGCACGCACAGGCGCTGTCCTGGCGCGCACGGCCCTGGTTCAAGCCGGCGTCGAATCCGTATTCACGCAGCAGCTCCAGCGTCTCGGTCGTGAAGTTGCCCATCGGAATGCCGGCGGAGGCATCGACCACCGAGTACAAGCCAGGCCCCCTGGCCTTGGTGTCCCAGTTGTTCTTCCTGTTCGTTCTTGCATCCACGGTGATGACGACAATCGTCTTCACCTCACGCCGATTGATCTTGCTGAGGATGCTCCATCCGCCGAGGGCGGTGTCTCCGTTGACGATCGTCCCGATAGGTCGATCCGTGGAATTAAGGGACTGAAGGACCGAGCGCAGGCCAAGGTTGTCGGCCAAGCCGCCGTCGAGCACATGGAGATAGCGTCGACTGGAATCCCGATACGCGAGCAGCTGACGCGCGGCGCTATACCGCCGGTAGTTGAGGAAGGCGTCGTCGGTCGCCAACTCAACCCAGCCGGGGACCTTGTATCCACACCCCTGCCGGTCGTGGGCATCGATGGTCATGCTGTTCAAGAGGGCCGGAAAGGCCGACGACGCCGCGACGCCGCGAGCAATCGGGAAGGCACTCAGGTCGGCGCACAGCAGGTCAAACTGTTCCTGGGTGAACTCAAAGCGCGCGCCAGTGGACGCATCGGTGGAGTTGAGTATGAGATACGGTCGTTCCCCTTTGGCCAGATCAGCAAAGGTGGCGTCTCCATAGATGTTTCGCGCGTAGTACTCGGCGGCGATCTCCACGCGAGACATCAGATGGTCCCAGTTCTTCGGCTTGAGTATGGCTCCCATCAAGTCGCTTTGTACGCGGTGGTACAGGAAGGCACGGTGGAAGCGACTGGTGTCGTCGAAGATGGTGCGGCCATGCAGCGCGTAATACGCCGCCGTGAAGCTCCCGCCGGACACGGACGAGATGACATCCACCTCATCCAGCAGCGATCGCTCGATTGCGTTGCACCGTGCTTCCGTGCGCGAGTCGCAGCTGACGGGTTTGCGTTGTACGGGATCCCAGTGGAACTTCACCGCGCGCAGCTGGGCCAGGACGCCATACGACATCGCGGCGGCGCGCGTGCCACCGCCGGAGAACGCGAGGACGACGAAGAGATCGTCGGAGTTCTTCGGCGGTCCCTTGCTCAGTGGCAGCCGCTCGAAGCGATAGCCCTCACGAAGATCATACTTCGACAGCTGCTTCGTGGCGGTGTGCGCGCAGGCAGCCTGTGTAAGGACGGCCGCGATGACGGTGAGATGCGCAAATCCTCGGCCCATTCCCCCTCCGCTCGCCTTCGAGTCGCGAGGCTCGAATCAGCACTTGCCTGATGAGCGACGCAAGTAGGTGCGCGCAGACGTCGTGGCGGAGCGTCGCGTCATCGCGATCCTCGTCCCAGGCAGTGGGCGAGTACGAGCGATGCAGTCGTCGTCGAGTGGGAAGGAGGCCGCCGAGCGCCTTCGCGAGGAAGATTCCCCCTCCAGCGCAACCTACAGCGCACGCGTTGCGGTTCGCGCCTCCTGCGTGCAGACGTCGAAGTCCTGACGTCACCTGAGGTTAGAGCCTCACTTCGGTGGGCACCCCAGTCGACCACAAATCCCGTTTGACCCCTCGGTCGATTCTGGCGAACTTCATTCGTCGCTTGAATACCAGCACGTAGTCCGCCAGACCGCCCACGCTTTCCGCCCATGACCGCGTCCGACATCCGCTACGCCATCCGAAGCCTCTCCCGTGCCCCCGGATTCACCATCGCCGTCGTCCTCACCCTCGGACTCGGCATCGGCGCCAATACGGCCATCTTCAGCGTGGTCGAAGGGGTCCTGCTGCGTCCCCTGCCCCACCGCGACGGCGAGCGGCTCCTCTACCTCCGACAGTCCATCAAGGGACCCGGTGGCGAGAACGTGGCCTTCTCCGTCCCCGAGATCAACGACTTCCGCACGAGCGCCAAGGCGTTAGGCGGCATCGCCGAGTACTCTCCGATCGCTTTCACCATGCAGGGCGAAGGGGACGCCACACGCGTCAACCTGGGCCTCGTCACGGGCAACTACTTCCAGGTGATGGGTCTCTCTACGATCCTCGGTCGACGACGCACGACTACTGGCTGCGCCGATTCGGTGGCGATCCGAACGTGGTGGGCAAGACGATTCGCGTGGACGGCAAGCCGACCACCATCGTCGGCGTCATACAACCGGCTCCGTACTTCCCGAACAAGATGGACGCGCTGATGAACATGGTGATCAGCGAGCACCACACCAGCGCCCTTATGGTCCAGGGCCGGACGCACCGCATGACGGAGATGATCGCTCGGCTGGCGCCAGGTGCAACAGTCGAACAGGCGCGGGCCGAGGTGGAGACGATTCGCGCGCGCGTGCAGGCGGAGTATCCGGACGCCTACGATCCTGGCTCGGGCTTCCATGTCAGCGTCATCCCCTTCCAGGAAGTGCTGGGCGAGAAGGCGCGCCTCACGTTGTGGCTCCTGATGGGCGCGGCGGCGTTCGTGATGATCATCTCCTGCGCCAATGTGGCCAACCTGTCGCTGATGCGCGGGGTGCGCCGCGAGCACGAACTGGTCGTGCGCGCCGTCCTGGGCGCGGGCTCGGCGCGCCTGCGCCGGTTGCTGCTGGTGGAGAACCTGGTGCTCGCCTTCATGGGCGCGGTGCTCGGGCTCGTCCTGGCGGTGGGCGGCGTGAAGCTGCTCGTGGCCCTGGCCGAGCGATACTCGCCACGCGCGGGCGAGATCCACATGGATGGGATGGTGCTCGGCTTCGCGTTGCTCCTGACGTTGGTGGTGGCGACGATCATCACCTTCGCGCCACGCTTGGCCAAGGAAGGAACACTCGGCGCCGCCGTTGCGTCCGGCGCACACCGGTCGAGCGGTGGTGTACGCCGCCAGCGGCTGCAACGCACGCTGGTCGTGGCCCAGATCGCCGTCTCCGTGGTCCTGCTCAGCGGTGCGGGGCTGTTGACGCGGACGATGTTGCAGCTCTCGGACGTGAATCCGGGGCTCAATGCCAAGTCAGTGTTGACGATGGAAGTCCCGATCGCCGGCGCGGGGCGGAGTGACGCCGACGCCAAGGCGCTCTACGACCGCATGCGCCTGGAAGTCTCCGGGATTCCCGGCGTTACGGACGTGGGACTTGGCTCGGTCATGCCATTGCGAACGGCCGGATTTCAGCTGGACGTCAAGGCTGAGGGCCGGGCGCTGGCCGCTGGCGAAGCGATCCCTCGCGCCGAGTTCCGCACCGCCAGCCCCGACTACTTCCGCGCCGCCGGCATCCCGCTCCTCAAGGGGCGCGACTTCGCCACGACGGATATCCAGGGGTCAGGTATGGTGGTGATCCTCAACAAGACCCTCGCCGACCAGCTGTTCCCCGGGAAGGACCCGATCGGTCAGCGCGTGGCGTGGACGGGTGAAGTGCTGAAGTTCATCCCGGTCTCCGGCGACTGGCGCACGGTGGTGGGTGTGGTCGGTGACACGAAGGACGGCGGCCTGGACGCCGAGCCGCGAGGGGTGCTCTTCCAACCGTTCGCGCAGGAGATGGCGTTCGCCGCGGGGCTGGTGATTCGCTCCCAGAAGAACGCCGAGGCGCTCACGGCATCCGCTACGCGCGTGGTGCGGGCCATCGCGCCGCAGGATCCGATCGAGAACGTCCTGACGGTGTCGCAGATCCAGGAGGAGAGTGTCGCCCCACGCCGGCTGAACGCCGAGCTGGTGTCATCCCTCGGCATCCTGGCGGTGGTGATTGCGGCCGTGGGCATTGCCGGTGTGCTGGCCTTCTCGGTGTCGTCACGCACCAACGAGATCGGCATCCGCATGAGCCTTGGCGCGGACCGCGGTCAGGTGCAACGTATGATTCTCTGGGAGGGTGGTGTGTTGCTGCTCATCGGGCTCGCGGCGGGTGTCATTACGTCGCTCGTGGCCGGGCGTCTGATCCGCGGACTGCTCTTTGGCGTGGCCCCGCACGATCCGTTGACGCTGGCGGGAGTGGCTGCCGTGATGACGTTGATCGGTGTGGCGGCCTGTTGGCTGCCGGCGGTACGGGCAGCCAGTATCGATCCGGCGATCGCCATCCGACGAGGCTAAGCACACCCGCCGAGGTACTCCCGATCAGTGGAGGTCCGGCGGCACCCTCCGCTTGGTCGCCTGCTCAAACGCGTAGCCCAGCTCAATCAACCGCGGTTCGCTGCACGACACGCCGGTGAAGCTCACCCCGAACGGCGCGGGCTTGGCGTTGAAGCTGGCGGGCATCCCGTTGGGAGCATTGGGGATTCTCGCAAAGGGCACGGTCACCGTAGGGTATCCCGGCTTCGCCGCTATGCCGGCGCCATTCCCCCCAGGGAAGAGGAGCGCGTCCAGCTTCATCTCCTCCATCACCTGTGCGATGCCGTGGGTTCCGCCTAGGTCGATATCCCGCGCCCGATCAGCCTCATACTTCGCCTTGTCGGCCACCAGGTCCATCTCATCAGAAATATCCAGCTGCGACTGCCCGAACTTCATTGCGCCTCGCCCGGCATTGGCGATGTTGAAGTATCGCAGGTCGGTGAGCGTCTTGAAGGGAGCCGCTGCACCCAGAGACGCCAGCCACGCGTTGAAGTCACGCTTCATTCCGTAGGTGAAGTCGATCGAACAGCCACTGTTCATCCCCTTCCGGCCCTCCACGCCGCTGCAGGGATTCCAGAACAGCACATTCTTCGTCGTGTCGCCGATCATCACGCTGGGAATGTTGGCGGGGTCCACCACCTCCGCGCCCTGCTGTTTCAGGATCTCGATCGCCTCCTTCATCACCGCCAGCTGCGCCGGGTTCAACCCGCCGCGCGGGTTGGTGGCGCCGGGCATGGTGAAGGGCTCGAAGAAGTAGGCCCGGGGCACGCCGATGCGCGCTCCCTTGAGCGCGTCCTTCTTCAGGAACGGGCGATAGTCGTTGTTCGCAGGTGGCGTACACTTTTTCGTGTCGGCATCGTGCTCGTCAGGCGCCTTGCCCTCGAGCGCACCGAGCATGATGGCCGCGTCCTCCACCGTGCGCGCCATGGGCCCAGGGGTGTCCTGGTCCGCCGTGATGGGAATGACTCCCCAGCGGCTCACTCGCCCCACGGTGGGCTTGATACCGGCAAGCATGTTGGAATTGGACGGACTCAGGATGGAACCAGACGTCTCGGTGCCAACGTTCGCCGCCCAGAAGCTCATCGCCGTGCCGCCACCAGAGCTGGAGCCGCCGGTCTGCATAACGGGACGTCCGTCATTGAAGCCGGGGCGTGGATCGGGGCGCGGATCGTACGGGTTCATCGCGAATCCGTTCACCGCGTTGTAGTTGCCGGGCATGGGTGTTGGCGATCCCGCCACCCAGTTCGCCAACTCGGTGAGGGTCGTCTTGGCCAGGATAATCGCCCCGGCCTCCTTGAGGTTCCTCGTTAGGGTCGCCTCGTAAGGCGGCACCATGTCCTTGAACGCCAACGCACCTCCGGTGGTGGGCATGTTGGTGGTGTGGATGTTGTCCTTGAGCGCGACGGGAATCCCGTGGAGCGGTCCGCGCACATGACCCTGTGCGCGCTCGCGGTCGAGTGAGTCCGCCTCCGCCAGTGCCGTTGGGCTCACCGCGATGGTCGCGTGCACGACGCGATCAAATCGGGCGATCCGCGCCATGTAGAGCAGTACCAGCTCGCGAGACGTCACGCGCCCGTCGGTCAACGCAGCCTGCATCTGCGGTATCGAGGCTTCCACGACGTCGAAGATCGGGCGTGTGGCCGACGCTGGTCGGGTGGACTTGGGCGAGGGCTTTGTCTGCGCCGCCAACGTGGTGGCAGCGAGCAGCATGGCGAGCAGGGGGCGAACACTCATTGGGCACTCGTTGGCGGAAGGTGATCGAGGCGTTCGCCGGTTATGTGACGCCACAACATATGGTCTGGCACCAAGGGCGGAAGGCTCTTGCAATGCCTGTTTCATGTACTATCTTCATGTACAGCCGTCAAGGATACATGTATGCCTCGCAAACCTTCGCGCGTCCGTGAACCGGTCCAGGCGTACCTGGATCGCGCCGACGCTGACATCCTCCTGGACCTGAGCGAGCGGACCGGACAGCCCAAGGCGGAAGTCATCCGCCAGGCGATCCGCCGCATGGCACAGGACCTCGACCTCGCATCCCGCCCAGGCGCGGGAATCCACGCACTCCTCGGCTCCCTCGACAGTGCCGCTGAACTTCCAGCGGACCTCGCGGCGCACCACGACGAGTACCTCTATGCCTCCGATGACGACGTCGCGCCGAGTGGCCGTTGACACGGGGGCATTACTCGCGCTGGCCAGTTCGCGAGACCAGTACCACGAGCGCGCTCGACGCACTCTCGCCCGTCTGCAGAAGTCCGGCACCCGCCTGATCGGCCACTTGCTGGTCCTCGGCGAATTGCATGGACATCTTATCCGTCGGCTCGAACCGACGGCCGCCCACCGCATCACCGGCGGATTGTTGAAGGACCCGTCCTTCGAGTGGCAGGAGGTGGGCAGCGACCTCGTGGGTCGCGCGCTGGCCAACTGGATCGAGCGCTTTGGCGACCAGCGCTTTTCTCTGACCGATGCCGTGACGTTCGAAATCATGCGTGAAGCGCGTGTGACGCAGGCATTTGCCTTTGACCAGGACTTTGTCACGGCAGGCTTCACGCTGTTGCCCTAGCCACAGCTCCAGCTCCCACGGTGCGGTCCGCCTAGCATCCGCCGCCCCTCGTGCGTATTGCTGGCACATACTCTTCCTATGCCACTCACTCGACCATCGGCACGCTGGCTCGCACTCGTCGCATTCGCGAGCGCTCTCCTGCCGCGTCCCGCCAGTGCCCAAAGTGTACCGAGGCCGGCCGCACAACAGCCGTCGCCGAAGATGGCCGCGGCAGATGTCGTCGCCTTCGCCAAGCTCTCCCTCTCCATCTCCCAGCTCCGCGATTCCATCCAGAAGGAACTCGCCCAGCCACGCAACGAGACGCCGCAGGCGCAACAACAGCTGCGGGACCAGCTCGCTGCCCGCATCAGCGACGCACTCAAACGCGCGGGTGTCTCTGACGCCGACTTCAGCAGAAGGACTTACATCGTCAGCTCCGACTCGGCGTCACGCGCGGTGTTCGACCAGACCGTCGCGCAGCTGACGGGGGCGCCACTGCCCGGGCAGGTGTCGCCGGTGGTGCCGGCCGTTGCGGTGCCCGCCGGCCCCGTTGGCGTGCACATCGGCCACGTGCTGAATGCCTTCTCCGACACACCGAAGGGCATGGGGTTGCTGCGCGCCGCGATGGAAGAGTCACGCACCGCGGCGGTCCACGCCGGATTCGCCGCGCGCGATCCGGAGAACCTCGGTGCCATGAAGATGCACGCCGGCCACGTCATCAATGCCGTGGACCCGACGGTGGTGGCCGCCGGCCCCGGGCTGGGATACGGCGTCAAACGCGCCGCGTTAGGTGTGGCCGCCCACCTGGACCTTGCGGCGAAAGTTCCGGGTGCGTCGCCTAACGTGATCTTGCACGCAGGGCATGCCGCCACCTCGGCCCGCAACACGGTGCAGCGCGCCGACGCCATCGTGGCGATCGCCCAGAAGATTCAGGCCGCCACCACGGCCAGCGAGGCCGCTGGGCTGGTCAGCCAGCTCGTCTCGCTCACCAACGAACTGGTGGCGGGCAAGGATGCCGACGCCGACGGCAAGGTGACGTGGAAAGATGGCGAAGGGGGCCTGACCCAGTGCGATGAGCACGTGATGCTACTGCTGGCGGGAGAGCACTAGGCCGTCCTGAAGTCCGGCCTCGAAGCAGACAACGCCGAGTCACCGGCGCCATCGACGCCAGCACCAACCAAACGCCGAGGCCCCTGCCGTTGCGCGCCTTGTTGCGTTCCCAGCTGCCCCATACCTTCGTGGTGCCAACCAAGCGAAGGTCCATTCCCACGCGCCAACGGCCGGGGTTGAGTTCGGTGCCACCCCGAATTCAACCCTTCGACGTCAATCGGCCGTCAGATGCCCACAACCGCGAGTCAACTTGTCGGCTCAATGCCGCGCCTGCGCCTTACGGCATTCGGAACAGGTCGGCTGCTTCTCCTGAATGGTCAGACAGATCCCGAGGTGAAGCTCGAGTCCGGCAAGCCGCTGGCGCTGTTGGTGTACGTCAACTCCAAGCCCAACCTCGCGGCGACCCGTGACACGCTGATCGATCTCCTTTGGTCCGACATGGGGCGCGACCAAGCGAAGCATTCGTTGCGACAGGCGCTCTGGTACATTCGCCGTCGGGTGGGAGCCGACCTGTTCGGAGAGTCATCGGATCCAATCCAGTTGCGCAACCAGCTGTCGTCTGACGTTGCTGACTTCGAGGAAGCGGTAGCCCAACGTCGACACGAAGACGCCGTTCGGCTATGCGGCGAGGACTTCCTGGCTTTGTTTGCCGGCCCAGGCTGTCGCGAATTTGAAGACTGGGCCGAGAATGAGCGCATCCGACTCCGCTCACTGTTCGTTCGCGCCGCCCATGAACTGACGCAGGAGCGCCTGCGTGTTGGACGATTCAAGGACGCGCAACGACTCGCGACACGTGTGCGGGATGCGGATCCCTTCAATGAGTCCGGTTGGCGGCTCTTGCTTGAGGTGTACATCGCAGCAGGCCAGCCGATTGCCGCCTCCACGTGTGCGCAACAGCTCGAGTCGGCCTTTGCGGCAGAGGGAATGGACATCGAGCCCAGCACG
This sequence comes from Gemmatimonadaceae bacterium, assembly GCA_044224875.1. Classification (GTDB taxonomy): domain Bacteria; phylum Gemmatimonadota; class Gemmatimonadetes; order Gemmatimonadales; family Gemmatimonadaceae; genus JABAQJ01. Next base: position 16,156 of record JBGAJQ010000053.1, on the reverse strand, counting down.
CGAGAGCTGGTGCAGCTGGCGAGAAACGTTCCGGGAGCGAGTGCACGCCCCGTGGCGCCGGAGACGCTGTCGAGCTATCTAGTCGGCCGCGAGGCGGAGTTCACGGCCTTGCTCAACGCATGGGACGAGGCACGCGCCGGGAGGCTTCGCGTCGTGCGAATCACCGCCGCCCCTGGTCTCGGGAAGTCGCGTCTGATGGAAGACTTCCGGGCGCGACTTCGCTCGCTGAGGGCACGCACATCATTTGTTCGCGCCACGCAGTGGCAGCGCGACGTGCCCTATGCGCTCGCGGGCGACCTGATCTCCTCCTTGGCCCGCCTTCCGGGAGCGCGCGGGATCGCGCCACCGTCAGGCGCCGCACTCGTCGCTCTCAACCCCGCGGTGCCGGTGAACATCTCGACCCCCGCTGACACGGCGACTGGAACAGAGGCGCTGCGTCGTCGCGCACTTGCCGTGAAGGACCTTCTCAACGCCGTATCGGACGAGAATCCACTGGCGCTCTTCGTTGACGACTTCCACTGGGCGGATCCTACATCCAAGGCGCTTCTTTCGATGGCACTCGGCGGACTCGACGCCTCGAGGATACTGGTCGTCATCGCTGCCCGACCCACCACAGGAGTCGCCCTCTCAGAGCTCGAGAGTACGCAACTCCCGCTGCACGCACTGACGCCGGCGAGTGTCCACCAGCTGATCGCCAACCTTGGTACCCTGCCGGGAGATGAATGGGCAACGCGTTTCCCGGTGGAGATGGTCGAGGCGACTGGTGGGTCTCCACTTCTGATTCTGGAAACGCTGCAACTGCTCATTGACCACGGACGGCTGCGTTTGCGCGACGGCGAATGGTCACTCGTTGACGCGGTCGGCCTCGTGACGGACTTGCGGGTCGGATCAGCGATTTCACGACGAGTATCCGGCCTGGATCGTGCGGCAGCCTGGATCCTGTTGCATCTGTCGCTCGCCCGTGCGCCGTTGTCACCGAGTCGACTGTCACAGGCCGCCGGCTGTTCGACAGAGGAGGCGTCAGACATTCTCTCCGTCATCGAAGGCCGTGGTTTTGTCCGCCGAGCTGACGATCGATGGCTACCCGCGCACGATACCATCGCCGATGCGGTGCTCGAGGCATTCCCAGCGGATGCGCAGCGTGCCGCGGCGCGTGGCCTTGCGAGCATGCTCATGCAATCGGCCGACGCGGAAGAAGGGGATCTGGTTGCGGCTGTCCGCCACGCGTCCACAGCCGGTGATGCGCAGTTGTCGCGGCAGGCCTTCTCTCGGCTGGTCCGTCGACAGCGACGGCGCGGTGAGCGTCGCCCCAATGAGGACCTCGCGACGGAGGCACTCGGGGACGAGGGCGACCGCACCTCGATTCAAGATCTCGTGCATGGGCTTCCGTTGCCCTATCGGATTGGCCTGTACTCCGTGCGGCGCATCGCTGCGATGATTGCGATTCTCGCTGGCTTGCCGTTGGTGGGTCTGGCGGTCCTGCTGCTCGTTCGACTTCAGCCTGTGCCACCCGACGCAGAGTTCGTCGTCTTTTCACAGAACGCGCGCCGTGGCATCGACGGATATGTGTACTCCGTTCGTCGGAGCGAATGGGAGTCGGCCAATGCGATTCGAAGCTGGTGGCGCCAGAGTCCACGTGTGCGCGTGGCGAGCAACATTCCGCTTGCCAACAACGGGTTGCTGCCGACGGGTGAGTGGATCGGATACGGAGCCGTGCGCGATTCAGGCGCCATTGACCTGTTCGCGGTGGCCGCAGACGGCACTGCCCGACGTCTGACCGCGACCACAGGAGACGATGGAACACCAACCCTCTCCCCAGATCGACGTTGGGCCGCATTCGGCACCGCACGCTGGAGCGAGTTGAGTCGGAGTGACATTGCTATCCTCGACCTCTCGACTCAGCAGGTGAGGCAGGTGACGCGTGGACCAGAAAGCGATGGAGCTCCCGTCTGGCGACCAAATGGCACAGCGATCGTATTCCAGCGCAAGTTCTGGGACGGTCGCGCCCACACGATCTGCACGGTCAGCGTAGACGGCGCCGACGAGCGCTGTGTCGATCCAGGTCGTGCAACGCTCCGTCGGCCCCTCGCTTGGTACGGTGAGCGATCGGTCATCGCCATGCGCACGGATTCTATGTCGACCGACGTGGTGTTGGTCGACCTTCAGAGCGGCTCCATACGTGCCCTGGCAACCGCGGTGGAGCCCTCGATGACAGAGGCGTCGCCGGACGGCGCGTGGATCTCGTGCCAATGTAGTCATCTGGGGTACCCTCGCGGGGCTCACTTCGTCTTTCCGTTGTCGCACCTCGACGACTTCCGACTGGTGGCAGAGGACTCGCTACACAGAGTGAATGCGGTCCGGTGGATCGATCGTCGCCCGCCTAACTACATCGCATCTGTACACATCGAGACGAACGGCCGAGCCTCCACGGGAGTATCGCATCGCCTCCGCCTAACGGCCATGGATCTCACCGGTGCGACAGCGGAGCCGACCGATGTGCGCTGGACCTCCATGGACACCACGGTCGCCACCATCGACGCACGCACCGGCGTACTTCTTGGTACTCGCGAAGGCACAGTGACGATCGTGGCAAGCGCCGGTGGATGGAGAGCGGACACCGCGGCGGTCGAGATTGCCCAACGACGCAATCCCACTGAGGTGCTGGCAGAAACGTGGCACAATGGACTTCGCGACTGGCTTCCCTTTGGAGTTCCGAGACCAATCACAGTCAGCGATGCGACGCTTGGATCCGCCTTCCTCAACAACGGTGACGGATCGTTTGCGAGCGGGGCCGTCTCTCGCGTGCGCGTTCCGACGACCGACGGTGTCGCCATGGACGCGGTCATTGCCTCGCACCTGACACTACCGCAGTGGCAGCTGACGGAACTCTCACTCGCGGCCGACCCAAATGGCGCCGACACTACCGCATGGCGGCGCATCGAGTACGATCGGGCGTCACCTGAGGCCAGCTGCCTCTTTCGATACCCTCGAACCGAGGGTCCCGAAAGCGACTCCCTTGACGCGGGGACTTTGGGCGGAGGCCGCCTCGAGCTCAGCGCCTCACCTCCCCCCCGCGGAACGTCCGCCGGTCGCCCGATGCACGTGCGCATTCAGCTATTTCCCGACGGTCGGTGCGGCGTGGCGGTAGACGGCACCCCGGTCGCCCTTACTCAGGTTTCCCTTCCTAACGTTGGATGGGTCCGTGCCATTGTCAGCGGGAGTAGTCGCGCTACGAGGATGCTGGTTGGGACACTACGTGTGGTTCGCGGCGTTCCGGACGACATCGATTGGTTGTCGTTTGAGCAAAGGCGGCAGAGTAGGCAAGCGCGTTCTCTCACCGTCAGCGGATCGTCAGGGCGACGGCGCGCCCCGTCAGTTGACGCGCGATGACGCGCAGTAGGCACCCCGTCCTCTTCTTGTTGAGCGCGCATCGATCCAGATGGCCCTTCTTCTCGCTCGAGCGCGCGCGCCTTCAACTCCACAACGGGGGTCCCCCATGTCGTCACGTGCAATTCTGCTCCTGGTCCCGGCCATCGTCGTCGCCTGCTCGGATCCGGTCTCCACGCCGTCACGCCGAAAAGTTGGCGTTGACGATCCCGTCGGGAGCGTAACTTCGGCGAACGCGAGTAGCGGGGTCCTTGCGTCGGCGCCGTGGTGCGGCGTTGCCACCACCTTCAACGCTGGATTGCTGCCAGCCGGCTGGACGTCCACTACTTCGGGCGGTTTAGGGAACGGTGCCATTTACGACCGCGTTAACTCGCAGTCTGGGGGGTGGACAGCAGTGAGTATTCCGGGAGCTGTGACCGGACCCCTGCACGAAGTTCGGATCCAGTATGAGGCGTATAGCGACCCAACGTTCAGCGCCGGTTCGTCCGGAATGGGTCGTACAATCACCTTCGTCAACACTACCGGATACTTCAACGCGCTCGAAGGGATCGACCGCTATGCCGCCGGCGAAGAGTTCTACCGATCGGAGCTGGTCGGCGCCTTGTGGCCGCTCCCCAGTTCGTCGACGGTATTCAAAGTCACGACCAAGCCAGCTGCCTTTGGGATTTACCGTCACGTCGTCACCGTTCGAGACGGCGGATTCGCGATCAGGTCCACCAATCTGGTCACCGGAACGGTTGTCAATTCTGGTGTCATGCCGATGACAGGGTTCCTCCTCGCCGACATCCAATCCCTGCAATTCGGCGTGTCCTCACCGGACAATCCGACGTGGGCGGACAACCTGGCGATTAGCTGCTCCTAGACCCGTCATCGCGAGCCGTGCAGCTGATAACAACTGGGGAGCGCAATCCGCGCTCCCCAGTTTTTCGCCGCTACCGCGATTCTGCCCTCAAACAATCGGACTGGGGCACACACCGTTGCGCGCCCCCGCCCCCACACCCAACTTCCGCACGGCGTCACGGAACGCCTCCGGTCCGCGGAAAGGGCTGCGCCCATCCTCGCTCGTCAGCTGCATCACATACGCCCTCTTCGGGCCGCTTGTGCGGACACCGGCCGTCAACGAAGGAGGCGCTCCATGTCATCACCGTTCCGCCGGTCACTCCCAGACCGGCCGCATCTGGACCAGCAGAAGATCCAGGCCAAGGACCTGCTGGACGCGTTCCGCCGTCGCGACGCCACCGCCATCGCCCGCGTGCGCGCCGAGCTTCCCGACAAGGAAACGATCGCCCTCGCCGATGCCCAGTTCGTGATCGCGCGCGAGTACGGCTTCGAGCGATGGTCTGCGCTCAAGGATTACATCGACGCACAACAAGACGACCCGCGCACGATCCAAGCGCGCGCACACGACGCGTTCGGTCGTCGCGATGCCAAGGCGGTTCGCCAACTCCTGAAGCAGCACGCATCGTTGCGGCAGTTGCTGAAGGCCCCGCTGCTCCCGTTCAACTCACCACCGATCGTGGCCTGCGCCAATGACGCGGCGATGGTGGAGGTGCTGTTGGAGTTCGGCGCCGACCCGAATCAGCGCAGCGAATGGTGGGCGGGAGGTTTCCACGCCTTGCACAGCGCCAGGGGCCAGGCCGCGGAACGACTCATCGCGGCGGGTGCCGTGGTGGACGCGTGCGCGGCTGCTCATCTCGATCGCCCGGACGTGCTGGCCGAATTGTTGGCCGCGGACCCGGCGCGCGTACACGAACGCGGCGGTGACGGGCAGACACCCTTGCACTTCGCCAAGTCGCGCGTCGTCGTCGATCTCCTGCTGAACGCGGGCGCCGACATCGATGCACGCGACGTGGACCATCGCGCAACACCTGCCCAATGGATGCTGGACCGACACCGCGGCGCCGGTCGTTACGACCTGGCCCAACACCTGGTGGAGCGCGGCGCGACGGTCGACATCTTCCTTGCCGCCGCACTGGGCCTAACGAGCCGCGTTCGTGAGATGCTGATGGCCAACCCTTCCCTACTCGGCGAACGCACGGGTCAAGGTGCATACGGTGAACAACCACCCAGCAGCTTCCACATCTACTTCTGGACGCTTGGTGCTTCTGGACGCTTGGTGCGAACCTGTCGCCACTGGACGTCGCCGCGCAGTTCGCTCAGGCGGAGACATTGGACGCCATGCGTGCATTTGCCACGCCCCGGCAACGGCTGGTCTTCGCCGCCCGGCGCGGTGACGCGGCGGACGCACGCCCCATCGCCCGCGAGCACCCCGGCCTTGTGGCATCCTTGCCCGCAGAGGCGCATCGTGCCTTGGCCGACGCCGCATGGCAGGGAGACGCGCCAGCGGTAGCCGTGATGCTCGAACTGGGGTTCGACCCACACGCCAGGCCACGACTCCGGCACCGCCCTTCTCTGTGCGGCCTGGGAGGGGTCGGAGGAAGTCGTTAGGCTCCTGCTTCGGCACCCCGACGCTCGAACGCTGATCGCCCTTAAGGATGCCCACTACGGGGCCACACCCTTGGGTTGGTGCTGTCACGGGTCTCTCCACGGCAACCGTAGTCACGACCATGCCGGCGTGGCACGACTCCTCATGGAGGCCGGAGCGGCAACGGGACCGGATACTGCAAACGCCTCCGACTCGGTGCGATCCGCGATCGCCACATGGCACGCGACGCATCCGGCATCCGGGGGATAGCGTGCAGGGCCCCTCTGTCCAGGCGGTCGCGAGCCGGCACCGCTGCCGCCGAGTCCGTTGGATTTCCTATTGGGTGGCGGGGCCCTACATTCTGAGTCCGCCCAAGCTCATGGTGACACCCTGACCGACGCAACGGACCAACCACTCGTTGAACGGCTGGTCGCCCACCGGGTGCTGGGCCCTGCTCCGCGCGAGCAGCTGGAGTGGCTCGCCACGCGTGGCGCGCTGCTGTTGCTGCAGCCCGGTGACGTGCTCTCGCAGCGCGGCGTGCCAGTCCGCGGATTGTATGTGGTGCTGTCCGGTCACCTCGTGTTGCAGGTGGACCGGGGGGCCGGCGCCCAGAAGACGATGGATTGGCGCGCCGGAGACGTGACGGGTGTGCTCCCCTACTCACGCCTCGTGGCGCCGCCGGGCGATGTGGTGGCCGAGGAGGTGAGTGAAATCTTGATGCTGCCGAGGGCGAAGGTCCCCGAGCTCATACACGCGTGCGAGGAGATCACCGCCACACTCGTGCACGCGATGATCGATCGTGACCGGCGCTTTTCCGCCGCCGTACTCCACGAAGACAAGGTGGCGTCGCTTGGCAAGCTGGCCGCCGGGCTGGCACACGAGCTGAACAACCCGGCATCCGCCGTGGCCAGCAGCGCCAAGCGTCTGTCGTTTGAGCTCTCGGCCCTCGACCGGTCGTCGCAAGCCCTGGTGGCGTTGCACCTGACGCCACCGCAGCAGGACGCCGTGGAGCGGGTGCGCACGCTCACCTTGAGTGAGGCGCCGGCGGTGGCACGCTCGGCGCTCGAGCAGCTTGATCGAGACGACGCCGTCGCCGACTGGCTAAGTCGGCATCAGGTGGATCCGACCACCGGCGAGGCGCTGGCCCGCTGTGCTATCTCACTCGACGTGCTGGATGACCTGGCGAAGGTGCTGGATGGGGACAAGCTGAACGCCGCCATGCAATGGCTCAGCGCGACATGTGCTGCGCACCAGTTGTCCACGGAGATCGAAGCTGCTGCCTCGCGCATCTACACGCTGGTGGCGGCGGTGAAAGGCTTCACCTATATGGATCAGGCTCCGTCGCGAGTGCCCGTGGACATCGGCAAGTGCCTGACGGACACGATACTCGTGCTCAACGCCAAGGCACGCGAGAAGGGGATTCGCGTGAGTCTGGACGTGGAGCCCAACCTCCCCGCCGTCGAGGGACTTGGCGGCGAACTCAATCAGGTGTGGGCCAACCTGGTGGACAATGCGCTCGATGCAGCTGCCGGAAGGGTACAGATCTCTGCCGCCCGAACGGCGGACAGCGTGGCCGTGAAGGTTGTGGATGACGGGCCTGGTGTGCCGGCCGAACTGCAGGAGCGCATCTTTGACCCCTTCTTCACCACCAAGCCGGTGGGTCAAGGGACGGGCCTGGGCCTCGACGTGGCGCGGCGAATCGTGCGACGTCACGCTGGGACGATCGACCTCGACTCACACGCCGGCCGGACGGAGTTCACCGTCACTCTTCCGGCGATGGCTGCCGCCGCACTTCAGGGAACGAGCACCTGACGGCGCTACAGGTCGCGCCGCAAGCCGATCAGGCCGTCAGCGTGGAGCTGGGGTTCCGCCTGAACTGGTGACGTAGCGTCCTCCAATTCTCGGCGTTAAGGCCCCCAATACTGCTTGTCCGCCGACATCTCGCGCGCCTGTTCCGCGGCAAGTGCCACGTCGATGTCACCGCTGGTCAGACAGATCTGCACCGCGTCGCGTGAACACCGCTGTGCGGCTTCTGGGAAGCGCATGACCGCCTCGCGGAGGAATTCAGGTGTGCGGAGTTCAGCGAGCCAGAATTCAATCTGCGCTCTGGATGGAACTGACTCGCGTGCGCTGTCATACGAGGCATCCACCAGGCGACGCAACATTGGCCAGTCCTTGTCGCGTTGCGTCTTCTTGGCTGCAACGAGATCCTCCAGCGCCATCACGTCGACCTCGACCTCAGTCGAACGGTCGTCGTTCGGGAGCATAACGGTGGTTCGACGCTCCCACAGCTCCTCGAAGGCGGCAACACCACGCATTCGACTCATGATATCCACGCGAAGCGCCTGACGTTCCGTGCCCGGCACGTTGAAGTGCACCGCATGTCCACGCATGAGGAATTGCATCTCGAAAGGTGGTACCGCGATGACTGTAGCTGATAGGGCGTGCAGCGCGGCCCTTAGCTTCGGCAGCGCACTGTCAGTGGCCAGCACGGCCAAATCGAGGTCGCGGCTATACTCTGCCGCGCCGTATAACACGCACGCCTGTCCCCCCATCAACAGGGCGGGGACGTCGAACTGTCGGATCGTAGAAAGGACTCGAAGGATCTGGATCGGGATCACTGGTACCTCCGAGCGCGCGGTACCACGCCGCCAGTCGAATGGTTTCTTCCCACCGTTGCTGCGGCGTCAACCGCATCCAGCTGGCGGTCTCCTCGCCGTATAGATCGTCGAGTGTTATGGCGCCGTTGGCCCTTGAGGAGCTCATGTGCAGAAGATAGCGGCGAACGCCTCAGCAGGATACGCAGTGATGCTGGTTCTTTGCACCGAGTTTCTCGAGGAGGCCGATCGTTTCCGGGAAGGGGCGCAAGCGTTGCACCGGCCCGTTCGCCATGTCCACCACCGTGCGGCCCGTACGCGACACCGCCTTCACGTCTGCGCCCTGAGCCACGAGGTACTGGATCATCTCGTTGTCGCCGCGCGCCGCCGCGCCGTGTAGGGCCGTATAGCCATTGTTGTCGCGCGCGTTGACGTCCACGTGCAACTCCTCGACGAGGTAGCGCATCACCGGCATCCAGGCATCCGGGGCGTGGCGGTGCGCGTTGCCGGCGAAGCCATTGCCGTACCCAACGCCGGCGGCGGCATGGATCGGGAGCACGCCCGGTCCAACCGGCGCGGCCTTGGCCAGGACTTCAATATCGGGGTCCAGCTTGAACTGCACGCCGGCCCCGAGCCCAGGCTGCTCGGCGACGGCACCATTCGCGCCTCGGCCTGCAGTCACCGGCTTGGCCAGGGAGTCCTTTCCGGCGGTTACGCTCTTTGCGGCCGAATCGTTGGCGGCTGGCGCTGGGGCGTTAGGCATCGCAGCGTGAGCGTCCGCGGTGGCGTTCTTCGGCGCGGCCATGGACGTCGCGCCCTTCTGTGCGTCTGCAGTGCCCGCAGGCGTGGAAGCTCCCGGCGCGGCGGCATTGCTCCCCGCCGCGGGGCGCGGCGCTCGAGCCGGTGGAGCTGGCGGAACGGACGCCAGCTTCGGATCCGCCCCGTGCTTGATCAACAGCTTCATCGCCTCCAGGTCCAACGCGTAGGTCGCCCGCCAGAAGGCCGTCGTCCCATCGATCACTTCCAAGCCGCAGTTCGGATTGCCGCAGTTGTTGTAGGCGAAGTACCACGGCTGCTTCTTGAGCCGCACGTTGGCATTCGCCCCCTTGTCCAGCAGCGCTTCCAACAGTTGGATGTGCGTCGTCTTCTGCGTCTGGATGGCCTGCGGCTGCGGAAAGCGGGAACGCGGCGCCCACTGCGAATTGATCGTCGCGTAGAGCGGCGTCATGCCGGAGGCGCTGGCCAGATTCGGGTTGGCACCACGCTCCACCAAGCGAATGGCCACGTCGAACTGCCCATTGATGACCGCCAGCAGCAACGGTGTGGTACCATCCACCAGCGAGCTATCATTGATGTTCGCACCGCCTTCGATCAACGCCAGTGCAGCGTCCACATTCCCCTGCCGCACCGCGTGATGCAACGCCGTCAGCCCGCCCACGCCACCCACCTGCTTGGCGTAGCCCACCACGCCGCCATTCAGCGTATCCACATTCTCCTTCACTGAGTCCACCGGCAGCTTCTCCATCAGCATCACGGCGCGCCCGGAGTCGATGGCCGTCTGAATCTGCGCCGGAGTAAACGGCCCACGCGGCTCGCGCACGGGCAGCTGATTCGCCCTTCCGCCACCGGCCTGCGGGTTCGCCGAGTCGGCGGCGGTACGCGGCGCGTTGGCCTTGGCCGCGGCCTTGGCGGCATCCAGCGCGCGCTTGAAGTCGGCCTCCGCCGAGTCGTGCCGAGCCGGCGGCTCAAACGAGATCAACACCGCGCGTCGCTTCTTCTCCGCGGCCTGTTCGCAGCCGCAGCGCGCCCGTACTCGGCGGCAAAGATCAGCGGCGTCTGGCCCCAGCTGTTTTCACGGGCGTTCGGGTCCGCGCCCTTGTCCAGCAACGCCTTCACGACGTCGGCATTTCCTGCGGCCGCTGCGAAGTGGAGGGCGGTGGCACCACTCGTGCTGGTGGCCTTGATGTCGCTGCGAGCAGCGAGGAGTGCGCGGACCACAGCGGTGTTGCCGTTTCGGGCGGCGATGAGCAGCGGGGTGTAGCTGCCGATACGCGTACGCGCCTGCACACTCGCCTTCGCGCGCAGCAACTCGGCGGTCATCGCGGAGTCGCCACGGTCGGCGGCCCAGTGGAGCGCGGTCATCCCGTCGCCCTGTGGCGCATTGACGTCAGCGCGCTTGGCGATCAGCGCGCGCAGCGAGGCCACGTCCCCACGCATGGCGGCGTCGGCGACGGGAGAGACCGGTGCGCGCACTGCGGCGGCCACGGCGAGCAGGCTCCACGTAGTAACCACGGTCGCCAGCTTGAACGATCGAGCGATCATTGCCATCCCCTCAAAGAACCTGCGAAGTCAGCGGCACATTCTCCGGCCGAACCGCGCGCGCCGGAGACCAAGTGCTTGCTATGCGAGCGTGAACTCCCCGGTGCTGTCCCCAAACGAGTGCACATCGTTGCAGCCGAATTGGTGCAGCAGCGTGAGCATCACGTTCGCCATCGGCGTGGCGTCCGGCGCCTTCAGGTGCATGCTCCCCGGCAGGCGGCCGTTGCCCTTGCCAAGCAGTAGCAGCGGGCAGCGACGATGATTGTGGATGTTGCCGTCCGCCATCGGCGAGCCGTACACGATCACCGTTTGGTCCAGCAGATTGCTCTCGCCATCCTTTGTCGCCTTCAGCTTCTCCAGGAAGTACGGGAGCATGCTGACGTGATACCGGTTGATCTTGTTGAAGTCGAGAATGGCAGACTCGCGGCCCCCGTGGTGCGACGCGGGGTGGAACGCCTTGTCCGTACCGCTCTCGGGATACGCCCGAGTTGACGCGTCACGGCCCGTCTTGAACGAGATCACGCGGGTGATGTCGGACTCGAAGGCGAGCACCTGGATGTCGAACATCAACTTCATGTGCTCGGAGAACGAGTCGGGCACGCCCAACGGCGCCTCGGGCAACTCGCGCGCCTCACCGGTGGCGTTATGCGCTTCCACCGCCTGGATGCGACGCTCCAACTCACGGATGTCCGTCAGATACTTGTCCAGCCGCTGGCGGTCCGCCGGTCCCAACTCGCGCTTGATCCCGCCCACTTCGCCGACAATCCAGTCCAAGATGCTGGCGTTCGCCTTGCGACGCACGGCACGGTCGGCGTTGTTGCTGCCGGCACCGAACAGCGCATCGAACGCGATGCGCGGATTCCGGATCATCGGCAGGGGCTCAGTGGGGCTGGCCCAGCTCAGCGTGTCCGTGTAGGCGCACGCATAGTTGTAATCGCAGCCACCGCCGCGGTCCTGGTTCTCGATGCACAGCTGCATTGACGGAATCGCTGTGTCGCCGGCAATCTGCCTGGCCACCAGCTGGTCCAGCGATGTCCCCACGAACAAGTCGGAACCCTGCGTCTGCTTGGGGTGCGACTGCGTCAGGAACACGGCGCTGGAGCGGAAGTGATCGCCGCCGATCTCCGGCGCTTCGAACGCCTCGGCCATCCGCACGTCGGTGTTGCTGACGATGGTCAGATAGTCGCGCCAGGCCTCCAACGGGGTGAGCGCACCATCCGGGTTCAACTCGAAATTGCGCCCGATGCCGGCCGGCGCCCACAGGTGCTTGGACGCTCCCCAGGTGTTGGAGCCGGCGCAGCCATGCACCAGCTCGATGCACACCAGCCGAGTCTTGTCGGCCGCACCCGAGTTGGCGAGGGCACGCATCGGACGAAAAGCCGGCACCATCGCGCTCAACGTGGGCAGCGCAATCGTGGCACCCACACCGCGCAGGAACGTCCGGCGCTCCATCGTCTTGCCGATGAAGTTGTTCATCAGGGTCTCCGGCTCCTTGAGTCGTGCCTAACGTGAACGTTCGTTGTCGGCGGCCACCGGCGACTCCGCCGACCGCATGCGGAATGCCGTGCTGTTCACCACGCCCATCACAAACGACGAGAACTTGTATCCCCCGTCCGCGCTTCGCTCAGCGATGGTGCGAACGGCCGACTGGTCTTCGTCGGCCACACGGCGGCCCAGGGCGTATGCCATCAGGTTCTCCGTAAAGTGACGAACAAAAGGCGTCGGTCGCTTCAGCAGCGCCCGCGTCAACTCGGCCGGCGTGGAGACCGGCGTGCCGTCGAAGAGTTGGCCACGTGTGTCCAGCGGCATGGCGTTCTCCCGATAACGCCAGCGCCCCGTGACATCGAAGTTGTCGAGGGCCAGCCCGATCGGATCCATGTACTGATGGCAGGTACGACAGGTGATGTTCGTGCGGTGCAGCTCCATCCGTTCACGCGTGGTGAGCGGGCGTCCTTCCTTGCCGTCCGTCGTCTCGTCCAGTGACGGCACGTTAGGCGGCGGTGGTGGCGGCGGCATTCCGATCAGCACTTCCATCACCCACTTGCCGCGCAACACCGGCGACGTGCGATTGGCCAGCGATGTCTGCACCAGCATGCTTCCCTGCCCCAGGATGCCCTGACGGGTGCGGTCCGGGTAGCTCACGCGGCGGAACTGATCGCCGGAGATGCCGCGGAAGCCGTAGTGCCGGGCTAGTCGTTCATTGACGAACGTGTAGTTGGCGTTCAGCACGTTCAGGATGCTGCGATCGTTGCGGACAATGTCGTCGAAGAAGAGTTCCGTCTCCCGCTTCATCGCCTGGCCCAGCTGCTCGTCGTAGTCCGGGAACCAGAAGACGTCCGGACGCACCTTCTCGATGTCCTGCAGCCGCAACCACTGCCCTCCGAAGCGCGTCGCCAGCGCCTCGGCGCGGGGATCGGCGAGCATGCGCCGCACCTGTCGCTCGAGTGTTGCCGGAACGGAGAGCTTGTTGGCCGCCGCCAGGTTCAATAGCTCGTCGTCCGGAATGCTGCTCCACAGGAAGAACGAGAGTCGCGAGGCGAGTTCGTAGTCGCTGAGGCGGTAGTCGGAGCCCGGCGTTGCATCTCGGGGTGCCGTCTCGAAGCGGAAGACGAAGTACGGGCTGGCCAGCATCGCCTGAAGCGCCGTGCGAATCCCTTCATCGAAGCCCCCCGCCTTGGCACCGCGGGAATAGAACGTCATGAGCCCGCTCATGTCGTGCGACGTGAGCGAGCGACGGTAGGCCTTGGTGCCCAGCCGGTTCAGAATTTGCGCGGCACAGGTGGTATCCGCCAGTGCAGCTGACGGGCGGCAGGAGAAGACGATCTTGCGGCTCGGGGTCTCGGAGACGCCGACCGCGTTGGTTGGCCCCACGACACTTAAGTCCATCACGTGGGGTGGCATTGTGGTGCCGGAGCTGGCCGTACCGCCCGAGGCGAACGACCAATCGTGCGGCTTGATAAGGTCTTCGTACGGACCGTCTGCGCGCTTCACGAAGGCCACCGACACATGGTGCGGCCCCGCTGAAACCTTGAGCGGCTCCGTCTTGTACAGGTCCACGCCTAACGGCAGGTCCTGGGCAGAGAAGGTCTTGTTGACACCCACTTCGTAATGTAGGAGTGCCACCCGCTCACCGTCGATCGAGACGTCGATGTCTTCCAGCCGCGTGCCAATCCCGCCGGCGATGTCGAACCGCAGCTCGTACTCACCGTCGGCCACGAAGTTGTGCTCGGCCACGATGCCGCCCCGTGTGCCGTACGGGGTGCCGTCCACGTGGTCCCATGGGTGCTGCGACAGGTAGGGCGACACGCGGTACGTCGTCATCGTCGTTGGGGCGTTCTTATCGCCCACCGCCATCAGGGAGACCGCGCCCGCGGCGTTCAGGTACGACTCCAGCAGTGTGGGCGAGAGCAGCTGTGCGTCCGCGATGTTGTCGAAGTTGGCGCTCTTGGTGTCCAGCGGCAGGTATTCCGCGGCATCGATATCCACGCCTAACAAGTCGCGGACCGCGTTCTCGTACTCCGGACGGTTCAGGCGCTGGAAGGAGCGGGTACCCGCGTGAGCCGGCGATGCGCCATCCACCACCCGCTCGATCGCACTCGCGATCATTTGCAGGGTGTCACTCGTCGGCCGAGGACGACCCGCCAGGGGCATCATCTCGGCGCGGAGCTTCCGGATCATCTTCTCGGACTTCTCGCGTGCTGTGTCTGCCCGGCCGATGTCGAACCCTTCCAGGTTCAGGTTGCCGAGCTTCATGTCGTTGGAGTGGCAATCGATGCAGTAGGCGTCGATGACCTCGTTCAGGGCTTCGATGTCTGCGCGGGAGAGCGCGCGCCGAGGCGCGCGTGGTTTCGTCGGGCGCGTGGTGACGGATGACAGCGATCCCGAATCCACAGTTGCAGCTGACAGCGAGACCGTGCGCACCTGCGGCGCCGGTGCGCTCATCCCGAAGCCGATTTCGAACGACAGAGCCGCCGTGAGGACGGCGCCCGCGACGAACACACTCTTCATCCCATGCACCTTCGCGTAAGGGGGCGTGCTACAGTTCGTGCTTGTCAGGCGTCTGGTTGCTGATCTGCAGGTCCCAGCCGTCCGGATCCTTCACGTGGAAGCTCTTGAACGCCGACGTCTCCATGCTGCCCCGACCACCCGTGTCTTCTCGCGGCGTTAGGCCCCGTTTGAGCAGCTCGCCGCGCACCGTTTCCGTGTCCCACGGGTCGATGCCCCACGAGATGTGATCAACGACAGCGTTGACCGGCGGACGTGCCGGCTGGCCCGATGGCGTTGAGTCCGGCCGCGAGGCCTGCGCCCCGGCCGAGCCCGCCCCGCCCTGGTTCCTTTTGTTTCGGATGATGATCCCGCCTATACCATTGATATCGATGTTCGCCTGAGTCCCCGTGTCCTTCAAGACCTTCCAGCCCATCAGGTCCGTGTAGAACTCGGTGCTCCGCTTGTAGTCCGTGACCTGGAAGGAGATGTGGTCCAGGTAGACCGTCTTCCATGGGGTGCCCGTGGAGGGTGTGCTGAGCGGGGCCGACTGGGCCATGGCCGATGCGACCGGAGAGCCAACTGCCATCAGGGCAAGGGTCTGGACGAGCTGGCGCCGATTCAGCTTGCCGCGTTCGAAGTCCTGCAACAGGCCATTGACCACGTTCTCCATGGGAAACCCGCGGGGTTGGAAGGGTTAAGGAGACATACGCATACCCTGAGCGTCTCCGCTGCGATATTCGTAACATTGGAGACCCTTTCTCGGAGAAGACGTTGACCGTGAAGCCGCTGCTCATTGCCACCATTTTGATTTTGGCGCCCGTCGCGCGCGTCAACGCCCAAGCGAAGTCGGCGGCCAAGCCCGCCGAGCCGTTGCGTTACGTGGCCGCGCCCACCGGGAACGAGGCCCGGTACCGGGTGCGCGAGCAGCTGGCCGGTTTTGACCTGCCGCGGGATGCCATCGGCGCCACCAAGGGCGTCGTTGGGCGCATTGTTGTAGGAGCTGACGGGAAGGTGGTGAAGGAGAGCTCGAAGTTCGTGATTCAGTTGGATGAGCTCAAGAGCGACCAGGGGCGTCGCGACAATTTCCTGCGGCGGAGCACGTTGGAGACGTCCAAGTATCCCACGGCGGAGTTGGTGCCGACGGCGCTGGAGGGGTTGTTGCTGCCGTTGGCGCCGGGGTCCTCGCAGACCTTCTCAGTGAAGGGGGACCTGACGGTACATGGCACGACGCATCCGACGGTGTGGCAGGTGACGGCTCGGGCGGAGGGGGGGGAGATTCTTGGTACGGCTGCAACGGCGTTCACGTTCAAGGATTTCGGGTTGGAGCAGCCGCGTGTGCCGATTGTGTTGAGTGTGGCGGATACGATCCGGTTGGAGTACGAGTTCCGGTTGGTGGCGGATACGGTGAGGTGAGGGGGGGGCACCAGGCCAAACCTTCGTC
>JBGAJQ010000052.1:0-43608 GCA_044224875.1 Gemmatimonadaceae bacterium | reverse complement strand
ACCGACGATGGGATCTGGGCGGTCTACTTCAACACGGTCCTGCTCGGCAAGTTCGATGAACGGGACGGGATCATACACAGCTAAACGCAGTGTTACCCATGTTCCCGGTTTACCCTGTTACCTATGTTCCCGGTTGCTCATCCCCCGATTGGATCGCACGGGATCATGCTCACTCAGTGGGGCGTCGTGGGTCGAGGCGTAGTCGAGGTGCCCTGAACAGGGAGTGCCGGGATTCGGCGCGCACCTAGAGCTTCCAGCGCCGCCGAATTCCGGCTTGCAGCTTCTTCGATGGCGCAGAGACGTGCATCCACCGCCTGCAGCGCGCGAATGACGGCATCCGAGTCCTCGCGAAGCGTGCGATCGTTTCGGATGCGGTCGGCGAGGGCACGACCAATCGGAATGAACACCGCGCCCACCGCCAACGGAACGCAGACTACGCAGAGAAATATGGCGAGGTCACCCAGCTCACGGCCGATGCTCATGAACGGTAACCCTTCCGAACGATCGAATCGGCCGACACTGCCGTCTGTCCGCTCGTCCGCTGTACGTAGCCTTCTACGAGCCCGAACATGCAGACCTCGCCGCCACGATTGATCAGGTTCCCTTGGACGATGCCCCAGATTTCCGCGCGCGCATTCGCGTCGATCACGACATCGCCTTCGCACACCCCGCGAAGCACGAGGACCCCTGTGGAGGTGACTCGAAGCGGGCCCACGACGGTGCCACAGACCTCCAGCGCGTTGTTGACGAGTAGCGGTCCCTCGAGCCTCCCCTTGGACGACTTGCATCACCCTCCGCGAAGCGGTGTGAAACTCCTACGATGACGCCGGATACGAGGTTTCGATGCGCAAAACGGTAGGTCGCCGGCTGGCTAACGCTCCACGCTCACTTGCGGACCGGGCAAACAAAGGCTGACCCGCCCGGACCGCCTCCCGGCAGTCTACCACGGTCCGCGGGGCGGCCAGCCTCGCGCCGGTCCGCCAAGTGCAGCGTGTGGTTAGGCGGACCCACCCCGTCGGGAGCCCGCCCTAGCCGAGCACCGCCGGACCGGAGCGCAGGCCGCCCCAGGCGCCAGACCCGTAGTACACGAGCCGGAACCCCAGCATGGTCACGAAATCCCCGCGCCAAACAGGTACAGGGCTACGGACCCCAAAGACAAAGACGTGCACGCCCACCACCACAACGGTCATCAACCTCCCCCCGCCACTCGCCACGAGGGCCCACACCTGGAAGGCGGCCTCGGGTACGGCGGCGACCAGCAGCCGGAAGCGCCGCGCATGCCTCTCCCGCGCGGTCCAGCGCGACAGCCCCACCGCGGCGACCAGCGGCACCAAGTGGAACACCATCTCGGCCACGACGGCCAGTGCCGGGTAGTACACCAGCGCCCAGGGCAGCGCGACCGATCCACCCTGCGGCAATCGCAGCCAAGCGTCGGCCGCGCTCACGAGGCATCTCTAAGCCTAGCGCCCAGCCCATCGCCCGAGGCCAAAGATCGGTGCCACGTCGAAACACCACAAAACCAGCCGGGCATACCACGTGGCCCACAGCACTACGCCGCCAACACCAATCAAGGCTGCCCACGGGCGGCGTGATGCCACCAAGAGCTGCGCCAAGGGCGCCGCCGCCCGCACCGTGGTCAGCCACGTCACCCACACCGTGGCCCCACCGACCAACGCCAGCAGCATGCCGACCGACGCCGATCCCAGGGCGTGTGGCCGTGGTTCAAACCCCTCCCGTTGGCTCGGTCACCTGCAGGTGGGGTTCCGCCTAACGACCAGTTTTGAGCTGCGAGCAGTTCCATAGACTGCCGCTGTGCCGCAGTGCACAGCGGCCTTCCCTACCCTGCGACGTCTGCTCCAAAACTCTGTTAGGGTGCGAGGGCTGGCGCTCGTCGCCGAAACTCGCCTTCGCGCCGGACCGGCTCGCGCCAGCCCTACCGCACTGGGACGCCACCAGCCTTCCGGGCGTCAGGAACCTCACGCCAGTGAAGGACCGACCACGTCGCCACGCCATTGTTACACGGTCGTGGCGGCGCGCCGCCCCGATTCCCGGACGGCCGCTCTGCGAGACCCCCCACGCGCCCGCCACACCGACCGTCGCGCGCCGCCTGCGATGGTGCGCGCTGTTCCACCAAAACTCAAGGCTCCGCTCGGGAGCCCTGCGCAGCCTAACGCCGAGCCTGCCGCGCCGCATCCCAATAGATGGCTGCGCGGACGACAGCGCAGCCTACCATATGAGTTTGCGGCGTCGGCAGCAAGCATTGTTAGGCAGCCCCAGTTACAGGTGACTGGGCGAGCCCAGCTCAGGCGATCCCCAGTGCCGTCATGAAAAAGCGCTAAAGCGCATCCCTAGGCGATACTGCGCGCCGACCACTGCGGGCACCGTGCGTGTTCCCTGGAACGTCGCACTCGGAGCCAGCGGTTGAGTCGTGAGGATCATGATGCCAAAGCAGAATTCTTGCGACCTATCCACACTACCGTCAGCCCGGTAGATCCGCACTGAAGCAAAGGGACCACCACAGCCATAGAGTTCTACTGGCGCCGTAGAGCGATTGACGACTTCAAAGTCCAGCCGAACGGAATCGGCCGACACTCGGGTGGTCATTACCACGCTGACTCCGAGGAGGTCTTCTGGAGCGGTCGGCGTGCGGCACCCGACGCCGAGGGCAAGGGCGAGCTGGCCGGAAGACGACGGGCCTGCGACCGACAAATGAGGTGCATGAGGTTCGCTCCTGTTCTTTGGGGTGAGTGACATCAGCTTGCGTCTCGGACATCTGGAGCGACCGCCAAGTCACCCCCAAGGTTGGGCTGCGTCGCGGTCGGCGCAATAGGCAAAAGTCGGCTGCGGGGACTACACGGCCGCTATGTCCAACTGAGGAGTCGCCTCCTTGGCTGCCTAACGACCAGTTTTGAGCTGCGGGGCGGTTCCATAATCGGCCGCTGTGCGTACAGCGGCCCACCCCAACCCGCAGCGCCTGCTCCGGCGCTCTGTTGGAGAATGGGGCTGGCGCTCGTCGCCGAAACTCGCCTTCGCGCCGGACCGGCTCGCGCCAGCCCCCTACCAAACTGGGACGCCACCAGCCTCCTGGCAACCTCTCGCCAGTGATGCGCCGGGCCGTGTCGTCGCCACGCCACAGCCACACGTGGTCGCGGCAGGCGCGCCGCCTCGATTCCCGGACGGCCGCTCCTGCGAACCCGCCACGCGGCCGCCACACTGACCGTCGCGCGCCGCCTGGCGATGCCGCACCGCTGTTCCTGCACAAGAAGCTTCCGCTCACGGAAGCCTGCGCAGCTCAACGTTTATGTTCAGCTGCGGCGGGATATCATAAGACCTGCGCGGCGGAGAGCGCAGCCCCCGCCGCGCACTCCCTAGCTCCCGCCGGCTGCTGCAACGCTCTGTTATGCCGCCCCACGCTTGCTCGGTCGCCATTGCATCGCCAGGCGCCGACCCGTGCCCGCGCATTCCCGCAAATAGAGATTGATCAGCGTCTGGTACGGAATCTCCGTCTCTTCCGCCAACCCTTTGAAGTAGTCCACGGTAAACGCGTTCAACCGGATGGTGACCGATCGCTTCAGCTTGGCCGCATACGGGTTGCGCCGGCCCTTGGCAAAGTTCAGAGGCTGCTTCATGGGATCCACCGCGCGTCATACTGGGCGCGCTCTGGGAGTCGCTTTGCGGCAGAAATGAGGCGGATCACCTCCTCCGCCTCCCGATAACAGTGGGACGACGACCAACACCAGTCGCAGCCGCGCACTCAGCCCCAGCAGGTAGAATCGTTCTTCCCCCGCCGATGCTCCGGGTCTGGCAGCAGAATGCCCTGTCGTCGGCAAAGGCCGTCTGCGCCTCCGCAAAGGCGAAACTCACGCCGTGCTTCCGCAGGTTCTGCTGCGCCTTGGTCGGCGACCAGTCGAATCGGACGTCCACGCCGGAACGTACGTATTATGTACATACGGCGGCAACTGGCGCTCGTCGGTTAAGCAACGACGAAGTCGCCAAGCTGCGTCCCATAATCGGCCGCTGCAGCCGAAGTGCACAGCGGCCCACCCTAAACCCGCAGCGCCTGCTCCAAAACTCGTTAGGGTGTGGGCTGGCGCTCGTCGCCGAAACTCGCCTGCGCCGGACCGGCTCGCGCCAGCCCCCTACCAAACTGGGACGCCACCAGCCTCCGGGCAAGTCGGGAACCTCTCGCCAGTGATGCGCCGGCCACGTCGCTACGCCAGCCGGTCGTGGCAGGCGCGCCGCTCCCCGATTCCCGGACGGCCGCTCCTGCGAAATCCGCCACGCGGCCGCCACATTTCGACCGTCGCGCGCCGCCTGGCGATGCCGCACCGCTGTTCCCCAAGAACAAAGAAGCTTCCGCTCACGGAAGCCTGCGCAGCCTAACGACCAGTTTTGAGCTGCGGAGCAGTTCCATAGCTGGCCGCTGTGCCGCAGTGCACAGCGGCCTTCCCTACCCTGCTGCCTGCTCCAAAACTTCGTTAGGGTGCGAGGGCTGGCGCTCGTCGCCACGCTCGCCCTCGCACCAGACTGCCTGCGCCAGCCCCCTACCAAACTGGGACGCCACCAGCCTTTCCGGGCAAGTCCGAACTTCACGCCAGCGACCCACATCCACGTCGCCACGCCGCAGCCAGGCGCGCCTCGCCCCGATTCCCGGACGGCCGCTCCTGCGAGACCCACCACGCGCCCGCCACACCGACCGTCGCGCGCCGCCTGGCGAGGCCGCACCGCTGTTCCTCCAAAACAAAGGCTCCCATTCGTTTGCGCAGCCTAACGCTTGCGTTCAGCTGCGGCGAGCTTACAACCAAAGCGGCGAAGCCGCTTCCACAGCGCTCGCCGTCTGCTGCAACGCTTTGTTATGCTGCACCCACACTCGTCGTCGGTGGCCGAGGCAGGGACGAGCTTCCTTTCCTTCCATCAGAATATCCTCCGGTGACCATCATCAGATGGCGCAATGCACGCGAGCGATACTTGCGCCCCGGTGACCTCATCGCGAAGTACTCAACTGGGGTCCTGCTTCCCGATGGCGCTCATCATCTCTTCGTCGGAGTTTCGTTCTGCAGCGAGGCGCACTAGCTGTCCGAGCGTCATGAAGAGATCCTCGTACGCCGGATGGCTTCGAAGTCAGTAGACCTTTCCCTATCCCGCGTTAAAGCGCGCGACAAACCGAGCACCTCCTCCAAGAGCTCCCTGATCCGTTCGCTCAATTTCCTCTTCCTCATCCTCGTGCTCCGCCAAGACCTGGCGCTGATGAGGAAACCATGGCCGCCGAATATCGTTTCCAAGACGTCCAAGCGCCAAGCGTCGCCAAGTTCACCATTCATCATCTTGATGACCCGCCTCACTGTCGGCGCCGGTTCCGCAGCCTGAAACTGACAAGTGGGCCCTTTACGTCCGTCGCCTCGAGACCTCCAAAGAGGATCGGACAGACCTCGGATTCGTCAAGGTTCTTTGCGAGCGCGCCCGCCTCGAAGAGGAGCCAGGGTGCCTCCTGGTTCTCCGGCGTAAGAATGAGGAGGCCGATGCGTGATGCCTCAAGCTCCTTCGCGATCTCGGAGGACCATCGTGCGCCCCGCGCAATGTCGTCGGGACTGTAATAGGGCCGGACAGCTTGAAGGACGCTCGGGAGCCACTTCCGGACAATGTACACCGACCGTCGCGCGCCGCCTGGCGATGCCGCACCGCTGTTCCCCAAGAACAAGAAGCTTCCGCTCACGGAAGCCTGCGCAGCCTAACTTTTCTTTAACCTGCATGACTCAGACCCGCATTCCGCACGCCCTGCAGGTACTGACGGCTCCGACCATTCGGATATTACCACTTCCCCTGGCCGCGCGAAACAGCCCCGTACCCACCCACCCTGCACCCCTCGTAAGGATCGTCGCCCACCATCCCCCTCGCGATCCTCGGTTGCACTGCTTCCAACGCAGGATGCAGCTGTGTATCCCTGCAGACCCCCGCAGCAACCACATCGCAGTGATATCCGATTGCGCTGCGCACAGCGCTCCCGCGACTCGCGTTAGTCACCCCGTCACCTGCCCCTACGCAGCATTCAGTTGTGCCAACTCACCGGACCACGCGAGTGCTGCGCCGCACATCCGTTCCAACGCGCGGTCCCGCCTGATGATACGCTTCACCCTCGGAGTCCGGCAGCGCTCAGCAGCCGCGTCGCGAGCCGCCTGATCCAAGCGAGGCCTCAGCCAGAATCATGCAGGTGAACGCCTCGACGCTCGGCCTGTGTCAACCGATTGAATGTGGGACAGACGCTCCGATTGAAAATGAAACACGCGGTAGAGGGCTATCCCGGTAGGCCAACCGGTGCGGGGGCGCTTCCCGACCGACGAGGCGGCGGCGAAGTTGCTCTTCCTGGCGCTGCGTAACATCCGTGCGAAATGGTCCCTGTAAGACCCAGCCGTGGACGGCCGCCCTGCCCTACTTCGCGGCCGTCTTCGGGGAACGCCTGACCCGAGGGACCTAACGATGACCCAGCCCCACACACGCACCACTCGCCCGGTCTTCACGTTCCGCCCGAGCGTCTCTCACTTCCGCAATCGCTTCTTCGCGTTCCGCCCGAGCGTCTTTCGCTTCCGCAATCGTCTCTTCGAGTTCCGCAATCGTCTCTTCAAGTTCGCAATCGTCTCTTCAAGTCCCGCCGGCGACTCTCTCACTTCCGCTGGAGTGTCTTCAACTTCCGCAATCGAGTCTTCGCACTCCGCCCGAGTCTCTTCGAGTTCCGCCCACGACTCTTCGCGTTCCGCCCACGACTCCTCGCGTTCCGCCCACGACTCTTCAACCTCCGCCCGAGTCTCTCCGAACTCCGCTCACCACTCTTCGAGTTCCGCCCACGACTGTTCCAGTCCCGCCCACGACTCTTCAACTTCCGCCCGAGTCTCTTCAAACTCCGCCCACGACTCTTCGCGTCCCGCCCACGACTGTTCGCGTCCCGCCCACGACTGTTCGAGTTCCGCCGGAGTGTCTTCGAGTTGCGCCCACGACCCTTCTGGGTCCGGAAAGGCGTCTTCCTGCCCAGCAACGCGGTTGTGGCCCCCGTCAGCAGCTACCCTACGCCATGGTCTCGCGCGTCGCCGTCGCCGAAACGTCCCCGATACTCGATTCGCGAGCGCTGGCGCGTATCGCAGGCTCTCTCCGGCTCGCCGCGCGCGCGCACATAGCTCGGGCACTGTCGTTGCAAGCGGCGGAACGAGCCACCCCGTCCGCGAGGAGGAGGAGCGCGACTCCCACTACTCGTCGGCCACCGACCGAAAGAACGCCGCCACATCGATCACGAGCGCCTCCCCCTCCGTTGAACCCGACGGACGCCACTCGATCCGCTGGTCGACAATCGTCGGACGGTCGTCTCCCTGCAGCCAGCGCTCGATCACCTCGCCGTCCAGGTCCACGATCCAGTAGTCGCGAACGGTGCCGCGCAGGTAGTGGTATCGCTTGGTCAAGCGATCGTGCCGGATGGACCCGGGCGACAGCACCTCCACGATGAGCGATGCCTTCGTGACTGGTACATCGGCGCGCGGTCGCTTGCCGTCCAAAGACGGGACGACGTAGATGTCCGGTTGAAAGAGCGTACCCGACGCCACGCGGACAACGGATGGGCCGAGTCGAACTTCGCCATAGCGCCGCCGTTCCACGAATTCGTCGAGCTGACGATAGAGGAGGCGAATCGCCCGCTGGTGGTACTCCGATGGCGCGGGCGTCACCAGCAACTCGCCGTCAGCAAATTCGTAGCGCACGCTCCGGTCCTCCTGCTCATCGATGAGCGCGAGGACTTCGGCTTCCGTCCACACTTTCCGCAGCGTTGCCGGCATGGACATAGGTTGTTCGACTCGGCGGGTGAATTGCAAGGGCGCACCCCGCGAATTTGCCTCATCACCTCCCGCGGATGAGGACCGAACAATTGCACCCCGGGCCCTAATGACGCGGCCTACACCGCCGCGCATCATCCTCGACACCGCAGGTGCTACGCCGTGATGGCTCCGAGTGCCTCGACACTGTCGGCGAGGGCAAAGCTCACCCCAAGAGTATCCGGGAACGCGATCTCCCGTTCGGTGCCGAGTTGGCCCTCTTCCAGTTGCCAGTAAGGGTGTACCGTCGGTTCCCGCACCTGTCCGAGCTGTCGGGGCGCAACCTTTGGGAGAGCCCCCCTGCAGGGTTCGCCTCTGTCGTCGGGCAAGAGCCTTCCGAACGTGGGCACCAGTTGCGCACAGGCTCAACCGCTCCGCCAGCTTCACCTTTGACTGAGTCTGACGTCAGCGACTGGTTGGTCATTGCGCAACGCTGGCTGAGCCACACTGAGCAGCGGAACCCGGCGGCTCGGCGCGCGTCCCGGCGCGCACCGTTCACCTGTAGTCAATGGTTCGCATGCTTGACATTCTTGCTGGCTGCGACAATGCTGTCGCAGTCCCAATCGGAAGGGCGTGACCATGTGGGTGGAGGCGTACGACCTGTCGGTGCGACGGCGCGTCAGATCCCGTGTGGCCTGTTATGTCGAGTGAGACGCGCGGACTCCTCGTCTTTACCGTCGCTACGCTCGCGTCATGTCATCTTTCCGAGAGCGGCCGCGATCGCCACTCGGTGTCCATCGAATGGCGGGATAGCATTAGGCTAGAGGAGCCTCCCGGTGTCCTCAACGTGGCGCCAGTTGCAACCGCCGACCTGCTTGGAGGTGCGCTTGTCGCCGATGTACGCGAATTTCAGGTTCGCCGCTACGATGATCATGGCAAGCTGCTTATGCACTTCGGGCGACGCGGCGGCGGTCCTGGCGAGTTCACCGCCCCACCGCTTTCCACGCTTCGGTTAGCAGACGGCAATATTCTCGTCGCCGATGCAAACGGCACGGTCCACATCTTCGACTCGACGGGTCGCTACGTTTCGCGTCACCGTGTCGTGTCCGGCCCAATCTTCGGCCTGAATCAGGTGGGGGCTCGCGTGCTCGTCGCCGCACAACGTCACGCCGCCGGAGCGACCGCGTTCCTGCACTTGTGGAACGTGGGTTCGGATTCCGTACAGGAGAGCTTCTTCACTGCGCCTTCCGTCGTGCACGCTACGCCGATGCTGATTGCTTCATCCGCCTGGGCTGCAGCGACTGTTATTCGCGACACGATCTACGCGACCTACAGCTTGTGCGACACGCTCTATCTGTTCTCAAGCACTGGCGCGTCGCTCGGAAAGCGCTCTCTGCGCCTCCGCTTCTTCACGTATCATGACACAGATCCTCCGGCCACCGCCAACTCACCCTTCGCGTTGCGTTCCTGGATGGGCGCTGCAAGCCGCGTGGAGCGCCCCTACGCCGCACCAAATGGCGCCACGTTTGTGCAGTACTCGAAGTCAGGAGTGGCGGGGCCCGTGTGGATGCTTGCCCTTCGCGATCGGCAGTTCGAGGCACAGCTTGACGACACGTTAGGCGCACAGCTGCTCTTCGTTAGGCGCGACGGCGATGCGGTATTTGTGGATCCAGTCGGACAGGCTCCCAACGCCTGGAAGATCGGCGTCGTTCGACGGTGATGAAGCAAGATGATCATCTCATCAACAGTTCGGTGCCGTTGTATTTGGTTCCTCGCGTGCGCTGTGGCGTGCTCATCCCACACGGACCGGTCCGGCAACTTGTCCGAGGCATTCAACGAAGAATCCCGCGCACGACCCGTCCTCGCGTGGTTCCTGACGGAGCGGGACTGCCTGTCCTGTGTCGCGCCGCTCTACGCTGTTCGACGACTCAGCCACGAGGATACTTCGCTTCGCGTCCATATCGTTGGCGTCGGGACCGATTCAGCGTTTCCTGCTTCCGAGGAGGTCGGTGGTGCTGCTGGGTCTCATGAACGGATGAAAATGAGTCTAGATCGCGCAGACAGAGTCGCGCGATCTGGACTCGTTGTTCGGCGTTGCTCGCGACTGAACTAACTCGGAGTCCGCTTATGAGGTGGATACCACTTCGCATCGCCTTCAGAGGACGCACCATGCGGTACGGCGCGGGTGCAATCGCTATGATCGCCTGTAGCAGAACGGCGGAGAGTCAGTCCGCAACTAACTCGCCACCGACCGGCTATATGGGGGCTACAATTGCCATCTGCATGAAGTCGGCCTGCGCTTCGAGTCGTGGTGGCTGGGTTGTACGGGTCGACAGCGCGTCACCGGCATGGGACGCTGGCCTTCGCAAAGGCGACACGGTCCTCGCGGTGAATTCAATTGCGCTTTCAAAGAGCACCGCAGATTCGCTGTTGCGGTTCCTGGCTTTGCAGAAGGTAGTCCTCGACGTGCGGCGTGGGCGCGAAGCGCTAAAGCTGTCGGCCATAACTCGCCGACGTTGACGCGCCCTAGCCACGGGCTTCAGACCGCAAGTCCTTCCCCAAAACAAGAACGGGGTATCGAAATCCCTACTTCCCGATGCGCCGCGCCTCCATCATCCCCGCGTCCAACAGCCACGTCACCCCCCCGTCGTGGCTGACATCTGAACGCCAGAGAAACCGATCCGGCGTAATCGCCTGATAGCGAATGCGCGAGAGCTGGCGACCATTCCGCTGGATCGCATAACGACTCGTGGCATCGGACCAGGTGAGACCCGGCTGCACTGCCCCGCCCTTTGCATTGCTGCCGATCATCTGCCAGACTCGGCGTACCGGATCGAACGTCCGGTAGGTGTGCAGACTCTGCGCCATGGGGAGTTCCGGATCATCCGGGCGCCAGCGATCCTCGATCAAGCCGCCGCCGGGCACCTTCTCGAACGTCCAATGTCCCGTGAATGGCGCCCAGTACGTCCCGTCGGGCTTCCGCGGCTGAAACCGGAACTCCCAGGTGCCTAACAAGGCGTCGTAGTCGGCGAGGGTGCCCATGGCCTTGGCACTGTCGGCCAGGACAAAGTTGGCACCGAGGGTGTCGGGGAGTGGAATCTCGCGCTCGGCGCCCAGGCGTCCTTCTTCCAGCTGCCAGTAGGGGTTCACCCAGGTGCTGCCCTGCAACACGAACAGTTCCGTGGCTCGGCCGCGCGTGGTATCGCGCCGTCCGCCAGCCTCCACGATGACAGTATAGCTCGATCGCAGCACGGCGGTATGGCCGGCCATCGCGATCTGGGTGTCGTCGAAGGTCACGTCCACCAGACGTGACCCGGAGCGCGCGAAGTCGCGCGACGAGCTGAGGATGTCCTCCCGATTGTTCCAGCGACTGCTGTCACCCCCTTCCAGTGTAGCAGCTGCCGGCGGGAGGTAGCGCCGCAGGGCGGCGGTGTCGTGACGGAAGAAGGCGCGCCAGACGGTGTCCCGGGCGGCGATGAGGGCCTGTTCCGTGGTTTGTGCGCCGAGTGACGTCGTCAGCGTGGCCATGGAGAGCAGCGCGATCGCGTGTCGGTAGTGTCGCATGCTGTATGCTACGAACGACTCGCCGGCGTGCCAACGTCTTTGCCGCGAGAGGTGTTGGTTTTGCCGCCAACGGCCGCACCGCGCGTTATGCCTCGCCCCACACCTCGCGAAAGAGCGTGACCAGGTCCAGCACCAACGGCACCGTTGCGCCTGGCGGTGTCCACTCACGTGTGGCATCCAGGACTTCGGGGCGCGCGTCGTCCGGTCGCCAGCGCTCGACCACCCGCGCGTCCACATCGACGATCCAGTACTCGGGAACCCCGGAGCGTTGAAACCGAGACCGTTTGACGATGCGATCGTAGCGCGCCGTGGACGGCGAGAGTACCTCGATGGTGAGGAGAGGAACCCGGCGTCAGACCACGGGCTCCTTGCGGACTTCATGGCTCCGGCGGGGAGCACGAACACGTCGGGCTGCATGAGCTGGCCGACGTTCAAGTCCAAGTCTGCCGGCGAAATTAGGGCCTCTCCCAGTCGCAGCTGGCGCACGTAGGCATGCAGGCGGACGAACAGCTCACCCACGGTTCGCTGGTGGAGGTGAGATGGCGAGGGACTCACCAGCAATTCGCCGTCCACGAGTTCGTAGCGCTGCCCGTCGTCCGGGAGCGCTTGGACTTCGTCTCGTGTCCAGATGTGCGCGGTTTGCGGCATGCCCATATGCTACGCCCTCCAATGGCTTGGCAATTCGGCGACGCCTGCATCACCGAAGGTCATCGCGCACCAGCGAAGGCGGCCGACCGTCAGCTATTCCTCCGAATGATCCTCTTCCGTGGACGACGGCTCGCTCAGGCTTCGCCCCAGGTGATGGACCCGCTCCGTGAGGCTCCCGCGCCGAACTCTGAATGACGCGCGATCGAGTTCACCGATGGTGCCACCCAGCAGGAGCTCCAACCCCGCCGACTTGGAGAAGCCGAGTTTTTGGCTGGCGTACACACTGCGATGGCCAACCATGAAAGGCGGTCGCCGCGGCGAGGGCTGCGAAGACGCCCTCGCGCGCCGGCAGGACCTCGATGGCCATGACGGCCGCGGCAATCGGCGTGTTGGCCGCCGCGGCCAAGACGGACACGAAGCCGAACGCCGAGAGCAAGGTGGTTGGCACGCCCAGCAGCGGCGCGAGGGCCGCGCCACTTGTCGTTCCCACAAAGAAGATGGGCGTCAAGATTCCACCACTCCCCCCCGTCTCCAACGTGATCGCGGTGGCGACGATCTTGAGCACGAATGCCCACGACACGACGGTCATCGTGCCGGAAAGCACACCGTCGATGGTACTGGTGCCCAGGCCTGCGTAGTCCGCGCCTGCCACGGAGTAGAGCAACACGAGCATGACGCCGCCGACAGCCGCAACGGCGTATGGGTTGAGGGCGCTCTTCTTTACGAGCGCTTCCAGTCCACGCAGTGATTCGATGAGCAACAGGGCGACGAGTCCGAATACCGCTCCGGATCCGAGCGACGTAAGGATGATGCGGACCTGGCCGGCGTCGCCAAACGTGTCCTGGAGCGCAGGGAATGGCGGTGCGGCACCGCATGCGAGGTGCCCGACGATGCCCGCCACCATCGCCGGGAAGATGACCGTGTAGTCGATCTGGCCCAGGTACAACACCTCAATGCCGAACAGCGCCCCGGAGACCGGCGTGCCGAACACGGCGGCGAATCCGGCACTGATGCCGCAGATCACGATGCGACGTCGGTCCTCGTCGCGCAGTCGCATGAGGTCAGCGAAGAGGCTCGTGATGGAGGCACCAATTTGAGCTGCCGGGCCCTCCTTGCCGACCGACCCACCGACGGCGAGCGTCAGCACCGTGGCCGCGAGCTTGATCGGTGCGATCAGCCAATCGACGCGCCCGCTGCGCTGGTGTACGGCGGCAATGACGGCTTCTGTCCCGTGGCCGCGCGCATCCGGCGCGAACGTGCGGATGAGCCACACGCAAAGCGGGAGCGCCACGGGCAGGAGGAAGAACGGGGCGAACGCGCCGCGCGTGATGTAGTGCATGCCAGCCGGCGCCGCAGCAACCGCCCAGAGGAACCCACGCGTTCCCCACCCGACACAGACACCGGCCGAGGCGCCGAGGAACGCCCACTTGAGCGTACTGATCAGTAGCGCTGCGTGCTCGGTGTACCACTGGCTTTCATCCGCCAGGAGCGGGGTCGGTGCTTCCATCAGGGACGCCCGGAAGCGCCTGAGGCGAGCAACCATGCCGCGTTGGGTGTTCTTGTTCACGTCGTCAGGTCCGCGCCGGGTTCGTTCATCGGCCTACTCGTCAACGGACCGCCATGGGGCGCATGGGGGTGGTTCAGTCCGGAGTAGGTCTCGAAAGATAGCTGGGCGCCCGGCCTACGCGTGATGCTTGGAGCCCCAGCTATTTTGGCCCTGACGAACGCGGTACCCACGTGCCCGGTCCCGCCAAACGCGAGCGGGGCGCGAACCTCGCTGGTTCGCGCCCCGCATCGCCTGCTCTCAGCGCGTTCCTTCGATCAGTTGATCCGCATCACGTAGATACGTGCACCGTCGAAGCTGACGGGGAGTGCCCGCGGACGAGAGCATCTGGAGCTTCGTCTGTGCGCTGGCGGTCGTCCTCGTGAGGCGGAAGTAGTTGCCTGACCCCGAGAGGGACTGCGTGGCCAGGCTACCCGGCAGAGTCGTCACCATCAGCGGCATGGTTCCACCGTTGTACCGGCTCATGACATCGCGAACGTTCCAACTGGGCACGGTATACCGCGACGGCAAGTCCGGCGATTCCATAATCGTCTGCGAACGCCGATACGAGATAGCCGCTGAGGATATCGTCAAACTGCGTGCCCGACCGAGCCACCAAGTTCGAGATGTTCACCTCCGGGCCTGTCGCCAGATGACGGAAGAAGGCACGCGGGTTGCCATTGGAGTACTGGTCGGCAGCGTACCGAACGAGCATCCAGGCGGCGCCACGCGGGGCGAGCTGCGTGCGGAGCCTTGATCGAGACCGGCGAGGCGGTATCCGGACGCACCATCCACGTCCGGAGGCGGCAAAGTTCTGACGGAAGAACGCATTGTAATCGTCGCCGTTCGCCGCACCGGGATTCACGTCGTCGAACGACAGGGACTGTTGGTCGCCGAAACCTCGGATGGTGCGGCCAACCGCCTCCTCTGCGAAATGCGACATGGCCTCGTTGAGCCACGGCGTCTCCAGGCTGTCCACCGCCGGGTTAAACATCCGCACGCTCTGGTTGATCATGTGCTGGAACTCGTGGGCGATCACGCCGCGCGTTCCCTGACGCACCGTGATCGTCGTTCGCACATTGTTGTTGATATTCCCGTTCGGATCGGGCGTCAGCAGGTAAAAGATCTCCTGTTCATTCGTGGCTGGGCACGGATTACTGGTCGGGTATTCCGACTTCTTGAACAAGTCACCGCCCCAGAAGAACCCTGCCGTAAATCCGGATGAGCCGGCGGGCGTCGCCTTGTTGACCTCGGGCGTATAAAGGATGGTGATGTGCCCATCGGCGTTCCATCCGTTGGAGCACCGAACCACAGTGTGTCCGCCTGATAGATCTTATCGTCGAATTCGGCGGCGATCGCCGTGAAGTCCGCCGCGGTGAAGCCCACCGGTTGGAGAGGCGACGTCCTGCACGAGGACGGCTTGTCTTCCAACTGCGCGCACGGTGGCGCGAACATCGGTGAACGAAGTGCACAGGGACGAGGAATTGATGTTGGAACGTGGTAGGTCAGTGTGTCACCCAACGTCGGGACGACGGCGGCCGAGACATCCTGGTAAAGGCCAAGCGGTCCGTTCCCCGGTGGGGCGCATACCCGACGAGAACACGCGTCGCGCCACCAGTCGCCTCATCGGCGCGAATGCGGTCCTCCACCCAATCATTGTATCGATGGCCTCGCGCTCGAGCACGTCGTGGATCGTTGGCTTCGATCGCCGCGTCCGATCGACGACACTCCCGCTTGAGTCGCCAAGCTCACATTGTAGAACCCGAGGTTGTCGGGTACTGGTGTGGCGTTGGCGGTAACGAACAGGAAGTCCGTGGCGCCAGATGTCGCCGCAAGCGTTAGGCACGAAACGGCGCTCGGCCCGCTCAGGACCTTCACCTCACCGACAGCCAGGGAAAGCGCGTTCGTGCAGTAGTCCCGGTTCACGGTGATACTCACGGTGCTGGACACGCTGCCCGCCGTTGCACGAATCGACGTGCTTCCCTCGGCCACCGCCGTTACCAGTCCAGCACTGGTCACCGAAGCGATCGACGCATTGTCCGATTGCCAAGTCACGGTGACACCCGCCAGCACGTTGGACTTGCTATCGAGTACGGTGGCAGTGAGCTGGGTCGTGGTACCCACGGTCAGAATGGTAGACGTCGCGCCAATCGTCAGGCTCGCAGGTCCGGTATTCGTCGGGCCCGTGGAGTCTCCACTGCACGCCCCAATCACCAGCATCAGGCCGATCAGGCTCTTTCTCACGAGACATACCCTCACATCAGGAAGCGAACCAAACCACATCGTCCGCCCAAGTAGACACCGAACCTACCCTCGCCCCCCAATCCACAGGGACGCCACTATCTACGACTGCCCATGCCTCCGCGAAACGCCGAAGCACCCTCGGCCGACAACCTGAGAAATGCGACCTGCGTCACGCCATGATCCCGGTCACGAGGCGCGCTTACCCGCGCCCCTCGGTCCGGTTCCGGCGCGACCTTACTTCCCTGGCCCCATGCGGTAGAAGTCCAGGCCTGCCGTCTGCTGCCCCAGATCCAGCGTCGCCACCGACTTGAACGTCGCGAGCTCAAAAACCTCCAACGTCCCCGGCTCGGACCCCACTCCCTCCTGCGTGATGAAGGCGTACTTGCTGTCGGGCGAGACCACGGCCCCATGCACCACGCGGCGCTTGGTGGTCACCTTCGCCACCTCCTTGCCGCTCGCAATATCGAAGAACGAAACCGACTTGTCTCGCTTGTTGGTGCCGATGAGCAACTTCCCGTCGGGTGAAACAGCGAGGTTGTACACCCCATTGCCGGCGGGAATGCGGCGCACCATCTGCCACGACTTCACGTCCACTTCCACGATGTCGTTCGACTTGTTGCAGGCGACGTAGACCTTCTCACCGGTCACGGAGGGCTGCGCCCACGTGGGTGAGCAGGACACCTCCGGCATCTTCATCGTGGCCGAGTCGTGACTCATGCCGGCATGGTCGCCGCTGTGCGCCATGGTGGCCGGCGGGCCGTCCATCCCCATCTCCTTCCCCTTCCCCAGCATGAAGTGTCGGGCCACGCCAAAGGTCTGCGCGTCCAGCTCCACCAGCAGGTCGTCCATCATGCACGCCGAGTAGTGCCGCGTGCCTTGCGGGTTCAACCGCGAGCCGTGTGGCATGGTGCAGGTGGTGGTGCGGGCAATCTCCAGCATCTCGTCAGTCGCCACCACGGACACCGACGACGGCACCATCTCCCCGTGCACGTTGAAGTTGACGACAAAGGCCAGCGCCCCATCGGGTGACGTCTGCACCGTCGCCGGAAAGTTGCCTAACGTGACGCGCGCAATCAGCGAATCGTTGCTGGCGTCGAACTTCCACAGGGTGCCGTACGGCGTCCCGTGGGCGATGCTCACATAGTAGTACTTGCCGTCCGGGGACGCGGCTACGCCATGCGGTCCATTGATCTCGGTGGGCATCATCCCCACCTTCTGCGATCGCTCGATCTTGAGCCCGTCAGCTCCAAAGCGCACGAAGGCCACCTGATCCGCCGACTCGGCCACCACGAACAGGTAGTAGTCGCGAGTTGGGCCGATCGGCGCGCTCGGGGCAGCCGACGCAACCGGAACAGGTGCGGGAGGCGCGGCGGTCTTGGCGCCGGACGCGCAGCCCGACACGGCGATTGCGGCCGTTAATTTCCAAAGTCTCATGAGAGTCCGTAGGGAGCGATCGTAACCCAGTGCGAAATCGGTCGAGTGTATGCTGCGGTCGTCAAGTCAGCGAAGGACGCAAGGAAAGAATCGCAGGGAGGCGTTGTTGTGATGCAGTGAAGGCGCCGGCCTCGGGTGCCGACGCCTTCTCGAAGCGTAGAAAGGATTTAGGGCAGCGTCAACGTACCAGCCAAGTGCCGCCAAAGCGCAGCGTCGTCATGTCGACGGGTACGGAGTACAACTCGAGCGAAATGGCCACCTTCCGGTTGATGTTGTAGGCCCCGCCGGCCTGC
Organism: Gemmatimonadaceae bacterium; assembly: GCA_044224875.1. Classification (GTDB taxonomy): domain Bacteria; phylum Gemmatimonadota; class Gemmatimonadetes; order Gemmatimonadales; family Gemmatimonadaceae; genus JABAQJ01. Next base: position 26,092 of record JBGAJQ010000052.1, on the reverse strand, counting down.
AGGGCCACCCGCGTCAGGTCCACCTCCACGCGCGTACTATCGAACGCCCCGTTCCTCGGCTGGAAGCCCACCTGGAATCGAGGCTTGTAGCTGGAAAACCCTGCTCCCGCATACCAGTTGAACTTCTCCCCCTGTCGCACGGTCACGGAAACGTCACCGCCCAACGCGTTGGGCTTGTAGGTGTCCTCAGAGACGGCGTCCCCATAGCAGGCTCCGTTAGGATTGCTGCTCTGCAGGGACGAGAGGTCGCACGTGATCGGCCCCTTCACCTGCCCGAGCGTGGTATGGGCTCGCAAAGCCACGCCGATCTTGGCGTTGATGCTGCGGATGTAGCCCAGGGCCACGGACCCCATATTGGGTGTCGCGTCCATGATCGTGACCGGCGGCAAGTACATCCCTTCGAGAAAGAAGCCGCCCGGGAGTCCCAGCGTGACATGTGGCCGCGGAAAGACGGGCGACAGCTGCGAATTCTCATCCTTGGGGAGAAAGCACTTGTTAGTGTGCCGCAGTTCGTCGCCCGGCGCCGGGATCAACGTCACGTCGAAGCCGAGGCGCAGGGCTCCTGCCCTGAGTGGGGTGAGCGAGCCAGAAGGAGAAAAGACCAGCGGAGCCGCGTAATAGGCCAGAAGTTTGGCCTCGTTGGACGACTTGTCGACCACGCATTGCGCCGCGGCGACGCTGCTCAAGCAGACAGCCGCGGCGACGGACGGAATGACAAGAGATAAGCGCATGCAGACCCCCTGAATGGTGAGAAAGCCGCATCGACTGGACGTTGCGGACCGCTTGAGCAGTGAACGGTCAGGCGCAAGGCGCCAGCGAAGATACGGACGAGAGCCGCGGGGGGCGACGCGGTCGTGTCGCGAATCGATGCAGGTGGTTACGATTCTCAAATCTGTCCGTCCTTCCATCGAACCGCCACCTCAGTCCAGGGCCGGAAACAGCGCACTGATGTCTCACGCGATCGACCTGTCTGCCGGCGCTATAGAGCCAGGGGGACACGAAGAGGTTCAAATCGACGACGCGCACTTCCAGGCCATCTTCAACCACGGCTTGAGTGGCGTGCTCTTGACCACGGTCGAGGGGCGCGTGGTGCGCGCCAACGCCGAAGCGTGCCGGCTGTTCCAGCGCGCTGAGGATGAGTTTCGCGGCGTGGTCTGGTCGCAGGTCGTTGCCGCTGACGATCCACGAGTGATGGCGGCGCGGGCACACTGCCTGGACACGGGGCACTTTGTGGGCAGCCTGACGATGGTGCGGGTGGACGGCACGCGATTCGAGGCGGACACCTCCGTCACCGCCTTCACCGATGCCCAAGGTCGTTCCTTGTGGTATGTGTTCTTCCGCGACATCACCGAGCGCCAACGGGCGGAACGGGCGCTGCTGGCGAGTGAGCACCGGTACCGGTCACTGATCGAAACCACCGCGAACGTGATCGTCGGTGTTTCCCCCACGGGAACGATCTTCGAGTGGAACCAGGAAGCGGAGCGCGTCTTTGGTTACAGCCGTCGTGACGTGCTGGGCGCGAGCGCGTTTGACCTGCTGGTCCCGGAAACCGATCGGCGCCAGGGTTGGGCCGACCTGTCGCACGCCCTCTCGTCGGAGACGGTTCGTCAGGTTGAACATGTGCACCACGCGCGCGATGGCAGCGAGCGCGTGATGCTCTGGAACCTGAGCCGCCTCCTGGACGTCTCGGCGAATCCGGTTGGCGTCATCGCGAGCGGCCACGACATCACGGAACGGAGCCGCGCCGAGGCGACATCGCGCCAACAACGCGAAGTGCTGCAGAAGATCCTCGACCACATTCCGCTGATGGTCGCGTTCATGGACGCCGGCGGCGAGATCAGGTGGGCGAACCATCATCTGTCAGCCACCCTGGGGTGGCCGATCGACGATCTCGCCGGTCAGGACCTGCTGCAGGCGCTCTATCCGGACGAGACCACGCGGGCGGCGGCCCGCGACCACATGATCCATAGTGAGCAGACGTGGCAGGACTTCCCGACGCGCACCAGGGATGGGCGCGAGTTGATGACGGCGTGGACGTCCGTGGTGCTCTCCGATGGCACACACATCGGGATTGGGCGCGACGTCACGTACCATCGGCGTGCCGAGGACGAGCGCAAGCGCCTGGAAGCACAGATGCAACACGCGCAAAAGCTGGAGAGCCTTGGCGTGTTGGCGGGAGGCATTGCGCACGACTTCAACAACCTGCTGGTGGGCATGCTGGGCAATGCCTCACTGGCGCTGATGGACATCGAGCCGGCCACGCCGCTGTACGAGGTCGTGAAGGACATCGAGACCACGGCCCTGCGCGCCGCCGACCTCACCAAGCAGATGCTGGCGTATTCCGGTCGCGGGCGCTTTGTGGTTCGCGCGGTGGACCTGACGGCGCTGGTGGAGGAAATGGCGAACCTGCTGAACACCGTCATTTCCAAGCGGGCCCGACTGACGTTGGAGCTGGCGCGCGACCTGCCCCACGTGGAGGCCGATGCGACCCAGCTGCGCCAGATCGTGATGAACCTGATCACGAACGCGTCGGATGCCCTAGGCGGCGAGACCGGGGACATCGTGGTGCGGACGGGCGTCCGCGACTGCGACCGGGCCTACCTGCGTTCCGACTACTCCGACGAGTCGCTGGATGCCGGGCTGTACGCGTGGGTGGAGGTGACGGATACCGGGCATGGCATGACCGCCGAAACCATGTCGCGCATCTTCGAGCCATTCTTCTCCACGAAGTTCACGGGGCGCGGTCTGGGACTGGCTGCCACGTTAGGCATCGTCCGCGGCCATCGTGGCACGATCAAGGTGTCGAGTGCGCCGGGAATTGGCACGACCTTCCGGGTACTGTTCCCTGTCGCCGTGACGCTGGCAACGGCTAACGACGTCCCGGATGAAAGCGGCGACGTCATCACCGGCAGCGGCACCGTGTTGGTCATTGACGACGACGCCACCGTCCGCGCGGTGGCCAAGCACATGCTCGAACGGCGTGGGTATACCGTGATCCTGGCCAAGGACGGGGTGGAAGGGTTGGAGACCTTCACCGCCGAGCGTGCGCGCCTGGCCTTTGCGTTTGTGGACCTGACGATGCCGCGCATGGGGGGCGAGGAAGTGATCCGGGAGATGCATCGCGTAGCGCCGGGCTTCCCCACGATCCTGATGTCCGGCTTCAGCGAACAGGAGCTGGCGCGCCGTGTCACGGACGACGCACACGGTGGCTTTATCCAGAAGCCGTTCCGGATCGAGGAGCTGGACCGTGTGCTCCGTCGCACACTGACGGACGCCCCTGGGGCGCCGGCCACGCAGGCCTAACGAGCATTTGCCCTGCGCGCGACCGCCCGTCACCCAGTGAACGGTGCGGCGGGCACGAGCCGGCCAGAACACCCTCGTCGGCTCTTACAACGGAATCCGTTCAGCCACCGCCTGTCGGAGGCGATCGTCGAGCTGCGGCACGAGCTGGAGTCGCGTGCGCAGTATGCGGGGGTCGACCGTCCCACGTTGCAGCAAGGCGCGGCAGAACTCCGTGTCTTTCTCGCGGCCGGCCACGGCCTTCGAAATCCAGAGGTCGTGCACTTCGAGACACCACGCGACGACACCGCTCGTGGCAGGCGTTTCGAATCGCACGAGCCGTGCTTGCCAACCGTCAGGCAAGCGCGCGGTCGATTCCACGACACCTTGCGCATAGTAGCCGAACGTGTCGTGAAACATCGAAGCCTCGCCGATCGAGCCGTCGATGAGGTCGGCGAGTCGACCGTCGGCATCTCCGCGAACTGCGACGTCGACCTCCACCGATCGCGCGGCTTCCACCGGCAAGTCACCGCTCATGCTCCCGTGGACCGCTTGGCTGCCGATCACGATCAACTCGGACACACCCAGCACGGCACCAGCGGCGCGAATCGCATGTTCGAACTGTTCGCGCGTCATGATGCGTGACCGAGGGAGTGTGCGGTCCGATGGTGCGGAGGTTCGCTCACGGCAAACGCTCGGTAGATGCGCGCGCGCTCTTTGGCCGACAACACGCCGGTGAATGGTGTGACATGTCGGAGCTCGCGCGCCCATGGCGACGGATCGGTCAGCACGGGGAGCAGGGCGTCGAGCGGGCGACGCAAGAGCACTTTCCACTCATCCAGGAGGGCACGCGCGTCAGGATGTAGCGCACGCATGCGCGCGAGCGACTGCTGCGCGCGCCGCAGCACGTCGGCGGGCTCGGCGTGCAGGCGTTCGGCGACCGCCGCGTGCAGGGCGAGCGAGCGGCGATCCTCGCGGGTGAGCGGTGGCAGCACACGCAATTCAACAAGGCACCCTGCGGCGTCGGCGAGCCGTTCCATCGTGCGCCACGTCGGGCTCTTGCGGCCACTCTCGTACGCCGCCACGGCGGACTGCGACGTCCCTGCTGCCACGGCGAGTTGTAGCTGTGTGAGGCTGACCGCCTCGCGGATTTCACGGACAGGGTTCATTGGCGCAGTATATCTGATCGGATATACTGGCGCCACCCCCGCCGGGGCGGTCCCCGCTGGGTTCGCCGCCGGACTCCCGCCCGAATAGAACTCCCCGGTACGGATCGTGCTGTTCGCGTTGTAGCTGTACTTCGCGCTGAACGGGTACGTCGTCCCCACCGGATCCCCGATCTGCGCCAGCTGCTCCCGGATCGTATAGGTGATGGGCACCGTCGGCCCGCCCGAGAACAGCCGGCTCGCCACCTGCCCGCTCGGCCGGTACGTGTACGTCACGTCCGGCGTCCCCGGCTTCACATTCGTGGTCGCCGCCGACACCTTCCACAACAGCCCCCGGCCGTCGTAGTCGGACCACTGGTAGAAGAAGCTCGTCCCCGTCGTATCCGACCGCTGCGTCACCGCGTCGCGCAGGCCCCGCGCGTACGTGATGCTCGTGTTCAGGTTCGTGAGCACGGACGCGCCGCCGTTGGCCTCCGTGTACAGGTACCGCTTGCTCACCCGCCCATCGGCGTCGTAGCTGAACAGCGTCACCTGCCACGCCCCGTTCGACTTGCTCGCTACCGCCGCCAGGCGCCCGCTCACAGTGGTGAGTGTCACCGGCGTGATCTGCGTGCTGAACCGGCTCCACGGGAAACTCGTCGTGCTCGGCTCGGCATCGTACTGCCGTACGACCTGTCCAATTCGTATTTGAATTCTCCAGCGCGGCGTGCGTCGTAGTCAGATCCAAGCCAGCAAACGCCGCTGCCCCGACGCCGGAGGTCAGGGGCGGTTGGTGAAAATCGTGGTTAACGCAACCGTGCTCAGGCACGCGCGCGGTTTCGTCGAGCAGGCCGCGGCAATCGCCAAATGACCTTATGCTGGGCTCAACCTATGTCGCCGGTTCGCTCCGTTCCCTCGCGATTGTTCCCGTGAAAGCCATCCCTCCACGCCAGCTCCCGAGGTCTAATGGGTAGCCAGAGAAGGCCTGTTCTTCAGAAATGCCCGTAAAAGAACATGTCACAACAGTGCCGCGTTCGATTGCTTCGATGGACTCCCCAATGTGCCGAGGGGTAGCTACGACAAATCTCGTCGGAAAAGCGCGCTGATCTACGACTGTGTCCAGCTCAATCAATGCGTCATTAGTTGCCGCGTTCGCTTCTAGTCGCACGACATTGCCGACCATTGGTCGCCAACCAAGTGCCTCACCAAGTTGCCAAGGGTCACTGATGGTGATTTTCACGCGAGATGGGCTCATGGTCGCTTCGGGTACGCGTCAACCTTCTTAATGCGAACGGGGATACTCCCGGAACCCGTCCGCTCCGTCCCACCGCCGGGCATCTTGCTTCCTGAAGCTATCTTGCTGGGCGCGGACAATCGTCCCTGAGGAACCTCCATCGTGACCCTCACCTCAGGCGTTTGCGCGAGAGCTAGTCGCTGCCGGGCGCGCAGAGGACTGGCGTTTACGGCATCGCTAACAAAGTGCGTGCCCGGACGGCCCCCGCGGAGTAGTCCGCTGCTCCTGGTGGCATCGAGTTCGGCCCGTGACATCGCGCGCTGGACAGTCTCGGTTTGGCCTGAAATGAACCCCGTCGATCCCTGCGCGGATGACTCGAAGGCCCTCGCGGAACCGACCGAAGCGTCTAGTGCGCCTGCTTCTTCGGCTATCGCGGCCGTTCGTCCCTCTGAAGCCACGATTCCCGCAACGCCCTCCACGCTGCTGAACACTCCTTGGACTACAGCAAGGTCGTACAGTCCACGGATCATCGAGAGTCGAATCGCGTCGGCTTGGGCTCCGACCTCAGCCGCAGCAGTGCGCTGGGCCTGATCTATAAGTCGAATCATGAGTCCGTCTCCGCGGACTTGTCGGCCGTCGGGATCTGCTAGGATGGTTGGGTCATCCAGCACGTATCCGTATGGAGACCACTCCCAATGCTTCTCGCCGAGAGGATCGACTCCCGCCCACCTCCCCACCGCCGCCAGGTAGTAGCGGGCCCCGAAGTAGTCCAGCTGGCTCTCGACGTCCCGCTCCTTGCTCGTAAACCCTTCCTTCGTCCCACTGCCGAGCGTGCGCCCCGGCATCAGCAGGCCCCACGGATCGTAGTCGTAACTCTCGGTGATCGTCACGCCTTGCGTCACCGAGCGCGTGCTGCCTAACAGGTCCGTGTGGTAGTAGCTCCGGGTCCCGGCACTCGGCTGCCGGCCCACCACGCGATCCCCGGCCAGCAGGTTGAAGTACGACGAGATCAAGGTCCCACCGCTGCTCACCGTGAACACGCCTAACGTGGTCGTCCCTTCCTTCACGTAGACTTCCGTGTTCCCGGCCCCGACCTGCTTCGTGATCCGCTGGCCCGCATCATCATACCGGTAGTTCGTCGTCGTCCCCGCGATTGTAAGGCTCAGCGGGAGGTTTCGCGGATCGTAGGTCGTCGCGGTTATCGAGTACGGGCCCGGTGCCGTGAGCTGGTTCCCCTTGGCATCGTAGGTAAACGATCCAGCCTCCGCATCCCACGTCTCCGCCGTGGCGCCCACGGCGTCCGCAATGGAGTTGAGCCGGTTGCTCGCCGGCGCGATCGTGTAGGTCAGGTTGTCGATCAGCGCCCCGGTGTCCTTGTTCCGCTGCAGGGCGGTCAGGTTCCCATTCGCGTCGTAGCTGATGCTCGGCAGGTCGTACGCCGCGCTCGTCGTCCATGCACTCCCGTTCCAGAATGAGTAGTCCGCACTCTTGAGCCGATTGAGCGCATCATACGTCGGGAAGTCGTACTTGTACCGCTTGTTGGTGGCGGGGCTGCCACCCGAGTAGAACTCGCCCGTGCTGATCGTGCTGTTCGCGTTGTAGCTGTACTTCGCGCTGAACGGGGACGTCGTCCCCGCCGGATCGCCGATCTGCGCCAGCTGCTCCCGGATCGTATAGGTGATGGGCACGGTCGGCCCGCCCGAGAACAGCCGGCTCGCCACCTGCCCGCTCGGCCGATACGTGTTTGTCACGTCCGGCGTCCCCGGCTTCACATTCGTGGTGGCCGCCGAGACTGTCCACAGCAGCCCGCGCCCGTCGTAGTCGGACCACTGGTAGAAGAAGCTGCTGCCCGTCGTATCGGAACGCTGCGTCAGCGCGTCGCGCAGATCCCGGACGTACGTGATGCTGGTGTTCAGGTTCGTGAGCACCGTCGCGCCGCCGTTCGCCTCCGTGTAGATCCAGCGCTTGCTCACCCGCCCGTCGGCGTCGTAGCTGAACAGCGTCACCTGCCACGCTCCGTTCGACTTGCTCGCCACGGCCGCCAGGCGCCCACTCACACTACTGAGCGTGAGCGCGTTGATTTGCGTCGCGAACCGATTCCACGGGAAGTCGTTGACGCCCGTCAGCGGCTTGGCGTCATACTTCCGCGCGACCAGCCAGTTGAGGTGGTGATCCAGATGGCGGCGTTCGTCGTGTTCGGGTCCAAGGCCGCCTCAACGTAGCCGTCCCGCGGCACAACGAGCGTCGTCACGACTCGGCAGCGCGCTGGTGCCTCAGCCAGTCCGGATCCGAACAGCTCAAATAGTGTCTCGAGCACCGAGCCGATTCATATTGTCCACAGGAGAACCGGCACATCGGCACAGGAACCGCTCGCGAGGGTGTCTTCCTTCGCACCGCCGACTAGGGCGCGCGTGGCGTCACAAAGAAGAAGGACACGGAATCCACGACGGCGCGCCCCCGAGGAAGCGCCACAGAATCGGGCGGCGCAGGTTGTTCATAGCGCACGACCGCCACGTATCTGCCCGTGTGCAATGGCGAAAAGATCCGGTCGCACTCCGTCGTCTGATTGACGCCGAGGCGGGCGCAGGCTAACGAAAACGTCCGACCGACGAATCCTCCCATCGGCAATACGATGGCCGCATCACCCAAGGACCCAGTCCAATTTACGACCGCTGTCGGTACGTCTCTTCCCTCTTCGTCGTGGATCTGCACGGTGAAGAACCGCGGATCCAGAACAAGGCGACTGCCCCTGCGTCCAGTGGAAATGACGTAGCCGAGCCCTAGCGAGTGTGAATCCAGCGTGTCTTGCAGGACGAACGCGGTCAGCTTGAGGCCAGAGTCGCCGCTGAGCAGCTGCGACGGCCGCAATTTGCCTCCGAGCCGTGCCGGCGTTGCCTTCGGGTCGTTCCGCACCTGTGCACGCGGCCGAGGCTAAGGCGAAGCCAAGAGCGCTTAGCGCTGCGTATCGACATGACCGCTGTAGTGGGGCCGGTGAATACATTGTTCAGCGCTCCTGAGGATCTACGGGCGGGACAAAGTAACGTTGCTGAATGCGTGGTTCCGTTATGCGGGCGGAGAGTGGCACGCCGTAGCGATCGCCCCAAAGCACGTAGAAACTGTTTGCGTTGAATATGGCTTGTGTTCGCTCAGCCGGTGATAATTGCCGGAAAGCGCGATACGCGGCGTATGTTGGTACGGTTTCGCCCGGCTCGCCTGCAAGATGAACCGACTCGTGTACCGCTGTCACGAGGAAGTCTGCCGCGGAGATGTCGCCTCGCAGGAACACATCGCCGCCCTTGTCGCGTGTACTTCCTAGCCGATACGTCTTGGGGTCGCCATCGACCTTTCTCGCATCGCCCCGCGTGGGGCTCATGTCTCGCGAGTAAAAGTAGACTCGACCAGTTTTCTGCGCGTCGAATCGATCGGCGGCCAGCTTGAACTCTTTTCCTCGCTGTTGTCGCAGGAATCGAACCAAGTACTCACAATTGCGGTCCTTGGACACGCACAGTCCCAACCCGTCGACCTGACGCGCTGGGTCGTCGCGTCCGTACTGGTATGGCGTCCATTGCGGCCAGCGATCTGCATACGGCGCTGGATCCACACTCCCCCACCTCCCCACCGCCGCCAGGTAATATCGGGCCCCGAAGTAGTCCATCTGGCTCTCGGCGTCCCGCTCCTTGCTCGTAAACCCTTCCTTCGTCCCGCTGCCCAGCGTGCGCCCCGGCATCAGCACGCCCCACGGATCCGGATCGTAACTCTCCGTGATCGTCACCCCCTGCACCACGCTCCGCGTGCTGCCTAACAGGTCCGTGTGGTAGTAGCTCCGGCTCCCCGCATTCGGCTGCCGACCGACCACGCGATCACCAGCCAGCAAGTTGAAGTACGACGAGGTCACGGTCCCGCCGGCATTCACCGTGAACACGCCTAACGTCGTCGTTCCTTCCTTGACATAGACTTCCGTGTTCCCCGCCCGACCTGCTTCGTGATCCGCTGCCCCGCGTCGTCGTAGCGGTAGTTCGTGGTCGTCCCGGCGCATCGTAATTGACAGCGGCAGGTTGCGCGGATCGTACGTCGTCGCGGTAATCGAGTACGGCCCCGGCGCGGTGAGCTGGTTCCCATTGGCATCGTACGTGAAGCTGCCGGCCTCGGCGTCCCACGTCTCGGCGGTCACTCCGACGGCATCCGCGATGGAATTCAAGCGATTGCTCGCCGGCGCGATCGTGTACGTCAGGTTGTCAATCAGCGCCCCGGTCTCCATGTTCCGCTGCAGCGCCGTCAGGTTCCCGCTAGCGTCGTACCACCTGAACGTGCTCCTAGATGCGTGCACCCCTGCACAGCTTTCGGCCGCGTACCCTCTCGCGTTCTAAGTCGTTGACCTTGGCCGCACCGTGGGCGGACACCATCGCGCCCGCTCCTGCACTCATTCGGGTGTCGGCCATCGGTTCGCGTCGTGCTTCGGATTCACCACGAATTGGCCAACGATCATTCCTTGGGCATCCACCTTCCACGCGCCGACAATTGCTTCAGGGGGCACTGCTTCCACCGCCGGGAACGACCCCGCGATGCGGTATACCCAGCCATTCGGATTCCGCGTTGCCTCTTCCACCTCCTGGGGCAAGGGTCTCCCGCGTTTGCCTCTCATCAGTCTCCGATGGAACGCAGCCAGGCGGCGAAGAACGCCTCCTGCTCTTCGACCGTACACAGATCCTGTTCATCGGCGGGCTCAAAGATGTCCACCAGGTCACGCCCCGCAGCTGGATGGCCCATGATCAGGCGATAGGCCTTTCGGCCAGCGCTCATTGACCGCGACATGCCGGAGGGAAACACATTGCACCGGGCCCCCGCACAGAGCACTCTGACGCCGGCTCGTTCTAGGTCCCGACGGAGGTTCATAAGGGCGTCGAAGAGATCGCGACCTTGGATCTCACGCACTGCATCTTGAAGATGTAGGGTGAGGTTCCACGGCGGGCCATCTGCAATGTCCAGTCGAACGGTTTCGTAGGAGCCGTCTCGGCGTTGCAGACGAAGCATTGTCGTTTCGCTCATGGTACCCAGTTCGGATTCAGGAGAGATACGCCTTGCCGCGTCATCGTCACGCCACGCACGTCGGCCGGGCTAATTCTCCACGGAACGGCGATCTCCATCTCCCTCGGAAATGGACTTCGGGGCCCGAGAACCTGGTTGACACTTACTCCGCCTCTGGGCCTAACGACATAGACATTGTCGGCAAACCCAGCAGCAACGTCCGCTGACTCCGAAGTCGCGATAAATGCGCTCGGAGGACGAGAGCTGTCCAATGCGTGCGCATATAGGTCCGTACTTGAACCCTCTGCGGTGAAGCCTTCCTCAAAGATGGTGCTAGGCGAGCGCGTGTCGCCTCGGAACGTGAAGCCTCGGACTTCAGCTGCTGCGGCAGTCTCCGCTGCCTCCGCTCCGGTCGTCGCGACCCGCGCTGCCCGATAACTCGCGATCGCGCCCCTCGCCCCTGTAATGACCCGACCCGCGATCATCCCGCCAACTTCGCCCGTCACTGCGGTGGTCACGGTGATCTTCCCTGATTGCAGAATCGCTGCTGCAATCGCGGGGGACGTCTTCGCCAGGACGGTGAGCGCACCCCGGGATACGCCGGCGGTCGATCGCGGACAGGCCTTCTGATTTTGAATTGAGCAGCCCAGCATCCCGAACAAATCGAAATTCGCGTTGGGCTCGTCACGGACATACGCGTAGGGCGACCACGCCGGTGCTCGATCCGAGTACGGCGCCGGATCAACGGCTGCCCACCTCCCCACTGCCGCCAGGTAGTACCGCGCCCCGAAGTAGTCCATCTGGCTCTCGGCGTCCCGCTCCTTGCTCGTGAACCCTTCCTTCGTCCCCGAGCCGAGCGTCCGCCCCGGCATCAGCACGCCCCAGGGATCCGGATCGTAGCTCTCCGTGATCGTCACACCCTGCACCACGCTCCGCGTGCTGCCTAACAGGTCCGTATGGTAGTAGCTCCGGCTCCCCGCACTGGGCTGCCGGCCCACCACGCGATCGCCGGCCAGCAGGTTGAAGTACGAACTCGTCACCGTCCCGCCGGCGTTCACCGTGAACACGCCTAACGTCGTCGTCCCTTCCTTCACATAGACTTCGGTGTTCCCGGCCCCCACCTGCTTCGTGATCCGCTGCCCAGCGTCGTCGTACCGATAGTTCGTCGTCGTCCCCGCGATCGTGATGCTCAGGGGTAGGTTGCGCGGATCGTAGATCGTCGAGGTTATCGAGTACGGCCCGGGCGCGGTGAGCTGGTTCCCGTTCGCATCGTACGTGAAGCTCCCCGCCTCCGCATCCCACGTCTCCGCGGTGGCCCCCACGGCATCGCTGATCGAGTTCAGCCGGTTGCTGGGCGGCGCGATGGTATACGTCAGGTTGTCGATCAGCGCCCCGGTCTCCTTGTTCCGCTGCAGCGCCGTCAGGTTCCCGTTGGCATCGTAGCTGATGCTCGGCAGGTCGTACGCCGTGCTCGCCGTCCACGCGCTCCCGTTCCAGAACGAATAGTCCGCGCTCTTGAGCCGATTGAGCGCGTCGTACGTCGGGAAATCGTACTTGTACCGCTTGTTCGCCGCCGGCGAACCGCCACTGTAGAACTCCCCCGTGGAAATCGTGGAGTTCGCGTTGTAGCTGTACTTGGCGCTGAAGGGATAGGTCGTCCCCGCCGGGTCCCCGATCTGCGCGAGCTGCTCCCGGATCGTGTACGTGATCGGCACTGTCGGCCCGCCCGAGTACAGCCGGCTCGCCACCTGCCCGCTCGGCCGGTACGTGTACGTCACGTCCGGCGTTCCCGGCTTCACGTTCGTCGTGGCCGCCGAGACCTTCCACAAGAGCCCGCGTCCGTCGTAGTCGGACCACTGGTAGAAGACGCTGGTCCCGGTCGTGTCCGACCGTTGCACGAGCGCGTCGCGCAGATCGCGGACGTACGTGATGCTGGTGTTCAGGTTCGTCAGCACGGACGCGCCGCCGTTCGCCTCCGTGTACAGGTAGCGCTTCGCCACCCGCCCGTCCGCGTCGTAGCTGAATAACGTCACCTGCCACGCCCCGTTCGACTTGCTGGCTACCGCCGCCAATCGCCCGCTCACGTTGCTCAGCGTCAGGGGCGTGATCTGCGTGCTGAAGCGGCTCCAGGGGAAGTTCGCGGTATTCGGCTTGGCGTCATACTGCCGGACGACGAGCCAGTTGGCGTTCGTCGTCTCGAGCGCCGTTGGTACCGCGTTCGGATCGAGACTGCTGAATGTGGCCGTGCCCACGCCGGACGTCAGCGGTCGGTTGGCGAAGTCATAGCTGGTGAACGCCACGGTCCCCAGCGCGGCCTGATTCGCATCCTGCGCGAATCGCAGGTTGCGCCCGTTGTCATACTTCGAGCTGACGGTGCCCGCGTCGGGACTGATGCGGCTCGTGAGCAGGCCGCGCGTGTCCAGCGCGTACGTCGTCTGCAGGTTGCGTGGGTCCAGCACCTTGATCCGCTGCCCCAGCACGTTCGGGGTCAGCGTGGTCGTCGTTGCCTCGGCGGCCCCGAAGCCGAGGATCGTCTTCACCCCGTTCCCGAACACGTCGGCGAAGCTCCGCGTCTTCTTCGCCGACTCGTCCGTCACCTCCGTGATCTGCTGCTTGTTGACAGCATCTATCCCGTAGCCCTGCAGGGTGAACACGGTGGGGCTGCTGCCAACGTACTCCGGAATGACCTTGGTGACCCTATTCATGGGCTCGGCACGGTACTGCGTTTCGACCCACGGCTTCGGGAGTGTCTGGCCCAGGTAAGTCGCGTAGAACGCTGAGTCGCTCGCACGCACACTCGCATCGTAGGTGCCGCTACTGCGGATGTATGGCTTCCAGGTCCGCCACGGGCGACCCATCGCATCGTAGTCCGTCGCGCTGACATGGAATGTGGATGCGTTCTCCCGCACGACGCTCTGGATGGCCCGCCCCAACCCGTCGATGTACGTCGTGGTCGGGACCCCGGTCCCCACCTGGAGCCAGGTCGTGTCCACGACCGTGTTCGGCACCGCCGGGTTGAACGTCCAAGCGGTTGGGGTGCGGGAATACGTGTAGCCGTAGCTCTTCACCGCGGTACTGCCGTTGTTCTGGATGGTGCGCAGTCGCCCAAAGCCGTCGTACGTGAAGCGGCGGAAGGTGCCACCCTCGTCCTGGATGGACGACACGAAGCCATCGGTCCCGTAGGCGACGTTGGTGACGAGGTCCGCGGGTCCGCTGGCGTCGTGCACCTTGGTCACCGAGACGAGGAAGGCATTGTTGGTGTTCCCGCCGTAGGTGTAGTTCGTCACCTTTGCGCGTGCGTCCGTCAGCTGGGTCAGCCGGCCGAAGGTGTCATAGGTGTTGGCGGTCTCTTCGGTCAGGTACCGGCTGTCCTTGGTGAACGAGCCGCTGACGGTCGAGGGCACGTAGCTCGCGGCAACAAGCGGGCTGGGGTTGTTGAAGCTGAAGCGCTGATACGGGAGGTACTGCGCCGTTCCGGCGGTCGCGAGCTTGAAGGTCGTGATGTCGCCCTGGACGACCGAGTCCGCACCTCCCGCGCGCTTCACGACCCAGCGCTCGATCACCGCGTTCTGGATGTTGAACGTATCCTGCATGGCCGTGAGCGCCGTCGCTTCGACGTTGCCCGAACCGGCCGCGTAGTCGGCCGGATACTTCAAGTTGGTGATGCGCTGCGTGCCGTCCGAATTCGTCTCGGTCACCTGGGTGAGCTGCAGGTGCTTGGGGTTGGCCCGAACGAACGTCCTGGTGCTGGAGAATGACGTCGCACCCGTCGTGTCATAGACGGTCGATGTCTCCGTGTCCTGGAAGTTCCACGCCGAGATCGCGTAGTACGCGTTCGAGAGCACCGTGCTGCCATAGAGCCCACTGCTGAACGCATGGATGGAGATGGCCGGATAGTTCCGCGTCGTCGCGGTGTCGATCGGCGCTTCATCCTTGAACACATAGGTCGACGTGGTGCTTCGCTGGGTCTGGCCCGCCGCATTATAGTCGGTCGAGCTCAGCGTCAGGCCGCGTTTGTACTCGCGACTCGTGCGCTTGTAGAACGGCCACTTGGTGAGCGCCGGGGGCACCGCGTCGTCGTCAGCATTGAGGACGGACCGGAAGGTGTGCCGCGTCTTGCCGAACTCGCCGTTCGCGCCCTGCCAGACGGTGACCTCGGAATAGCCGACGATCGGGCCGCTGCCGAGCGGCATGCGCGACTGCGATGAGCGAGAGAAATAGGCGCACTGCGAGACGCCAGGGGTGCCGTACTGGAAGGCGTACGCGGGCTCTGCGCTGATGACGCCGCTCGACTTGGTCGGATCGCTCAGGAGGGTGTACTTGTACTTCCGATACGTAACGTTGCCCATCGCGTCGGCTGTGCGGATTTCGGCAACGCGGAGGCCACCGCCGAGCTTTTTCCCCACGGGTCCGACTTCTTCCCAATCGACGGAGATGAAGGCCGTTCCGCCGGCCTGACCGTCATCGGCGATGGCGTTGTAACTGCCGGGTGCGAGGTTGAGGTTCTCAGACGTGGTGTTCGCGGTCCACGTCTTCTTTCCCGGGATCATGGCGTTGGGGCAGCCGACCATGTTCCCGCACGCATTGGTCAGGCTGACGGTGACCCGCGCGACGACCGACGTTGACCCGCCGACGGTGAACGGCGTGGTCACGGGGCCGGCGAAGGCAGGCGCGTTGGCCGTGATGTGGTGCAGGACCCCCTTGTCCATCGGCACGGTGCCCGACTGCGAAATGGCCCCATAGTCGTTCGACTCGTACACGAATTCGTTGTAGCCGCCGGTGGGGAAGGTTATCCGCGTCAGGACACCGGCCCGCATGTTCGTCGAGTCAGGGCTACGGTCGCCGCCCGAGAGCACCGATCCGTTCGGCGCCACCACCGTCGGGATCTGCGTTGTGTTCAGCACCCTGCCGTTGTAGTACCCCCAATGATCGAGGGCGAACGAACTGTAGGCCGGTAGGGTGGTACTCGTGTTGTAGGTGAACGTGTACGGGGGCAGGGAGTTGTTGGATGCGTCCTTCTCGTAAACATTCGTCAGTGTCAGGCGACCGGTGGAGTAGTCGTGGTCGAACACGAAACGCCGCACGAGAACGCCCGCCGGCGTGGTCACGCGCATCGAGTCGAGCATCTTCTCCTGCTGCGTGCCGGTCGGCGACAGCGCATCCGTGCGGTTGTTGGTCGCGTAGAACGTGACGGTGTGCGCAGCCGACGTGATCGTGGTGAGGCGCTGCGAGGCCACCGCATACTCGTTGGTGACGTCGAACTGCGGAGAGACGCAGGACGCGCCGGATGGATTGGTAACGATCTGATCGAAGTTTTCGCGGTACGCGCCGATGCGGAATCGGGTGCCATACGTCGTGTACGCAAACGAGATCACGTCCCCACCGGGCGTCTTGATCTGCGTGAGATGCCACGCAGAAGGGTACGGGTCGTTGTTGTGCACCGGAATCACGCCTGCCGGTGAGGTCGTGTTCCAGTCGGTATTCGTCTCGACGGCGCCAAACGTGTAGATGGTTCCATCCTCAGTCTTCATGACCCAGGAGGCAATGGCGCCACCCGAGATCGTCGGCGAGATGCGCAGCTTCTGATGCGGGACCGCGCGCACTTCCTTGACCGTGCCGCTCACCGTCGTCGGGCCCATCACGAACTGTCCGGACCGGCCGGCGAACGAGAAGAAGAACTGGTCGGGCTCGCCGTCGATGGTCTCCGCCTCGATCGAGGACACGATCGAGGACGGCGGGTTCGGATAGTTCGTCGCGTTGTAGAACGTTTGCCCGGTGTTCCAGTACCCGTTCGCCGACTCGTCCGCGAGGCCGCGCACGGTGCGGGTAATGGTCCCTCCCGCATCGAGGGCCCAGCCGATACCGACCCATCCGCCCACCTCCTCCACCCGAATGCCAGCCGCGTGATATCGCAGCGCAATCGGCAGCTCCAACGTCCGCCCCTTGACCGTAAAGAGCGGGACGGAGATGTCGGGAACGCCGGAATAGAGGTTCACCGGCACGTCGCCGAACCTGCCGAGGGATGCGGCGGTTGGTGACGGCAGGGTCAGGCGCATGGACCCGGTCTGTCCGGCCAGCGGCGCAAGTGCCGCGTGGGCCATCATCGCGACCGCGAACGTCGCGATCGTCCGCGTCCACCAATGCCGGGGACGCGTCGCGCCCGCAATGCCCGCTGCCAGCAGGAAGGCGCGTCCAACACCGCCGTGTCCACCCATCATCCACCCCCGAAGCGGTTCAGTTGTCTCGTGCGGTCAACAATAGTATTGCGCGCGGCGCCAGTTCAAGCCGTGATGTGCAACACACGCGCTCTTGTCGACTCCCGCCCAGACCCGCTGCGACGCGCGGCCCGTGCCCTAACCCTTCGCGGGAACGACGTCGCAAGCAAGTGGAGCTGGCAGGACGCCTCCCGCGACAACATTGACAGCCTGCGCGCGCTCCTCTGCACCAGCTGGGAAAACCTAACGACGAGTCGTCAGTCGCACTATCGCACGGCAAACGTCACGCGAACTACCGCCGTGACATCCTTCTCAATCGCCGTCACGTCGTTCACGCCGTAGTCGCTCACCTCCGTGGAAAAGCGCGGCGTGATCTGAAACACCCCCATGCGTGCCTCACGCACGGCGCCCACACGACCGCCCGTACTGCGGGTGATCGCTTCTGCCCGCAGTTTGGCGTCCTTGGTAGCCTCCTCCAGCAGGGCGATGCGCAACGTGGCCAGCTTCGTGAACAGGTACTCCGGTGGTTGGGTCACCAGCGGCACGCCCTCGGAGATCAGGTCGCCCACGCGTTGTGACAGCTTGGTGAGCCCGTCCACGTCCGCCGACCGCAGCTCAAACGTTCGGCTCAACCGATACCCAACCACTCGGCCCGTCTCCCGACCGTCGCCGAGTACCTCGTTCACCGGGGAGGTCTCCACCGGCTTCTCGCTCACGACCGTGTCGGCGACCTGCTGCGCCTTGAAGAAGGTGCGCAGCTGCGCGGCCTGGCGTTGCAGCTCCTGGGACGCGGCGGTGAGCGATGCCGACTGCGTGGACACGGTGGCACGCCACACCGCAAAGTCGGAGCGAATCTCCTTTTTGGCCGACCCTGTGACGGTGACCGCGTCGTCGCCACGGCGGATGTCCTTCAGCGCGCTGGCGATGGCAATCGAACCGATGACGACGGCCAGCGCCATCGCGTAGCGGCTCATGGAAGGGGCAGATCGTTCGTCGGGCATGGTGTGTGATTTCCCCTCGCTGCTATTGGCGAAGCGCGGATACGGGAGATAAATCTCCCCCAAAGTTATCGCCCCGCTCCCACAGTTCCAATTCGAGCCACCGCAATGCGCCGTTCACTGCCCCGCGCACTTCATGTCTTGTCGCTCACTGGTTCGCTTGTCCTCTCCGCCTGCGGAGGGTCGGGCGCCGGAACGAACGAGGGCAGCACGGGCACGGCGATCGTGATCCAGAACGCCAGCATCGTGGATGGCACCGGCGCCCAAGCACGCACGGGAAGTGTGCGCGTTGAAGGTGACCGCATCACGGCGGTGGGCGACGTGAAGGTCAAACGCGGCGACACAGTCGTGGATGCCGGCGGCATGGTGTTGGCCCCCGGCTTCATCGACACGCACTCGCATGCATCGGGCGGGATCGCCGAGCACCCGGATGCCTTGGCGGCGGTAAGCCAGGGCATCACCACCGTCGTGGGGGGCCAAGATGGTGGCTCCTGGCATCCGTTGAAGCCGTACTTGGACTCGTTGAGCGCGCGTGGCGCGGCCGTCAATATCGCCATGTACGCCGGCCACGGCACCATCCGCGACGCGGTACTCGGCAAGGACTTCAAGCGCGTCGCCACGGCCGCCGAGGTGGAGAAGATGCGCGTGATGTTGAAGGAGGATCTGGACGCCGGCGCGTTAGGCCTCTCCTCGGGACTCGAATACGATCCGGGCATCTACTCGGCCAGCGACGAGTTGATCACACTGGCCAAGGAGACGGCGGCGTCAGGTGGTCGGTACATCTCCCACATTCGCAGTGAGGACTTCACATTCTGGAAGGCCATCGACGAGATCATCCGCATCGGGCGCGAGGCCAAGCTGCCGGTGCAGGTGTCACATATGAAGCTGGCGATGCGCGACCTGTGGGGGCACGCGGACTCGCTGATCAACTTGCTGGACGAGGCTCGGTCAGCAGGGGTCGACATCACCGCGGACATCTATCCCTACCTGTATTGGCAGTCTACGCTGACGGTTCTCTTCCCCAAGCGCGACTTCACGAACCGGAAGTCGGCCGAGTTTGCGCTGACGCAGACGTCCACCCCCGGTGGCCTGTTGTTAGGCGAGTATGCGCCGAATCCCGCCTACGCGGGCAAGACGGTCGCCGAGATCGCCGCGCTGCGCGGGGTGGATTCGGTTACGGCGCTGATTGACCTGATCAAGGATGCGGAAGCGATGCAGAAGAAGCTGGGCAAGGCGGCGGACACGGTGGATATCGAGAGTGTGATCGGCACGAGCATGGTGGAGGGCGATGTGGAGCGCATCATGCGCTGGCCCTATGCGAACATCTGCACCGATGGGCAACTCGCTGGCGCGCACCCACGCGGGTACGGCAGCTTCTCGCGCTACTTCGGCCACTATGTGCGCGAGCGTGGTGTGGTGTCGCTGGAAGAAGGGGTGCGGCATGCCACGTCCCTGGCGGCGCACAACATGGGCTTCAAGGACCGAGGGACGATCGCGGTGGGGCAGTTCGCCGACCTGGTGTTGTTCAACCCGTCGACCATCGCCGACAAGGCAACCACGAAGGACCCACACGCGGTGTCCGACGGCGTACAGCGCGTGTGGGTGAATGGGGTCGAGGTCTATCGTGACGGCAAGGTGAGCGGCGCCAAGCCGGGGCGCGTGATCAAGCGAAAGGACAATTCTTGAGCAACGGACTCGCGTTACGCGGGGACGAGCGCTAACTCGCTACTGAATCACCAGCCTATCGTAACGCAGCACGCACGGCGCTGAGGCTGCGTGAACGGAATCAGCCTGCAAGCAGAGCCGCCGGGCCACTTGCGTATCTGGCAACGCCGCGCGATCGGTCCCTGCGATGTGACGCGACGATGCGGTTCGGGATGGAAGTGCGCAGGCGCTAGCGGAGAGCAATAGAAACATTAGCGCAGCCAGACTCGCGCGAGAAGTACTGCCTACGCGCGGACTGCGGCACAACTTCTTGAAACTCGACATTGTCAACGCACCAATGAATGCAGTGATACTACCTGCGTGCCGATAGAGTCCCTCTCGGCGAGCAGGATCCGCGATCTTGAGATCCAGATTGGGCGTGCGCGCGAAGGCAGCCGGGTGTGCCCGACGCGCCGCCCCTGAATATCCACGATGTTCCAGTCAGCCTCGCCGACGTCCCTGATATCCTGCGGCGCCTTGATCCATATCAGCCCGTCCTGATCAACGGCCAAATCAGTGAGATTGCCGATAGTTCGGGGTCTTGGCGCGCCAGCGTACACGCGTTTGAGCAATTCGCGGGTTCGCGGCTTCGGTTCCTCTGCTACGCGAGCATCGACGGCGGCGGCAAACTCCTGAGCGCTTGGGGCGTGCCCGAGCGTGCCATTCTCGATCAAAGTCCATTTTCTCGCGGAGACGGGCCAGACTCGTACCTTCGGCTCGTCGCTCGGTGCCAGCGCGACTACTCCGGCAGCGGCTGCGGCGTGAAGGTACCCTCCACCGGGCAGGTCACCAAATCCCCCTACTTCGTTCGCAAAATAGTACTCGTTGCCCGGAACATTTCAGAGTGTGTCAACGCTTCCGGACACCAAGTCGATCTCCAGCACGGTCGCTGGGTTTCGGACGACCATGGAGCGCGGCGGCATCATGGCCGGTTGATCGCGCACGACGATGACATGATGATGAGACGTGCACAAGAGAGGCCGCGCGAAAATCAGGCTTGCAGGAAGCACACGGCTGCCAACCACATGATCATTCGAGTCGAACACGACCACGCGGTTGAGTACCACATCGTAAGTAGCGAATTCGTCTCGGCCGCACGGCCCCATCCACGACAAGTCGCGGAATTCGCCGGGCCCGGCGCCTTCACGTCCAACGGTTCGTTCCAGCCCGCCAGTTTCTCCGAACACTCGAACCGACTTAGCATAACCGTCAGCGATAACCACAGACTCGTCGGCCCGAGCGAACGCACCCACCACCTTCGCAAATTCGGAAGATCCATCGGCTGATATTCGACCGAACGACTCGACCAAGACGGCGTCAAGCCGGAACTCTCGAACTGTGCTCTGCTGGGAGCTCGCCGCTGCGAGCCCCAATACGCAAAGCACGGCAAGGCAGGTGGGTCCGTTCAAAGCTTCATTCCCTGGTGGTGCGGTGCCAAACCACTACGGCTCGAGCAAGTTGGAAGGTCGCAGGGCCGGGCAGGTGCATCGGAAGCCTGGCGTCTGGCAGGTGGTGAAAGACTGATCTGGTTCGCAATTGCAAGACCCGGTGCATTTGCCGAATGCAGGACACGCAACTCTGCCCTGTACTCATTCGCGACTATCAGCGCGGCGCCATTCATCTCGACGAACTTTCCACCTGTCCTCTTTGGCAACACTCTAACCTAACGCGGTCCGCAGATCGTCGATCAAGTCGTCCGGGTTCTCCAACCCAATGGAGACGCGTAGCAGGTTCTCAGGCGCCACCGTGTTCGGCCCCTCGACGGACGCCCGGTGTTCAATGAGGCTCTCCACGCCCCCAAGACTCGTGGCCCGGGTGAACACGCGCGTCTTGGACGCCACGTCCAGCGCCTCGGCGCGCCCGCCCACCACCTGAAACGACGCCATGCCGCCAAAGAGTTGCATCTGCCGGCGGGCGATGTCGTGCTGCGGATGGGACGGCAGCCCCGGGTAATGCGTTGCCTCCACGCGTGGATGCGTGGACAGGAACTGGGCCACAGCGGTGGCATTCGCCGTATGGGCCCGCATCCGCCACGGCAGTGTGCGAATGCCGCGCGCAACCAGCCAGGAATCAAAGGGCGCGGCCACGCCACCACCTTCCCGTTGCAGCAGCCGAATACCCGCCGCGAACTCATCGTCGGCGCGCAGAACGAGCGCGCCGCCCAAAACGTCGCTGTGGCCACTCAGGTACTTGGTGGTGGCGTGCATAACGATGTCCGCCCCCAGCTGAAGCGGGCGCTGGCCGAGTGGGGTGGCCCACGTGTTATCGACCGCCACGCGCGCGCCCACCGTTCGGGCGATTTCCGCCACCGCGGCGATGTCCGTCAGGGTGAGGAGCGGGTTGGAGGGAGTCTCTGCCCAGATCAGCTTCGTGTTAGGCTTCACGGCGGCACGCACGGCGCCCAGGTCGCGCATGTCCACGAAGGTGGCCTGCAACCCCCACGGCACGAACACCTCACGCACGAGTTTTGGCGTTCCATAGTACGCGAAGATCGGCACGATGACATGGTCCCCCGGTCGCAACGCCTGGAACACGGCGTGCGTGGCCGCCTGACCGGAGGAGAAGGCGAAGGCCACGGCGCCATCTTCCACGGCGGCGAGCGCATGCTCCAGCATGGCACGCGTTGGGTTGTCCGTGCGCGAGTAGATGAAGCCGCGACGGAATTCGCCGTCGGCGTCGCGTTCGAAGGTAGTCGACAGGTGCAACGGTGGGGCGACGGCGCCGGTGACCAGGTCGGGACCGTGTCCGGCGTGGACGCAGAGGGTTTCTATCTTCACGGCGTGTGATTCAGCAAAGGTGACGGGAACGGCGATACGAGCGCGGGAGGGGCAACGACCGGTGGCGTGGTGGGTGTCATGGAGATCGTCTTGCCCAGTTTGGCGGCGACCTTGGCCAGGGCGGCTCGCCACTCCACGTCCAGTTCGCCGAACAACTTGATCTGGTGCGTCGTGGGCGCACGGTTCGGCCCGTCGACGCCGCTGAACAGGGCGCCGAGCCGCTCGGTGACCCGCGGCGGTTCGCTCCAGAAGGTCTTGCCCGTCGGCACGGTCAGCTGCGACAGGAGCGAGTCCACATCGGCAAGCTCACCGTCGATCTCCTTGAGCTGGGGATCCTTATTGTCCGATCGCAGGGCGGCCACCACTCCGCGCCGGCCGACCAACTGGGCGCGGTAGACGTCCACCGCCCGCAGCGTGTCATTCAACGCCGATCGCATGTCGCGCAGCTTCACCGCCGTCTCGAACTGCTGCCGCAGGTCGGCGACGGTGACTTCCACGGCGGGGTCCAGCTTCACCTCCACTGGTTTCTGGAGGACCTGCGTCCCAACCGTCAGCCGCACCGTGTAGGTGCCGGGCACGGCCTGCGGCCCGCGATCGTCGCCCCCAAAGGCCACCGCGGCATTGCTGTCGCGACGGGCGCGTGGTCCATCGTACAACAGGTCCCACGCCGCGCGATTGAGTCCCGCAGCCACCGGCGGCTTCTTGATCTCACGGATCACCGCGCCGGCGCCGTCCAACACCTCCAGCTTCACCTTGGTGGAGCTGTCGGGCTTGTCCTTCAGGTAATACGTGAGGGCCGCGCCATACTTCGGGTTCGTGCCCAGCCAGTACTTGTTCCCGATCATGAAGCGCGTCTCCTTCATGGAGTAGCGATAGGCCGGGCGCACGTCGAACAACTCGGCGCTCTTCGCCTTGATCGTGGCGTTGAACGTCTGGAGCGGCGTGGCGTCATCCAGGATCCAGGCGCTGCGTCCGTGCGTGGCGAGGATCAGGTCGTTCATCACCGGATGCACGAGGATGTCGTGGATGGCCACGGGGGGCAGGTTCTTCATGTGCATGCGCACCCACTGCCCGCCCCCCGTGAAGGAGACGTAGAGCCCAAGCTCCGTCCCCGCGTAGATCAGGTTCGGGTTCTTCGGATCCTCGCGCACCACGTGCACGTAGGCGCCATTCGGCAGGTTGTCCGCGACGTTCGTCCACGTCCTCCCGAAGTCCGTGGTCTTGAACACGTACGACGTGAAGTCATCGAACATGTGGCGGTCGTATGCCACGTACGCCGTGCCGGCGCCGGTGCGTGACCCCTCGGTGTGCGATACAGGCGAGTACTTGGGAACGGGTGGGCCACCGGTGGTGAGGTCGGTCCAGGTCTTGCCGGCATCGCGCGACAGCTGCAACCGGCCGTCATCCGTGCCGGCCCAGTACACCCCCGCCTGCACCGGCGACTCGCCGAACGAAATGATCGTCGGGTAGTACTCGGCGGTCGTGCTCTCCTTCCACACCGGACCACCGGGCATCACCTGCTTGTCCGGCTCGTTCCATGTGAGGTCGGGAGATATCTGCTCCCAACCGCCCACGCCGAAGTTCGTGTTGCGGAACATGACGTTCCCGCCAAAGAACACCGTCTTGCCGTCGTGCGGCGACTGATAGACCGGGGAGTTCCAGTTGAACCTGAAGGTCATGTCCTTCACCGGACCGCCATCGTTGCGCCTGGGCTGCGGCGAAATGTCCACCTGCTCGCGCGTGCGCATGTTGGTGCGGAAGATCCCGCCCCCCTGCAGCTCGGAGATGAAGACGTCGGGATCGTCCGGGTTCACCTGGATCTGGAAGCCATCGCCGAACGAGATCATCCGCCAGTCATCGTTCATGATGCCGGCGGGTTCGCGGGTGCGCGACGGACCCGTCCAGGTGCCGTTGTCCTGCAGTCCGCCGCCGAGCGAGTAGAAGGGCGCGCGGCGATCGGCATAGATCGCGTACAGCTGCGACACGGGGATGGTGTGCAGGGACTCCCAATTCTCGCCGCGGTCGTACGACACGGCGGTGCCACCATCCTGCCCCTGCCACATCCGGTTGGGATTGGTGGGGTCGATCCACAAGGTGTGGTAGTCCACGTGCGTGCCCACGGAGAACGGCTTGAACGTCTTGCCGCCGTCGATGGAGCTGAACATCGTCCCGGACACGGCATACACGCGATTCTCTTCCGCCGGGTCCACGCGCAACTGCGTGAAGTAGAATCCGCGGTTCACGATGCCGACGTCCTTGGACACCTGCACGAAGGTCTCGCCCTTGTCCGACGACCGGAACATGGTGCCTTCGTTGGACTCGGCGATCACGTAGACCACGTCCGGGTTGCTGGCGGCCACCTTCACGCCAACACGCCCCAGGAGCTTGGGAAGCCCATTGGTGAGCTTCCGCCAGCTGCGACCGCCGTCCACCGACTTGAAGATGCCGCCCTGTTCGGAACCACTGTGATGGGTCCACGGCTTGCGCTCGAACTTCCACATGGCGGCGTACAGGATGTTCGGGTTCCGCGGATCGATGTCCATGTCCGCGACTCCATGGTACTCATCGATGTAGAGCACCTTCTCCCACGTGTCCCCGCCGTTGGTACTCATGAAGACGCCGCGCTCGGGATTCGGGCCAAAGATGTGGCCGAGTACGCCGGCGTAGACGATGTTAGGATTGCGCGCGTTGATCAGCACGCGAGAGATGCGCTCGGAGTTGGCGAGCCCGATGTGCTTCCACGTCACGCCGCCATCCGTGCTCTTGTACATGCCGTTGCCGAACGACACTGAATTGCGGGGCGCCGACTCGCCGGTTCCAACGTACACGACTTCCGGATTGCCGGGCTCCAGCGCTATGTCGCCGATGGACGCCACCGGCTGGTTATCGAAGATCGGCTTCCAGGTGGTGCCGCCATTGGTGGTCTTCCAAACGCCACCCGACGCTGAGCCGACGTAGACGATGTTCGGGTTGCCCGGCACGCCCTCCACGTCGGCGACGCGGGCGGCCGATGACAGGTCGGCAATGGCCCGAGTCGTTGGAGCTGCCGGTCGAGCGGTGGTGGCCGGACGCTGGGCCTGCGAGGGGGCGCTGGCGACGAGTGTGGCCGTCACCAGGAGGAGCCGGTGCATGGAATGGCGAGCAAGCATGGCGGATTGCGTGGGGAACGGGCAGACGAAAACGGAGCGACTTCGCCTACGAAAGTTGCACGCTTTCCACGGGCTCGGCGAGTCACTGCGGCCTGCCGCCCTCCTTCCATTCGGGCTTGGGACCGTCGGCGAGCAGTCGCACGGCGCGAGCCGCCGCCTCGATGACCTTGGCCATGTGCGGAACATCCGCCTTAGACGCCTCATCCGACGGCTGGTGGTAATCCGTGTGCATGTTGAACGACGACAGTGTGTGCGCCACAATGCCGCGCCGGGCAAAGGCGATGTTGTCGCTACGCATGAAGAACTGCTGGTCCAATCGCTTGTCGGCGACAATCGGCAGTCCTGCGGCGGCGAACATTTCTCCCATCGTCGAACGCTCGAAGCCCGTCAACCAACCGCGCCCCGCGCCGCCGGCCAGTGAGTCCGGGCGGCCGATGACAGGTCGGCAATGGCCCGAGTCGTTGGAGCTGCCGGTCGAGCGGTGGTGGCCGGACGCTGGGCCTGCGAGGGGGCGCTGGCGACGAGTGTGGCCGTCACCAGGAGGAGCCGGTGCATGGAATGGCGAG
>JBGAJQ010000051.1:0-38423 GCA_044224875.1 Gemmatimonadaceae bacterium | reverse complement strand
CGCTGCACCAGGATCTCCCCGCCGCCGCCCGGGATCGAATCGAGGCCGGCCTTCCGCAATTCGCGAATGACCTCTCGCGCTTCCAGGCGAAACACCTTAGCGAAGAAGTCAACTTCGCTCGGGCTGAACCCATGGATGTGAATCGGGTGGTACTTCTTGATGTACCGTAGCAGATCCAGATACCAGTCGAACGGAATGTACGGATTGTGTCCTCCCTGGATGAGGATCTGGACGCCGCCTAACGCCTTGGTCTCCTCGATCTTCTCTCCAATCTGCTCGAACGACAGCGTGTACCCTTCCCCGTGCTTCGGACGCCGATAAAAGGCACAGAAGCCGCAATCGGCCACACAGACGTTCGTGTAGTTGATGTTCCGATCGACGATGTATGTGACGACGTTGTGCGGGTGCTTGGCCGCGCGAACGCGATCCGCCTCGAGTCCGAGTTCGAGGAGCGGTGCGTTGGTGTAGAAGTCGAGGAGATCGCGTGTCATAGTGCCATCCATGGCCCGTCGCGGTTACGCAGCAGGCAGAAATGCGAGTGTGCCGTTAGGCACTCGGCCAGCCTCTACCAGGCGTCGATAGAATTCGGTCAGTCCAGCCAGGTGCGGGTACGACAGTCCGTAGTCCAGCCCCTCGAGATACGCGCGGCAGGTCGCCACGGGAACCGACGTGGTCGAGGAGGCCTGGACCGACAACTCGTGCAGATGTTGCAACCCCCAGTCGCGCGAGGCGATAAGGCTGGCGTGTGCGCGCAGTGACTCGGCGACCGCTTGCGTCCGCCGAGCGACCCAGACGGCAAAGACGAACGGGAGGCCGGTCCAGCGCTTCCACACTTCGCCCAAATCGTACGCGTGCGCATACTCGCTCGGTGCTGCCTTCTGCTCGGTACCGACGCCGGATGCCAACTGGCTCAACACGAGTGCCGCATCGCCAATCACCAGCCGGGCATCGTGCGGCTCGTCGCCGAAGCGGGCGATGTCGATGACCTCCGCGTCGCCTGGCACGAATTCCGGGCGAGCATGCCACACGTGCTCAAATAGCAGCTCCAACAGGGCAACGCTCGTCATGCTGCTGCGGCTCACCACCACGCGCCGGCCCGTCAATTCGCCCGCCGGCACGCGCGAGAACAGCATGACCGAGTGGACCGGGCCATCACATGAGATGGCGAGGTCCGGCAGCAGGAGGTAGCGACCGGAGTCACGCGCATACTCGACGGCCGACACGACGCTCACGTCGAGCGTGCCGTCGGCCATCTGACGGTTGAGGGCGCTCGGGACTCCATCGACGAGCGTTCCATCGAGCGGAACGACCCCTCGATCGATGGCGCCATACACCGGATAGCAGTTGATGTACGGGATCCTCCCGATTCGCATCTACGCGGCCTCGGCAGGGATCGCGTCGTCGAAGCGACGGAGGATATGGTAGAACGAGTCGCGTTCCGCTGGCGTCTTCCCAGCGCCACGAATGAGCTTCAGCAAGGCATCCAGCGACATCGCCTGCGGCGTTTGCGCCCCGACGGCATGATAGATCTTCTCGCGCACCACAGTCCCTTCGAGGTCATTCACGCCGAAGTGAAGTGATGTTTGGGACAGCGCCGGCGTGACCATGATCCAATGCGACTTCACGTGGTCGAAGTTGTCCAGGAACAGGCGGCCGACCGCCAACATGCGCAGGTCGTCGAATCCCGTCGACGAACGTCCTTGACGGCCGAGCCTAACGCCTAGCTCGTTGTCGTCCGGGTGATAGGCGAGCGGGATATAGGCGAGAAAGCCGCCAGTCTCGTCCTGCAGGTCGCGCAACATCTGCAAGTGCTGCACGCGATCGTCGATCGTCTCGACGTGGCCGTACAGCATGGTGCAGTTCGAACGGATTCCCAGTTGATGTGCGGCACGATGGACGCCGATGTAGTCCGCGCCGCCGAGCTTCTTGTCGGCAATCTGCTCCCGGACCGCGGCGGAGAACGTTTCAGCGCCACCACCTGGTAAGGTGTCGAGGCCTGCGTCGCGAAGCGCCATGAGCACGTCGGACCAGGACATCTTCTCGATGCGCGCCAGGTGAGCGATCTCGACGGCCGTGAGGGCCTTGATGTGTACCTGCGGATGTTCGCGCTTCAAGGCGCGGAACATCGTCGCGTAGTATTCGAGACCGGCCTGCATGTCGAGGCCGCCTACAATGTGGAACTCGCGCGTTAGGCCGTTGCGCGCATGCTCCGCCTCGGCCAGGACCTGCTCCAGTGTGTAGCGATACGCCCCGTCTTCCTTTGGCAGACGCGCGTAACCGCAGAAGACGCAGGTCTTGCGCAGGATGCACACATTGGTCGGATTGATGTGCTGATTGGCCGCAAAGGTGACCACGTTCCCGTGGCGCGCCAGGTTGGCCGCGTTCGCCATGGCTCCGACACCCAGCAGGTCGGGCGATCGGTACAGGGTCACCGCGTCAGCGGATGTCAGTCGCTCGCCTCGCGCCAGCTTGTCGGCGATCGGGAGGAGTGCGGGATCGCGGAGGCTGCTGCTGGGCAATTCGACCTGATGCGCCACGACTTACTCCCGGTAACGGCGGATGGCGAGCGTCACGTTGTGCCCGCCGAAGCCAAAGCTATTCGAGAGGGCCACCTCGACATCGCGCCTCACCGGCTTGTTAGGCGTGTAGTTGAGGTCGCACACGGGATCGGGGTTCGTCAGGTTGATCGTGGGAGGAATGACGCCCTCCAGGATCGTCTTCACACAGATGACGGCCTCGATGGCGCCGGCGGCTCCCAGCGTATGGCCGGTGCACGACTTGGTCGACGAGATGTTGACCGCGTTGGCATGCTCGCCGAACACTGCCTTGATCGCCGTGGTCTCATTCGCGTCGTTGAACGGCGTCGACGTACCGTGGGCGTTGATGTACTGAACCTGTGAGGGTTCGACGCCTGCGTCCTTCATGGCGCGCTTCATGGACTTCTGCGCCCCAGCTCCTTCCGGTGCCGGCTGGGTGAAGTGGTAGGCGTCGGCGGTGGCGCCGTAGCCAACCAGCTCCGCGAGGATCTTGGCGCCGCGTCGCTTGGCGTGCTCCAGCTCCTCCAGTACCAGGGTCGCCGCACCCTCTCCCATCACGAAGCCGTCACGCTCCTTGTCGAAGGGTCTCGACGCGGCCTGCGGATTGTCATTCCGGCGAGACATGGCTTGCATGGTGGCGAAGCCGGCCACCCCGATCGGCGTGATCGCGGCCTCCGTACCTCCGGCAAGCACGATGTCGGCGTCGCCATACTGCACCAGTCGCATCGCATCGCCTAACGCATGAGCGCTCGTGGCGCATGCCGAAACGGTGGCGTAGTTCGGGCCCTTGAGTCCGAGACGCATGGAGACCACACCAGCGCCCATGTCGGCGATGAGCCACGGGATGAAGAAGGGCGACACCTTGTTCGGGCCCCGCTGCATGAAAACCGTGTGCTCTTCCTCGAACGTCCGCAGTCCGCCGATGCCAGACCCAATGACCACGCCCGCCATGTCGGGATCGAAATTCTCGGCGGTGAGCCCGGCGTCGCGGTAGGCCATGACGGATGCCGACAGCGCAAACTGGATATAGGGGTCCATTTTGCGGGCGTCCTTCTTGTCCATGTACAACGACAGGTCCAGATCCTTCACCTCACAGGCGAACCGCACCGTGAAGTTGCTGGTGTCGAACTTCTTGATATCGGCGGCGCCGGACACGCCGTCGAGGAGCGACTGCCACGTGGTCGCCACGTCGTTCCCAACGGGCGTGACGGCCCCCATCCCCGTGACGACTACGCGGCGCTTCATTAGGCGGGCACCTTCTCGCCGAGATACTTCAGGGCGTCGCCGACCGTGCGGAGCTTCTCGGCATCCTCATCGGGGATGTCGATGTTGAACTCCTTCTCGAACTCCATCACGAGCTCGACAATGTCCAAGCTGTCGGCGCCAAGATCTTCGATGAAGCTCGCATCATCGGTGAGCTTCTCGCGCTCAACACCCAGTTCCTTCTCGATGATGTCCTTCACCTTTGCGGTATGGTCAGCCATGGATCGTTCCCCCTCGACGGGTTTGAAAAGAAGTCGCTGAAAGATAAACAGAGATGCGAGTCGGCGTTACATCACCATGCCGCCGTCCACCACCAGTACCTGCCCGGTGATGTAGGCGGAGAGGTCGGATGCCAGGAATGCCACGAGGCCGGCCACGTCCTCGGGCTTCCCGAGGCGGCCAAGCGGAATCTGAGCGCTCATGGCGGTTTTGGCCTCCGGGGTCATGGCGGCGGTCATGTCCGTATCGATGAACCCCGGGGCGATCACGTTGACCAGGATGTTCCGCGAGGCGTATTCCTTGGCGATTGACTTGCTCAAGCCGATGAGGCCTGCCTTGCTGGCGGCGTAGTTGGCCTGCCCCTTGTTGCCGACGATGCCGACGATGCTGGCGACGTTGATGACGCGTCCCCACTTCTTCTTCATCATCAACCGCGTGGCCGCGCGCATGGTGAGGAAGGCCGCGCGCAGATTGGCATCGATCACGGTTTGCCAGTCTTCGTCCGTCATCCGCAACATCAGGTTGTCGCGCGTGAGCCCGGCATTGTTGACGAGGATATCGACGCCGCCAATCGCTTGAGTTGCGCGATCGACCAATGCGGTGGCCGCGGCGGCGTCTGTGAGGTCGCAGGCCAAGCCTCGGGCGTCGTTCCCGAGCGCGGCGGCGACCTCCTCCGCCTTCGCCTGGTCGCGTCCCACCACGGCCACCCGCGCGCCCGCGCTGGCGAGCGCCTGGGCAATCGCGCGACCGATACCGCGCGTGCTGCCGGTCACGAGGGCGGTCCTTCCGGTGAGGTCAATCTTCATGCGGGCAGTCGGGCGAGGAGTTGGTCGACGTCGGCGGCCGTTCCACACGACATCGTTTGAGCCGACGGCGCGATCTTCTTGACGAGGCCAGCGAGCACGGTGCCCGGACCCATTTCGACGAACAGCGCGTTCGGAAAGTCCGCGATCAGGCGTTGAATCAGTTCGGTCCAGCGAACGGGTGACGTTAGTTGTTCCACCAGAAGGCGCCGACCCTCTTCACTTTCGGTGACAGGTGCGGCGGTGACGTTTGCGTATACCGGAACCGACGGCGCGGCGATGCGGGCGCCGGCGAGGGCGGCGGCCAGACCGTCCCGCGCCGGTGTCATCAGCGGCGAGTGAAACGCCCCGGACACATTCAGCTTCATGGCGCGCTTGAACCCGGCCTCTTTCATGAGTTCGATTGCCTTGTCGACGCCGGTGACCTCGCCGGAAATCACCACCTGTCCTGGGCAGTTGTAGTTCGCGGCCACGACGCGTCCGCCGTCTGGTGCAGCTGACGCGCGCTCGCAATACCGCTCAACGGGTTCTGGAGGGTCGCCAAGGATCGCGGCCATGGTCCCCGGTCGGGCCAGACCTGTCTCGTACATGAGGACCCCGCGTCGGCGCACCAGACGCACGGCGTCCTCCAACGACAGGCCCCCGACGGCATGCCACGCGGTGAACTCACCGAGACTGTGACCGGCGGCGGCGCGCACAAAGCCGCGCGCGCGCTCCGCTACGGCGTGCCAGACCGCGGCGCCATGCGTGAGCAGCGCGGGTTGTGCGTTGTGCGTCTGCGTCAGGACGTCGGCCGGCCCCTCGAAGCAGAGCGTGGAAAGTGGTTCGCCTAACGCCGCGTCGGCGCTGGCGAACACGTCGCGAGCGGCTGGCACCGACGCGGCGAGATCCTTGCCCATACCGGGCTTCTGCGACCCCTGGCCGGGGAATAGCAGCACCAGATCCATCGCCTAGAACCGCAGGACCACGGACGCCCACGTGAACCCGGCGCCAAACGCGACGAGCAGGACGTTCATCCCCTCAGTGATTCGGCCGCTGGACATCGCTTCCTCGAGCGCGATCGCCACCGAGGCCGATGAGGTATTGCCGTACCGATCGACGTTGACAAACACCTTGTCCATCGGAATGCCAGCGTGCTTGGCGGTCGCCTCGATGATCCGGATGTTGGCCTGGTGCGGAATGAGCAAGTCGATATCCGCCCCCGTCAGCTTCGCCCCGTCGAGCGCCCGATCGGTTGCTTCGGTCATGGAACGGACGGCATGCCGGAACACCTCGCGTCCTTCCATCTTGATGTAGAACGACCGATCGTGAAGGGCCTTTTCGTCGAATGGCTCGGCAGCTCCACCAGCCGGACGATGTAGCAGGTCGGCGAGGGTGCCGTCGCTGCGGAAATAGGTGGACAGGATGCCCTTCCCTCCGCGCGACTTCTTGAGCACGGCAGCGCCGGCGCCATCGCCGAACAACACGCACGTCGACCGATCCTTCCAGTCCACGATTGCGCTGAGCTTTTCCGTTCCCACGACGAGGCATGTTGCCGCGTTCCCGCTCTGCATCAACCCTTCTGCGACGATCAATCCGTACAGGAATGAGGAGCAGGCTGCGGAGACGTCAAACGCGGCGGCACGCTTGGCACCGAGCACTGCCTGCAGCTCCACCGCGGTCGCGGGGAGAAGGCGGTCTGGCGACGCCGTTCCCAACACGATCACGTCGATCTCGCCGGCTGTCACGCCCGCTCGCTCCATCGCAATGCGAGACGCCTGTTCGGACATGCTCGTATTGGTCTCGTCCGCGCTGGCGATGCGACGCTCTCGAATGCCGGTGCGCTGGACGATCCACGCGTCGTCGGTCTCCAGGCCTAACGCGGCAAAGTCCTCGTTCTTCATGATGCGTCGCGGGGCGAACTTGCCGATGCCCGCGATGTAGGCGACAGGACGCTTCATGATGCCGCTCCGTTCTCCGACAGACGGCGCCCAATGTGCTCATTCATGCGCGACTCGACGGCTCGGATGGCTACCCCGATCGCGCTGCGAATGGCCTTGGCACTCGATTTTCCGTGAGAGATGATGCTCACCCCTTTCACGCCCAGCAGCGGTGCACCTCCGACCTCGGAATAGTCCAGGTGCTTGAAGGCTGGAGCGAGTTGTTCCCGCGAGAGTCCCGCACGCTCGCGCAGCATGCCCAGAATCATGGGCGCTATGCCCTCGTAAAACTTGAGCAGCACGTTGCCAACAAATCCATCGCACACCACCACGTCGATGGGTCCGCGATCGCTGGCGCCTAACGGGATGTCTCGACCCTCCACGTTTCCCTGGAAGTTCAGTCCGGACTGGAGGAGCAGCTGATGCGCTTCCTTGGTCACGGAGTTCCCCTTCTCGGGCTCCTCGCCAATGCTCAGCAAGCCAATGACAGGGTCATTGCGGCCGAGGATGTCCTCCGCATACACGGCCCCGAGCCGGGCGAATTGGACCAGCTCATGCGCGTTGCAGTCGACGTTGGCGCCAGAATCGAGCACCACGACCGACTGGCGCGCCGTGGGAAACACCGTGCTGATCGCTGGCCGATTCAGACCCTGGTGCATGCGAAGCACCAAGGTGGACACTGCCATCTGGGCTCCGGTATTTCCCGCCGACACGAAGGCATCGGAGCGGCCGTCGACCTGAAGGCGCAGCCCCACGTGCATGGAACTCTGCGGCTTTCCGCGGAGCGCAGCACTCGGCTTCTCCGACATGTCGATCACTTCCGGTGCCTCAACCATCTCGATGCGATCGCGATGGACACGCATGGCTGAATACGCCCCGGCCAAGTGGGCCTCCAGCTGACGCTGGATGACCTCCACCTGCCCGACGAGTTGGAGGATGTGATCAGAACCCAGTTCGTGAAGCGCGAGAAGCGCCCCGGCGACTGTAGCGTCGGGGGCAAAATCGCCCCCCATCGCGTCCAGCGCGATGCGCGCCAAGGCTAGGCTTCCCGGGCCGCGACTCGCTGTTCACCCGCGTAATAGCCGCATTCAGCGCACACCCGATGGGGGCGCTTGGGGCTCTGGCAGCGCGGGCACTTCTGCAGCACGATGGCCGGGGCGGCCTTATGGGTGTTGCGTGCGCGCTTCTTTCGCTTGGACGTGCGTCTCTTGGGTACAGCCATCGGAGTCGTTAGGTAAAAAGGTTCTGCTGGTCAGGTTGATCCGCGCGCCTTGCGCAGGGAATCCCACCGGCTGTCGGTTGCAGGTTCACACCCACAAGGTCCGTCATTCAGGTCGGCGCCGCACTGCGCGCAGAGCCCCTTGCAATCCTCGCGGCACACCATGAACGCTGGGGCCGCCAGGATCCACTGCTCTCGCACCGCGGGGCGAACATCCAACTCCCGCGACCGTGCCTCGATCACGTACACGTCTGGGTCGTCAATCTCGTCGTCCCCCTCGCGAGCGAAAAGGACGTGCATTTCCTCGTTCAGCGGAAGGGTTACGGGCTTCAAGCAGCGACGACACGAACCGGCGATAGAACCGGCGAGATCGCCGCTGAAATAAAAGCGATCTGACCCAGCCGACGAGAGTCTGCCCGTGACGTGCACCCCTGCAGCCGGCTTCGCCTCCGTGTCGCCCCAAATGGGGTCGTCGGATCCTAACTCCCCATCGACTTGGATGGCGTGGGAGCCGAGCGTCGTAAGGTCGAAGGACAGCATAGCCGCGAAATTTAGCGGATCTTGTGACGGCGTTCAAGTCGGCCTGACAACGAGACTTACGACAAAATCAGGCTCGTTGGCTTGGGCGCCGACCCATGTTCGGCGAGTGAATGCCCAACAACGAGCACTATTCCTGGAATTTGGTCAGCGAAGGGCAGGACGCGCAGGCCGGACGCGGCCATTCGGGCGGCCGTGATCAGGACCCCAAACGCGGCAGCGACGAGCCCCCCACCGTGGCGAAAGAAAAGCGCCCGATGGCAGGAGATGCCACCGGGCGCCGAAGAACGCTTCCGATCCTTAGCGATTGGCGATCAACTCGGATTCCGCGAAGAAGAAACGCGATTCGCGCTCCGCGTTTTCGT
The DNA here is from genome assembly GCA_044224875.1 of Gemmatimonadaceae bacterium. Classification (GTDB taxonomy): domain Bacteria; phylum Gemmatimonadota; class Gemmatimonadetes; order Gemmatimonadales; family Gemmatimonadaceae; genus JABAQJ01. The sequence goes on along the minus strand of JBGAJQ010000051.1, from coordinate 29,561 downwards.
CGGAGTCGGAGGCGTGGATCGCGTTCCGCTCCTTGGATTCTGCGTAGAGCTTGCGAACGGTGCCCGGTGCCGCTTCTGCCGGATCGGTCGCCCCGATCACTTTCCGCAGCTCTGCCACGGCGTCGGCGCGTTCGAGCACCATGGGCTGGCACTTCCCGGAGGTCATGAAGGTGACGAGCGATCGGAAGAAGGGCCTTTCCTTGTGGACTTCGTAAAAGCCCTCGGCCTGTGCGGTGGAGAGTTGTAGAACGCGAGTCGCCACGATCTTGAATCCCGCGGCTTCCAGATGCGCGACGATCTTTCCCGCCTTGCCCGAGGCAAAGGCGTCGGGCTTGACGATCGTGAGTGTACGATTTCCAGCCATATGCGTATTAGTGCTCCTGAATCCCTTAGTGAAGACGCTGTTTGACGAGTTCAACAAAGTCGATCGGGCGACGCGCCACGCCCATTCCTGCTGCTTCGAACGACGCGATCTTTTCGGCAGCGGTGCCCGCCGAACCGGAGATGATAGCGCCTGCGTGTCCCATGCGCCGTCCTGGCGGCGCCGTTTGACCAGCGATGAAGCCGACGACGGGTTTGGTCATCTTGGTCTTGATGTAGGTCGCGGCGTCCTGTTCGTCGGTGCCACCGATCTCTCCCATCAAGCACACGACCTTTGTCTGTGGGTCCGCCTCAAAGGCAGCCAGGCAGTCAATGAAGTTCGTGCCGTTAATAGGATCGCCGCCGATGCCCACGCAGGTGGTCTGGCCGATGCCCGCGCGCGTCAGCTGGTACACGATCTCGTAGGTCAGCGTCCCGGAGCGCGAAACGACGCCGACCGGACCCGGTGTGCAGATTCGGCCCGGAATGATCCCGACCTTCGACTGCGCGGGTGAGATGAGTCCCGGGCAATTGGGACCGATGAGCCGCGCGCCCTTCTCCTTCACGAAGGGATAGACGCGTGTCATGTCGAGGACGGGAACGCCTTCGGTTATGGCCACAATCAACTGCACGCCAGCCTCCGCGGCCTCCATGATTGCGTCAGCTGCGAAGAGTGGCGGCACGTAGATCACGGAGCATGTCGCACCGGTCGACTGCACGGCATCGGCAACGGTATGAAAGACGGGGACGCTGTTCTCGAATTTCTGCCCCCCCTTCCCGGGAGTCACGCCAGCGACGATGCGGGTGCCGTATTCCAGCATCTGTTTGCTGTGAAACGATCCGTCGCGCCCCGTGATGCCCTGCACCACCACGGTGGTTTCCTTGTTGATGAAGATGCTCACGCGGCCTTTCCTCCGGTCGCGAGCTCGACGGCTCGCTTGACGGCTTCGTCCATGTCGTTTGATGCCGAGAATCCGTTGTCCTTGAGGATCTTCACGGCGATTTCCTCATTCGTGCCCGTTAGGCGGATGACGATCGGAACCTTCAGCGGATTCTCCCGCGTGGCCGTCACGATCCCGTTGGCAACGTCGTCGGTGCGAGTGATCCCGCCGAAGATATTGAAGAGAATCGCCTTGACGTTCGGATCGGCCGTGATGATGCGCAGGGCATTCACCACTTTTTCCGGATTCGACGAGCCACCAATGTCCAGAAAGTTCGCGGGTTCTCCACCGTAGTATTTCACCAAGTCCATCGTTGCCATGGCGAGTCCGGCGCCGTTCACGCAACAGCCGACGTTTCCGTCCAACTTGATGAACGTGAGGTTGGCATTGCGCGCCTGCACCTCGCTGGGCGCTTCGGCGGATTCGTCTCGAAGGGCCGCGATGGTCGGACGACGATCGAGTTCGTTGTCATCGATGACCATCTTGGCATCGAGGGCAACGACTTCACCGGCCGGTGTGACGACCAGCGGATTGATCTCAGCCAGCGAGCACCCGCTCTGCATGAAACCTTGATACAGCTGCTGCATGATCTTGGCTGCCGCTCGCGCCTTCGCGAGGTCGTCATACAGGAAGAATCCGAGACGCATGGCCTGAAACGGCTGCAGGCCATAGCGCGTGTCGATCGGCAGCTTGAGGATCTTCTCTGGTGTCGTTGCGGCGACTTCCTCGATGTCGATGCCGCCCGCCGGACTCACCATGAAGACCGGACGCTTGCTGGCGCGATCGAGGATAATGCCCACGTACGCCTCGCTGGCAATGTCTGCCGCATCCGTCACCAGCACCTTCTGCACGGTGAGGCCCTTGATCTGCATCCCCAGGATGGCCTGCGCTTTTTCACGCGCTTCTTCTGGTGTCTTCGCCAGCTTCACCCCACCGGCCTTGCCCCGGCCGCCGGCGTGCACCTGTGCCTTAACCACCACCGTACGGCCGATCTTTCGGGCAATAGCCTCGGCGTCGGCGGCGGTGGTGGCCACCTCGCCGGGTGGAATTGGGACGCCTAACGCGCGAAGGATGTCCTTCGCCTGATATTCATGGATATTCACACGGTCTCCGCGGTGATCGTCGTTCCTGCCTCGCCGCGCACGGCGGCTCTTCCCTTGTGCAATTCGGTAATAATGGCGCGCCCGTCGGTATGCTTCACGAAGTCAACGGCAGCCCGCACCTTTGGCGCCATGCTTCCCTCCCCAAACACCCCTTCCGCATCCAGACGCTCGGCGTCGGCAATGGACAGCCGACGCAACGCTCGCTGGGTTGGCTTTCCCCAGTCCAGATAGATCGCATCCACATCCGTCAGGATCAACAGTAGTTCGGCGCCGAGATCGCGCGCCAGGACGGCGCTTGCCAAATCCTTGTCAACCACGGCGTCCATTCCTTCCCAGCCCTGGCGCTCGTTGTCGAAATACACGGGCGCACCGCCGCCGCCACACGCGACCACAATGGTGCCCCGCAACACCAAGGTGCGAATGCTCGCCAATTCATGAATGGCGAGCGGTCGTGGGCTGGCAACCACTCGCCGCCTGCGACCACGAGCATCCGGCTTGATCGTGTATCCCTCGCGAATCAGCACCTCCGCTCGATCGTCCGGGATGGCGTGCCCGATCGGTTTGGTCGGCGTTTTCCACGTGGGGTCGTCGGGGTCCACGTGAACCTGGGTCACGATGGTTGCCACGTCACGCGAGCTCCCCATACGACGTAGCGCATTCTCCACCGACTGCTGGATCATGTAGCCGATCCAACCGGCGGTGCCGGCAACCAGCACGCCCAGCGGCAATGGCGAGACCTCGTTGCGAGCCATCTCGTTTCGCAACAGCTCGTCGCCCACCTGCGGTCCGTTCCCGTGCACGACGCATAGGTTCCAGCCGTCCAATGCAAGGTCAACGATTGGTCCGAGGCTCTCGCGGGTGTGCCGAAACTGGTCGTAGACGGACGCACGCTCCCCCTCTGGCGCGAGCGCATTGCCCCCAAGCGCTACCACCGCGGTCGGATTGGTCTTTCGCGAGGCCATGGAGTTGCGAGGAGTTCGGCGGCGCAAGGTATGAGGAGGGTGGAAGGCAAACAAGCTTAGCGACTGGGCATACGCAACAGCTTCCCCAACGCCTCATACGCCACGCCAAACGCCCGGAAGTCACCGCGTCTCGTGGCCTCGCGCATGTCCGCGTACAGTGCCTCCACGCGGGCCTTGAATTCCTCCGGTGTCAACGGCGTTTCACTCGCTTGCGGCGCCGGCGCGCCAATGGCGGCGGCCACCGTATTCCCCACGCCGAGCGAATCGCCTGAAAGAACCGCTGCGGCTGCAACCTGCAACGAACCATCGGCGCGTGCCGAATAAATGGATTGCAGAAATGCGATGCCATCGCCTTGGGGGAGGACCCGCACGGGCCCGCGGCTAAGCCGGCCATCGCGCGGGGTCGCCGCGGCGAGCGTGTCTGGCAGCCGCAACAATCGCTCGAGCACATATCCCCAGCGGGGTGACCCCGTCCGTAGCGGCCGGAAACGCGGTTCGTAGGTCGCCCCGCCAGCCACGGAAATTACTCCGCGAACGCGGTCCGCCGCGTCGAGCACAGGTAGCGTGATCGCCTGCAGCCCGGTGTTCGCATCCACGAAGGGTGCTAGGCGATCGAGACCGAACATGCGATCGCCCCCGGTCCACTTTGGAAGGTGGGATGGCGGGAGATATTCGCCACGAACGCCGACCTGGGCGAAGGCGGTCGCCTGGACCAACGCGCCGTCCGTTGCCGGCGGAATCCGGTTCGTTAGGTCCGGATCCACTTCGCTGGCCGCGACAAAGAGCGATGGGAACCGATGCATCCAGGTCGTCGCCACGGGATCCGGCGTCAAGTCCGGAATGGCGCGAACGCGTCCCGTATGCGCATTGACTATGGCTATGGCCGCGTGCCTGAGGTAGTGCACGTCCTCGCTGCCAAAATGCATGGCGTCACTCAGGGGGTACCACGCCGAGGCGCTGTACAAGTGCGCTACCCAGAACAGTGAATCGCGCCAGGCCACGGGGTCAACGCGGGGCCCGGTCGTGTAGAACGGGTACAGGGCGGCGATCCGTTCGCGCACGTTGCGGTGCAGGATGATGCGCCCGCGTGCCGGCACCTCCGACCCGAGCAAGCGCGGGTTCTGCAGACTCCACGCGTGCGCGACCCGGCTGGCCAGTGTGGAGAGGTCGCTCCCCGCGACGCGATCGGCGGAATCGGAAAGCACCAGGTATGATGAAACCGAGTCGAACACGAGTACGGCGCGAGCGACGCTGGCATCGGCGGAGGAGACGTCGAGTCGTTCGAGTGGCGCGCCCCGTTCGCCGGCCACGTCGCCGGCATACCGCGTGATGCTCCACCCCGCGACGGGGTCGGCCGCATCTGGCCCGGTGGGTGGCGCCACCATCAGGCCCACTGGGCGCCCGTCAGCTACATCCCATCCGAGGCCACCGGCGGTTCGCGTGCCGCGAGGGCCGCGGGACACCGCCTGTTCGAGGGCCTGCGTGTCCCAGAGCGCGGCGCCACGCATCGCCAGCCCAGGTGACGGCGCGCGAACCGAGTCCTCGCGCGTTAGGCGGTCCACATCGTACGCGCGCCGCGTGTACCCGTCGCGCGTCTGCAGGTACGGCCGCTCGCGGAGTTCCGGGTCGCCCGGCGTCACAAAACGTTGGGCCACCGGCGGCACCACCTGACGCAGCGTCAATGCCAGGAGTAGCACCGTGGTGACGGAAAAAAACGCCAGCTTCACTTGACCGAGCCAGCCGGACCACAACACCAGCATTGCCGCGGCCAACGTCAGCAGCGCGAGTACGAGGTTGACCGGTATGCCGACCTTGTGGTCGATGGCGGTAAAGCCACCCAACGCCCCGCTCCCGTTGTTGAGCAAGGAATACGCATCGAGTCGATAGTTCCAGCCGAGCAACAGCAGCATCACGGCGCCGAGTGCGAACAGGTGCCGCCTCACGTATCCAGAGACATGGAGTCGTCCGCCTTCCCATCGCAGGCTGGGGGTGAGCGCGTACAGGAACAGTACGAGCAGCGTGACGGTCATGAGGGCGATCAGCGACCACACGTGGAGGGCCGTCTCCAGGGGAAGCCAATAAAGCCAAAAGGCCAGATCGAACTGGAAGTACGGATCGGTCTCGCCAAAACGTTCGCCGTGTCGGATCAGTTCGAGTGACATCCACTCGTCGTGCGGAATCGCCAGCAGCGCCGCGACGACGATGGTCAACACGATCACCGCCAGCATGAGGTACCGGCTGGGGACTTCCTCCCCAATCTCGAGGTTCCCCACGCGGCGCGGCAGCACGAGCGACGCCACGGATGCACGAACGGCAAAAAGGTTGAGGAACACGAAAACGCCCCCAACCAGGAACGTGACCCCTCGCAGCAAGAACAGGTTCCACTCCCTGGCTTGCCACAAGTCCGCGGCGCCTAACGCTTCATACCACCGATAGTCTACGTACCATCCCGCGACGGCGCGTCCGGCCAGCAGGAGCAGCGCGATCGCGACCAGGATCGCGACGAGCCACCGGCGCGTGCGCACGTTACGGCTCGATTCCCTGCGCGCGCAACCATCCCTCCATCTCGCCCTGAATCTGCGCCAGGCGTTCAGGCGTCCGGGCTTCGTACCGCGTCACGAGCACGGGCTGCGTGTTGGAGGCGCGAATGAGACCCCACCCGTCGCCGAACAGGACGCGCACCCCATCGACATCGATGACGTCATGAGTCGCCTTGAAGTGCCGTGCGGCTTGCTCCACGATGGCGAACTTACGTTCGTCTGGACAATCCACGCGAAGTTCCGGCGTGCTCACGAACTTCGGAACGTCGGAGAGGAGGTCATGCACGCTCCGGCCGGCATCGGCGACAATGCGCAAGAGGCGCGCGCCCCCGTACATGGCGTCGTCGTGTCCGTAGAAGCCTTCCGTGAAGAACATGTGCCCGCTCATTTCGCCGGCGATGGGGGCGTGCAGCTCCTTCATCCGCTCCTTGATGAGTGAGTGACCCGTCTTCCACATCACCGGCTTTCCGCCCGCCTCGGCAATTGCGTGAGGCAAGGCCTGCGAGCACTTCACGTCGAAGATGATCGACTGTCCCTTCCCGGTTCGCGCCAGCACATCTCGCGCATACAGGATGAGGACGTGGTCACCCCAAACGATCTCGCCCTGATTGTCGATCACGCCGATTCGGTCCGCGTCGCCATCGAAGGCGATGCCGATATCCGCCTTGGTGCGACGCACCGCGGCGATGATGTCGTGCAGGTTCTCCACGACGGTCGGATCCGGATGGTGATTGGGGAAGGTCCCGTCCGACTCACAGAACAGGTAGGTGGCGTCCACACCTAGCCGACTGAACAACTTCTCCGCCACCAAAGCACCGGCACCATTGCCAGCGTCGACCACCACCCGCAAACGGCGCGACAGCGGCCCAATCTTCCCGATGATGTCATCCACGTACCGGTCGATGACGTGTTCGCCGCGGACCGTTCCCTGACCCTTCGGGAACACACCAGCTTCAATGAGCGCACGCAGTCCCTGAATTCCATCGCCATGGATCGACTCATATCCAAGGCACAACTTGAATCCGTTGTACTCTGGCGGATTGTGCGAACCTGTGATCTGGATGCCGCCGATCACCGGGAGGTGGTGCAACGACCAGTAGAGAATCGGGGTGGGGACGACGTCCACGTCGATGACATCGACTCCACACTCCGTAAGGCCGCGCACCAAGGCGTCACGCAATTGCGGGCCACTCGGCCGGTTGTCGCGCCCCACGGCCACCGCACCTTTGATCCCCTTGGCCGCAAGCAGGGCGGCATACGCACGACCTACACCGTACGCGGCTTCGGTGGTCAAGTCGCGATCGACGATGCCGCGGATGTCGTACTGCCGGAAGATTGGCGAGATGGCCTTGGACCTCGGAAAAAGCGCGGGGCCGCTATAGCGGCCACCAACCTTAGTGCGTGACCGCCGCCTGCGCCACGTTAGGCGCCGGGGGCTGGACGGCTGGAGCAATATCGCTTCCCGACCTGGTCCAACGCACCACGGGGTCCGGGAAGATCCCAAACACGGAGGCCGCGATGGACGCAGTATCACCAGACGTGTCAGGCCGGTGCTTGGTGGCAACGGTTCGCCGCCTTCAGGGCGCGGCTTCATGAACATCACCATCACCACGTACAGGTAGTAGCCGGCAGACACCGTGGTCGTGAGCACAAGAAGCACGGCCAAGCGAGTTTGAGGTGCCGCCGCCTGCAACGCGGCCTGCAGTACGTACCACTTGGCAAAGAAGCCCATGCCGCCGAAGATCGGGAAGCCAAGCAACGCCAGCATGAACACGGTCATGGCGATCGCCATTCCGGGTCGCTCCTGCCACAAGCCGTGGTAATCCTCGATCCGCTCTCGCGGCGAACCGGCGGTGCCAAGCGCGATGATCACGGCAAACGCACCCATCGTCGCCAGCGTATAGGCGACGAGATAGAACAGAAACGCATTCGCGGCTTGCGTCGTACCTGCGGACACGGAGACGAGAACAAAGCCGGTGTGGCCAATGCTCGAATAGGCCAGCATGCGCTTGAGGTTCTTCTGTTGCAGCGCGACGAGGTTCCCGACCACCATGGTTGCGGCGCTGAGCCACCATACCGCGGCGTGCCAGTGGCCGTAGACACCGCTCAAGGCTGCCAGCCACACGCGAAGGAACGCCGCGAACGCCGCCGCCTTGACGGTGGCGGCCATGAACCCCGTGATTGGTGTGGGGGCGCCCTCGTACACATCCGGGGCCCACATGTGGAACGGAACCGCTGCCATCTTGAACGCGAAGCCGACCAGCAGCAACGCGATACCCACCAGGAGCATGGCGCTGTCCTGCAGGTGCAACGTCGCGATGCGCTCCCCAATCACCTTCAGGTTCGTCGTCCCGGTGGACCCGTAGAGGAGCGCGATGCCGTATAGCAGGAAGGCGGTGGAGAAGGCGCCGAGCAAGAAGTACTTCAGGGCACCTTCCGCGGACCGCACGCTGCGCCGATTCATGCCGGCGAGCACGTAAACGGCCACCGACATGGTCTCGATGCCAAGGAACAGCAGCATCAAGTCGCGCGCGGCGACCATCAGCATCATGCCACCCACGGCAAAGAGCACCAGCACGTGCGTCTCACCGGAAACGATCCCTTCCCGGTTGTTGTAGTCGAGGGACACCGCGATGGTGATGATCGCCCCCAACAGGAAGACCATGTCTGCCGCCCACCGGAACCCGTCGACCGCCACGATCCCGGGTGTGGCCGACAGGTCGCGCATGCTGGCAACGATCACCGCTCCCAGCGTGAGCGCGGCGAGCACGATCGCGCCGTAGCCGATGCGTTTCTGGGTGGCCGGTCCCTCGGTCGAAAACGCCGACCACAGCATCAACGCCATCGCGCCGCCAAACAGCAACAAGTCCGGCGCGAGCGCTCGCGTCACGTCCATCGGCAGGGCCAGGTTGAAATTCATCAATTGCCTCCGGTGAGCTGGGGCAACTGATTGGCACCTCGCTTCTCAACGAGTTGAACGAGCTTGGTCGTGGATGCCTCCATCCGTTGCAGCACCGGCTTGGGATAGATGCCCAGCCACAAGATGCCGATGAGTAAAGGCGTCATGAGACCGATCTCGCGCCAGTTCATGTCGGGGAGCGCGGCATTGGATGGCTTGTCCAGCGCGTTGTAGATCACGCGCTGGAGTGCCCACAGCAGATAGGCCGCGGCGAGAATTACGCCTAACGCCGACACGGTGGTCAGGTACGGGACCGTCTTGAACGACCCCACCATCACCAGGAATTCGGCGACAAACCCGTTCGTCCCGGGCAGTCCAATCGAACTCAAGGCCACCACCGTGAGGATGGTAGCGTAGATCGGTACGACCATGGCAATGCCACCGTAGTCCGCAATGAGCCGCGAGTGCTTGCGCTCGTAAATCACGCCGATCAGGAAGAAGAGTGCGCCGGTCGAGAAGCCGTGACCGATCATGACCATGAGCGCGCCCTGCATGCTCTCGCGCGTGTTGGCAAAGATGCCGAGCATCACCATGCCGAGGTGCGCAACGGACGAATACGCCACCAACTTCTTGAAATCAGGCTGCACCAACGCCACGAGCGAGCCATAGATGACGCCGACCACGGCGAGCACGAGAATCGTGGTGCGTACCGCGGGGTGCAACGCGACACCCGGGAACAGCGGCAGCGCAAAGCGCAGGAACCCGTAGGTTCCGAGCTTGAGGAGAACGCCGGCCAGGATCACGGATCCCGCCGTAGGTGCCTCCACGTGCGCGTCCGGCAGCCACGTGTGGAACGGGAACATCGGGACCTTCACGGCGAATGCGACAAAGAACGCGCCGAACAACCAGAACATCGCCGATGGGGAGAGTCCCGCCACGGCCATGACTGCCTCGTACGAGAAATTCGGCTTGCCCTCCGTCATGCCAGCCTGCAACCCCATGTAGACGATGGCCACCAACATGAGCAGCGAGCCCACCATCGTGTAGATGAAGAACTTCAAGGAGGCGTAGATGCGCCGTTCCCCGCCCCATACGCCGATAATGAAGTACATGGGAACGAGCATCACTTCCCACATCACGTAGAAGAGGAAGAGATCCTTGGCCAGGAAAACCCCAAGCATGCCCGTCGTCAGCACCAACATCAGGGCGTGGTAGGCGTGCACCTTGTTGCGAATACTCGTCCAGCCGCCGAGGATCGCCAACGGCATGAGCAAGGTGGTGAGCAGCACCATCATCACCGAAATGCCATCGATCCCGAGCGCAAACCGGGCGCCCCACGCGTCGATCCATCGCACATCAAAGACGGCCTGCCACGCCGCTGACTTCGGGTCCATGGACCACCAAAGCCCGGTCGACAGCACAAACTCCGCCAGCAGGACCAGAAATGTCACGCGCCGCGCGGCGTTCGCACCGGCGTCATCTCCCGCACGCGACATCGCACCCATGCCCCACACGAGGACGGCGCCCAACGTCGGCAAGGCGAGGAGGGCCGGCAGGATCCAGCCGTTGTAGTTGATGGAAGTGAGGAATTGGTTCATGGCTCTACCGCAGGGAGAAGGCGCTCAAGACCGCGATGACGCCAATAACCAGGACCCACGCGTACGTCCCGACGCGACCGGACTGCAGACGCGCGCCTAACCAACCGAAGCCGCGAGCGAGGTACGCACTGCCGTTCACGAACAACCCGTCGATTAGCCCGGCGTCCATGCCGCGCCAGAGCACGCTCCGCGCGCCACTGACCACGGGTTGTACGACCGTTCGGTCGTACAGCTCGTCCACGTAGTACTTGTGCTCCAACAAGCGCTCGAAGCCTTCGGCTTCCGGCGACTGCGCCTTGGGAACCAGGGCCTGAGGCTTGAGACGTGTGTACGCCACCAGAATGCCCGCGATGGCGATGGCCACGGCGATCCCCACCAGCATGAACTCCGTCGACTCCGCCACGTGGGACTCCTTACCGCCTAACACACGCAGCGTCGCAGCGCCGGTGACCGGCTCCAGCCAGTGGTGGAGGGCTTGCACCGGTCCCGCGGGTAGAAATTCGGGAAGGTTCAACCATCCGCCCACGAGGCTCATGCCGCCCAGCACGACGAGCGGGCCGGTCATCACCCACGGCGCCTCATGCAAGTGCTCGCGCTCGCGCTCCCCGGATCGATTCGGGCCGTGGAACGTGTAGAGCATCATGCGCGTCATGTAGATCGCGGTCAGGAGCGCTGCCGCCAGCCCAAACACCCACACGATGTACAGCACCGCGGACCCGGGGAGCCCCAGCCAGGTTGCCGATGCCAACGTGGACTCGTGCGTTCGCGCGAAAACGGAGCCGAGGATCTCGTCCTTGGAGAAGAATCCGGCGAATGGAGGAATCCCCGCAATCGCCAGCGTCGCAATCCACATCAGCACGAACGTCACCGGCATGTATTGCTTGAGACCACCCATGTTTCGCATGTCCTGGGCGTCGTCATGATTCCCCGTGTGATGATAGGCCTGGTGCATGGCGTAGATCACCGAGCCCGATCCCAGGAACAGCAGGGCCTTGAAGAACGCATGCGTCACCAGGTGAAACACGCCGGCGGCGTAAGCACCGACGCCCACGCCCACGAACATGTAGCCCAGCTGCGAAACGGTGGAATAGGCGAGCACCTTCTTGATGTCCCACTGCTTCAACCCGATGGTAGCCGCAAAGAGCGCCGTTAGGCCTCCGACAAAAGCCACGGTCAAACCCGCCGCCGGCGCCATGGAGAACAACGTCGCGCTTCGTGCCACCAGGTACACGCCGGCGGTCACCATCGTCGCCGCATGGATAAGGGCGGACACTGGCGTTGGGCCCGCCATGGCATCCGGCAGCCACACGTAGAGCGGGATCTGCGCACTCTTACCGGCGCAGCCGAGGAACAAGAAGAGACAAATGGCGGTCACGAGCGGACCTGCCATGGGCAGCTTGGCCGCGGCTTCGTTCACACCGGCGAAGTCCAGCACACCAAGATTCGAATACAGCAGGAACATCGCGACCAGAAATCCGAAGTCGCCGATGCGGTTGACGATGAACGCCTTCTTCCCGGCGTCGGCGTTGGCCTTTTCGGAGAACCAGAATCCGATCAACAAGTACGAGCAAAGGCCGACCCCTTCCCAGCCGACAAACAAGACGGGGTAGCTGGCGCCCAATACGAGCACCAGCATGAAGAACACGAACAGGTTGAGGTACGCGAAGTACCGTGGGTACCCCGGGTCCTCCCGCATGTAGCCGACGGAGAAGATGTGGATCAGGGTGCCCACACCGGTGATGACCAGTACCATCACCATCGAGAGTTGGTCGACCTGGAAGCCCGCTCTCACGATCAAGTCGCCGGCGATCATCCAAGTGAACATGTCCTTCACAAAAGGCTCTTCCGGGTGCGCCGTCGACACGGCGCCGAAGATCATCACCGCCAGGGCAAACGAGAGGGCAAGGACCGCGGGTCCGACGATGCTGACGATCCCGGCGAATCGATGCGCGGTCGGCGCGTGATGATGATCGTCATGCGCAGCGTGGGCGCCGTGGTCGGCGCCGTGATGATCGTCGTGTCCGCCCGCCGACGGGTCGCTAGGCCCGACCTTGGCCACGCTCAGGAGGGAGAGCGCACCATTGATCAGGAACCCGATCAGCGGCAGGATCGGCACCAGCCAGATCCACTCCGCCGCGCTTCCGTCCAGCGGGTGCGCCCCCGCGGTTGCTGCAAGCTGAGCCAGCATCAGCCTTTCAGGAGGTTGATGTTCTTGAGGTCCACCGTTTGCCGGTGGCGGAAGATCGCGATGATGATCGCGAGTCCGACCGCGGCCTCTGCCGCAGCGACCGTCATGACAAAGACAACGAAGACCTGACCCGTGACGCCGTAGAGACGCGAGAAGGCGATAAAGGACAGGTTGACCGCGTTCAACATCAGCTCCACACACATGAAGATCACGATCGCATTCCGGCGCGTCAGCACGCCGATCGCACCGATCGTGAAGAGCACGGCGGAGAGGGCCAAGGCCTCCTGAACCATCATGCGGATGCCCTCCGCTTTCCGAGGACGACAGCTCCGACGATCGCCACCAGCAGCAACAAGCTGGTCACCTCGAAGGCGACCATGTATTCACCGAAGAGCGGCTTCGCGATCACGCCCACGGCATTCAGGGAGGTCAGGGCGTCCGCACTCTCTCGCGGCTCCACTACCAGTGAACTGGGCGCCGCGGACCGGGCCAGAGCCATCAGCTGCGCCAGCATCGCCAGCCCCAACAGTCCGGCCGCCAGCTTCCCCCACTTGCCCCGAATGTCAGACACGTCGTCGGGATGCCCGAGGTTCAAGAGCATCACCACGAACAGGAACACGACCATGATGGCACCGGCATACACCAGAACCTGAATCGCGCCGATGAAGTGGGCGTCCAGCATGACATACAGCGCCGCCAGCGCAAACATCGTATTCACCAGCCACAGCGCCGCGGCCACGGGACTCTTCCGCGTGACGAACGCCAAGGCGCACGCGATCGCGATGAGCCCGAAGAGATAGAAATGAACCTGATAGAAAAAGTTCGGCATTACTCGCCCTTGGGGTCCGCCGGGTCCCACAGCTCACACACCGGATGCGTCTGGGCCATCAGTCGCTCCAAATCGTACACAAAGCCTTCACGGCTGTACTCGGCGTTTTCGTAGTGCCGCCCCAGGTGAATCGCTTCCTCGGGGCACACTTCCTGGCAATATCCACAGAAGATGCAACGAAACTCGTCGATCTCGAAAATCAACGGATACCGGTTTCCCTTCTCATCCTCGCCGGGGACCAACTTGATGCAGTTGGCGGGGCAGACCGTGGGACAGAGACCACACGCCACGCACTTCGCCTTGCCATCCTCCGTCGTGAGCATCCGGTGCGTACCACGCCAACGGCGCGAGATGCTCTCCTTCTGCTCGGGGTATTGCGTCGTCTGCTTCGACTGAAACATGTGCTTCAGCGTATTGGCCATTCCCTTGACCGTCGCGCGCACATAACTCGTCTGTGCGATCGGTCGGTCGACGACCTTGACGGTGATCGCCATCAGTCCCCCGCCTGCGTCGAAAGGTTGGACCTGCTCGTCGTCAAGCTGCGCAACCGGGCGAGCTCGCGCGGCTTGGCGCGGCCATACGCTGGGCTCACCAGCCGCCCACGGTCGAGCACAAAGAACAGGCCGATTGCGAGCACGGCGTTCACCGCGAACAGCCACAGCCCGTACGGGAAGCCGCGCTTCACACCCGCCATGTCCAGCCCCAACAGAACCGAGGCCATGATCACGATGTACGCCAGCGCCACCGGCAGCAGGATCTTCCACCCGATCGACATGAGCTGATCGTATCGGAAGCGTGGCAAGGTCCAGCGGATCCAGATATAGAAGAAGAGGAAGAACAGCACCTTGGCGAGCATGATCGCGAGTGACAGCAACACCAGCGGCAACGACACGGCGCCCGTGTTGTCCGCGGTCATGAACGGAATGTCCCACCCACCAAAGAAAAGCGTCGCGATCATGGCGCTCTGCGTGAGCATGTTCGCGTACTCGGCGATGAAGAACAGCGAGAACTTCATCGCGCTGTATTCCGTGTGATATCCCGTGATCAGCTCCGACTCGGCTTCCGGCAGGTCAAACGGCAGTCGATTCGTTTCCGCAAACGCCGAGACCGTGTACAGGAAGAACGCGACGGCCAGGGAGAGCACGTTCCACAGATGCAGCTGCGCCTGTTGGTTCACGATGTCTGCGAGGGTCACGTTGCCGGCCAGCAGCAACACGGGAATTAGGGACATCCCCATCGAGATCTCGTACGAGACCATCTGTGCGCTCGACCGCAGTCCGCCGAGCAGGGCGTACTTGTTGTTCGACGCCCAGCCAGCGAGCACGATGCCGTACACGCCCAACGACGACACGGCGAGGATGAACAGGAAGCCGATCGGTAGGGACGCCAGCTGCATCTCCAAGCGACCCCATGGCGATGCCCATGGGGCGGCGAACGGGATCACCGCCCACACCAGCATGGCCGGCAGGAAGGACAAGGCAGGAGCAATGAGGAACAGGGCGCGATTCACGTACGGCGGCAGCGTCTCTTCCTTCATGATGTTCTTGAGACCATCCGCCAGCGGCTGGAACAGTCCTTTCGGGCCGACCCGATTGGGTCCGAGGCGGTCCTGCATCCACGCCGACACCTTTCGCTCGGCCAAGGTCGTGTAGGCCACGACCACCATGGCCACCGTGAAGAACAACAGCAACTTGACCAGGGTGAACAGGAACCACGGCCAGAACGCAGCCGGCGCCTGACGATCGACGACCTGCAGGAGCGCGAAGAAGACTGGAGACGTCATGCGGACGCTCCCGCGCGGGCACTGGCGACGCTCTCGCCGCGCAGTCCCAGGCTCCCGTAACTCATGCCCGCGAACTCGGCGTGCGCCGTCGCCAGGGCCGCGAAGACCTCGGCCGACGTGAAATAGCTCGCGCTTTCGCCTAACGCATTGCACAGGTCGGACAACACATACCAGCTTGGCCGTGCCAATCCATCGGCGGCTTTCGCTTGCAGGAAGCGCTGGACGCGGCCGCGCAGGTTCGTCACGGTCCCCTCTTCCTCGACCACGTTGCAGATCGGCAACGTGACGTGAGCTCGTTCGAGGCCGGCGGGCATCACCGTGCCGACGACCACGACCGCGGATGCCCGCACAAGGTGCGGCACATCGGCAGCTGCAAGATCTGCATCCGCGATGAGCAGCGCGTCACCCTGTTGCAGCGCCTCGAGCGGCGACGCCGAGCGCGTGAATCCGAACAGGTCCGCGCCGGAACCATTGGCCGCCCGATCCGCGCGAAGTGCTAGATCCTGGACGCCAGGAAGCGGCGCCTCTGGTCCGTTAGGCATGCGGTACACGCCCGCGCCGCCGCTCTTCTTTACGATTCGGGACAGCAGCCACAGCGCTTCGTTCGAGAGATTGGGCGACGCCAGGACCACCACGCGTTTGCCCTTCAGCACGCGCGCGGCTCCGTCGGTCGCCACGTCCCAGTCGACGGATTGATAGCCTCCGGCACCGAGAATGGCCGGCGACTCGAGACGATCGCGGCGATTCAACCACCGATAGTTCCCGCGACCGTGGTCGCACATGAAGAACGCGTTCACCGCCGGGTTGGAACGCGGTCGAAGGCGCACGACGGTGTTGTCGCGCGTCTCGACGATCACGTTGCACCCCTGCGAACACCCCATGCACACCGACGCCGTGCGGTCGAGCTCCCACGCGCGCGCCTTGTTCAGAAAGTCCTTTGAGAGCAAGGCGCCGACTGGGCATAGATCGACGACATTCGCCGCCCACGGATGCGTCAGGTCCTTTCCCTCGAAACGACCGATGTGCGCCCGGTCGCCTCGCTCCTCCACGTTCAACACCGGGTCTTCCGCCACGTCTTCCATGAAGCGCACGCACCGCGTGCACAGAATGCAGCGATTAGGCACATACAGCACATCGCCGCCAAAGTCTTCGACGGGGTTGAAGCGTTTGGGTTCGCGATACCGCGAGTCGGCGCGCCCTTCCTGATAGGTATAGTCTTGCAGCTCGCACTCACCCGACTGGTCGCAAATTGGACAATCCAGTGGGTGGTTGATGAGCAGCATTTCGAGCACGCCCTTCCGCGCCTCGCGTGCCTTTTCGTTGTGCACGTGCACGACCTGTCCCTCGCCCACGGCCGTCGCGCAGGCCGGTGCCAACTTGGGCGACTTCTCGACATCCACCAGGCACATGCGACATACCCCAGCCACGGGGAGCCCGGGATGGTAGCAGTAGTGCGGGATCAGGACGCCGGCGGTCTTCGCCGCCTCGAGGATGGTTGTACCCGGCGCCACGCTCACCGGGCGCCCCTCGATCGTCAGGTTCACCACGTTGGTGTCGGCCATCAGGATACCACCACCGGCACGGCGTGCACGCTCTTCCTGGTGATCAACGCCTCAAACTCCGGACGGAATCGTTGCAGCGCCGACGTCACGGGCGTCGCGCACGAGTCGCTCAGGACGCAGATCGTCTTTCCGGTCATGTTCTCCGCCAGATCCATCAATGTGTCGAAGTCTTCGGCTGTTCCGTCGCCTGCAACGATTCGTTCGAGGATCTTCGTGGTCCACGCCGTCCCTTCGCGGCACTGCGTACACTGGGCGCAGCTCTCATGCGCATAAAACCGCGCCAACCGAGCCACCTGCCGGGGGATGCTTTGGGCATTGTCGATCACGATGCAGCCGGCCGACCCAAGCATGGTGCCAACGGCAACCATGCCTTCGTAGTCCATGAGCGCGCGGTCTGCTTCTTCCATGTTGATGATCGGTACCGAGGAACCGCCCGGGATCACGGCCTTCAGTTCGCGACCCGGTAGCGCGCCACCGCACACTTCGCGCAGGAATTCACCAAACGGGAATCCCATTTGCACTTCGTAGTTGCCTGGTCGTGCGATGTTGCCGCACACGCTCCACAGCTTGGTGCCGGTGGATTTCGGATTGTCGGCGCGTGAGAACTTCTTGTACCACTCCCCGCCATTGTTGATGATGTGCGGGACGGCGGCCAGCGTCTCGACGTTATTGATGGTCGTCGGCTTCCCAAACACGCCGGCGACCGCGGGAAATGGTGGCTTGATGCGCGGATTCCCGCGTTTGCCCTCGATGGAATTCATGAGGGCGGTTTCTTCGCCACAGATGTACGCGCCGGCGCCTTTGTGCACCCAGATGTTGATGGTCTTGCCGGTGCCCATCGCATTCTTGCCGATGATCCCCGCGGCACGAGCCTCGGCCAACGCCGTTTCCATGCGCAGCAGCGGCTCGGTAAACTCGCCGCGGATGTAGATGTAGCAGGTTTCGGCGCCAATGGCGTACGCCCCGATCGCGCATCCTTCGATGAGCGCGTGCGGCGTCCAGCGCATGATTTCCCGGTCCTTGAAGGTGCCCGGTTCCGATTCGTCGGCGTTGCAGCAGAGGTAGTGTGGCTTCCCGTCGCCGATCTTCATGAACGACCACTTGATGCCGGTCGGGAATCCTGCACCGCCGCGTCCGCGCAGCCCTGACTCCTTCACCACATTCTGGATGGCGACGGGATCCATGCCTAACGCCGTCTCGAGCGCGCGATAGCCACCCCGCGCCTTCCATCCGTCCAGGGTGCGCGCTTCGGGATCACCGAAGTGCGTCGACAGGACGAGTGTCTCTCTTGCGTGCGGCTTGAATGGATAACCCATGGGTGTAAGAGCGGGTGACGAGGGGCCGGTACGACAGCTCTACTTGTAGCGTGAAAGCACGTCGGGGACGCGGTCTGCGCTCACCGACTCGAGAAAATCCGCATTCACCATCACCGGTGTTGCAAAGCCACAGGCGCCGAGGCATTCGACTTCGATCACCGTGTAGCGGCCATCCGGCGATGTACTGCCTAACTCGCCACAATTCGTTTCCTTCACGAAGGCATTCACCACGTCCTCGGCGCCGCACACGTGGCAGGGCGTCGTCGTGCATACCTGGATGAGATATTTCCCAACCGGGTGCTGGTTGTACATCGTGTAGAAGGTGACGACGCCCTTCACATAGGCGGGCGTCAGCGACAACGCGTTGGCCACCTCCGCCATCCCGGCCTCACTCACCCAGCCGCGTGCCTCTTGCACCATCCACAGGGCGGGCAGGAGCGCCGCCATCTTCGTGGGATAGCGCGCGATGATCTCGTCCAACTTCTGGCGCGCCGCGCCAACGAACACCGGTTCGTAAGGCGTATCGTCGTGCCCATGGCCGGCGGCGCGAATGGTCGCGCTTCCCGACGCGGATGGACCATGACTCATGCCCGGCCTCCAAGTCTGGCGTTAGGCGAGGTGCGGGTCATCGATCGATCTCTCCCATGACGATATCGATGCTGGCGTTGATGGCGATCACGTCTGACAGCAGGTGGCCCTCCACCATCTTGGGAATGGCGGACAAGTTGACGAACGACGGAGGGCGAATGCGCCAGCGTACCGGCTTCGCCGTGCCGTCGGAAACCATGTAGTAGCCTTTTTCGCCCTTCGGGCTTTCCACCGCGACGTACGCCTCACCGGCCGGTGGGCGCGGTCCCTCCATCACCTGCTTGAAGTGATGGATCATGGACTCCATTTCGCTGGTCGCCTTGCTCTTGGGCGGCAGAATCACGCGCGCATCGTCCACGTTCACCGGACCGTCTGGGAGCCGCTTGACCGCCTGCTCGAGGATGCGGTTGGATTGGCGCATTTCCTCCATGCGCACAAGGAAGCGGTCGTACACGTCTCCGGTGGCGCCGACAGCGACCTCGAAGTCGTAGGTCTCGTAGTCCAGGTACGGGAAGTCTTTTCGAACATCGTACGCCACGCCCGAGGCACGAAGCATCGGACCGGACAATCCGTAGTTGATGGCTTCGGGGCCGGTCATGGCGCCGATTCCAATGGTGCGGCCGACCCAGATGCCATTGCGAGTCACCATCTTGTCGACTTCGGCGATCGTGCTGGGGAATCCGCGGATGAACGACTGCAGGTCTTCCAGCCAGCCATCGGGAATATCGGCGGCCATTCCGCCGACGCGTGTCAACGTGGTGGTGAGGCGAGCGCCGATCCACTTCTCGAGGAGGTTGTACACCTCCTCTCGGCGCTGGAAGGCCCACAGGAACGGGGTGAAGGCGCCGATGTCGATGCAGGTCGTGCCCAGCCAGACCAGGTGCGAGATGATGCGCGACAGCTCCAACGCGATCACCCGAAGCACGGTGCAGCGCGGCGTGATCTCGATGCCAAACAGGCGTTCCGCACCTAACGCGAACGCCACGTTGTTGCCCGGAGAGTTCAGGTAGTCTTCGCGGTCGGTCCAGGGAATGATCTGGTTGTACTGCCGGTATTCCCCGATCTTCTCGAACCCGCAATGGAGGTACCCGACGTGCGGAATGCAGCGCACCACCGTCTCGCCGTCCAGCTCCAACACCAGGCGCAACACCCCGTGCGTGGCGGGGTGCTGTGGCCCGATGTTGATGAGCATGTGCTCGCCTTCGAGCTCCGGCTCCAGTCCGGGCGATGCCTCCATGGACACCACGTTTCCGGCGGCGTCCACCACCACAGGAACACGCTGTGGCCGTCCCTGCGCGTCCAATCCTGTCGTCGAAAGCGATACTTCGACTTGCTTCGTGGCCATGACTATTCTCCAGTCCTCTCGCCACGCGTGAGGCGAGCGCGCATGTCCACCGGCAAGTCTTCGAAGGCGTCGGCGATCGACAACTCCTCCATGGAGTAACGGGCTTCGGGATTGGCCGCGAGCGCCTGTCGGAGCTGCTCCGACCGTGAGAAGCGTCCACGCAGCGGGAAGTCCTTTCGAAGGGGGAAGCCCTCCCGGAACTGCTCCCACAGGAGGATGCGGCGCAGGTCAGGATGCCCGTCGAAAACGACGCCGAACATGTCGAAGCATTCACGCTCAAGCCAATCAGCGCCCTTGTACACGGGCCACACACTCGGCACGTGCAGTGGCCCGGATGGTGACAACTCGGCTTTCACGCGAAGGAAGCGGCGGTATGGGAGCGACCGCAGGTGCCACACCACCTCCAACGGCAGCTCGGCGTCGCGATACTCAACCGCCGTGACGTCCGAGAGATAGTCGTACTGTTCCGCCGCGTCGTCGTGCAGGTAACGGATTACGTCGAGCACGGCCGCCGGCTGCAACACCACCGTCGTCTCGCCCCATACCACCTGGGCCCGCACGAACGCGGCCGCGAAGCGTTCCTTGATTCGTTCCACCGACGGGTTCATCGCACCGCCATGATGCGCACCCTGCCTCGGCGTCACGGGGGTCGCGGCGCCCGGCGCCGCGCTACCGGGAAAGAGAATCGGCGTCGGGCTCACAGGCCGGACCGGGTTTGGTTCACCGAATTGCCGAACGGCTCCGACAACTCGTCGATCACCGACGGCGGGATGTACAGGTTGCTCGTGGGGTCCGGCTCCATCTCGTTTCGTAGCGAGACGTCGGACATCCGCTCCCGCTTCACCTTCTCCTGCAGCATGAGGATGCCGTAGATCAGTCCTTCCGGACGCGGCGGGCAACCCGGAACGTAGACGTCTACCGGAATGATGGTGTCGATCCCCTGCACCACGGCGTAGGTGTCGAACATGCCACCCGATGACGCGCAAGCCCCCATGGAGATCGCCCACTTGGGCTGAGGCATTTGCTGCCAGATGCGGCGAATGACAGGCGCCAGCTTGAACGGAACCCGACCCGCACAAATCAACACGTCGGCTTGTCGCGGCGAGAACGACATTCGCTCCATCCCGAAGCGCGCCAAGTCGAATCGCGACGCCGCGCTGGCCATGAATTCGATCGCACAACAGGCCGTGCCAAAGGGCATCGGCCACAACGAATTGGCGCGCGCCCAGTTGACCAAGAAGTCCAGCCGTGTGGTGACCCAGCCCTCCTGCGACTGGGCGTCAACCGAAACAGCGTTAGGCTCGGCGCGAGGCGTTAGTCCCACTGTAACGCTCCTTTCTTCCAGACGTAAACGAAGCCGACGAGCAGAATGACCATGAAGACGAGCATCTCGCCCAAGCCAAAAAACGAAACCTGACCCGCCGGACATGCCCCCTGCGCAAGAGTCACCGCGCAGCTCAACTGCTTGAAGAAGACGGCCCACGGGATCATGAACACTGTCTCGATGTCGAAAATGATGAACAACATCGCGACCATGTAGAACTTCACGGAAAAGCGCTCGCGGGCGTCGCCCAGCGGCGGGATGCCGGACTCGTACGGCTGGTCTTTGACCGGCGACGGGCGGCGTCGCATGGTCAGGTGCGAGGCACCGACCATCAGCACGGCGTTCAGTATGACAAACCCGGCCAGGAGGAGGATTGGCAGGTACGTTCGGTCCATCGCGCTCCTAAGCTCGTGAAATAATTCACTTGCGCAGCCGACAGAACTTATCCATCGCCGCCAAGGAGTGTCAACGGACGCGCACGCACAAACTTACGACAACTTCACGGCGATCATTTCGCAGCGCCAAAAGCGCAAGATTGCGTTCTCTCGACCTCCTCGGGACGCTATCTTCACCGCCCTCTCTCTCCCGTCCCCAACCGCATTCCACCGGACATGTCCATTCAGAACGATCGCTGGATCACCGAGATGGCGACGCGGCACGGAATGATCGAGCCATTTGAATCCAGCCAAGTCCGCGCGGGGGTCATCTCGTACGGCGTGAGCTCGTACGGCTACGACATGCGCGTGGCGCGCGAATTTCGAATCTTCACCAACGTCCTGAGCTCGGTGGTGGATCCCAAGCAGTTCGACCCGCGCTCGTTCGTAGAATTCGATGGAGATGTGTGCATCGTTCCGCCGAATTCATTTGCACTTGCACGGTCTGTGGAATACTTCCGCATCCCGCGTGACGTCGTCACCATCACCGTGGGTAAATCCACCTATGCGAGGTGCGGGATCATCACCAACGTCACTCCCTTCGAGCCTGAGTGGGAGGGTCATGTGACGCTCGAGATCTCGAACACCACGCCTCTGCCGGCGAAGATTTACGCCAACGAGGGGATCGCGCAGGTGCTCTTCTTCCGCGGCGAGCCACCACTGGTCAGTTACAAAGACAAGCGGGGGAAGTATCAGGGCCAGCAGGGCGTGACGCTGCCCCGCCTTTAAGACTCGGATGCGGCCATCAGTTCTTTGGCCGTAGCTTCACGTGCGCGCGCCCTCGATTCGTCCAGAGCACGATCGCGCCGCAGTCATTGGCGGTGAAGAACTCCGGCGGGACTTCGCTGGCGTGCGTGTAAACCTCGATGCCATCGATGTCCGAGGGCCAAGCCCACGTGTCGATATTCGACTCTCCGACGCTTTCGCCGCTCAGGCCGCCGCCAAAACGAAGCCCGTCGACATACACCACAGGGAAGCAGACGCGGCCGTCGCCACCCAGCATGGTAACGATCTGTCCGAAACCGGCGGCGCGCGCTGACACCCCGAGCATGCCCTGCAGGTAGTCGGACACGAACATAGCGGCGCGCTTGTTGATGTCCTCACTCGTAATGAATCGGCCCAGCGAGGCCTTGCGGCGGCGATCAAAGCCGGTGAGATCGCGCGAGTATCCTCGCGAAGCTGTGACACGAACGGTGTCCAGGTAGTGCTTGGTACTGGTCATGGTGACCAACACAAGTGGGGCCTCTTCAACAGCCATGAGGTCCACGGTCAGGCGTTCGGGCACGAAGCCTAACGCGATCACCTCCAGTGTTTGGGAGCCAGCCGGCAGTTCATTCATGGAGAACGAGCCGTTGGCATCCGACACCGCGCGCGACCGCGCGCCAGCGACCCGTATCTGCGCCCCCGCGATGGGTTGGCCGTTTGCCCCGCTCACGCGGCCACGAATGCGGGCCGGACCAACTCGCACATTGGCCGCGTACCGGTCGGCCCGCTCGGCGCTCGAGCCCGTATCCGTGCGTACGTCCGCGTTTGACGCACTGGGCCCGACGAACACCTCGCGGTGAGCAATCGAGCGCCACGGGACCTGTTGGAGCAGCAGGCCGCTCGAATCTGCCTCACTGGACGCTTGCAGCAGGAGGTCAACACCCACGGGCAGGTTGCAGAACGCAAACCAGCCCATCGCATTGCTGCGTGCCGCGACGGTCGGCACCGTGTGTTGAATCTTGGGCCCGCCAAGGAGCAGTTCCGTCCAACGGACACTGATCATGGCGTTAGGCACAGGCAACCCGTTGCGTGCGCTGCGCACGTGGCCAAGAAACAACGCCGCCGAATCGCCCAGGCTGCCGGCGGGGCATATGGCGGCGATGACTTGGGCCGCTGTTGGAGTGCCCAATTCGAGCCGTGCCCTGCGTCCCCCCTGAACCGTAAACCGGACGGTCGGCGATTCCAGGCCGAGGGAGTCCAGCAGCGGATGCTGAAAGGCGGCGACGTAGGAACCGGCGGGCACGGAATCGAACCGGAAGCGACCACCGGCCAACGATCGCCCCGCGATCGTTCGGCGAACGTTGGAAGGTTCAGCCGCCAGCTGAATGACGGCGCTGTCGAGCGGCTGGCCAGAAATTCGATCGACCACTCGCCCTTCAACGAATCCGAACGTCGCGATCGGCGCTTGCCCGCTGGCCGCCGTCCCGAGAATCACGCTCAACACCGCGGCGCTGACGACCGGAAACCTCAAGGGCCCTCCATGCGACTGCGTCAGTCGAGGTCGGCGAACGATTCGGTCGCCGTCGGGTCAGCGACGGAGCGGGCGAACTCGTTTGGAGCTACGCGCCGTCGCCGGCCGCGCGTTCCTCACGTTCGAACAGCGATGCGGCCAGGAAGTCGCGATTCATCCGCGAGATCTCGTCGATCGAAATGCCTTTTGGGCACGCTTCCTGACACTCGCCAAACAGGGTGCAGCTGCCGAAGTGCTCGAGGTCCATCCGCGCTACCATCTTCAACGCGCGACGATAGCGCTCTGGTTGTCCCTGCGGCAGGTGCCCCAGGTGCGAGATCTTGGCGGCGGTGAACAATGAGGCACTTCCGTTCGGGCACGCGGCCACACATGCCCCGCACCCGATACACGCCGCCGCGTCCATGGCGGCGTCTGCGTCCGTCTTCGGAATTGGCAGGGCGTTGGCGTCCTGCGGGTTTCCGGTCGCAATCGAGACATAGCCGCCAGCCTGGATGATGCGATCGAACGCACTGCGATCGACACAGAGGTCGCGCAATACCGGGAACGCCTCGGCGCGCCACGGCTCGATGGTGAGTGTGTCCCCGTCCTTGAACGACCGCATGTGCAGCTGGCAGGTGGTCGTGGCCTTCATGGGCCCGTGTGCCACGCCGTTGATGAACATGCCGCACATGCCGCAAATGCCTTCGCGGCAATCGTGATCGAATGCGATCGGCGCCTCGCCCTTCTCCGTCAGCTGCTCGTTCACGACATCGAGCATTTCCAGAAAGGACATGTCGGGCGACACGTCGGACGCATCGTAGGTCATGAACCGACCGGCGGACGTTGGCGAGGCCTGCCGCCAGACCTTCAGGGTTACGCGCATGGCTACTTGTAGCTCCGTGTTGCGAGATGCACGTTCTCGAACTGGAGCGGTTCCTTGTGCATAACAGGTGTACGGTTGTCTCCCTGGTATTCCCACGCACCCACGTAGGCAAAGCGGGCGTCATCGCGCTGCGCCTCGCCGTCTGGCGTCTGGTGTTCGGTACGGAAATGCCCGCCGCATGACTCCTCGCGATGCAGGGCGTCGCGACACATCAACTCGGCCAGCTCCATGAAGTCCGCGACGCGCGCGGCGTTCTCCAGGGACTGGTTCAATTCGTTTCCGCTGCCGGGAATGGTGACGTTCTCCCAGAACTCCTGGCGCAATTCGGGAATGCGCTGGAGCGCCGCCTGCAGTCCCGCGGCGTCCCGGGCCATGCCACACTTGTCCCACATGACGCGCCCGAGCTCGCGATGAAACGACTGGACCGTTCTTTTGCCCTTGATGCCTAACAAGCGCTGTGTGCGCTGCGCCACTTCGCGCTCCGCGTCGAGCACTTCCGGTGCGTCGGCGCCCAAAGGCTCGAAGGTGTTCGACGCCAGATAGTGCCCGAGGGTGTACGGGATAACAAAATATCCGTCGGCCAGTCCCTGCATGAGCGCGCTCGCGCCAAGGCGATTGGCGCCATGATCGGAGAAATTGGCCTCGCCCAGCACATGCAACCCGGGAATGGTACTCATCAGGTTGTAGTCCACCCATAGGCCGCCCATGGTGTAGTGCACGGCGGGGTAGATACGCATCGGCACGTGATACGGGTCCTCGTCCGTGATCCGTTCGTACATTTCGAACAGATTGCCATAGCGTTCGCGGATCTTGTCCTCGCCCAGCCGCTTGATGGCATCGGCGAAGTCCAGGTAGACGCCCAGGCCGCCAGGTCCAACGCCTCGGCCGTCGTCACACGCCTCCTTGGCGGCCCGCGACGCGATATCGCGCGGCGACAGGTTTCCAAAGGACGGATACTTGCGCTCGAGGTAATAATCGCGTTCCGACTCCGGGATCTGCCCAGGCGCCCTGGAGTCACCTTGCTTCTTGGGCACCCAGACGCGTCCATCGTTCCGGAGCGATTCGGACATGAGCGTCAGCTTGGACTGGTAGTGACCGCTCTGCGGAATGCACGTGGGGTGAATCTGCGTGAAGCACGGATTCCCGAACGCGGCGCCGCGCTTGTAGGCGCGCCAAATCGCCGTGGTATTGGAGCCCTTGGCGTTTGTCGACAGGTAGAACACGTTGCCGTATCCGCCTGTCGCCAGGACCACGGCGTGGCCAACGTGCGAAGAGATCGCGCCCGTGACGAGGTCGCGCACCACGATCCCTCGAGCCTTGCCCTTCGCGACGATCAGGTCCAGCATCTCGGTACGCGGGTACATCGTGACCCCGCCCTTCGCGATCTCCTTTTCCAGTGCCTGGTACGCGCCTAACAAGAGCTGCTGCCCGGTTTGACCACGGGCATAAAACGTTCGCGAGACCTGGGCGCCGCCGAACGAGCGATTCGCCAGCAAACCGCCGTAGTCTCGCGCAAACGGCACGCCCTGGGCCACACACTGGTCGATGATGTTCACCGAGATTTGCGCGAGGCGGTACACGTTGGCCTCGCGGGCGCGGAAGTCCCCACCCTTCACCGTATCATAGAACAACCGCCAGATCGAGTCGCCGTCGTTCTGGTAGTTCTTGGCGGCGTTGATGCCGCCTTGTGCGGCAATGGAGTGCGCGCGACGCGGCGAGTCCTGGAAGCAGAAGCAGGACACTTGATATCCTAATTCCGAGAGCGTAGCCGCCGCCGAGGCGCCGGCCAACCCCGACCCGACAACCAGGACCTGGTATTTCCTCTTGTTGGCGGGATTCACCAACTTCATCTCGAAGCGATGCGTGTCCCACTTATCCTTCAACGGGCCCGAGGGAACGTTCGATCGTAAGTCCATGCCGCCTAACGGTTCGTGACGGTGAGTGCAGTGGTTTCATCGGCGGGACGGATTAGTCCCGTCAGCACGCCGATGGGCACCGCGGAGAAGCCAAGCCACAGCACGATCGCCAACAGCGTGGCGATCGGTCGGACCATGGGATTCGACTTTGGGCGCGAGAGACCCAGCGTGCGGATGGAACTCCACGCCCCGTGGTACAGGTGCAACCCGACCACGACCATCATGACCAGATAGAATGCCGCCATCCCCTTCTGCGTGGTGAACGCGCTCACCAGGTTGGCGTACGGATTCCCCTCCGCAAATCCAGGGAGCAGCGTTCCGGTCGTGAAGTGGAGGAGGTGAATGACGATGAACAGAGCGACGAGGACGCTGAACCACCGAATGGTCCGCGACGCGATCGACGATGTCTGGCTCAACCGGCGGTCGTACCCGATCGGACGGGCCCGCGCGCTGATTCTCGTCAGCTGGTAGGCTGAGGTCGCGTGCAGCACCACGGAGACCAGCAACACCACACGTGCCGGCCAGAGCAACTCTGGCGTGGCGTGGAGAAAGCGCGAATACGTGTTGATGCCATCTGGGCCGAGGTATGCCATGAGGTTGGCCGTCATGTGCGTGACGAGGAATCCCGCCATGACCAGCCCCGTCGCCGCCATCACGATCTTCTTGCCGACCGTCGAAGCCCAGAACTGCGCGACGGCACCACGACGTGCAACACTCGGCGCTACGCTCGATGCCATTTCCCTTCCGGATGAATGTCGACCGGGGCGCGGTTCGTCACCGCGCCCCGACAGAATCTACAGGCTCAACTTGCTCATCGGCTCGCGCACCGCCGCGGCACTCTTGCCCAATGCCTCGCGTTCCGCATCCGTCAGCTCCACCTCCAACACCTTCTCCAGACCGCCGCGGCCGAGTTTGCACGGCACGCCGAGGAACAATCCCGACAGGCCGTACTCGCCCTCCAGCCACGCGGCGCACGGCAGGATTCTTTTCTGATCGTGGACGATCGCCTCGGCCATCTGCACGGCACCGGCCGAAGGCGCATAGTATGCCGAACCGGTCTTCAGAAATGCGACGATTTCCGCACCGCCATTGCGCGTGCGGTCCACGATCTTGTCCAAGGTCGCGCGATCCAGCAGCTGGGTGACGGGAATGCCGCTCACCGTGGTGTAGCTGATCAGCGGCACCATCGTGTCGCCATGTCCGCCGAGGACCATCGCCTGAATGTCACGCACCGACACGTCGAGTGCGTCGGCCAGGAAGGCACGGTAGCGGGCCGTGTCGAGGACACCAGCCATGCCGATCACGCGATGCTTCGGGAAGCCGGTGACGCTCTTGGCCACGTGGCACATCACGTCGAGCGGATTCGACACGACGATGATGATCGCGTTAGGCGACGTGCGCTTGATCTGCTCAGATACGGACTTCACGATCCCGGCGTTCGTGTTCATCAGGTCGTCGCGCGACATGCCTGGTTTGCGCGCGATGCCCGCCGTGATGATCACGATCTCGGAGCCTTCCGTCTCGTCGTATCCGTTCGTCCCAATGACGCGAGAGTCATACAACTCAATCGGTGCCGACTGCCACTGGTCGAGCCCCTTCCCTTGTGGCACGCCTTCCACCACGTCCACGAGTATGACCTGTGTCCCGCGCTTCAACGTCACGCGTGTCTGTTGGAGCATTCAAACACGAACAGGCGCACGCCTTTTCGGGCGCGCATTGGCACTCCTAGCCGCCTACCTGGGACAGCGCCCGCAGCCCACCTACCCGCATTTTCAGCAAATCATGCTCCTTGGGCTTCTCGGCCAGGGCTTGGACGAACAGTGGCTGCAATGGCGCGCCCGATCGCAACGGGTCGCGGAGGTTGACCTCATGGTCCCCGTACAAGCAGGTCCGCAGGCGCCCGTCTGCCGTTAGGCGTACCCGATTGCACGAACCGCAATACGTATGCGTCATCGGTGTTATGACACCGACAGTGCCGGGCGCGCCCTTGAATCGGTAGTACGCCGCTGGACCGTTGCCGCGAGCGGGGCCAGCATCCTCGCCAAGGGCTCCCAACGCGGCAATGCGCTCCAGGATCTCGGGAGTTGGAACGACGTGGTCCCATGTCAGCTCGCGCATCTCGCCCACCGGCATCAGCTCGATGAGGCGCACATGCCACGGATGCTCGAGGGTGAGACGCGCAAAATCCGCAACCTCGTCATCGTTGATGCCACGCATGACCACCACATTGAGCTTCAGTGGGTCCAGTCCCGCATCGGTTGCCGCGCGCGCGCTGACGATGGGATCGAAATCCAATCGCCGTCGTGCAATTCCTTCGATTCGATCGCGACGCAGCGAATCCGCGCTCATGTTCACTCGGTCCAGGCCCGCTCCACGCAGCTCGCTCGCCTGGTCCGGGAGCCTCACGCCGTTGGTCGACAGCGCGATGTCCTCGATCTCGGGAATGGCGCGTAGCAGCCGAATGAGCTCCGGCAGGTCGGGGCGGATCGTCGGTTCGCCGCCGGTTATGCGCAAGCGGCGAAGTCCGAGGGGCGCCAGCTGCCTAACGACCTCGGCAATCTCCTCGTACGAGAGAATGTCGGCCTTTGGCAACCAGGGCAGTCCCTCCAGCGGCATGCAGTACACGCAGCGGAAGTTGCAGCGATCGGTGACCGAGATGCGCAGGTACTCGATCCCGCGCCCGAACTGGTCCTGCAGTACGACGTCGCTCATCGGGGGACCTCGCGCTGCGCATAGTTGTACGGGCGGGTGGGATCGACCCACTCGCGCGTGCCG
>JBGAJQ010000050.1:0-40002 GCA_044224875.1 Gemmatimonadaceae bacterium | reverse complement strand
CGGCAGCTGCCACATCAGGTAGAAACACGCGAGGATCGAGATGATCGGAGTGAACGGTACGCCCGGCACGCGGAACGGACGTTTGCGATCGGGATCGGTGCGGCGTAGGAAGATCACCCCCGCCGAGACGAGCACAAAGGCGAATAGCGTGCCGATATTCGTGAGGTCCACGACCTCGGCGATGTTGGCGAACGCAGCAAACGTGGCTACGAACGTGCCGGTGATGATCGTGCCGACATACGGCGTCCGGAAGCGCGGGTGCACTTTGGCCATGACCGGCGGCAGCAGGCCGTCGCGCGCCATGGAGTAGAAGATGCGTGGCTGTCCCAGCTGGAACACCAGGAGCACGCTGCCCATGGCCACCACGGCGCCTAACGCAATGATGAATCGAGAGAACTGTACAAGCTTCGGCGGGCCACTCGAATATTGCAGCGCGGTGATCATGGGCTCTGGGGTGCCGAGCTGCTTCCAGGGCGCCATGCCGGTCATGACCGCGGATAAGGCGATATATAAAACGGTGCAGATGACCAGGCTCATGATGATGCCGAACGGCATGTCCCTCGCGGGATTCTGGGCCTCCTCAGCCGCCGTGGAGACGGCATCGAATCCGATGTAGCTGAAGAAGATGATCGCTGCGGCCGCACTGATGCCAGCAAACCCATTCGGTGCGAACCCGCCCGCCGACGCATCGGTCCAGTTGCCGGGCTTGATGAGAAACACGCCGATCGCCAGGAAGAACAGGATGATCCCGATCTTCAGCAGCACCATGCCGTTGTTGAAGTTCGCCGACTCCTTCACGCCAATGATCAGGACGATCGTGATCACGAACACGACCGCGGCTGCCGGCAGGTTGACGATGACCGGCAGCCCGAACAGGTGTGGGGCGGAGCTCCAGGCCGACGCCAGGTACTGCGTGCCCGCGTCATTCACACCGGTGGCAAGCGCGTTAAACGCGTCGTGCGCCGTCCGATAGTCCGTTGACAGCCAAGGGGGCATCTGCACGCCGAAGTGTGTCAGCAACTCCCGAAAGTGCCCAGACCACCCGATAGCCACCCCGATGTTGCCGACGGCATACTCGACAATCAGGTCCCACCCGATGATCCACGCGACCAGCTCGCCGATGGAAGCGTAAGCGTAGGTGTATGCCGAGCCGGCGACCGGGACCATCGCCGCGAACTCCGCATAACACAGCGCAGCGAAACCGCAGGCGACCGCCGTCAGGAGGAATGAGAAGATGATCGCCGGCCCTGCCCCGGGTCGCGCGGCGTCGCCCACAATGGCCGTTCCTGTCGTGGCGAAGATGCCCGCACCAATCGTCGCCCCGACACCTAACGCCGTCAGGTGCCACCGGTTCAGCGAACGCTTCAGGCCGCCGACATGGGTAACGTCCGACTCCAGCTCCGCTTCCGACTTTCGGACCATGAACGACATTCGAGTTCCGGTGAGGGGATACCGCGAACGTATACCGGGAAAACAGTCGGGGATCGATCAACCCTGCCTCGATCCCCGATTCCGACATGTTCACTTCATGACGCCCTCAGGCCTGCGACTCAATGCGCATACCGTAGAACGACCGGTACACGAATACCATGCCGATGACAAGGAAGATGGCCGCGAGCGCGTGGCTCAGGCCCGGCCCACGCTGCTCTGTCAGCGACACCGCCAGCTCCACCGCCAACAACCCGAACAACGTCGTGAACTTGATGATCGGGTTGAGCGCCACCGACGAGGTATCCTTGAATGGATCCCCAACCGTGTCACCGACGACCGTCGCATCGTGAAGAGGCGTTCCTTTCGCCTTCAACTCGGTTTCCACGATCTTCTTGGCGTTGTCCCAAGCGCCACCGGCATTCGCCATGAAGATCGCCTGATACAGCCCGAACAGCGCGATCGAGACCAGGTAGCCGATGAAGAAGTACGGCTCCACAAACGCGAACGCGAGCGTTGAGAAGAAGACGGTCAGGAAGATGTTGAACATCCCCTTCTGTGCGTACACGGTGCAAATCTCGACGACTTTCTTGGAGTCGGTGACGCTGGCCTTCTCCACGCCCTCGAGCTTGATGTTCTTCTTGATGAACTCGACGGCGCGATAGGCGCCGGTCGTCACGGCCTGCGTGGACGCCCCGGTAAACCAGTAGATGATCGCGCCGCCCGTGATCAAGCCGAGTAGGAACGGCGGATGCATGAGCGACAAGTTCGACAGGTATTCCGGCTGCAACCCCTTGGTCAGCGAGACAATGATCGAGAAGATCATTGTCGTGGCGCCGACCACCGCCGTCCCGATCAGCACCGGCTTGGCGGTCGCCTTGAAGGTGTTCCCGGCGCCGTCGTTCTCCTCCAGGTGCTCCTTCGCTTCCTCGAAGTGCGGGTCAAACCCGAAATCACGCTTGATCTCGTCCTTCACGCCGGAGATCGCCTCGATCGTCGACAGCTCATACACGGACTGTGCGTTGTCTGTCACGGGACCGTAGGAGTCCACCGCGATCGTCACCGGGCCCATGCCGAGGAACCCAAACGCCACGAGACCAAACGAGAACACCGCGGGTGCAATCATCAGCTGTCCGAGGCCCAATTCAGAGACCTGATAGGCGATCGCCATCAGGAACATGATCGCCATACCCAGCCAGTACGCCGAGAAATTGCCTGCCACCAATCCGGAGAGGATGTTGAGCGATGGGCCGCCCTCGCGTGATGACGTGACGACTTCGCGCGTGTGCCGCGAATCGACCGAGGTGAAGACCTTCACGAATTCCGGAATGACGGCGCCGGCCAATGTTCCGCACGTGATGATCGACGCCAGCTTCCACCACAGGGTGGGGTCTCCGCCAATAGACGGAATCAAGAGCTTGGATGCTCCGTAGGTGATGGCGATCGAGATGATCGAGGTCAGCCACACCAAGCGCGTCAGTGGATGCTCATAGTTCATCTTGGCGGCGCCCGCGTACTGCGCCTTGGCCCACGCCTCATTGATGAAGTACGACAATCCGGACGCAATCACCATGAACACGCGCATCATGAAGATCCACACGAGCAGCTGGATCTGAACCGCGGGGTCCTTCACTGCCAGCAGGATGAACGAGATCAGGGCGACGCCGGTCACCCCGTAGGTCTCGAAGCCGTCGGCCGATGGCCCAACAGAGTCGCCCGCGTTGTCACCGGTGCAGTCGGCAATCACGCCCGGATTCCGTGCATCGTCTTCCTTGATCTTGAAGACGATCTTCATGAGGTCCGCGCCGATGTCGGCGATCTTCGTAAAGTTGCCGCCGGCGATGCGGAGCGCCGCCGCGCCAAGCGACTCGCCGATGGCGAACCCGATGAAGCAGGAAACCGGCGTAGTCACCCGGGATGAAGAGCAGGATCAACAGCATCAAAAGGCAACAACTCGACCGAGATCAGCATCATGCCGATGCTCATGCCCGCCTTCAACGGGAATCTGATAGCAGGGATAGGCTTCCCCTGAGTGCCGCGAACGCCGTGCGGGAGTTAGCGAAGGTGTGTTCACGCGAATGCCGAACCACGCCACACCGTAGCTGCCGGCAATGCCCACCAACGAGAAGAAGAGGATGATCAGGACGCGGTCCCACGGGAATGCCAGCAGGAACTTGAAATACAACAGGATGACGGCACCGATGAAGATCTCGAGAATCAGGATGAACCGTCCCTGCGTGACGAGGTAGGTCTTGCAGGTCTCGTAGATCAGCTCCGAGACCTCGCGAATTGACCGGTGCACCGGCAGGGCTTGCAGCTGGCGGAAAATGACAAGGCCGAACAACAGGCCGAGCACACACACCACAATCCCGCTCATGAGGAGTGTGGAGCCAGGGGTGCCGCTGAGGAACGTCTGGGTCGAGAGATCCGGCACGCGAAGGTTGGCCTCGCCACCACCGCGTGGTTCCGCCGCGGGTTCCTGCGCGACCACCGCGCTGGCGTTCAGGGCCGGGGCCACCCCCTGCGCCGCCGACGCGGCGGGTACGTGCCAAAGGCCCCCAAGCCCAATCGCCACGAGGGCGAGCACGGCGTACAGGCCACGTCGAATTCCGGAGTCCAACCGATTCATCGTTCGCGATCTCCTTAGTGACTAACTAGTGACGGATGTCCGTCGCAATCGCGGCGAGTGGGCTTGATCCCCTCTCCGCTGCTGAGCGTCGCCGCATAGGTCCGGCGGGCAACGGGCGCACCCCACTCGAGGAGCGCCACAGGTACAACCTGGGAACGCCAATCAATGCCCCAAGCAAATTGTTCGGTCCGGCTGCCGCCCCAATAAGATCCACACAGAGTCGGGGCGTAATCAGCGAGCACTTCCACGGCGGGTGCTATCGTGCCGCCCCCCCACCTGATCGTCGATGCCGCCCAAGGCATCGTCGCGTCCGTGGGCGCGAGCACACGAACGAAGTCCGCACGACTCCCTGAAGCGTCGGTCTGGACGGCCACGCTATTCATGCAGGACGGGGTTGCTGGGGGAGCTCCCGACGGGGCGTTCGGGCGCAGCTTGGGCGCAAAAAACCGGCGTCAAGATACCCTTGCCGCCGTCCTAAAGCCAGTGCGGAAAATACGATAGCCCTATTCGCGAGCCTCTGCGGTCACGACTGCGGTGTCCTTGACCGGCACGCCATTGCCTCGCACTGCGGGCCGAAAGCGCATCTCCATCAGCATCTCTCGAATCCGCTTGTTGTAGCCCCCATCCTTTGATGGGTTAAACGAAAGAAGCCGCGCCTCCCCGGTCGTGTCGACCTCGAAGTACGCGACCATCGTGGAGGGCCGCACTTTGGACGGGACCGGCAAGGGAAGGAGTTGCATCGAAATCACGGTCGGAGGGAACACAGTCTCCGTCCCTCCACCGGTGCCCGGACCGTTGCCTGAGCCTCTCCCGGTTCCCACACCGGAGCCAATCCCACCGCCGCTTCCGGGGCCACTTCCACCACTTCCGTCCTTCCCTGTCCCGCCACCGACGCCACCAACGGGGCCCGCCTCCTTCGCCGCCGCCGAATCAGCAGACGCCGCCTGCTTCTGAGGCTCAGGAGGGGGTGGCGGCTTGGGCGGCTCGGGCTCCTTCTTCTTCTCCTCGGGAGGCTTGATCTTGTCTTCTTTTTTCTCGGCAGGCTCCTGCTTTGTCAGCCGCACATACCGGAGCCCCTCGTGGACGTACGTCCCGTTGTCCCCCCCCGTGCCGCGATTTCCGCCGCCGCCTCCGCCAGCCGGACCAAGACCGCCTGCGCCCTTGTTTTGCACATCGAAGAGCTGAGAACTCACAAAGAGCGTTGGGGCCAGCACCAGAAGAACTAACAACCCGTGCAGCAGAAACGAGGCGACGGTGGCTTGCGCCTTTGGCTCGGGATGACCGGGTACTCCGATAGGCGGCCGATACGGACGGCGCTCGCGCTCCTCGCGTTTTTTCGCGGGCACCACACGGAAATCGGCAGAGCCTTCTTCAAAGTGCATACGGCAGAATCTTCGGCGCTGATTGACTCGACGAATTCGCACCCTTAGCTGACGAAACTAATACGGCGGGTGAGCCGTTTGGGTTCACCCGCCGTATCTGAGAACGCTTCGTCGTAGCTGCGACCCCTACTTCGTGGGTGCTGGAGCCGCCGCATCCTTCGGTGGTACGCCGATCACCTTCACACCGGCCCCGCGCGCGACGTCCATCGACCAGATCACATCCTGGTACTTCACCGACGGGTCGCCCTTCAAGAAGATGATCTTCTCAGGACGCGGATCGTAGATCTCCTTGAGCCGAGCTCCCAGACGTTCCTTCGGAATCCCTTCCTTGTTGACAGCGAACTGCCCGCCGGGAAGGACTTCCAACACGATCTGGTTCGCATTGGGCGGAGGTGGTTCGTCCGACGGCTTCGGGTCAGGAAGCTGCAGGTCGATCGCCACGCGCGACAATGGAATGATCATCATGAAGATGATCAGCAGCACGAGGAGCACGTCGATCATCGGAACGACGTTTGGTTCGTTTCTGAGGCCTTCAGCCCCAGCTGACATTCCAGCCATGCGGTCTCCTCTGGCTCGTTACTTCTTCTTGGTCATATCGGGAGCGTCGCCAGGGACAGTGGACTTGGTACCTGGTTGCTGCTCCGAGATCGCACCGACGACGCGGACACCGTTCTTTGACGCGATATCCATCGCATCAAGAACCGCTGAATACGGGAGATCCTTGTCCGCCTTGACGTACAAGATCTTGTCGATCGTGCGTGCGTCGTAGATCGCCTTGATGACGCGGTCGAGCGTGTCCTTCCCGACCTCGACCTTGTTCATGTAGTACTTGCCATTGACGTCGATTCCGAGAATCTGGTCGGAATCTTCTTCGGGGTGAGTCTTCAAGTTGATGCCCTGCGGGGGCGTCGCCGTGAAGCCCGCCGCCAAAGCTGGCGTCACCACCATGAAGATGATGAGCAACACCAGCATGACGTCGATCATTGGTACGACGTTAGGCTCGGCCTTAACGCCGCCCGTGCCAACTGCCATTCCCATCGGAAAGCCCTCCTATCGGGGTTGGGCTGCCGACTACTGGGAGACCGGGTTGCCGCCCTGCACCTGCGTATTGAACTCGCGGGTGAAGCGCGAGCGACCAAACTCACCGGAGACACCCTTGATGAGATAGTCGATCATCTCCTTCGAGGTGTAGGTCATCTCGGCGGTCAGGTTGTCGATCTTGGTCGTGAAGTAGTTATAGAACCACACGGCCGGGATGGCGACGATGAGACCGAATCCCGTGGCGATCAGCGCCTCGGCGATACCGGCCGAGATGGCGGCGATACCAGCGCCACCGGACTTGGCCATGCCCGTGAAGGCATTGATGATGCCGAACACCGTGCCGAGCAGACCGACGAACGGAGCCGTCGCGCCGACCGTGGCGAGAATCGACAGACCGCGCTTCAGCTGAACGATCTCCATCAGCATTTCGCGCTCGACCGCACGCTCAGCGGTGTTGATGTCCGAAACCGTAACCGAACCGTCCATGATCAGCGGCTTCACTTCGGCGAGTGCGCCACCAAGCACGCGAGCGACGTGCGACTTCTTGTAGCGCTCCGCGAGGTTGATCGCTTCGGTGAGGTTATCCTCTTCCAGGAACTGCGAGAACTCGGGCGCGAACTTGATCGTCTCGCCCTGAGCCTTACGCAGGCTCCACCACTTGCCGATAGCGGTCGAGAGCGACCAGATCGACATGAACGCGAGGACGAACCACAGGAACTTTCCAAACTTGGGGGTTTTTTCCCAAATCTCGGCAAGATCGAGATTCATAAGACACGTGCTCCGCGGTGAAGAGGTGAGACGCTGCTACTTGGTGATGGCGAACGTGAACGGCTGCTGAACGAGCTGCTTCACCCGCTTTCCACCGACTTCGGCGGGAATGAAGCGCATACCTGGGAGGGCGGACTTCACGGACTGTGCAAAGAGGTCGTGTGAGGAGCGGAGCACCTTGAAGGAACCTGATTCGGCGCGCCCCGTGGTGTCGACCACGAACTGCGCGAGAACCTCGCCTTCAACGCCGGCCTGCCGGAGAATGTCCGGATAACGCGGCTGGGATGAACCCGGTGCGGGAACGACCGGCTTTTCGACCTGGAACTCGAAATACGCCTGATCTTCCTTGACCACCTCGACCTTCTTCTCGACGCCCTTTGCGATACCGCCCTGGGCGCCTTTCCCAGTGAAGTCGGCTTCGTCCGTCACTGCGGGTGAGGTCGATGTCCGGCAGCACGTCGGGAATCTCGATCGGTGCGGTAAGCGTTTGGAAGCCTTTTTGGCGGCGGCGGCGCTGCGCTTGTTGAACCGGTGGTGGTTCCGGCTCCTTCGGCTTCACTTCCTCTTTCTTGACTTCGACGAAGTCAACTTTTCTTTCCTTTGGCTTGCGCGACTCTGCGGCAGCCTGTAGCGGTTGCGATCACGGCCAGCGGAATGAGCGTACCGTGCGCAACGAAGCTGAAGAGTGTACCGCCTAACGTCTTCTGCTTCTTCTTCTTTGATTCGAGCAGGTTGTTAAACATGACCCTCGACCGCGTGGTTGAGACTCAGCTTCCCTAGCGAACCTGCGACGATACTACAGCTCCTGGCTTAAGCCGGAATGGAGGTAACATTAAGAATCAATGAAGAACTTGTTACGGTTTCCTTGAGTCGCAGTCATCGCGCCAACCGTTTATACCTTACATCTCACGTGATATGCGACCATTTAAACTATTGCCCCATTAGATTATAGCTGACAAAGCGAAGCCCATTCTTGGCACACGGAAAGTCGCTGTTCTCGGCGTGAATTTGCATGGAATAGCCGCGGAACTGCATGAATTCTCGCATCGCGCCTTACTCAGCAACGCGCGATAACGCTTCAGCCTCAACACTCTCCGACGTTGCGTCATCCGACGCGCACGGCAACGTCACTGTGAACGTGGATCCGCGGTTGAGTCGTGACTGGAGCGTGAGCGTTCCGCCATGAGCCTGCGCAATCCACTGCGAGATCGCCAAGCCCAACCCAAACCCGCCCCGCTCCGCCGCCCGTGATCGGACACGGTCGGCACGCCAAAAGCGCTCGAAGATGAACGGAAGGTCCGCCGCCGCGATTCCGATCCCCGTGTCGCGCACGCTGAACACCGCCTGATCGCCATCGCGAGAGAGAGAAAGCTCCACTTCCCCGCCTTTGGGCGTGTACTTGATCGCGTTGGTGATGAGGTTCAGGAACAGCTGGCGCAGTCGCGTACGATCCCCTAGGACGACAACGTCCTGAACGACGGGCATCGACACGTCCAGGCCGGCGTCCTCGCCAAGGATAACCGCCGTCTCCATGACCTCACGAGCCAGCGGCTCAAGGGCCACGACCTCGCGGTGAAGGTCGAAGCGTCCCTCGTCCGCGCGTGCGAGCGTGAGGAGGCTCTCAACCAGGTCCGCCATGCGGGTGGTCTCTTGCAGCGCTTCCTCGAGCGCCACCAACTGTTCGTTGCTGTGGCTGGGTGCGTGCATCGCCCGTTCCACGTCGGCGCGGAGCACCGTCAATGGGGTTTTCAATTCGTGCGACGCATCGGCGGTAAAGCGACGGAGGGCCCCGAATGACGTCTCGAGGCGTCCGATCATGTCGTTGAGCGTATGCGTGAGGCGCGCCAGCTCGTCGCCGCCAGGCTCAATGGCCAACCGACGGTGCAAACTGCGTCCGTCCGTGATCGCCTCAACCTCCGACCGGATCTTGTCGATCGGGCGCACGGCCCCTCCGGCGATCACGTATGCGGCGATGACAGAGAACGCGATCAGCAATGGAAGCATCAAGGCCACGGTGCCGATCAACTCCCAAGTGGCCGTGTCGCTCTCGGAGCGCCCGAGTCCGACTACCACCCGAAAGGCCGAGTAGCGTGGGTCTGGGTCCGCGCGCCGCACAAACACGATTTCGTCGCTGCTGGTGTTGAGAACGGTCGAGGATGAGCGCTCGAGGCTAGCCAACGCGTCGTCCAAGAGCGCCAATTCGCCCACTGGGAGCTGCCGAACCAGCTGCGACTGATATACGCGCCGACCATTGCGGTCCAGCACGATCACGTAGGCGGGGAGCACGTCCAGCCGGCCGCGCCAGCGCGGATTGAGCACCGGGCCAACCAGCGAGTCGGAAGTCACTACGACGTTCTCGCCGGCGGTACTGGCCTCACGCAGGATCTGCACGCCGAGGTTTGCGAACGTCTCCGCGCTCATCGTGAGCTCGCGCATCACGGACGCTCGTTGCACGACCAGGATCGCCGCGGAAAAGAGCAGCACCGTGGCCATGAGCGCCAGCGTGTAAGACCAGGTGAGTCGAGAGCGGATCGAGGCCATGAGGGGTCAGCGCGTGCCTGCAGCCCACGTCGCCACCCGAATGATGCCCCGGAGATTCCGTGCGCGCCACAGGCGGGGCGCCCGGGCACTACCCTTTCACGACGTAGCCGACGCCTCTGACCGTGGTGATCAACTTTCTGTCGTGCTTAGCGTCGATCTTCTTGCGCAGGTGGTTGATCACGACATCCACGATGTTGGTGCCGGGATCGAAGTGGTATCCCCACGCGTACTCGGTGATCAGGGTCCGGCTCATGACGCGGCCGACATGTCGCATGAGGTACTCGAGGACGGCATACTCCTTGGGCGTGAGGTCGATCACCTCTCCCGTGCGCGTGACTTCTCGAGTATCGCGATTGAGTTCGAGGTCGGCGACACGCACGACCGGCGAAGCCATGGCGCGTGGCCGGCGGGCCAATGCCTCCACGCGAGCGAGCAATTCCTCGAACGCGAACGGCTTGGTGACATAGTCGTCGGCGCCGGCGCGCAGCGTCTTCACTTTGGCGTCGACCGCGTCCTGTGCCGTCAGCACCAACACCGGCTTCTCGAATCCCTTTGCGCGGAGCGACTCGAGGACCTCCAGACCGGACTTACCCGGTAGACGCATGTCGAGAATGACTACGTCGTAAGTCTCCGATCCGGCGAGACGCTCGCCTTCCTCACCGTCGGCGGTGAGTTGCACGCGCCAACGCTGCTCCTCGAGGCCGCGCTTCACGAAATTGCCGACCGTCGGGTCATCCTCAATGACCAGAACCTTCATGCAGAACTAGGTAGCGGGACGCTGGAATCCGTATTCGCGAATCTTGCGATACAAGGTCTTGGAGGATATCCCAAGGATCGACGCCGCGCGACCCTGATGCCAGCTGACCTGCTGCAGCACGCCGAGGATGTGCGCGCGCTCCACGTCCAGTAACGCTTTGTGTCCGTTCGCGCCGTTGACGGGCGCCACTCCATGCCCGGCGTCCTGCAGCGGCAAGTCGCGCGGTTCGATCACCCCGTCGTGCGCCAGCAGCACCGCTCGTTCAATCACGTTACGCAGTTCGCGAACGTTACCCGGCCAGCGGTAGCGCTGCATAACGCGAATCGCATCGTCGCTGAGCTGAGGTGGATTGGGGCCGCCGAGGCGCTTCAGGAAGTAGTCGGCGAGAAGCGGGATGTCGGCCGTGCGCTCACGAAGGGGCGGCAGCGCGATGCTGATGGTGTTGATTCGGTAGAAGAGATCGGCGCGGAAGACGCCTTCACTGGCGAGACGTGAGATGTCGCGATTGGTGGCTGCGACAATGCGGGCGTTCAGCTCGACCTTTTGTCGTCCCCCGACGCGCATGAAGGTCCGCTGTTCGAGGGCGCGCAGCAGTACGCCTTGCAGGCGCTCTTCCAACCCGCAGATCTCGTCCATGAAGAGCGTGCCACCCGCGGCCAACTCCAGCAGACCGGTGCGCGCCGTAGACGCGCCTGGAAATGCGCCAACCTCATGGCCGAACAGTTCGTACTCGACGCTCGCGCCGCCGATGGCCGCGCAGTTGATGTCGACTAGGGGACCAGCCCCGCGTTCGGAACCATAGTGGAGGGCGCGCGCGATCAGCTCCTTTCCGGTGCCGGACTCCCCGGTGATG
Source organism: Gemmatimonadaceae bacterium (assembly GCA_044224875.1). Classification (GTDB taxonomy): domain Bacteria; phylum Gemmatimonadota; class Gemmatimonadetes; order Gemmatimonadales; family Gemmatimonadaceae; genus JABAQJ01. The sequence goes on along the minus strand of JBGAJQ010000050.1, from coordinate 28,603 downwards.
AGCACCGGGGAATCGCTCTTCGCGACACGAGTGACGAGATCGAGCACGGCACGCATGGACTCATGCTTCGTCACGATGTCCGGCAGTGGGTCAACGCGTGCCAGCCGCGTGTGCAGCAATGCATTCTCTCGGGTGAGCGAGCGTCGCTCGTAAGCGCGGCGCACGAGCACTTCGATCTCGGCCATGCGATATGGCTTGGAGAGGTAATCGAAGGCACCGAGTTTCATCGCCGTGATGGCCGTCTCGATGGTGCCGTTGCCAGTGATGATGATGACCTCGGGCGGCGATGGTTCGTCGCGCAGTGCGCGCAACACCTCCAGCCCGTCCAGTTCCGGCATCACGATGTCGACGAGCGCCACATCAAACGATTCGAGGCGCATGGCGTGCAGGGCCGCGGCACCGTCGTGAGTGACGGTCACGGAAAAGCCACGCGACTCCAAAAAGTCGCGAAGGACGGCGCTCAGGTGCTGTTCGTCTTCCGCCAACAACACCTTAATGCGCGGTGCACTACTCATGCGGGCTTGTCCGCTGACGCCGGCAGGAGGATGCGGAAGGTGCTACCAGCACCGACCGCGCTATCCACCTCGATCCGTCCGCCATGTTCGCTGACGATGCCGTAGCAAATCGACAGCCCGAGTCCCGTGCCGCGGCCAGGCGGCTTCGTTGTGTAGAAGGGCTCGAAGATTTTCGGAAGCTCCGTGCGGGGAATTCCGGGCCCTTCGTCAATCACTTCCGCGACGACGGCTTCGCTTGGCGAGGCGCCGCGCCGGGTGCGAATGGTGATGCTGCCGGTGTCGCTCATGGCGTCGGCGGCATTGATGAGCAGGGCCATGAACACCTGGACCAGCTGGTCGGCGTTCGCCAGCACAGGGCCGAGCGACGTGTCGTACAGGGTTTGTACCTTGAACTTCTTGAAGCGTCCGTGATGCTTGAGCAGGAAGAGCGTCTGATCGACGACCGCGTTGATGCTGACGGGCTCCCTCTTTGCGGCTGGCGGACGTGAGAAGTCGAGCAATCGCTCGACGATGCCCTTGCAGCGATGGACCTCGTCGTCGATGATGCGGATGAACTCCCCGGCCTGCGCCGGAATTTCCACTCCGCCATCGCGCAGGTCGTCGAGGCGAAGACCCAGGCTCTCTGCGCAGGCCGCGATGGTGGCCAGCGGATTGTTGACCTCGTGCATGACGCCGGCGGCGAGTTGCCCGATGGCCGACAGCTTCTCGGATTGCGCGAAGCGGTTTTGCGCAGTCGTCCAATCGGTGACGTCTTCGCCGATGTTGATGACGTGGGTGATTTGCCCGTCCGTCAATCGCATCGGGATCTTGGTGATGCGGTACGTGCGCGGTTCACCGCTGCCGCGCGACTCGATGTTGAACTGCTGGATGCGACCGGATCGAAACACCTCGTCGATTTCCCTTCGCAGTGCCTCAGCCGGTTGTCGGTGGAGGATCTCGAAGATCGTCCGGCCAAGGGCCTTCTCCCGTGAAATGCCCTGGAGCCCGGTCTCACGATTTCTGTTCCACACCTGTACGCGATACTCGCGGTCGACGACGTACAGGCCAACAGGCAGCGAGTCGATGACCTTCTCCGTGAACTTCCGCTGGTCGTCGATCTGACGGGTGCGGGCGTCCAGCTCGCCCTGCAGCTGCCCGATGTGCTCGGCGTGGGACAATGAGGACGCGACCATTCGCGCGACCGTCTCCAGCACCTGCTCCAGTTCAGCCCCTGCTTGCCCCGTGGCAGCAGTGATGGCGCCCAATTGGCGAGTCCCGACGACGACACGACGGACGATGAACCCCGGCGTAGGCGTCGCATTCCGCTCGAGCGCTGCGCTGACCACTCCTACGGGTACGAGCGTGGCACCGGCGCGCGCGGCACAAAACAGCCCGTCGGGGCCATGGAGCCAGAGTGCACACTCGTCCACGCCCGTTGCGGCGCGAAGCATCGCGAGTACGTCCTGTACCTTCGCCACGAGGTGCTCGCTGTTCGCAAGTCGGGTCGCAACGTCGGCAATCACCGCCAGTGGTGTAGCTGGCGGCGGAGCAACTTGTTCGGCGTTCATGTCGAACTCGGAGTGAGAAGCGGTCAGTCGGGGATTCCTCCCCTCGGACATTATGACCGACTAAGGTGCCCCGAGGTAACGACGTGGCCGCTTCGCGGCTCGGACAGGGTTACCGAAACCCCGTCAACTGGATACCGCGCGTGAAGTATCGCTGGGTGAACCCGAAGACGATGATGATCGGGATGAGCGCCACAACGGCGGCAGCCATCTGGTAGGGCCAATTGGCGTAGTACAGCCCGTGGAAGGAGGCGATGCCGACCTCCACGACGCGCTGATCCATGGACCGGGTGACCACGAGGGGCCACAAGAAGTTCTTCCAGGCGTCGATGAAACTGAAAAGCGCCAGGGTCGCGAGTGCAGGCCGGGCCAGTGGAAGGGCGATGTGCCAGAAGACGGCCCACTCCCCCGCCCCATCGATACGGGCGGCGTCCTCCATCTCCCGCGGGAGAGACAGAAAGAACTGCCGCATCATGAACACGCTCCACGCGCTGACCAGTTCCGTTGACACCAAGCCGGCAACCGTATCCACACCGCCTAACGCATCTATGATAAGGAACCGGGGTATGAGCAACACGATGGCCGGAACCATCAGGGCGGCGAGGTAGCCGGCGAACAAGGCCGATTGCCCGGCGAACCGGAAGCGCGCGAACGCGTACCCAGCGGCCGCACCAGTGGATACCTGACCGACGACGGTGAAGAGCGCCAACGTCGCGGAATTGAGGAAGAACCGCCCGAACGGGAGCGCCGTCAGCGCCTCCGGGTAGTTCTGCCAGCGCGGAGCAGATGGCCACAAGGCCGGAGGATATTGAAACACCTCGAACTCGCCCATCAACGACGTGCCGAGCATCCAGAGGAATGGCGACAACATGACGACGGCGAGGAGCACGGCGGCCGCCATGGCGATCCCCTGCTTGGGCGACGCCTCTGTTCGAGCGGACTTACGTGGCATGGTCCACCCGTCGATTCAGCACCTTCCACTGCGCCACCGTGAGGACCAGCAACAGCGCAAAGAGGAACCAGCTCATGGCACTTGCAAAACCCATGCGGCGAAATTCCCACGCATTCTGGTAGATGCGATAGACGAGGACGTCCGTGGCGTGCACGGGACCACCTTCCGTCATCACATAGACCAACGTGAAAACCTGGAACGACCAGATCACGCCGGTCACAAACAGGTACGTGCTGGTGGGACGCAGTAGTGGCACCGTGATGCGGCGAAAGCGGCCCCACGCACTTGCTCCGTCCAGTATGGCGGCTTCGTACAGCGTGGCAGGAATGCCCTGCAGCCCCGCCAGGTAGATCACCATCTGGTACCCCAGCTGAATCCACGCCGAGACAATCATCACCGCGATCAGCGCCGTGGTTGGATTGCCGAGCCAGTCGACGACGGGAATGCCGATGAGCTTCAACAGGTAGTTCAGCACCCCATAGTCGGCGTTGAACATCCACTGCCAGACAATTGCGATGGCGGCAAAGGACACGACGGTCGGCAGAAACACCATGGCACGCAGGACCTTCACCCCACGCATGGGCCGGTTCAGCAGGATCGCTGCGCCTAACGCCAACACCATGGTGACCGGGACGTACAACGCGTAGACCGCCGTGTTCTTCAGCGCGTTCCAGAAGAGCGGATCGCGTACCATCTCCCTATAGTTGGCGAGACCGACAAAGGGGGAGCTGGGGCGCAGCAAATCCCAGTCGTGGAGCGAGACCCAGAGGGTGAACAGCAGGGGGCCGGCAGTCAGCACCAGCAAGTGCAGCGCACTCGGTGCGAGAAAGCTCCACGCCGTCCACGTTTCGAGTCGTACCGCCCAAGGCCGCCGAGCGGAGTTCATCCACGCTGCCGCCAGCACCAACCCGGACGCCGCCAGTCCAACGAGGGCCAGGCCAATCGCGGTCATGGGCTGATTGGGCAGGTTTAACGCGGACGGGTCGAACCGCAACGCGGCGAGGGCCGTCGAGCCAATTGCGCTCGCCCCCGTGAGTATTTCCAGGCGTGCCCGCACGATGACGATGGCACTACCCAGCAGAAGGGCCACCAACGCGCCAATGACGCCAAGATGCCCACCCGCCGAGTCCCCCTCGGCCAGACGTTTGATGGCGAGCGTGCCTTGTGAAAACGCCAACAGCGCGGCCATGACGGCGATTGTGAGCAGCAGTGGCAAGCCACGCAGGGCGTCGGCACCTAACGCGACAGCGCCAACGATCTCCCAATCGTCCGCATCCTTCACCGGTATGACGACCGCCTGGGTCCCCCACGTACCAAGGACCAGCGTGCGGTCCTCGGCGCCGATTCGCTCGACCTCGCGCCCAAAGCGAGGTTGGAGTTCCGCGCGTACGCGGGTGACGGTTCCGGATGAAAGCAGTGGTGCGACGGTAATGGGTGTACGCCGAGCCCCTTCGCGTAGCATGCGCCCGACGCTGCGTGCCTCCTGCGCCACCCGCGCATAGGCCACGGTGGCGCTCGTACGTTGGCCGATGGCCACGGTGAGTACCGCGTACATCGCGCAAACGCCGGCCAGTCCGACGTTGGAGATCAGCCGTACCGGGTTCATCGGGCCAACACGGCGTCCACCTTGCGCGCGACATCCGAGGTGACGGCGTGAACGCTCTCGCCACGAATGACGACGCGGTCGATGATGTCGGGGAGCAATGCCTCCACCTCACGATATCGAGCGATACGAGCACCCCAAGGGGGGCGACCGAACGGAACCTGGCGCAGGAACGCGGACTCGAGTCCAAGGGTGTCTCGACTGGCAAACGCCTCTTGCACCGAAGGAATCGTCGACAGCTCCAACCCAGCTTCGAGGCGGGACTTCTGCGCTGCTGGCCCGGCGAGGGCAGCCGCCAGCTCAACCGCTAACTTGCGGTGTGCCGTATTCCGAGGCACGGCCCAGCCCGAGGCAAAGAGCGGCGTGGACGGGAAGGCCGCTGGCGCGCGGGGCGTGGACGTCACCCCCAACCGCAAGTGACCCAGTGCCAGCTCGCGCTTGATGTTCGGGATGAGCCAGTGCCCGCTGGGCAACATGGCGAGCTTGCCGCTATAGAACAGTCGCGTCTCATTGCCGGTGACCGCGCGAAATGCGTTCGGTTTTGGGGCGACATGGTGTCGGACGACGAGTCCTGTCAGGAACGCAAGCGCCGAATCCGTGGCCGGGCTATCCAGCGCTCCAGTGGCCCGCAACCCGTCGGGTGTGAGGATGTCTCCGCCACCGCTCCAGACGAACGCCTGCCACGTGTAAAACGGGCGCAGCAGCACCGCCCCCCACTCGTCAGGCGTGCCGTCACCGTTAGTGTCTCGGGTGAGGGCGCGCGCGGTTTGCACATAGTCGTCAAAGGTCCAGCTGTCCCGCGGATAGGGGACGCCGGCCCGGTCAAACATGGCGCGGTTGTAATAGATCACCATGGGCGAAAAGCCCTTGGGCAGCGCGTACACGTGCCCGCCGCGCGCAAACATGTCGAGAACGTTGGGATAGTACCAGGCCAGATCGATTCCGACCCGCGGTGCGAAGGCCGTCAGGTCCAACAGGACGTCACTGTCGACAAAGGCCGGGAAGTCGATCCCATCCAGCAGCAACACGTCGGGTGGGGCGCCCGATGCAATGTTGGTGATGACCTTTTCCCGGTACTCCGCCTGATTGGAGACCGGCTCATTTACCACGCGGACTCCGGGGTGCGCCTTCTCGAACGCCTCAATAGCCGAGCGGTCGAGGGCATTCTCTTCGGGTGACTGCCAGGAGGTCATGCGCAACACGACGACCTCCCTTCCCTGTCCGCAGGCGAGCGTGGCCATCGCCAACGCGGCCGTTGCCGTCGTCAGGAACCGGCCCACGCCAGCGCCCCGGAATCGTGGTACAGCAGTGCATTGGCCGCATTCACGGTAACCGGCACGACCGCGCCAATCGGCAAGGTGTGTGCGCCGGCAGCTCGAACCACGGCGGTCTCACTGGTGTCGAGTTGGAGATGCACCAGTGTCTCGGGGCCGAGCGCCTCCACCAATGTGACCGACGCTTTCACGGCACCCTCTGCGGGTCCGATCTTCAAGTGTTCGGGGCGCACGGCCAACGTCGCGGATGGCATGTCGCCTGCTCCAACGGGCACCGTGAGCGCACCCACGAAGTGAGCCCCCTGGGTGGAGCGCTCCACGCGGCCACGGAATCGATTGATGGACGGTGACCCTACGAAAGACGCCACGAAGAGCGACGAAGGACGCTGGTAGATGTCCAGAGGTGCGGCCACCTGTTCCAGCCGGCCACCGTTCATCACGGCCACACGCGAGGCCATGGTCATGGCCTCCACCTGGTCGTGCGTGACATACAGGACGGTGGCGCCGAGCCGCCGCTGCAGCCGCACCAGTTCGGCGCGAGTTTGTGCGCGTACTTGTGCATCCAAGTTGGACAGGGGCTCGTCAAAGAGGAAGACGGCGGGTTCGCGCACGATCGCGCGAGCGAGCGCGACTCGTTGGCGCTGACCACCGGACAGCTGCGCCGGGCGCCGGTCGAAGAAGTCCTGGATGCCTAACGATGTAGCGGCCTCGCGTGCGCGCCGATTGGCATCCGACTCGGCCATCCCACGCATGCGGAGCCCGAACGTGATGTTCTCGAGCACCGTGAGGTGTGGGTACAACGCGTAGTTCTGGAACACCATGGCCACATCGCGATCGCGGGGTGGCAAGTCAGTGATGTCCCGTTCCCCAAGGAATATCCGTCCCGCACTGGGCGTCTCGAGCCCGGCGATCATGCGCAGCGCCGTCGTCTTTCCGCAGCCCGAGGGGCCGACCAACACGCTGAATTGACCGTCGGGTACCTCCAAGGTCAGCGCGTCCACCGCCTTGGCGCCGTTGTCAAACACCTTGGAGACTTTCTCGAACGTGATCGCAGCCATCTGTCGCTAGATACTCCTCGATTCATCGCCAGGTTGGCGCGGCATCTTAGCGTTTGTGACCAGGGAAGTCACGACGGCACGCCAACCCTTATGGTAAACACCTCTCGTGCGCGCGGCGCGGCAATCTCCCATCGGTACCAAGTGCCCTCGGTCCCCGGCGGACCCTGTACCAGCTGGGGGCAATCGACGCCGTGCGCCCGCGCCTCCTCGCCAGGGCCGACCAGCACTTCGACCGCAACCGACTCCATGGCTCCGTCGCGCCTGTCGATGGTGCAGTGGAGGTGGCACTCGCCTTCGGTGGACTGTTGGTTAACCCGAATGTCCAGTGTTGCACCGCCAACGCGCAATCCGTCGAGGAAGGCGCTATTCCATTCTCGCGGGAGCTGCAATCGCAGTGTCAGCGCTCGGCCCCCGCGACTCGGTCGCACACCCCACAGGCCGTGCAGGGCGGGCGCGATCACCATTGCCGCGGACCACGCCTGATCGGGACACACCCCGGCGGCTTGGCCGGTGTCGCCGTTCAGGACCTCATCAAACGCCCCCTTGGCCCGGACGGCGGCCAGCGACGCGTTCGCTCGCAGCAGCTCCCAACCCGCCCTCGACCGGCCGCGCGCAAAGCAAGCGAGAGCCGTCCACCCAGTGAAGAGTGGCCACACGGCGCCATTGTGATATCCGGTCGGAGCATACCGCTCGTGCGTGTTCGGCAACATGCGTATTCCCCACGGGGTCGCGAAAGCGGGGCTCGTGAGGGACTGCAAGACATCAACACTAGCGGCGGCGTTGTCGACACCCAGCGCAATAGGTACGGCACTCAGTGCCGTCAGGTCGGTCACCAGCGAGCCGTCGGCGTTGCGCTGCAGTCCGAGCCTACCAGTCCGAGGGTCACGCAAACTGCGCTCCATGCCGTCGATCGCGTGCACGCGCGCACGGGAAAGCCACGCACCCATGGCCGCGTCCTCCATCACCTCCGCCAGGATCAACAACTGATCGAGCGCGTCGATCCACAGCGCGGCCATGTACGACGTCAAGCGCCCACCACCGAGTGGCCCGGACTCGATCCACCCGTGCCCGATGTCTGTGTTCTCGGGGAGTCCGTCGCCATCGCGATCCGTCGAGGCGACAAACGCGACGCCGTGCCGCACCGCATCCCAGACCTCGTGTATCGTGTCCCGATCTCCGGTGGTCTGGTAGTAGCGAGCGACCAATCGGAGGAAAAGCGGGGTCGCATCGGCGGCATCGTAGTGGCACACCTCGCTCGTCGTCAGCTCGTGATAGATCTTCCCGGTCACATCGCGCGTCGCGGCAAGGTGGCGAACGATCTCGCGGACCTCCTCGAACATGCCCACCGCGAGCATGGCGTCGGCTGACCAGCACGCGTCACGTCCAAAGAACCACGCATACCCGGGGCGCGACTCGCTCCACCCTGTTCGCGACCGTGCGTAGCCGGCCATGAGCGAGAGTCCGCCGGTTGGCGGCACAGCGAGGAACATGTCCAACCGATGTGCGGCCCACGCCACGGCGCTATTCAGGGACTCGTCAGGCGACGCAAAGCACGCCGTTCGCTGGCGAAGCGACCGAACGTGCGCTTCACGACGCTCCAGGAGGTCCTGGGGGAGCGTAGATTATGGTAGTGGGTGCCCCACCTTCCGGACGCGCCATGAACATCAACTGCAGCGGTGTTGCAGCTGTGGCGTGGACAACGATGCGCGGCGACAGGGATCGAGGGTCAGGACGACGTGGCTTGCGCCGGTGATCTGCACGGACGCACCATGGCAGCCATCTGCCCCGGTCACGGTGATCAGGTGGTCTCCGTGGCCGCACGGAGTCAGAACCGCCTCGAGGGGGGCCAGGAGATCGGCCTCGTACGGCCACTCGAGCCGCACGGGCATCTGGAAGGTGACCTCTGTGCCGTCGGGTATGTCGCCGAAGTACTCCACGAGCACGTGGCCTTGATCGTGACTCGGGGTCACTCGCTCATGCCATGTCGCATTCGCCAGCTGCAACGTACGCGTCGTGCTTACCGGTGTGACTTGAAAGGCCACCGGAATCGGCGCGTTCCCGTTGATCGTCAGGGCAATGCCACCGGTTACCACGGCCAGCGGATGAATCCACAGGTCATCGACGCCTGATCGTTCGGTGCCGACGGCGAACGCGCGTCGGCCGGCTAAGGTGTATGGCGCGTCGGCGTCCCCGGTGGAGCGGATTCTGGGCCCATCGTCCGCGGTTCTGACCTGCGCGACGGAGGAAGGACGCGCCGCGTCGATCGGACCAGCCTCCCTTTGCAAGCGGTGTGCTCGCTCCCCCGGCTCGCGGCGCTCCCGCGGGCCACCTGTGACGGATGCGTGGGGCACGGGCCAAGCGGTGTCCGCCACCCCGATGGGCTGCGCACGGGCCGCCAGCGACAACGCGTTGCCGAGCAGTCGATCACGTTGGGCCCGCAGCGCGTGCGCCCGCCCCGTCAGCTGCACGTGCGCGCCAAGGCAGAGCACTCGCCGCGCTCCCACCGAGTACTCCCATGCAACCGCGCGTCGGCTATTCAGCCGCACGTAGGCTCGTTCGACCGCGATCACTCGGCCTGCCGTGGGCCAATTGGGCCAGAGATACCCGGCGTCGTACAAGTCGTCCTGATCGTGAAGCTGACGGCAGTATGTTCCGTTGACAAATCCCTCGAACAAGGGATGGCGGCCGCCGCTCCACCCCTGCATGCCGCGAATATGCGGGAAGTCGGGCCAATCCCTGAACGCGAGATCCTGGAGCGGGTCGTCTGCCTCGATGAAGCACCCGAGCTGCAACTCCGGCGCTGTGGGTTCCAGTCCGCAGGCGGCCGGCAGCGTGCACGCCAGCTGCGTAAGCAGTACTCCTCCGGTCGTGGTCAGCCTCGTCAGGAGTGCAGCGGAAAGGTCGTCGGGCTGCCAGATCGTCCGCGAGTGACACCAGACGGCGTCTGCCCATTCCATGTCCTGCGCTGAAGCCGCGGCCCCTTCCTGCTGACGCCAGACGAATCCGTGCGTATCGAGCCAAGCGGCGGCAGCCGCAGACTCGTCATCCGCTGGCGTCCCTACCAGCAGGACGCGCATCACCACTCGAGCAAGAACACGTCACCGAGAGAGCGCTCAAAGCGCTCGCCATCGATCTCCACGACGTAGTGCGATCCGTTCCGTCGGAGACTCACGGTACGCCCACGCACGCGTACGCCCGTCAGCTCCACCATGTCGACGTCAAAGGGAAGCGGATCTACAACCAGCCCCGTGCCCGTGGGACGAAGCCCGGCGACGTACTGGATCAACAGATCCACTACCCACGAATGCTGATAGTCGTCCACCCCACGGTAGACGGATGCCTGCCCAGTGTGCGGATTGTAGTGCTCAAAGCAGTTCGGCCGCTCCAGGTCCCCATCATGGAACATCATGCGCACGAACTGGTGGATGAGTCGTACCACGCCTTGTCGGATCTGCGGTTGGTCCGGCGTTGCCCATCGACCGAGAGCCTCGGCGATGTGGCTATTGGTCATGGGCCAGACGCGCCCATTCCACGGACACACGTGCCGCCTGCCCTTCCATTCGGCTTCGGCGTTGAAGAGCGGATCGTCGAGCGCGGACGACGGGACGGGATATTGGGTCCAGAAGCGATTCGGGTTGAGCAGGTTGCCGACCATCCCGTCCAGGTGCGAAGAGTCCGCGATGTCGGTGAAGTACGGATAGAAGCACACGGCCGCAGCCACCCCCGTTCGTTCGCCCGTGGCCGGATTCACGTCGGTGAACATCGATTGGGACGGGTCCCACATGCGCTGGCGAACGGCGTCGGCGATCTGCTCTGCGCGCGAGCGCCACTTAGGCACCAGATCGACCTGCCCCACGCGCTGGGCCAATGACTCGAGCGCGCGCGCCAGTGCGTAGGCGTACACGGTGACATCAATCCCCTTGAGGCGAATGCGATTTTCCCATCCGTAGGCGTCGGCCCGTGGATCTACCGCCTGGTAACGGGACATGTACTCCTGTCCCGTCTCGTACTGATCCACGACGTCGATCATGCCCGATCCTTCAGCATCTCTGGACTCAGCCAACCAGTCCGAGTGCCGCGCCAGCGCCGGGTACATCTCGCGGAGAAACTCGTCGTTAGGCCACACGGCATCCAGGGCGAGCAAGGCGTCACCCCAGTTCGCGTGATAGAAGTCGGTCCCCGACAGGTGGTTCACGTAGATTCGGCCGTGCAGGCTCCCGTCCGGTTTCTGCAGTCGGAAGAACGACCGCAACACCCCCTGCGCCCATGCGGGATCCGACAGCCACCGCAGCTCCCGGACATGGCACTGGCCAGAGTACGTGATGGGTTGGTGAAAGAACCCGATGCCTTCACACATGCTGGGCCCTTCGAAATTTCCGACGCCGCCATCCACCGCATTCAGCCAGAGTCCATACCATCGATACCAGTAGTAGCGCTCGAAGTACGGATCGGAGCAGCGGAAGTGCGGAGCCATGGCGAAGAGCTCCGTCCAGCGCCGGCGACTGGCAGCGCCTAACGAACCAGGGGTCGGCGCGGCCCCGACGACGGCGGCGTCGCGTGGTGTTCCTGGCGGTCGCCGTGGCCCCGCGTGCCGACCTCGCCCGTGTCGCAAGTCCGCGTCCGCAGGGGTCAGGCGCATGGCAAAGCCGGCAGAGGACTCGCGAACGTTCGCTGGCAATGCATGATGAATCGCCGCGTAGAGCAACCCCTCCGGCGAGATCCCCTCTTGTCGAACGCGGCATGGAAGGCCGTCACCGCGCCACTGCTCCACGAACGGTGTGAAGCGCCAATGCGGCTGCGAGGCGCTTCGCTCGCTCACCGATGCCGCCCAGGTGGTTGCGGCACCACTGGCGCACGCCAGTTCCGCGTGCACGCGAAAAGGGACCTCCCGGCGATCGCGCAATGTGCGGTTGAACATCAACGTGCGTTCGAATGCGAGCGATCCGGATTCCACCGTCGCCGCGTCCTGTGCGGTCCACGCCACCAGGTGCAATGGCCGTGGGTGTGGGCTCGAAATCTTCCACTCCGACACGAAGACGCCGCCGATATGCACCGACCGCGTCTCCAGCGCCTCAATCCCATCGGGGCCGGCAAACTCCACCGTCAGCTCCGACGGTGTCCACCGCCGACGGACCGCCCGCAGCGGCACCTCACGCCCATCCTCCGCCAGGAGCGTGACCGTATAGAGCGGCGCGAACGAGTACTGGTAGATGGTGCCTTCATCCCAGAAACCCGGTGCGTCCAGCCACACGGGGAATGGCGGCGCGAAGATGATCCCGTCGCCGCATCCGAGGAACCACTTGTCGGCTCGCGCGAGAAGATCCACCGGGTCCAGTGGCGTGGTTTCAGTCGCCGTCAACTGGACGGCCTCCTGGCTTCGAGCGCACGATCGAACATGAGTCCTGACGCGGTGAGTGGTCGGGCCGGAAGGTACCCGACGCCCGCGACTCACGGCAACCGATCTCCGCCGGCATTCACCGAGGTTTGAGGCGTGGCGAGATGAGCCGCGCTGCTAGTTGGAGTCCTTTCCCCCGCGGGGCGCCTTGCCTGTGTCCACCACAAACGCGGAATCAAGGGTGGCGCGCATGCGTGGCAGCAGCGGCTGCATCGCACCATCGGCGATGAGGTTTCGTTCCTCTCGCGGGTCGGCAAGGACGTCGTACAGCTCCTCGACCAGCAGCCCTTCTTTCCCCTGCTTTCCGTTCTTGATGAAATGCTTGCCGTCCACGAACACGGACCAGATCCCTCGCTGCTTGGGCGCAAACTCCTGAATCAACTGCGTTGCTTGGCTCAACTCTGCGGCGAGCGTCGGTGCAGGAGTCGCGAGCGAGTCGTGGCGCCAGAACCTCGCGAGTGACTTGCCCGGAAATGGATGTTCTGCTCCCGGCGCCGCGAGGTCGACGATCGTCGGCGCGAGATCCTGTAGGCTGACAGGGTGCGGCACGCGTTTGCCTACGGGAATGCGGGGACCACCAAACGCGATTAGGGGAACCCGGAGTAGCTGGCTGTAGAGGGTGTTCGCGTGGTAGTACATACCTCGCTCGCCAAACTGCTCCCCGTGATCGGACGTGATGATCACAATGGTATTGCGCAGCGAATCGCGCTTTGCCAACTCACGAACCAGACGGCCGACGCGGTCATCCAAATAGTGGAGCGACTCGTCGTACGCGTCCATGAAAACCTTGGGAGCGTCTGCCGGAAACTTGGACGTCGCACCCTGGCGGATGTACCGGAGCCTCGTGTCACGACTCGATGAAAACTTCTTGTCGTATGGAGCTGGCGGCAAATACGGGCGATGCGCATCCAGATAGTTCAGGAACGCGAAGTATGGACGGCCGTCGGTGCGCGGCAGCCAAGCTAGGAACTCTTGATTGACCTGATCGGCGGACTTGTCGTAGAGGCGCGCACTCGCCCCCATGAGGCCCATGAGCTTGGCCGGTCCCATGACTCGCAGGATCGCCGAGTTGTGGGCGAGCATGGCCCGGTTGAACGCGAAGTCGGCGTAGTGGCCAAAACCGCGGTTGAGACCTGATTCCGCCAGGCAATACCAATGGTTGGCCACGAAGCCCGCCGTCAGGTACCCGCGGTCGCGCATTTGCTCGGCGATCGTCGGGTGGGTGTCATCGAGCGGCGCCGTGACATCCGCCGAGAGTTCGTGTGGCAGCCTCCCCGTGAACATGCTGGCGTGAGAAGGGAGTGTCCAAGGTGCCGTTGAGTACGCGTGTTCGAAGAGCGTGCCACTCTTGGCCAGGCGATCGATGTTCGGAGTCGTCTCCCGCTCGTAACCGTAGGCACTCAGGTTGAAGCCGCGGACGGTGTCCAGAATGATGAGCACGACGTTGGGAGCATCCGAGTTCGGCGCCGCGCTCGCGAGCATGGCGCGCTCGGGGCGCTGGTGGCGCCAAGTCGTAAAGAGAGCCGCAGCCGCAACGGTGACGGTCATGCAGACAAGGGAGCGGCTGACGAGGCGGTCAAACGCGTCGACGCGCGGCGCCGCGATCCGCGCGAAGAACACGCCGCTGCCGACGGCCAAGGCGAGCCCCGCGATCTTGTGCAGCCACAGGAAATTCAGGAGCACGCTCCAGACGCCCATCGCCCCAAGGATCGCCACCGACCAGAAGACGCCGCGCTGCGGTGAAAGCCATCGTACTGCGAGCGCCAAGAGAATGCCCGGGACGAGCATGGTCAGCGTTTCTGCCAGCGGGACGGCCCAGACGATTCGGTAGTCGGCGATCAGCGAGAGTTTCTGATCCATCCCAAACGACGGTCGTCCCATCGCGAGTTTTCGGAATGCGAGAAGCGCTAGCTCGAGACCACCCGCGAGCAAGCCGACAAAGACGGCGATTCGCAGCGTTCGCAGTGAGCCGCGGCCAGTGGGATTCGACGGCGCCAAGTTAGGCATCGAGTGGCCTATGATCCTGTGCGGAGTGCCCCTGAGCGGGGGACGGCGTTCCGCCTGAACCGACTTCAGGTGGACGCTACCAACCTATTTATCCACAATATCTTGGACAACTCGCCTGCAGTGCTGTCTCGCATCCAGGCCGGGGCATAGGTATCGTCAACAGCGAAGCCCGAGGATGCAAGAGCGTCAGCACTGACGATGTAGCAGAATCGGGGCCAGCACGCCTATCGCGCTCACCGACCGACGTGGGCCTCACGGCAGCATTTTTCGAAACGCGTGTTCAAACGCGGAGGCTCGTCAGCGGCGCTGGGCCGTCGAAGGTATCGACGGGACGAGGGGTATGGAGCGGACCGGGATCGAACCGGCGACCCCCTGGTTGCAAACCAGGTGCTCTCCCAGCTGAGCTACCGCCCCCTGTTGGAAGTGCAGAAAGCTAAAAGAGTTCGGGCTTGTGCAGTAGTCCGCATTAGTAGTCGTCTGGGGGATGCCCGACGCCAGATCAGGCGGGTCAGCACATGCGCGCGCGTTGCACGTGCCATTCATTTCGCCTATCCGATTGGGGAGGTATTTGTGGAGGAGCCATACCTCACGCTTCGCTGCCAATTCTGCGCAACGTGGAATCGAGTCGAGGCATCACGCATCGAGGATCGGCCGAAGTGCGGAAAATGCGCGAGGCCAATGTTGCTGGACCGACCGTGGGCTCTGCAGGAGGATTCGTTTGCTCGAACGATATCCGACAGCACGTTGCCGATTTTGGTGGACTTCTACGCCGACTGGTGTGGCCCCTGCAAGATGATGGCGCCGGCGGTCGATGAACTAGCGCATCGGCATCTCGGCCGCGCACTAGTCGCCAAACTGAACACGGATCTCGCGCCAGCAACATCTGAGAAATACCAGATACGCGGAATTCCCACCACGATTGTCTTTCGTGGCGGAGAGGAACTGACGCGTGTGAGTGGGGCGATGCCACTGCCCGCGCTCGAACGATTACTCGAGACGGGAACCGTTACTTCCTGAGTGGCTAGTCGGGGCTCGTTGGGTCCAACAGTCCGAGCGCCGTCAGTCGTTCGCGCAGGCGGTCGGCGGCCCATGCGTTCCCCTCTGGCGTGAAGTGTCCGGCGGCGGCGTCGAACTTCCCGTCGGTTTTCTGTATGAAAAGCGCTGCCACTTCCGTGCGTGTGAGCTGGCGCAGGGCCGGAATGAGGTCGATGAAGGGGACCCCGGAGGAGTCGGCGATCCCCGCGATATCATCCCGCCAATCGCGTGACGCGTCGTTCTTGTAGTCGGTTTCGACCGGTAGGTAGACCAAGACCAGTCGACTCCCTTTTGCGACATTCAGTTGCGCCAATGCAACGACCAGCTTTGACATGACGTCCCGGACCTGCGTAGCTGCCTTGGCACCCTTACGCGCTCCGCTATCCGGATTCCCCGGTCGTTGGCCGCGACGGCGCGGCACTAGCGTGCCCACGAGTTCGGCCGTTCGCAGATTCCCCAAGGCCGGCACAACTCGCGAGATCCAGGACGCCTTCGGCCTGGGTGGTACGGGTACGCCACGAACGGCCAGCGAGTCACCCTCAATCACGAGCTTTGGCTTGCCATAGTCCAGGAAGTGGTCGCTGGCCATGCGTTTGAAGTCGTCGGTGATGAAGGCCAGCACCTGAACATTATGTTCGAGATTGCGAGCATCTCGGCGGTACCACAGGTACGCCTGATCGATCCCGTATCCCCCCTGCCCCATGTTGACCGTTTGCAGGCGCGGCGTGGCGAGGCGCGCGCACCACGTATCGTCGTCAGCGACACCATAGCCTAACGTGAAGGAGTCGCCGGAGCACACCAGTCGTTTGGTATCGGCTGGGAGTGAGTCCGAAGTCTCTGCTTGACCACGGAAACCGCGCCGGTTCGTATGGAGTGCCAATCCGGTCCCATACATATCAGGGGCGACGAAGGAGGGCTTCGACACCCATCCAATTTCCGGGTCGTACCTAGTGCTCGTCTCTTCAGCAAGTATGGGTGGTGACGTGACAACGTCCCGCACCCAGAGCGCCAGCGAGCTAGCCCCCTCCAGCATGACAAACGCACCCACGGGGAGAATAACGGCCAGCGCCGCCAGCGTGCGCGGTCTAGCGCGAGTTGGGGGATCGGAGTCAGTCATTGCTGTCTCGTCAGAGCCTATCCCATGCCGCGGCCGTACCAGTCGCAGGCATCCCTAGGGCAAGCTTGGGATAAGTGAGGCTGACGGCAAGAGGACGCCTCGGCGCTTTCGTCGGCATTTCCTTCCTTGCAACTACGGCACAGTTGGTGCACGCTATTTTCGCGCCAATCCTTCGCGGATACGAATGTCGCGCACTTTTGTCCTAGGCATCTCGGCCTACTATCACGACAGTGCCGCGTGTTTGCTCGCCGACGGCGACGTGGTCGCCGCCGCGTCAGAGGAACGCTTCACGCGGGTCAAGGGGGACGCGGGATTCCCGCGTCACGCCGTCGAGTTCTGCCTTCGCCATAACGGCATTGAGATCTCGGACGTCAGTGCCGTCGGATTCTACGACAAACCACTGCTGAAGTTCGAGCGGATCCTCGAGACGTATTTGGACATAGCGCCTCGTGGGTTCCAGCAGTTGTTGAAGGCAGGTCCGCTTTGGATCAAGGACAAACTGTTCATCTCCCGTCAGCTTGGAAGTACGACATCCTGTTCGCCGAGCATCATGAGTCGCATGCGGCCAGCGCCTTCTTCCCGTCCCCGTTTCAGGAGGCCGCGATCCTGACTGTGGATGGTGTCGGGGAATGGGCAACGGCGTCGATGGGCATGGGGCGTGGGAACGATATCGAGATGCTGAAGGAGCTGCACTGGCCGGACTCGCTCGGGCTTCTGTACTCTGCCGTCACGTCATACACGGGATTCAAGGTCAACTCCGGAGAATACAAGGTCATGGGGCTCGCGCCGTACGGCGCGCCCAAGTACGTGGACCTCATGCTGAAGGAGCTCGTCGACCTCAGAGACGACGGGTCGTTCACGCTGAACCAGAAGTATTTCGACTATCTGGGTGGCCTGCGCATGACGAATGGTGCCTTTCACGACCTTTTCGGGGGGCCCCCGCGTGAACCAGAGAGCCGTCTGACGCAGAAGGAGATGGACCTTGCGCGTTCCGTGCAGGTGATCTGCGAAGATGTCATCCTTCGAATGGCTCGCCAGCTGCACAGGGACACGGGAGCGCGCTCGCTGGTGATGGCGGGCGGTGTTGCCCTCAATTGCGTCGCGAACGGCCGACTGCTCCGCGAGGGTCCGTTCGACGAGTTGTGGATTCAACCGGCCGCGGGTGACGCTGGCGGAGCGCTTGGCGTTGCCGCGTTGGCCTGGCATCGGCACCTGGGCAAGCCACGGGCGACTCCGTCCGGGACCGATGGCATGCACGGCGCGCTACTCGGCCCCGCTTTCACAGAAGACGACATTAGGACGTTCCTCGATGCGAGGGGTGCCCGATACCGCAGACTGGATCGGGACCAACTGCTCCGAACCACGGCCGAGTTGCTGGCGAGCGAGAAGGTCGTGGGGTGGTTTGACGGACGGATGGAATTTGGTCCGCGGGCGTTAGGCGCGCGGAGCATCCTGGGCGACCCGCGAAGTCCGCAGATGCAAGCCCAGATGAACATCAAGATCAAGTTTCGCGAGGGTTTCCGACCCTTTGCGCCGAGTGTGCTGCGACATCGAGTCTCTGACTACTTCGAACTGAACGTGGATTCGCCGTACATGCTGCTGGTGGCGCCCGTCAAGACCGAGCGCCAGATCCCCATGACCGCGGAACAGCGCACGTTGTGGGGGATCGAACAGCTGAACGTTGTTCGATCGGACATTCCCGCGGTCACGCACATCGACTACTCGGCGCGCGTGCAAACCGTCGACCGGGAACGCAGCCCAAACTACTTTGACCTGATCAGCGAGTTCGAACGTCAGACCGGATGCGGGTTGCTGGTGAACACATCGTTCAACGTGCGCGGAGAGCCTATCGTGTGCACACCCGAAGACGCGTATCGCTGCTTCATGCGCACCCACATCGACCACCTCGTGTTGTGGCCCTTCCTCCTCGACAAGACCGAACAACCTGAATGGAAGGAGGCGGAGACATGGCAGACGACGTTTCAGCTGGACTGAGTGCGTCCAAGGGACGCCGCTTTGGATTCACCGTCGGCGCCGCCTTTCTGGTGCTCGGATTGTTCTCGCTGTGGCGCGGACATCCGATCACCATGCGGGTCTTCGCTGGGCTCGGGGGTGCCTTGGTCATCGGAGGCGCCGTCGTACCACGGGCGCTCTTGCCGGTCGAGCGTGGCTGGATGTCATTGGCGCACGTACTTTCTAAGGTCACGACTCCGCTGGTGATGGGCGTACTCTATTTCGGGATCATCACACCGGTGGGAGTGGTGCGCCGCATGTTCGGTCGGCGCGCGATGGTCCGGCACCCACATGGTCACTCGGCCTGGGTGGCTCGCGCTGACAACGCACGGCGAAGCGATTTGACACATCAATTCTGAGGTGACGCATGCCACGAACCGGCCTAGTGGGCGAGTTGGTCGCCTACGCCAGGCACCGAAAGAAGGTGATCATACTGCCGATCATTGTCCTGATGCTTCTGATGGGCGGCCTCATAGTCTTCGCCCAAGGGTCGGCATTGGCCCCATTCATCTACACCATTTTCTAGGGTGCCGTGGTGGGTCGTTCCTTCGAGGGGTGCTGCGCGATACTTTTGGAGACACCTTCGTTCGAGCCCTGAATGCCTAACGACATCTGGCCGCTGCCGCGGCGATCATTCTTCAGCCGACTCGCGGCGGGAGTCGCCGCCTTTTCGGGTGCGTCGAACGCACCGACGGTACACAGCACCCCTGCCTCGTCGTGGGAGCCTGCTCGGCACCCGCAAGATGACTGGCTCGAAGCGATCCCCGGCAAGCATCGGTATTTCTTTGACAGCTCCACTGCGAACGGCGCTGGAGAAGCCATCACGTTTGCTTCCAACTACTTCGTCGCCAACAAGGGTGCGTATGCTCTGGAGGCGTCCGAGCTTGCCGTTGTGATCTGCCTGCGGCACTGGTCGACGCCGTTTGCCTACAGCGATTCCGTTTGGGCGAAGTACGGAGCTGTGTTCGCTGAACGCATCAAGTTCAATGACCCACGTACGAATGCGCCACCGACGGTCAACGTCTACAACCAGAGCAGTTATGGCATGAGCCTGCCGAACCGCGGTACGACACTCGACTCAATGGTCGCGAAGGGTGTGCACTTCGCCGTGTGCGACATGGCGACGCACGCATACGCGGGCATGGTCGCTGGTAAAATGGGGCTTAAGGCGGACGACGTGTACGCCGAGCTGAAGGCGAGCGCTATCGGAAATTCGCACTTCGTGCCGGCTGGAATTGTGGCGGTGAATCGAGCGCAGGAGCGCGGCTACTCGATCATATCGATGCACTAGACCGCACGGCACGCGCGTGACCGATGGACAGCAAGAAGGGCCGCGACGCTTGTCGCGGGCCCTCGGCACAGTAAGACTCCACACATCGACCTAACGCGGCCCGCCATCACGTCGACAGGCACTGATCGGCCGCGCCGTGGATCTCGTCCAGGCGGGACGGAGTCTCGTCTCGCTACTCGTGCGCTGGCAGAGGCTCCATGGTCTTTGGATCCACCGGAACCTGCATCTCATCCTTGTAGGGTGACGTCATCAGCACCACTCGCATGCGCGGAAATGCGTTCATGAACGTCAAGTAGAGGTAAACCCACAGACCCAGGAAGCCGAGGAAGATCCCGATTTCCCAGAATCCGAAGGGTAGCGAGGCAGGATTTCCATAAATGCCCGGGTACACCTCGAGATAGCGATGCAGCCAGATGCCGATGATGCTGCACAGCGCAAAGAACGTCATGGTCGGAGTGAACAGCTTGGGCGCCTTGCCAAGCAAGCCAAAGAACGGGGCGATGAACACGAGCAAGCCGACCGTCACGGACATTCCCGTCCATGGGGCACTCAACCGCTTATGGAACCAGAAGGTCTCCTCACCCATGTTGCCGTACCAGATCACGAGCAGCTGGCTGAAGGTGAGGTAGCCCCAGAATGCGGTGAAGGCAAAGCACAACTTCCCGATGTCGTGGAGGTGGTTGTCGGTGATGATGCTGTGCGCGTGCAGGTGATTGCGCCACAACCGCACGAGCAGCGAGAAGATCATCAGGGAGACAATCCAACCACCCATGAAGAATTGCCAGCCATACATGGTCGACTGGAATTCGGGATCCATGGACATGGAGTGATCCCAAGCCATGACAACCCAACCGAAGCCGAACGTCAGGGCGAGGAAAACGGCGAGCTTTCCCTGCAACGAATGCGTGGAATGAAGTTCGCGACGCTCGTCGCCAAACCCGGCGCGCATACGATCGCGCCAACCCTTGGCCCACTTGGCACCCCATTCGGGCAGTAACGCGACGTCGATCCGAACCGACGTGTACACATACCAGAGACTCAACGCCGTGATGAGGCCAAAGACGATGACACTGCGAAGACTCCAGAACGTCACGCCGAGCCAGACGGCCTTCTCGTGCTTGGTGGGTGGGTTCGCGACCCAGGGGTAAATGTGCGACTTGCCCAGGAAGACCGTGATCATGAGCATGACGAAAGCCACCGGCAGCCACAACACGTAGCCTTCCATGAACCTGATCACCGGTCGGGACCAGCGAGCGGTGGTAATGCGCTGCACCGCCGCGAACATGACGCCCGCCGACGACACCACCGTGAAGTAGAGCCAGCTGACGTGCCAGGCCTGCCAGGCCCGGTCATTTCCGGTGGCGACCCCGATGATCCAGATGGCAAAGCCCAACACGGCGAGCGCCAGGCTGGCTTGTTGCAGCCGAACCGGGACTGGAGCGCCAATCAGTCGGACGAGCTCTTCGCGCGTCGGTTCGTGCGAATCGTGATGACTGCTCACTTGGGTTCTCCCGATTTCGCGGAATCAGCCTTTGACTGCGCCTCTTCGTGGACCCTGAGCGGCGCCGCGGTCGGCGACAGCTCCGGCAGCACCGGAGACAGTCCACGGGACGGGCCGAGGCGCGTGGCGCCGGGCAGCATGGCGCCCGTCACGCCCGGCGGGGCAAGTGGGCCGACCTGGAACGTCACGTTCGCGGCCTTTCCCTGCAACGCGCGGATGTAGTTCACCACATCCCAGCGATCCATTTCCGGAATGCGGTTGTAGCTGGGCATCAGGCCACGGCCATTGCGGATCATGCCGTAGATGTAGCCGTCGGTGCGCTGCGTCTTCATGATGTCGGACATGAGGGTCATCGGCACCATGCCCCACTTGGTGGCGAGCCCATCGCCTCCGGCGCTATCGCCGTGGCAGACCGCGCAATTGATCTGGTAGTACTTGCGTCCGTTGGCCAGAGACGCCTCGCTCAGTGGCGTCGGATTCGGGATACCGGCCAGCGAATCGAGCACACCGGGCAATTGGCCGTAAGACACGGCGTATGCGGCCTTGAAGGTTCCAGTGGTGGGAACGGAGCCTTGCGGCGCGCCGCGCACGACGGACGAGTCGCTGCGCAGGGATTCCCAGGTGACGACATCCGGTTGGCGCTTGAAGTCGGAGAACCACTCGCACGCGCCGAGCGGGAGCAGCATCGCACCGAGGGCCGCGGCCCGCCAACTAGCGCTCATTGCGCACCTCCACTGCCCCGTGGGCGCGAAGAGTCGCCTCCACTTCCTTCAGGCGATCCGGAGGCGCTTCCACGTAGATGCCATAGTGACCACCGGTGAAGCGCGGATCGAAGCCGACCGTTTGCGTGATCTTGGGCACACGAGACAGGATGAACATGCCGTACACGGTGGACAGGCCACCAACGAGGACCATCAGCTCGAACGAAATGATGGTGTAGGGGATCCACGACGCGATTGCCTTGCCGCCGACCACCATCGGCCAGTAGTCGCTGGTCCAGATCGCGACCCAGTAGCCGAACGTCGCACCGCACAATCCGCCGATGAGTGTAAAGCGACGGATCTTGCTGATCGGCGGCGAGACGGCGTGTTCGATCTCGTGACGCGGCGTTGGCGTGTACACCGTAAACGTCTCGATCTTCTTGGCCTTGAGCTCCTCGATCGCTTCACACGTCGCGTCGAGTTCTCGGAAGGCGGCCACTAGTCCGGTTGTCATCAGTCGAACTCCCCCGGTGTCTCGACGCCGTAGTCCCGATGGTGTCCGGAGGTGTCGACGCCAACCGCGAGCGCATGCGAGCGCAAGCGCGGTGGCACGATTTCCTTGACCTCGGCGATCGCGACAACCGGCAGGTTACGAATGAACAGCAGGAACCACATGAAGAACCAGCCGAACGACCCGACCAGGATCGACGTATCGACCCAGCTGGGGAGGTAGCCGCTCCACTGCCACGGCTCAAACTCGTGCGAAAGCGTGGGGACGATGATGACGAACCGCTCGTACCACATCCCGAGATTGATGAAGATCGACAGGATGAACAGCCAGGTCGGGTTGCGACGGAGCTTTTGCGAGAATAGGGACAGTGGGAAGATCATGTTGCAGGTGAGCATGATCCACGCGGCCCACCACCACTGGCCGAACACACGATTGATGAAGTAGTCCTGCTCGAAACCGTTGCCGCTGTACCAAGCGACCCAGAACTCGATCAGGTACGCGCACCCCACCACCATCGACGTGAACAGGCAGAGTTTGGCCGCCGCGTCCAGGTGGTTGATGGTGACATAATGTTCGAGCTTGAAGAACTTCCGGATGGGAATGATGATCGTGAACACCATTCCAATCCCCGAGAAGATGGCGCCGGCCACGAAGTAGGGCGGGAAGATCGTGGTGTGCCACCCGGGGTTGATCGCCATCGCAAAGTCAAAGGACACCACCGAGTGCACGGACAGCACCAGCGGCGTGCTGAACGCCGCGAGGAACAGGTACATGCGGGCAAAGTGGCGCCACTCGGGTTCGGAGTTCCGCCATCCTAACGAGAGCACGGCCAGTATCCGCTTGCGCGTGGGGTTGGTGCAACGGTCGCGCAGCGTGGCGATGTCGGGGATCAACCCGACATAGAGGAACGTGCTGGAGATCGTGAGGTACGTGGAAATCGCGAACACGTCCCAGACCAGCGGGCTCTTGAAGTTTGGCCAGAGCAGGCGCCAGTTGGGATACGGAATCAACCAGAAAAACTTCCACGGCCGCCCGATGTGGATGATCGGGAAGAGGCCAGCGGTCATGACGGCGAACACCGTCATGGCCTCCGCGCATCGGTAGATCGTCGTGCGGAATCCGGCGCGGAACAGGTAGAGGATGGCGGAAATCAGTGTGCCGGCGTGCCCGATACCGACCCAGAACACGAAGGTGATGATGTACACCCCCCACATGACGGGGGGATTGTACCCGGCATTGCCGAGTCCCCAGTAGATCTGGTATGTCCAGGTACCGGCACCCCAGAGGAACAACAGGATCGCGATGCCTAACGCCGCGAACCATCCCTTACTGGGTTGCAGGGTGGCCGAGATTTCACGATCGACCTGATCGTAGTCGCGAACACCCGGCAGCTGCACTGCCGCCGACGCGACATTCGGGCGAACCGGCTGGGCGGCGGAAGCCATTAGCGCTTTCCTCCGGCGTCAGCGGGTGCGGGCTCCGCGGCGCGAGCCGGACCGGCCTGCTCCGCGGTGTGATTCACCTTTCGCAAGTAGACCACCGCCGTATAGGTGTTGAGCTCTGCAAAGACATGATAGCCGCGCCGGTCGCCCACCTGCTTGGCGACCTGCCATGCGGGATCTGCCGCGTCACCGAATACGATGGCGCGCGACGGGCACGCTTCGGCGCAGGCCGTCGTGAACTCGTCGGCACGAACCTCTCGTCCTTCGAGCTTGGCCAGGTTCTCCGCCTCGCGGATGCGTTGCACGCAGAAGGTGCACTTTTCCATGACCCCCTTGCCGCGCACCGTGACGTCCGGGTTCAACTGCAGATGCAACGGATCGGGGAACGCGTACTGCCGTCGACCCGACTCGCCGTACCCGTGCCAGTTGAAGTACCGCACCTTGTATGGGCAACCGTTGGAGCAATACCGTGTGCCCACGCACCGGTTGTAGACCTGCACGTTGAGGCCGTCGGGGGCGTGATACGTCGCGAACACCGGACACACTGGCTCGCACGGCGCGTTGCCACAGTGCTGACACATCATGGGGACGAAGCGCGTCTCGAACGGGCTCTGCCCGTCTTCGCCACCCTCGAAATACCGCTCGATGCGAATCCAGCTCATCTCGCGGCCCTTGAGGATGTTGGCCCCAGGTCGCGTGTCCCAACCAGCGCCGTCCGACGTGTGGAAAGGCCGCAAGGACCGACCCTGCCATCGGGCGCCGACGGTCGGCACGTTGTTCTCTGCGTGACACGCCGTGACGCACGCGGAGCATCCGGTGCACCGCGCCAGGTCGATCGTCATGGCCCAGCGCCGCTTGGCCATCCCAGTGGGATGATCCGGCGCATAGAGTCCCTTGTCCTTGGATGTTGCATCTCCCAACTCGCCTTGCGCGTCGTCCGCCACCGGCGAACGCAAACCGGGAAGGAACTCGTGACTGGCATCTCCTGGAGGCGCGTGTTCGACCTCCTCACCGAATTCGCCAGCCGCCAGCTGCGCCGCCGTCACCGCCTGGGCGATGCCGCGTCCATGCTGTCGCGCCGAGCCCTCGGTCGTCACCAGCGGGGAGTTCTCCGCCGTGCGAGTGAGGGTGGCCTTCGACTGGGTGAGGGACAGTCCGCCCGCACTATTCAGCGTCGCACCTAACGCGTCCAACGCATTGACGCCGATTTGCTGCGCATAGCGTCCGTAGGCCGTATGCCCCTGGCCTAACGCGACGCCGACCGTGTCGGGGCGGATCCCGAGGTACAGGTACGCCGGCGCGGTGATCGCCCCCGCCGCCGTCTGCACCTTCACATGATCCCCTGCCGCAATGCCGAGACGCTTGGCCGTCGCAGGATGTATGTCCACCCACGATTGCCAGACAATCTTCGAAACCGGATCCGGGAGTTCCTGCAACCACGGTTTGTTGGCGCCGGCCCCGGCGCCTAGCACCGCGTGCGGATACACTTGCAGGTAGAACTCACCGGTCCCTTCCAGCGCCTTTGGAACACCCGCAGCGATCGTCGTCTTGGCCGCCGGGGCGGTACGACTCGCCACCGACCCGGTCGCCATGCCTTTCGCCAGTGCCGCCGTAAACGCACTCTCGCCACCGGGCGTGCGCCCAATGAGCCAGTCGCGGTAATTCTTTGTGGTGAACTTGCCGGCGGCGCCGTTCGCCTGCGCCGCCGCGATAAGGAGGTCCGCCGTCGGACGTGTGGAGAAGACCGGCTCCATGACCGGCTGCTGGAGCCCCAACACACCCGGCATCGACTCGGCATCTCCCCAGGACTCCAGGGCGTGGTGATCGGGAAGGACCAGGTCGCACAGCTCCGACGTTTCGTCCGGATAGCTGGAGAACGACACCTTGAACGTGGCCTTCTTGAACGCCTCAGCGAAGCCTAACGCCTTTGGCGTGTCATACGCGGGATTGGCGCCCCGCACGAAGATCAGCGGCACGCCGCCGGCGTTCAGTCGCGCAACGACCGCGGCCATCGTATCCGCACCGACGGCGCCGTCGAAGGAAAGCATGGGCGTCGCCGGCTTGATCGTGACACCGACATTGCCGGCCACCTTATTGATGCTGGCGACGACGCCCGCCACCTGCATGGCGTTCGGCGTCGTCACGCCAGAAAGGACGAGGCTCGGCTTGGCCTCCCGAAGTTCCGTCGCCAGCCCCTGCAGGGTGGCCTCGCTCACGCCACTCGCCTCGGCCGCTTGGGCGAGCGTCGTCGATCCACCGCCGCCTAACGCAGCTAGCAACGCGGCGGCAATCGCCTCCTCGCTGCCGGGCTTGCAGGCGATCCACTCGTCGGCGTTCAATCCCGTCAACGACCGACGCGCGCCGACGTACACGAACTTGGGTCCGCCCTGCAGCTTGGCGCGCGCGTCGGCAAACGCCAGCTGCTGAGGGACATTGGCCTGCCACGTCTCGAGAAAGTCGGCGCCAAAGGAAACGATCAGCGACGCGGCGCCGAAATCGAGCGTCGGCACCGCGGCGTGATAGGCTTCCAGGTTCGCGGCGCGGACCGCGAGGTCCGCCTCGGGATCATACTGGTACGCAGCACCAAAGCCTAACGAATCCATCCACAGGTCGGCGACCGCGCCAAAGCTCCCGGCCTCATGCCGACCGATGAACACCACGTCGCGCGCCTTGGCGCTCGACTTGGCGGTCGCGATCTGCTGGTTCAGGGTGGCGATTGCCTTATCCCACGTCGTGGGCACCAGCTTACCGCCCTGCCGCTCCAGCGGGGTCCGGTAGCGGTCTGGGTTGTACAGTCCCTGGAGCGCGGCCTGACCTCGGGCGCACAGGGCGCCGCGATTGACCGGGTGTTCGGGATTCCCTTCGATCTTGATCGCTCGTCCGTCGCGTACTTCCACCACGATGCCGCAACCGGCCGAACACTCGCGACACGTGCTGCTGTAGTAGGTCGATACGCCGGGGACCGTCTGGTCCGGTGACGTCAGGTACGGGACAAGCTTCTCGACGTCTTCCTGAAAGCAGCCGACCGTGCTGGTGGCGGCGCTGGCCACGCCTAACACCTTCAGGAAGTCGCGCCGTTTCACGCGCGTCGTACCTGCTGCGTCCATTGGCTCACTCATTCAGTTCGTCCTCACCGTCCGGAAGTCGCCGAGCAGGCACTGCCTGCGCGCACGAACGAGGGCATGGCTAGTAGTGGCATATCGCGCAGTCATAGCGCGCCTTCTTCGCTGGCTCGGCATCCTGCTGCGGCGTCGGCGTGACACCGGCGGCCCGCAATCCATCGCCGAGCTTATAGCCGTTGACGTGGCAGTTGACGCACCAACCCATGTTCAGCGACGCGAACTGGTAGACCGGTCCGGCGAACGTCTGCACCGGGCCATGGCAGGTCTGGCAAGTGACCCCCGCGTTCACATGGCGCATGTGCGGGAAGTGCACGTATTCCGGCAGCTTGTGGATGCGCACCCACTCGATCGGCTTCCACTTCTCAGGCTGCCCGATCGGGGCGTATTCCTGGAGCTTCTTGATCTCCGTACTCGTTCGCGCAGGCAGCCCGTTCAGCGCGGGACGCTGCGGGCCAATCAGCGTGTGGCAACCCATGCAGGTGCCCAGCGCCGGGAGCCCTGGATCAGGGGATTGGCTCGCAGAATAGTGGCAGTACAGGCAGTTCATGCCGAGGTCGGTGACATGCCTCGCATGAGGGAACTGCACCGGCTGCACGGGGGCGAAACCCTGAGACGATGAGGCGCCGCTGTACGCTGAAAGCGCCACGGCGGCTAGTGCGATCGCAACGAATCCAGGGACCAACGCCCACTTTCGCCTACTCGTCATCGAGAGGAGGTGTGAAGGGGAACGCAGACCTGCACTTGTGAAACTATTCACAAGACCCACGGTCAGCGCGAAAAATGGACGGGTACGTGAATGCGCGCAAGAGACGATGCAAAAACGAGTTGCCCACCGGCAAGATGGTGCGATCCACCGCCCCCGTCACCGACTGCGAGTGCGGGAAATCCCGGGGGCCATCGCGGGCGTTTCCGTCGTTAGGCTCCGGCCACTACCGACCCCACGCGCTGGGGTCGGTGAGGCGCGCGCCGCGCAGGTCGTCTGGAAGGAGCGCGAGGTTGGCGCGCGCGACCTGCGTCAAGCGGAGTGGCCACATGGTGCCGTACACGAAGCGATCGGGGCCAATCAGCCGCAGGAGGTGCGCGAGGTGATCTTCTGGCGGGCCCCAGATCCAGGAGATGTCCCAGAACACGCGGCGGCGCTCTTCCGGCGTTAGGCCCCAGTGCACTTCCTCGATGAAGTCGCGGCCGGCCGCCGTGACGATGAGTCGCACCTCGTGGCCCGCGCGCGCCAACTCGCGCACGGCCGCGGCCTGCAGGTCCCCGGCGACGTCCATGGGATGCCGTTGGCGCACGTCCTCGAACTTCACCGTCAGGATCAACGGCACACGCTCCTCGGCGCACGCACCCGCCAGCTCACGCATCCCCGCGTCGCCCGGCGCCATGCCCCACTGGGGGGGATAGGCGCGGATCGCCGGCACGCCTTGCGCGGTGGCCGCGTGCAACTGATCGCACCAGTCGGGCCAATCGGGGCGAATGGCCGGGATGGCGCGCAGCCGGTCGCGGTACGGCTGCAACAGGCTGG
>JBGAJQ010000111.1:0-4716 GCA_044224875.1 Gemmatimonadaceae bacterium | reverse complement strand
GTCTTCAAAACGACTGCGACCCGACCACGTCGGGTTGGGTGGGTTCGATTCCCACACGCTCCCGCCAGCGGCGCGTAGTCCGACCTTCAACGTTCTCCATGCCGAAACACCGTTGCGCCGCCTGATCCTCGTCCTCGCCGCTTGCGTCACGCTCGCGGGACTGGCGACGTCCGCTCAGGCACAACGGGCAGACAGCGTGCGCGCTGGTCCGCAAAAACCCGCGCCGCCACGCCCTGCGGTTGCACCTGCAAGGGACGTTACCAAACCGCCCATTTCGCCGGGCCGCGCCTTTCTCTACTCCCTCGCCCTGCCAGGACTGGGTCAGTCGCGTCTGCGGCGCTCCGGGGCAGGGGCCGTGTACTTCCTCTTCGAGGGGCTCTCCTTTGCGATGCTGACCAAGTCTATGTACGACCTTCAGCTCGCCAAGGAGCACCGGTACGATTCGATTCCTGCCCTCTACCTTCCGCAGGCGGTGGGCGCGACCGGGCCACCAACTGCTGATAAGACGATCCAGAATCGTTATGCAGGGAATCGTGTAAAGGCGCGACGCACACACGTGGAAGACTGGGCGGCGGCCATGGCCTTCAATCACCTCTTCTCAGGAGCCGACGCGTACGTGTCGGCTCAACTCTGGGACCTGCCGATCCAGATCGGTTTCCGCGCCGCGCCGGCGATCGGTGTGCTGCGGGCAGTCCGGCGCTACTGACGAGCGCGGGCGAGGGAGCCGATCCTCTCCACCTGTCCTGTCCAGCGGCAGAGGGAGATGTCATCGGAAGACAGGCGCAGGTAGGTGCTGTCGCCGATCCACGTTCCCGCGTTGGCATACACTTTCCCCGACGCCGTGCGCTCCAGCGCTGGGATGTGTGAGTGCCCGAAGATCAGGACGTCCAGGTCCGCGTCGGCGGCCAGCGTGTCGTGAGCCACGCGGCGCAAGCCCTCGCCGTCGTCCTTCGCCTTGTAAGTGCGACTCGCGTGCGAGCTGCCTAACGCCAAGCGAGCGCCAAGGTCGGGGTGGATCCACCGGAAGGCCTTGATCGCCAGGGTATTTCGGAGCACGACGCGCAACCCTCGGTACTTCCGATCCTCCACCACGCGGAGGCCGTCACCGTGATCTACGCGACAGCTCCACCCCGCGATCTGCCCTCGCCAGCCGTCCAAGCGATAGTCCACGCCCGCCTCGGCACGGAGCATCTCGCCGCCCCAGCAGTCGTGATTCCCCGCGATCCAGACCACTGGGATGCCGGCGTCGGCAAATTCGGTGACCGCGGCCAACACCCGGTACCCGGCCCGCGGAATGACGTGTTTCCATTCGAACCAGAAGTCGTACAGGTCACCGTTGATGACCAGTGATCCCGCGTCCCGCCTCGCGAAACGCAGGAAGTCGAGAAGCGTACGTTCGGTTTGAGGAGGAGCGACGCCAAGGTGCGCGTCGGAAATTACGTAGCACGGTCCGGGAAGCACGCGCACAGTTTACGCACGTGACGGGCGCTTTACAAATGTCGTGAGCGCTTCCATCTTCGCGCGCGGTGCCACTCCCACGGAGAGCAAGTGTCACAAATCGCGTGCAGCTTTTGACACTAGGCGCCTTGTCGAGGCCCATGTGAGCGCGTGTGCGCCGTTCGCCAGGCCCAGAAGCGCCGTGGTGACACCATTCTGGACCGAGGGCACGTCGCCGTGAGCGATCCCACAGACGGCAAGGGACGCCGCTTCGATGTTGAGTTGCGCGTGCGCTACGGTGAAACGGATCAGATGGGCGTCGTGTACCACGCGGAGTATCTCGTTTGGTGCGAGATGGGGCGCACGGAGTTCATACGAGCACTCGGGCTACCGTATGCGGAGATGGAGCGCAGAGGGACCATGCTGGCGGTGGTCGATGCGTCGCTCCGATATCATGCACCCGCGCGCTACGACGACAGGATCCGGGTGGAAACGACGCTAAAGTCGGCGGGTTCTCGGGCGATAAC
This sequence comes from Gemmatimonadaceae bacterium, assembly GCA_044224875.1. Lineage (GTDB taxonomy): Bacteria > Gemmatimonadota > Gemmatimonadetes > Gemmatimonadales > Gemmatimonadaceae > JABAQJ01. Next base: position 2,752 of record JBGAJQ010000111.1, on the reverse strand, counting down.
ATTCGACTATGCCATTTTCAACGCGGAGACCGGCGTCAAACTTGTCACTGCCCGCACCATGCTCGTGGCGCTCGACGGCCAAGGGCGCGCCGCGATCATTCCGCCGGACATCCGTGAGCGCCTCCAGTCGGCACCTTTCGATCCTCGTTAGGACCGTCGTCGCCGGCCTTCTTGCGGCCTGCGCGACGGCTCCTCGAGTGCGTCCGTTCACGGGAGTCCCCGCGCCGAAGGTGCTGCCGCGGACCGCGTTGCCGCCGGGCCACCGGCGTCTGGTGTTTGATTGGGACTACCGTGAGAAGATCTTTCGCGCCAAGGGGCAGGGCGTCGCCCGGGTGGCTCCACCAGACAGCGTGCGGTTGGATTTCTTTCTCGAGAATGGCGCAGCAGGCGGCTACGTGTTGCTGCTGGGCGATTCGACCTTTTTCCCGGCGCAAGCCGACGCAGCCCGCTACATTCCGTCGGCACCCCTTCTGTGGGCGAGCCTCGGGCGTTTCACCCCGGTTGGAACGGACACGACCGTTGCAGTCGACGGCGATTCGTTGAGGGTACAGATTGGTCCTGTGACGGAGTGGCGGGCAGCATTCGTCGATAATCGGCTCGTTCAGGTGGAGCGTATAGCTCGTTCGCGTATCGAAGAGTACGTAGTGCGATCGGACGCCGACCAAGTCACGTATCGCCATGCGCGCGCAGGCCGCACTCTTCGCATGGCAATCACGAAACAGCTGGAGGATTCTGCATTCGATGAAGCGATTTGGCGCCGCTAGTCTGGCCTTGGCACTCTCCGGCTGCCTGTACAGCCTCTCTTCGGGGGGCGGACTTCCGAGCCACGTCAAGAGCGTCGCCGTGATTCCGTTCGAGAACGAGACCACGAGTTCGGAACTCACCCTCGAGCTCCAGCAGATCTTGCGAAAGGAAATCGAGGGTCGCCTCGGGCTTCGCGACGCGCCGGAAGGGAAGGCCACTGCTATCGTGCGTGGGACCATTACCAAGTACGAGGCCGACGTGCCGATCGCGTTTAGCGCCGATCCTGCCAAGTCGACAAGTGCGCGCCGCAAGCTGCAGATTACGGTCGATGTGGAGATCGTCGACCAGACGACCGGGAAGACGCTCTACGAGCGCCGCGGCCTGCAGGCCGAGGGCGAGTATCCGGATCGGGGAGAGGAAGGAGCCCGCAAGCAGGCGTTGCAGAAGATCGTCAGCGACATCATCGAAGGAGCGCAGTCACAGTGGTGACCACTCGGCGCGGGACATCCAAACTTGGATGCCTGATTTCCTTGCTGCTGCTGGTGACCGTCATCTACTTCGGCGTCAATATCGGCGAGGTGTTTGTCCGGTACTATCGATTCCGAGACGAGATGGCGCAGGAGGCGCGTTTCGGGGCGAAGGCCGACGACGATGACATCAAGCGGCGACTGGCGTCGTTCGCCGACTCCCTCGGCCTGCCAGAGGAGGCGACTCGCGTCACCGTGCGGCGCCTCCGGGGCCGCCTCTCGATCTCCGCGGCATGGACCGAGACGGTGGAGCTGCCACTGTTTGTTCGTCAGTTTCATTTTGCTCCCACGGTCGAGCAGGAGCAGTGACACTGGCAGAATTGCGCGCGAAGATCCGCGGGCGCGACGAAGCGGTCGAGTGGCGCCGGCGGCAGCGCGGACCTGTGGTGTTCACCAACGGCGTGTTTGACCTGCTCCACCCCGGGCACGTGGACGTCCTGGTGGCCTCGCGAGGGCACGGCGACGCGCTGGTCGTGGGGATCAACTCCGACGCGTCGGTGCAGCGGCTGAAGGGGCCCGGCCGTCCGGTGCGCCGGGCGGCCGACCGGGCATACGTCCTCGCCGCGCTGGCCGTCGTGGATGCCGTGGTCGTGTTCGATGAGGATACACCGTTGGAGCTGATCCGCGCCCTGCAGCCCGACGTTCTGGTCAAGGGCGGCGACTATACGGAGGATACCATCGTGGGAGCCGTGGATGTGCGGACGCGAGGCGGTCGTGTCGTCGTGATCCCCCTGACGCCAGGACACTCGACCACGGCCACGGTCGCGCGTGTGCAGGGAGCGCCCCATGCGTCATGAAGGACGTGCGGCACGAGCCTTACGGAATGTGGAGTTGCGTCGCGGATCGGTGCCTAACGCCGAGGGCTCATGCCTGGCGGTGTTTGGACGCACGCAGGTTCTCTGCGCCGCATCGGTCGAGGATGGTGTGCCCGGATGGCGGAAGGGCCGTGGTGAAGGGTGGCTGACGGCGGAGTACGCGATGTTGCCGCGCGCCACGCGCACGCGAACGCCGCGCGAGCGCTCGCAGCTGGGTGGTCGCACGCAGGAGATCCAGCGACTCATCGGGCGAAGCGTCCGTGCCATGCTCGACGACTTTCGGTTCGGCGAATTCACAATCCGGTTGGATTGCGACGTACTTGAGGCTGACGGAGGAACCCGAACGGCCGCGATCACGGGGGCCTGTGTCGCCGTGCAGGATGCCTGCGCGTGGATGGTCCGTACCGGACGGATCCCGGTGTCACCGGTGCGACGTGCGATCGCGGCGATCAGTGTGGGGGTCGTCGACCGCGATGTCATGTTGGACCTGGACTACGATGAGGATGTCCGCGCGGCCGTTGACATGAACGTGGTCATGAGCAGTGAGGGGCGCTTTGTGGAGGTGCAGGGGACGGGCGAGCACGGAACGTTCGATCGTGACGAGTTGAACGCGCTCCTGGACGTGGCTCGGGTGGGGATCGAGCAACTGCTCGAGGCGCAGCGTCG
>JBGAJQ010000049.1:0-39564 GCA_044224875.1 Gemmatimonadaceae bacterium | reverse complement strand
AGTTAGGTATGCTCCACTCGGCGTGTGTGTGCGATGAGGCCTGGGATCTCGTTCGTTAACGCCGAATACCGGTGAGTAGGGCTTGGCTCATGCATGAAGTGGCGCGCGGACCGCTTTGGGGCTGTGATGCACGCGACGTTGAGTCCGCCATTTGTTGTGTAGGCGAACTGAGCGCTCGTGCCGCGCTACATGCGATAGGTCTTGGAGCGAGCGCGACAGCGCCGCTTGGCGCGTGCATGGATTCGACGTCGCAATGGCGGCGTATGTGGAGCGCCGTTCGGCGGATCCGAGGCGCCAAGCCCCTGTGTGAACGTGGCGGTTTGGATGAGTGCACCGTGCAATACCGCTCACTACTCAGCGAGCTCTCCCGTAGTTATTGTTGGATCACAGACCGGGGTGCCGGTGCCGCTGGTGTGCATCGGCTGAGAGAGTCCCGTAGAACCTGATCCGGTTCGTACCGGCGTAGGGAGTCCGACATGTCACGATGGCTGGCGACGCGCCACGCGCGTCCTCGCGCCCATTGGGCGCTCACGCAACACACTCATCACTTCATCTTCATTGGTCTTCTGGCCCTTGGCTGCCTAACGCCCAGGCGGTCCGGCGCGCAGGCCGATTCCGTCCGTCTTGCCGCGGACTCTGGGCGCCGGATCGAGCAGGTGTTGGTCACGGCCATCAGGGCGGCGAACATTGCACCGATCGCCCAGCGCACCGTCGCGCACGAGGAGATTGCGCGACGTCAGTTCGGGCAGGATGTCCCGCTGTTGCTCGCCAATGCCTCGCCGGGCCTCACGGCGCATACGGAGACCGGCACCAACTGGGGCTATAGCTACCTCCGGTTGCGAGGCATCGACCAAACGCGCATCAACATCACGCTCGACGGCGTGCCGCTCAACGACATGGAGGACCAGGTCCTCTACTTTGCGAACTTCGCCGATTTCATGAGCAGCATACAGTCAGTGCAGATCCAACGCGGCGTTGGCACGAGCACTGCCGGAACGGCCTCGTTCGCGGGCTCGATCAACTTCGAGAGCATGCCGCTGGCCGTTCGCACTGGCGGCGGCGAGGCGCAGCTGCAATTCGGTTCGTTCGGTGCCCAACGCGTGAGCGGGGCATTCCAGTCGGGTTTGATCGGCGATCGTTTTGCCTACTATGGTCGGGCGGGGGTGCTCCGCACCAATGGCTATCGTGACCATTCCGGTGTTCGCGGAGGCTCGGCGCTGGTCGGCGCGGGCTGGTTTGGGGATCGGGATATTGTGAAGCTGACGGGGCTGTTCGGCATTCTCGCGGACACGCTGTCGTATGTCGGCGCGACGCTGGACGAGTTGCGGCAAAATCGCCGCTTCAATCCGCTCCAGCCGGATGAACGCGATCGCTTCGCACAGCAGATGCTCGCATTGTCCTACACGCGGATTGCCACTCCGTCGACGTCCGTCACGTCCACCATATACCGCAACGCGGCGGGGGGCAGCTATGACTACTTCGCGCTCCCCGATCGCTACCGCTACAACCTGGCCCACACGTGGTACGGCACTACCACGGCCCTGACCTATGCGCAGGGGCGCTGGCACGGATCGGCTGGCGTCAATGCCAATACGTACCAGCGGGCGCACCGGGCGTACCTGGAGTCGCCGTCCACCACCTTGTACGACAATACGGGTCATAAGCAGGATGTGAGCGCCTTCGCCAAGCTGTTGTACGATATGGACCGCGTGCGGTGGTTCGCCGACCTGCAGGTTCGCCACGCCGAGTTCCGTTACGACCCGGATGCCAACGCTGGTGTGCAGGGGCGAAACATCTCGTGGAACTTCGTGAATCCGAGGGGCGGGGCGACGTTGCGGCTGTCGGAAGGCGTGTCGGCCTTTGTCTCCTATGGCGCGACGACGCGTGAGCCGGCGCGCAGTGACCTCTTTGCCGGCGACGACGACCTCAATCAGGGGAATGAGGCGGTGATTGGCGACTTCACCCGCGTTCACCCGGAGTCCGTCCGAGACTTCGAGGCTGGAGTGAACGTCGTCAGGTCCCACCTGGACGTGCAGGCCAACGTCTACCGCATGAACTTTCGGCACTCGATCGAACGGATTGGAGCGCCCACGGCGTCTGGCTTGGTACCACGACGAAACGTCGGCGCTGCCGTGCGTCAAGGCATCGAAGTGGCCGCGCACTTCCAAGCCAACTCGCGACTGTCCCTGAGTGGAAATGCGTGGGCGAGTGACAATCGCATTCGCACGTTTACGGACTCAACGGTCACTCCCGCGGTGACGCGGGACGATGTGCCGCCGCTACTCACCCCGGCCTTCGTCACTGTTCAACGGGCCGAGTATTCGGTGACTCCATCGTTGCAGCTGGGCGTCGAGGGTCGCTACCAGGGCCAATCCTACCTCGACAACACCGAGAACGCGGCGCGCACCCTTCCGTCGACCTACGTGGTCGATGCATCGGCACGGTATGCGCGGTCTCGCTACGCAGTCACCGTGCGCGGCGTGAACTTGGGAGACAACCGACGCTACGGCAGCGGGTCCGTGTCGGGTGATGGTGTCGTGCGGTATTTCGTGCTGGCGGGCCGCAGTGTCTTCGTCACCGCCGAGGTGGCGTGGTAGGTGGACCGCCCGCGTGCCCTGGAACGCGCGCGTGTCGAGCACGTGTACATTGCGCTCGACACAACGCACGCCGGACCGTCACCAAGTACGACCGATGACGGTCCGGCGTGAAGGGGTTAGACCGCGACGACCGTGATCGTCGCCGTGCAGGTTTCGTGAATCGGCAAGCCGCGCAGGATCGTCGGGTCGATGACCCCGTCTTGCTGCTGGTTCTCGCCCAGGAAGGTGAACGTGTGCACGCCTGGGGTCATGGTGGTGCCAAGAATCTGCCAACGAACACTCGTCGTCACGAGGCCAGAGGTCGTGCCAAACCCTGTGAGCCGGAGACCCGTGGAGGGCTCGACGATGCTGAAGGACCACCAGCCGCCTAACGACGTCTGAGGGAAAGTGCTGGGGGGAATGGCCGGTCCGGTCGGGATGGGACTCGCCGTGGCTGTGATTGTCACGTTGGCTCGATCGGCGAAGCCTCTGTCGATGACGATCCCCATCGAGCTGCCGGCGTTGCAGACCGCGCCGGCCGACGCGGTGCGGATCTTCCCGACGCCGGCGTTTCCGCCACCGCCACCGCCACCGCCACCACCACCACCACCACCACCGCCACCACCACCGCCGCCGCCACTTGAACCTTGGGCAAGAGAAGGCTCAACGGTCGATCCTGTGAGCGAAGACGCGTCGGTGCAGGCAGACGAGATTGCAGCGACGGAGACGAGACCGAGAAGGGCGCGCGAGCAGGGGTGCATGTGAGGCCACGCTCCAGAAATGGGAACTGAGCCGAGGATTTCGATCCAGCTGCCCTCCCTACAAGGCAAGACTCGGGCGCGCACCACGCGCGCGCCTAACTCCTTGATCCACAAGCGATTCGCGACCTCCATTTTCGATCCTGTCAGGCAAGTCCCTGATACAGCACGATTCGCCTTGTATCGCGACGATGCAGCTGCATCAATCGCGATCAAATCCGCACGGACGTACGTCCATTTGCGATTCGGTGGTCGTTCGTCACGCACCGCGCGCTAGGCTCACCTCACTGGCGTGCGAATCACGCCTTTTCGACGGTCACCACGGCGTTCAAAGCGGCGGCTACTCGACGGCCGTTGACTGCGCGGGCATCCTTCTTCCGATTGTTGCGCGCATCACTCGCCTTTCGGAAATGCTCACCCATGAAGCCCTGCGACTGCAAACAGCGACACACCACTCGGCGCGTCGTACTCACCGGCGGCCCCGGCGCCGGAAAGACCGCGGTGCTCGAACTCATTCGACTCTTCTTCTGCGCCCACGTGAAGACACTGCCCGAAGCGGCCGGTATCGTCTTTGGGGGCCGGTTCCCGCGGACCGATGGGGCGGAGATTCGCCGCGCGGCTCAACGCGCGATTTATCACGTGCAACGCGAGTTGGAGGTGACGGCCGAGGTCAACAACACCGCGGTGGTGTTGTGCGATCGTGGCACCGTGGATGGTGCTGCCTACTGGGTGGGCACTGACGACCTCTTCCTGTCCGTGGGGACCACGTTGGCGAATGAGCTAGGGCGCTATCACGCGGTGATTCATCTCCGAACGCCAACGGCTCCCGATGCCTACGGTCTAGAAAACCCGCTGCGCATCGAATCGCTCGAAGAGGCGGGAGTGATCGACCAGCGAATCGCGACGTGCTGGAGCGGGCATCCACGCTATCGTACGGTGGACGCGACGGAAGACTTCCTGACAAAGGCCGCGCGCGCCCTCGCGCTCTTGCGCGATGAAGTGCCGGATTGCTGTCGAACGCACGTCAAGCCGTTCCTCTGGGACCACGTGGGGTAACGCCAGGCTCATGTCGCTCCGAGCGAACTCGTGACGAATTCGGTCACCCGGGCATATGGCCGGCCGTGAACGAGCGGCTTCACGGCGTGCCCTCTGGCGCCCGGTAGCCCGTCTCCTGTTGGAGCTTAGCCAGCGCCGCCTGCATTTCAGGGAGCAGGGTCTTCCCCCGCGCACTGCCGACCAGATTGTCCAGCTCAAACGGGTCCGATTGCAGGTCGTACAACTCGTCCATTCCCGGCAGTTCGAGATAATGGATGTACTTGTAGCGTTCGGTCCGAATCGCCTGATAGCCCATGTGGAGGATCCGCGGGAAAACGGTATCGCTGTAGTACTCGACGAGCACCGCGTCGCGCCACGGCGGAGACTCTCCACGAAGTAATGGGACGATAGACGCGCCTTGGCGCTTCACGGTGTCGGAAATGCCGGCGAGGTCGAGGATGGTCGGGGCGAGGTCGATCGTCTGCACCAGCTGGGTGGGCGTTGCACCTGCCTTGGCGAGCGGCGGGTACCGCACGATCAAGGGGATCCGCGCGGTCTCCTCGTAGGCGAGCCGGCGTTCGTCATTGAGGAAGTGTTCGCCGTAGAAATACCCATGATCGCTCGTCAGGATGATCACGGTGTTATCCAGCTGGCCCATCTGACGGAGGAGTTCCTCGATGCGCCCGAGGCTTTCGTCCACCGCCAGCAGCATCTCGAGGCGGTCCCGCACGTCCTTGTCGGGCGTCGCGGTGCTGGGACCAAGTGGCGGTACCCCCGCGATGGAGCGCTGCAGCGCTGGCTTCCGCACGTTCGGCGGACCCGCGTTGGCACGCCGGGGCACCTTGGCATTCGCATAGCGGCCGCTATGACGCGGGGCTGGTACAAAGCCCGCCGCTTGGCCAGCCACCGCAGCCGTCGATCCGTCGTCTCGTTGCACGATGTTCGGATGCAACGCCTTGTGCGCCAGGAACACCATGAACGGCTTGCCGCGCGTTTCCTCGATGAAGCGTGTCACGTAACCCGTGAGGACGTCGGTCACGTATCCCTTCTCCTCGATGCGCGTGCCGTCCACATTGAGCTTGGGATCGACGGCCTCGCCCTGTCCCTTCATGGCGACCCAGCGGGTGAACCCTGGGCGAGGGGTGTCATCGTTTCCCATGTGCCACTTGCCAAAGAACCCCGTGGCGTAGCCAGCGTGTGACAGCGGCCTCGCGAACGTCGGCAGTTGATGGCTTGCCGAATCTCGCGCGGTGTTGTCGATGATTCCGTTCGAATGGACGTATTGCCCCGTGAGGATCGCGGCCCGGCTGGGCGAGCACAGGGGTGTCGTGGCAAAGGCATTCCGAAAGCGAACGCCTTCGCGGGCGAGCTGGTCGATCCGTGGCGTTTCCACGAAGGGATGTCCTTCGACGCCGAGGTCGTCCCAGCGCAGGTCGTCGACGAGGACGACCACGATGTTTGGCGGTGTTGCAACTGTCGACGCACTACCGCGGTTGCACGCCAAGGATGCACCGATCGCCACGAGGCGCGCGATCGTGCGAACGCGAGGCCACCAACGCGTGTGAGGTGTCATGGTTGCCCCTAGTCACTCGTCATGATGAACAGCGGCGCTCCGTCGAAATCGTAGTTGGGGCGCAGACGGTCCGTGTTGTAGTAGCGGGACACATCCACGACCTTCTTTTCCGACGTGACACGTGTGATGGGCACGCTGTCGTAGAACCCTCGGTGAATGCTGACCAGACGGCCAAACTGCTTCTTCAGGATCAGGTCCAACGCGAGGTTCCCGAAGGCCATCGGGACGATGGAGTCGAGCGCGTCAGGATCGCCCGACCGCACGAGGTAGCCGAGCCGCTGGTTGACGACGTCGATGCGCCGGCCGTTGTTGTACTTCGCGGATGACTCCTTGAGGGCAGCCGCGACGGTGTCGCCGATTCCGCCGAGTTTCCGATGACCAAACATATCCGTCTCGGCGCCTTCGAAGCTCATTCCTTCATGCGACGTTAGGCGTGCGCCCTCGGAGACCAATACCACGGCGTAACGACTGGGATGCCGGTTGCGATCGTACGTGAGCAGTTCGGCGAGGTGCTCGACATCGACCGGGTGTTCGGGAATCACGCAGCGGTCGGCGGCGCCAGCCATGGTGGGGAGCAGGGCAGTGAAGCCGGCGTAACGGCCAAAGACCTCGATCACGAGGTACCGCTCGTGTGAACCCGCCGACGTCCGCAGGGTGTGCGTCAGCTCGATCGTGCGCGTGACGCAGGTGCTGAAGCCGATGCAGTAGTCGGTCCCGTACACGTCGTTGTCCATGGTCTTCGGGATCGCGACGACATTCACCCCCTCGTCGTGCAGCCGCTTGCCGTAGCTCAGCGTGTCGTCGCCCCCAATGGGAATGAGGGTGTCGACGCCGATGTGTTCCAGGTTCTTGAGGATGTCCGGTGTGATGTCGTTGATGTCTTTGTCGTATCCCGTCAGGTGCTTCGGTATGCGCTCGCGCGGAAGGTGACTGGGACGGGTGCGCGAGGTATGGAGGAAGGTCCCGCCGGTGCGCCCGGCGCGATTCACGATGGCCTCGGACAGCACCTGGATGTTGTCGCTGTTGTCGGCACCCTTGTCGCGGACGTAGTCGGTCAGGCCGGCCCAACCACGGCGGATCCCGATCACGCGATATCCCTCACGGGAGGCACGGATGGTGATCGCGCGGATCGCCGGGTTCAACCCCGGTACGTCGCCGCCACCAGTGAGAATTGCGATCGTGCCCTTGTCACCCGACATCGTGCGATGCTCCGTTGCAAAAGTGATGGCCGTCATTCAGCGCTTCGAACATAACCTTGGCGAGAAGTGCGTGACACAGCATCTCTCGCGCGGACTCTGCGATTGGCGCGATGGCGTGCCTGGGGAGCGAATGCCTTCCGCTGGCTTTCGCTGGGAGCTCTCTCGACGACGGCGATGACGGCATGGCGTCGCGAGCCGAGTGGGCGTGTGCCGTCGAGTGCGGTATTGCACCAGCGCACTCGATTGCGAGACAGTTTCGGCGTCTGAGGACGCCGTATGCGCGTGGCCGGCTAGACGATGCCCTGCTTGATCCAGGGTGCGGTGTTGAAGAACGAAGCGGTGACACCCCCCGGCGGAGTGATCGCATCACAGGCCGTCCGGAAGGAGTCCGGGAGCTGCAGGGTGGCTGCGGGCAGCAGGTGTTGCAGCTGAGCGACCGTGCGCGGCCCTATGATCGGCGCGGTGATGCCCGGCTGGTCCTTCACCCACGCCGCGGCCGCCACGGCCGGATCCAAGCCATGCTCGCGCGCCAGCGTAACGAAGCGATTACCAGCTGCAACGCCGGCCGGAGTCACGCGTTCTGCGTAGATCCCGCCGCGCTGTGCGAAGCGCGAGTCCAGGGGGGCGGGACGCCCCTCCGCGTACCGCCCCGCCAGCATTCCCATGGCCATCGGCGACCAGACGAGCAAGCCAAGCCCGTGTCGCACGCAGGCCGGTACCAGTTCGTTCTCGATCCGGCGGTCCAACAGGTTGTACGGCGATTGTTCGGAAACGATTCTCACCAGGCCGTGCTGTGCGCTCGTCATCACGGACTCCACCACGTGCCACGCCGGGGCGGTCGTACTGCCGACATAGCGCACCTTACCCTGCGTGACGAGATCGTCGAACGCGCGGAGCGTCTCCTCCAGGGGCACGTCGAAGTCTGGCCGGTGCGTCTGGTACAAGTCGATGCATTCCAGCTGCAACCGGCGCAGCGAATCCTCGCAGGCGCGCACGATGTGATGACGAGAATTGCCCCGGTCGTTGGGGCCAGGTCCGGTGGGGTAGTAGACCTTGGTCGCGATCAAGACGTCATGACGCCGCCCCGTGTCTCGGAGCACGCGGCCGATGATGCGCTCCGCCTCGCCGCCGGCATAACTGTTGGACGTGTCGATCAAGTTGATCCCACCGTCGATCGCCCGCTCGAGAAGGGCGGCGCACTCCGGCTCCGGCGTTGGGTTCGCGAAGTTGTCGGTGCCAAGTGCGAGGCAGGAGACCCGAACGCCACTGAGGCCAAGCAGTCGATAAATCATCCGGAGAAGCTACGAGATTTCTGCCACGAGCCCAGCCCCACCACGTGAGCCAAGAGAATCCGTGGCCAGCACGACAACCAGCAGCCGCCGCACCGGCGTGCGCAGCGAATGTCGGACAGATCACGTTGCGTACGCGCGGATGCAATACCTTAGGCGCGTTGCGGTCAGGGTGACCGAACCTCTGGACTGTCGGTGAGTTTGCGCGCACCCTACTGCCGTTCCGTCGAACACGTCACGTCGTCTCGCGGCAAGAGGTTCGGACTGTGTCGCCGTCGAGAAGTTGCCACTCGCTCCAAGCCCAAGTTCCGCCGCCACGCTCGATGCCCGCCAAGGTCCACGATCTCCAGCGCCGTTGGTTCTTCGCGTTCCCACTTGGCGTCGCGCTCTTGTCCGGTTCGTGCAGTAGTTCGGTCGGCTCAGGGGGCGACGTGAGCCGGGTGCTCGTGGACCCGTGGTCGATGTCCCTGGCCGTTGGCGCCAGCAGCACCATCGAGGCACGCGCACAGTTGGCGTCTGGAGCCTTTATCGACGGACGTCTCATTCACTGGTCGGCGGCTGATCCCCAAACAGCTACGGTCGATGGCACAGGTCGGGTGACCGCGGTGAGTCCCGGTCTCGGCCACATCTCCGCCAGTAGCCGGGGGAAATCGGCCGTGGTCTACGTGTCGGTGGTTCCCGCTCCCGTGACGTCGGTGAGGGTGAATCCGAACCCGGCGGCCGTCTTCATCGGATCAAAGTTGTTGCTGACGGCGCTCCCACTCCTCGCAACCGGGGATATCGCGCGAGGCCGTGCGACACTCTGGTCCAGCAGCAATCAGGCGATCGCTAGCGTGGCGTCGGATGGCTCCATTCAGGGCATCTCCGCCGGCACGGCGACGGTCACGGCCAACGTGGACGGCGTGGGCGGTACCACCACCGTCACCGTTCGGGCGGTTCCGGTGGCGTCGGTGGTCGTGTCCCCACCCTCGCAGAACGTGATCGTGACCCGGAACTTCACGCTGACTGCGACGACACTGGCGGCGGATAGCACGGCCCTCAAGGGTCGCGTCGTCACGTGGACAACCGGTTCACCGTCAGTTGCAACTGTCTCGACAACGGGCGTGGTCACGGCCATCACCCCCGGCGTGGCGACGATTACAGCCACGAGCGAAGGGATCAAGGGCACCGCCAGGATCACCGTTATTCCCGTGCCCATCGCCTCCATTGTCGTGCTCCCATCGCGTGACTCTGTCCTGACGGGGACGACGCTTCGACTCTCTGCCGATGCGCTGGATTCCGCGGGTACGGTACTCGGCGGGCGGACTATCACCTGGAGGACAAGCCGTGCGACGGTGGCGACCGTCGATGCCACAGGGCTTGTCACTGGCGTCGCGCCGGGGACGGCGACGATCACCGCCACGGCCGAGGGCAAGTCCGGCACGTCGGCCCTCACGGTCGTGACGCCTCCCGTCGCCACCGTCACCGTAACGCCCACGACGGGCGCGTTCTTTGTCTCTCAGGTGTTGCAGCTGACTGCAACCACACGTGACGCGCAGTCCCGGGTGCTGACCGGCCGCGCCGTGACCTGGATGTCCGGCGCCCCGAGCATCGCCAGGGTGGACGCGACCGGCAAGGTGACCGGACTCGCGCCCGGCACCGTCTACATCTTCGCGACGTCCGAGAACCGGCAGGGGAGTGCCCTCATCACGATCCGCTGATCGTGGCGTCCCTACGGCTCCTACTGCGGGTCCATCACCTTCGGTGCGGGATACGCCTTGCGTAAGGCCGCCTGATATTCGCCAAAGAGCGCCCGGATTCCGTCGAATTCGCGCTTGACGGCCGCCCGGTAATCGGGGTGTGTGGCGAAATCGAAGAGCACGGCCGCCATGGCCTGCGCGTCCACCGTGAATCCCTGGTGTCCAATGGCGGACAGCGCATCGGACTCCATTTCGTACGTGTGGTTAGGCGCCGTGGAGGTTTGGGCGGCGAAGCCGAGTCCGGGAATCGCACTCGACACGCTTCCCGTCTCCTCGTATCCCTGCGGCTTGGCCGGCGCGTCCTGCACATTTGTCGCGCCAAACTTCTTCATGTAGGCGAAGCCGACTTCTGCCAAGGTGGCCACCGACACGCCGTCACGTGCCTCGCTGTAGTGGTCGATCTGGACTTTGGTCCCGGTGCCTAACGCGGCAGCGCGGGCCGCATCGTCGACCGTGGCCACCACCTGCTCCAGGTACACCGCATCGGGGTACCGGATGTAGAAATCAGCGACCGTGCGATCGGGGACGACGTTCGGTGCGGCTCCCCCTTCCACAATGACGCCCTGCACGCGTGCCTCGGGCCGCAGGTTGCTCCGGATGCCGTCGATGTTCACGAAGAGGTGCACGACCGCCGTGAGGGCATTGCGACCATTCCATGCCGTCATCTGGTGCGCGGGCGCGCCGCTGAACGTGTACTTCGCGCCCACGATGTTCATGCAACAGGTGCCGAAGCCGGGCGCGGGGCGAGTGGTCGTGCTCGTTCCGTGGCTTCGGAGGAGGATGTCGGCGCCCGCGAACACGCTGGCCTTATGCATCTCGGTCTTGGCATCCGGCGGCGCCATCTCCTCACCCGGTGCTCCATAGACAGTCACCGTACCTGGAAGCCGGGCGGCAGTCAGGTATTCGGACATCGCGACAGCGGCCGCCAATCCCACGGGCCCCTGCGCACTGTGTTGGTCGCCGTGGAAATCTCCCTTGGTCCCGCGCAGGGCGTCGTACTCGACAATGACCCCCAGGTTGGGGCTGCCCCGTCCCTTGTTGTAGGTGGCGACAAAGGCGGTCTTCATGCCAGCCACCCCCATCGTCACTGAGAAGTCGTGCTTCTTGAGGTACGCCGTGAGCTTCTCGACACTCTTGAACTCCACGAACCCGTGTTCGGGGTTTCGGGTGATATCATCGCTCAGCGCGAGGAGTTCGGTGTCCATCAGCTCCTTCGTTCGTGTCGTCACCTGGTCGCGCGCCGGATTGGGGCCCGTTAGGCGCGACACGAATCCGGCAACATCCAGCGATTGCTCGAGCACTGCCATCTTGGAGAGCACATCCTTCGCGGCTTCTCGCTGGGTCGGTGTCTCTTGGGCGGCGAGGGGCGTAACAGACAGGGCCAGAAGTGTGACGGCGACAGGTAGACGCATGGCTGCTGCTCGTTCCTGAGGGTGTCGGTGTCGGGTGCCATCGTGCGGCGGAGTCATGGCAGTGCTCCAGAACCTCGCGTCCGAAGGCATCCTCCGACAGACTGGGGCCAACATTCGACTCGCCGCGTCCTCCATTCGCCGGGGCTGATCCTTGCCCAAACCGGCATGACGGGACAGTCTTTCCTGTGCCGGAAGCGATCCCCTCACCGCACGACCCTTCGACGCCTCCAACCGGAGTTCCCAACCCATGACCGCACTCGCCTCCCCTCTGGCTACCGATCGTGCTGTCTGCCGTGCTGGTGTTCCTGGTGAGCTCAGTGATCCACATGGCCTCACCGTGGCACAAGGATGACTATCAGCGTGTGCCCAACGAGGACCAGGTCCGGTCGGCGTTGCAAGGGTTGAACCTGCCGCCGGGCGATTACATGGTGCCGCGTCCGCAGACGCGCGCCGAGATGTCGAGCCCGGAGTTCCAGGAGAAGGTGAATAAGGGACCCAACCTGATCCTGAACGTAGGCCCGAATGGCGCGTTCAACTTTCCCCAAACGCTGGGGGCATGGTTCGTGTACCTGCTCGTCGTCGGGATCTTCGCGGCATACCTAACGAGTAGAGCGTTTGGTCCTGGTGCGCCGTACCTCCACGTGTTCCGGTTTGTTGGGACCACCGCGTTTGTCGGGTATACGTTGTCGTTATGGCAGATGTCCATCTGGTATCGCCGGTCCTGGTCCATCACCATCAAGGCGACGGTGGACGGCCTGCTGTATGCGCTGTTGACAGCGGGCATATTCGGGTGGCTGTGGCCGCAGTAGGACGACCACCGCTACCCACCGCCGGCGCGATGACATGAAGGTCCTGCTCCTCGGGGTCGGCATGCAGGGTAAGGCCGCGCTCTTCGACTTGATGCGTTCCTCCCTGGTGACAGAGGTGATCGCTGCGGATGTGGATCTGGCGTCCTTGCAGGGCTTCGTCGCCCGACATGGATGGGAATCCCGCGTCCGTTGCGAGTTCGTCGACGCGTCGGATCGCGCCAGCGTCGCTCGCCTGATGAGCGAGCGTCCGGGCGTAGCGATTGACTTGCTGCCGCGAATGTTCATTCCGCAGGTGGCCGAGTTGGCGATAGCCCACGGCGTGCACCTCGTGAATACGATGTATGTGCCTCCGGCGCTTCACGCGCTCGAAGCAAAAGCCAAGGAACGAGGGGTCACGATCCTTCCCGAGTTCGGGCTGGATCCTGGCATCGACCTGGTGATGCTTGGGGACGCCGTACGAACGTTCGATCGGATCGACGAGATGCACTCGTACGGGTCGGGGATTCCCGAACTTGTTGCAGCTGACAATCCCTTGAGGTACAAGGTCTCATGGACCTTCGAGGGGGTGCTTCAAGCGTATCGCCGTCCCGCCACTGCCATTGTCGATGGCCAGGCTGTCGAGATCGACGGACGCGATGTCTTTGCTGCGTCCCACGTGCACCCTGTGGAGGTTGAAGGTCTCGGAACGCTGGAAGCCTACCCCAATGGGAACGCACTGCACTACGCCATTGACGCGGGGTTGGATCCTGCACGCCTCCGGGCGGCCGGACGCTACACCATGCGATGGCCAGGGCACTGCGAGTTCTGGAAGAAGTTGGTGGACCTGCACCTGCTGGATCAGGAGCCTGTACTTGTCGACGGTCACGAGGTGGATCGCGTGCGGTACCTGGCGGCCGCGTTGGGGCCGCACCTGCAGTACGGGCCTGGTGAGCGAGACCTCGCGATCGTGCGTGTGGACGTCATCGGCCAGAAGAGCGGGCGTCGCACGCGAGTGCGATACGAGCTCGTGGACCGTATGGACCTCGAGACCGGCCTATCCGGGATGAGCCGCACCGTCGGCTTCACCGCGTCGATCGGTGCGCAATGGCTTGGCAGTGGTGCGATGGTGGGGCCGGGTATCATCGCTCCACTCAGGGACGTGCCGTACCCGATGTTGCGCGACGAACTGGCGCTGCGGGGTGTTCAGCTGCGTTGCGAGGAGACGTTGCTGCCGTCCTGAGGCACGGGCGGCGGCAACGCCATCAAGCCGCGGTGCGCGAAGCCCTCCGCCTTGCCGAAACCAACACGACGACACCAACCAGGTTCAACCCCAGGATCAACAGCGTGATCTTGAGCGCGAACGTCATCACACTGTCCACCTTGATGATGGGGAACACCGAGAGGATGATGTACAGCACGGTCATGAGCAACCCGGAGAGAGACGCCAGCCGCAGCCACAACGGCGGACGCGGGGACACTCCAGCGAGGCCAATGATGGGGATCGCGAACATCACCACATAGGTCAGCGCGTAGAAGATGCCGCTGGCGTTGAACAGCAGTTGAAACGCCTCGGCCTGCCCCACACCGATGAAGCTGATCAGTGCGATGGTGAGCGAGCAGAAGCCCACCAACACGATCGAGTTCACCGGTGTCTTGTACGTTGGGTGCAGCTTGGCGAACCAGGACGGTAGCAGCTGGTCCCAGCCGGCCACCATCGGCAGTCGGGTGACTGCCGTGAAGGCCACGCTGGCCTGGCCCAATCGCATGCCGAGCGTCATGAGGATGGCTACGGTCACGAGCGGACCCACGATGCCGAACGGACCGAATCCGGCGCGAAGGACCTGCGCCACCGGCGCGATCAGGTCGATCTGTTCGTTAGGGATGTACGCGACGACAGACGCGGTTCCCATCACGAAGATGAGCGCAATGACCGGTGCGGCGATCAGCACCGAGCGCCCAACCGAACGGGCCGGCGAGCGCGTCTCGCCAGCCAGGATTGCGATGTACTCAAATCCGCCTAACGCCCCGAACCCCATCTTCCCCAGGATGTTCAGGTTGTAGAGTGAGAGCTCGGGAACGCTGGTTCGAAGGGGATGGAACGCCCCCAGGTTGCCCGTGATGAGTCCAAGAAATGGCACGAGGATCACCGCCGCAAACACGATCAGCATGAACGTGCCGCCGGTGTTATGCACCCACTTGCCGACTTGGAGGCCGATCGTGGACGCCAGGACCATGAGCGCCAGGATCGCCGCCGTCGCCAAGGCTGCGAACCAGGTGCTGCTCGTCATCCACGACGCACTCGGACCGATGGCATACGCCAGGTACGTCGCACATTGCAGCCCGATCTCGGACGTGAACACGATGACATACAACCACAGGTTCCACGCCAGCATGAAGCCGACGGTCTGGTTGAATCCCAACTTGGCCCACTGGTAGAGTCCGCCCTCCAGCGGCATCAACCGATTGAGGTAAATCACCACGACCGACGTCGGCAGGTAGAACAGGAGCATGGCCACGAGCCAGAACACGACGTGCGATGGCCCCAGCTTGCCGGCCACGCCAATCCATGTGAGTCCCGGTATGAACAGGATCTGCGTGAGCGCGAGGTCGCGAACGCCAAGTTCCTTCTTTAGCGAGGCGCTGTGTGCCTCGACCTGTGCTTCCGCCTGGGCCAGGCCGTCGGCACTCGGGGCCCGATGCTCCGTTCGTTCGATCATCTCGTCCTCTCCCAAGCCAGGCCGCGTGCAACGGGTATCCGACGTATCCGCACGTTGCTGATGAACCCTTCCTCCGATCGCACAGTCGCCGCGGACGAACGACACACCGTCCTTTGCTTCATCGGGTCACATCCCCGAGCAGGGTCCAGTAGCGCGCCCACGCCTCCAGGCCTTCGTAGAGGCGCTGAATGCGGAAGAACTCGTTAGGTGCGTGAAAGTCCTCGTCGGCTGTTGAAAACGAAAAGAAGACGGTTCGGAGCTGCATGTAGCGCTGAAACAGGTCCGAGATGGGAACGGTGCCGCCCATGCGCACGACCAGCGGTTGCACCCCATAGACCTCGAAGAGCGCTTGACTCGCGGCCGCGAGCGCAAAGTGGTCGGGCGGGATGTGCGCCGCCGGCGACCCCGAGTCGTCGGCGTTGATCGTGAGGCATGTGCCGGGCGGCATATGCGCCTCGAGATGCCTGGTGACCAGCTCCACGATCTCACTCGGATCCTGGTCAGGCACCAGTCGGCAGGTGACCTTGGCGTGCGCCTCGCTGGGAATGACGGTCTTCTGGCCAGGCCCCTCGTACCCACCCCACATGCCGTTGATCTCGAGCGTCGGACGCGTCCACAATCGCTCCAGCGTGCCGTACCCCGGCTCACCGAACGTGGCAGGCGCACCAACTTCGGCGAGGTAGTCACGCTCGGCGAAGGGCAGGGCGGCGATCGCCGCGCGCTCCTCGGCGGTCAACTCGCGCACGCGTCGGTAGAAGTCTGCGACGGCCACCCGTCCGTCAGCGGTGTGCAGGGACGCCACGAGTTGGGCCATGGCGTGCAGTGGATTTGCCACCGCGCCGCCATGACGACCGGAATGCAGGTCCTTCCGTGCCGCCGTCAGCATGAACTCCAGCCCGACCAACCCGCGACTGGCCACCGTCAGCGAGGGCTCGTTGATGCGCCACATGGCGCCGTCCGCGGAAAGGACGACATCGGCTGCCAACAGGTCCGTGTGCTGGCGAATGAAGGCATCGAGGTTGCGGCTGCCGATCTCCTCTTCACCCTCGAGCATGAACTTCACGTTGATCGGGAGCGCGCCCTGCACGGTGAAGAACGACTGGGCGACCTTGATGGGAATGAGCATCGGACCCTTGTCGTCCGACACGCCGCGCGCGTAGAGCCGTCCGTCGCGCACCGTGGGAGAGAATGGCGGACTCTCCCACTTGCTCAGGGGATCCGGGGGCTGCACGTCGTAGTGGCCATAGACCAAGACCGTCAGCTTCCCCGGTGCGCCGAGCCATTCCGCGTACACCACGGGATTGCCCTCGGTCGGAATCGTGCGAACGGCCACCGGACCGGCCGAAGCCAGCGCGCGTGCCACCCACTCGGCGGCACGCGTCATCTCCTCGGCATACGCGGGATCCGTGCTCACACTGGGAATCGCAGCGAACTCCACGAGTTCGGCCAGGATGCCCTCGTGACGTGAGCGAAGGTGCGACAGTACCCTGGGGTCCGTCATCTACTTTCCGCCGTCGATCGAGAGAACCTGGCCCGAGATCCAGTTTGCCTGCTCGGACGCGAAGAACATCACGCCGTTGGCAATGTCCTCGGGTGTGCCCAGCCGCTTGAGCGCGATCCGCTCGATCAGCTCGCGTTGTCCTTCCGGCCCGTACGATTCCCATTGGCGTTCGGTGGCCGGGTTCGATCGCACAAACCCGGGCGCCACGTTGTTCACCGTGATGTCCCAAGGCCCCAGTTCGTGCGCGAGCTGGCGGGTGAGCCCGATCTGCGCGGCCTTGGCCGACGCATAGGCTTGAATGCCCGTTAGGCTGATCCCGAGTCCCGCCCCACTCGAGATGTTGATGATGCGTCCCGCGCGCGCCGCCTTCATTCCGGGCGCCACCGCCTGCGCAAAGTAAAACGCCGCGGTGCAGTTCACGTCGAAGATGCTACGCCACTCGTCGGGTGTGACGACCTCGAGCGACCGCCCAACCTGGCCCAGTACCCCACCCGCATTGTTCACGAGGATGTCCACGCGGCCGGCGTCCTTCGTCACTTCGGCGACGAACGCGTCGACCGCCACCTTGTCACGCACGTCGACCGTGCGCGTCGTACAGCGACCCCCAGCGGTCCGGCACAACTGCTCGGTCTCGCGAAGCTCGTCGGCCAGGACGTCGCACGCCCAGACCACAGCTCGGTGCCTGGAGAATGCGAGGGCAATGGCCCGCCCGAAGCCATGCGCCGCACCGGTGACGATGACCGTCTTGTCCGCGAACGCGTGAGTCATGGGATTCCGCCAGCCGCATCGGCCAGTGCATCGAGTGTGGTCAGGGATTGTGGGCGGACACCGCGTTCCACCTCGTGTATGAGCGAAATCAGTCGTGTCGTGAGCGGCGTTGGAACGCCGGCGAGTGTCCCGAGCGTGACAACAATGCCAAGTTGCGCATCCACTTCCGTCTTCCGTTTTCGCACGGCGAGGTCGCGCCAGATGCCACTGTGCGTCTTCGCCGATCGGCGATTATGCGCGACCAAGGCGTCGAGCGAGGCATCGGCCGTGCCGAGCGCGGGGCCTTGTACATGCGGCGGTATTCCGGTCGGGCGAGCGAATCGGCGATGGAGTCGTTGGTGAGCGCCGTCGCAAAGAGCATGGCACCATACGCTTCCTTGCCCCACAAGTACCCCCAGATATTCGGCGTCGCGATGGCTCGCGCGTCGAAGTCACGCCACGCATCGCGAACGGCGAGGACTCGCGGGGTGAGCTGGCCGTTCGTCTCTCCTACCACCACCGCGCCCCGTCCACCAAAGTGAATGACGCCCGGCTCCAGGTAGTCGGCGCCAAAGTTCACGAACGCCCCCACGGTTCGCGCCTCGCCAACGACCTGTGCGATGGCCAGTTCGTTCAGGCCGTTCTGTGCCGAGATCACAAATCCGTTCGGCGCGAGGTGCGGGGCAAGCGATCGTGCCGCCTCTTCCGTGTGATGCGCCTTTGTCGCCAGGACAATGGTCTCCCATGAACCGGCGATTGACTGCGTTGTATGCGCGGGCGGGCGCACGGTGAAGTCGTCGATGGGGCCGGTGATGTGGAGCCCGGACGAGTTCATGGCATCCACATGCTCGGCGACGGTATCGACGAATGTGACGTCGTGACCGGCGCGCGCCAGGTATGCGCCTAACGTCCCTCCGATCGCGCCCGCTCCCCAGATCAGGAATCGCATGATGGACGCTCGTCAGGACGCATTGCCCCAGGTACCGGTGAGCAGCTCGCGGGTCTCCTCCACCGCGACGTGCCACAGATCCAGGAGTTCAGCGTCCGGTCGCTGGTATAACCCGCCGTAGTTGCCATCGCCCAGGTAGCTGCGGAGCGCGACCGGATCCAACGTGCGGACGCGGGCGAGATCAACCATCGGTCGTTGCGTCGCTGGCACGTCGATGCCCGGCAGGCGCGTCCACGGAAAGTTCTCCATCCACGACCCGTGAGATGCAACAGGGTCGATCGATTGCACCTTGGCCCAGGTACGAGGCGCGTTCCACCAATTGTGGAAGATCACTCGGCAGTCTGGATGATCCGCTGCCCACTCCTGCGCGAAAGGCTGCACGGCGTTGTTGCCGCCATGCCCGTTCACGATCAGGATGCGGCGAAATCCGCTGTGTGCCATGCCATCCAGGATGTCTCGCACCACGGCAAGATGCGTCGCCACCCGCAGCGAAATGGACCCGGGGTACTCGCGAAAGTACGGCGTCACACCATAGGCGACGACGGGAAACACGGGAACGCCCAGGGGTTCGGCAGCTTCAACAGCCACGCGCTCCGGCAGGATGCAGTCGACCGTCAGCCGCAGGTAGCTGTGTTGTTCCGTTGAACCAAGTGGCAGGATAGCGCGGTCATCCCGCTGCAAGTATTGCTCGACCTGCATCCAGTTCATGTCGCTGATGCGCACGTCTCGTCCGATCGGTAAGGAGCGGCGAAGATACCCCGCGGACTAGGCAGACGCTATGTCGTCGCAATTCAGCGTGTAGCGCTCACAAAGAGCTCAATTCCGTCCAGCACGCGCTGCAGACCGAAGTCGAAAGACTCTTGCATGGTCCTCGGGGTACCGTCCTGCGGCGCCGTCAGGATCGACGCGAACGCGGGGAATCGGGGATCTCCAATCGCTCTCCCGAGGTCCGCACCCACTCCCGCCGCCCACTGTTGCTCGGTGATGCCTCGCGAGCGAGCGCGCGAAAGCGAAATGGACGTATCCGAGGCGCCCCGGGTGTACCCGTCGATCACACTGATCATCTGACCGATCAACTCGCCGTGCAGTCCGGCGCGAGCGAGTGGCGCGGCCAGTGCCTCCAACCATGCCAGCCAGTTGGGGCCATGGGGTGCCGCGACAAACGGTAGCTCGGCGAGCCAGGGGCGCGCGCACAGCATGTCGCGCTTGGCGTGCGACCAACGCACCACGTCGGCGCGCCAAGGCGCGGATTGGTCTGATGGAACGGGAGGTCGTCCCATCCCCGCATCGATGATCGCGTCGTAGAGCGCGTCCTTGCTGGGGAAGTAGCGATACACCGCCATTGTCGTTAGGCCGAGTCTGGCAGACACCGCCTGCATCGTCACGGCGGCCAATCCCCCCTCCTGATCGGCGATCTGCATCGCTGCGCGCACGACGTCGTCGGGCGTGAATGCCGCCTTGGGGCCGCGGGACCCGCGGGAGCGATCCTCCCAGAGGAGCTGGCTCCGCCGTTGCAGCTCAGGATCGGGCTGGACCGCCGCGCTCATGACGTCGGAATGCGTGAGTACCCCTGCAGCCGGTTCCTTCTGGGCGACTGGCGACGATCCTTCCGCTCGCCCCTGGCTCCCAGCTCTCCCACCCGAGCCTTGGCGGCGTTCCGCTCCTTTACCGCCCGTCGAACTACCCACCGGACCCGTCTGCTTGGCCGCCTTCCGACGTCCCACCATGGCTCATCCTCAAAAGAGGGTGTTGACAGATTGGAAACTGTGTATATCATACACTCACACTGTGTATGTAATACACTAATACACGGCGGCGGGAATCGGAAGACTCCACGCTCACTTCCATATAGAGGAAACAACGATGCGCCCTCGGACTCTCGCCCTTCGCGCCACGCGCGCAGCTGGCCTCATCACTTCCCTCATCGCGACCGCGCGACTCACGGCTCAGGAAGCGCCGGCCCCTGCGCGCCGGTGGGAACTGCGCGTGCCGAGCGGCGCGCTGATCGGCACGGGTGGGCAACGGGAGAACATCAAGGACGCGCGCCTGACGGCTGTACAGCTTTCCTGGCTCCTGCAGCCACGCCTGGCGCTTGTCGGCACCTTTGGTTGGGCACGAAGTCGAGACCTCGCCGGCGGCAACATGGAGAAGGTGGACGTCTTTGCCTCCGCTCATCGGCCCGGGGTCGTCGGACACGCGGAATGACATCGTGGTGTTGGCAGGTCTCAGCTTCAACCGTCGTGCTTCGGGAGCCCGCTAATGAAACGCATCGACTGGCTGGTGCCCGCGTCACTCGTTGCGCTCAGCCTGGTGCCGGCGATCGCCGGCTCAACCCGACTGGGGCAGATCAGCAGCGGAGTCGTGACGAGCGATAACGCGCGTTTCCTCGCCGCGCCGGTCCCGGTGGTGATGCACATCGTTTCCGCCATGCTCTACAGCCTGCTCGGCGCGTTGCAGTTTTCACCCGGCTTCCGCCGCCAGAACCGACGGTGGCATCGGGCCGCGGGGCGCGTGCTTCTTCCAGCGGCACTACTCGTGGCGAGCTCCGGGCTGTGGATGACGCTCACCTATCCGTGGCCAGCCAACGACGGCGTGGTCGTCTACGCGGAACGTCTTCTCTTCGGCAGCGCGATGCTGATTTCAGTGATCCTCGGGATCAACGCGCTGCGTCGTCGAAAGTACGCGCAACACGGGGAGTGGATGATCCGCGCGTATGCCATCGGGCTCGGGGCAGGGACGCAAGTCCTGACACATCTTCCGTGGTTCATCCTCGTGGACCTGACGCCGAGTGAGTCGCCGCGGGCGATCATGATGGGACTCGGGTGGGTGATCAACGTGGTGGCGGCCGAATGGGTGATTCGTCGTCCTCGAACGCGCATGAATCCGCTCGTCCCGACCGTCGCATGATGCACGTACTCGACGCGCTCATCATTGGAGTCGGCGCGACGTTGTGCATCGACCTGTGGGGGTTGTTGCTGCGGCGATTGTTCGGCATACGCTCGCTCGACTTGTGCTTGCTGGGCCGGTGGGTGTTGCACATGCCGGAGGGCACGTTTGTTCACGAGAGCATCGCAGCGTCGTCGGCGAGGCGGGGCGAATGCCCGATGGGTTGGATCGCGCACTATTCGATCGGCGTGGGACTCGTCTGGTTCTTTCTCCAACTGGCGCCTGACGCGTGGCTAGTCAGTCCGACGGTGCTTCCGGCGCTCGGCTTCGGCGTCGTGACGGTGCTGGTCCCGTTCTTCACGCTGCAGCCGGCGTTAGGCTTGGGCGTGGCATCTTCGCGAACCAGGAATCCAAACGCAGCACGACTCAAGAGTGTGCTGACGCACACCGTCTTTGGATTGGGGCTGTATGTGTCGGCGTGGCTGGCGCAGGGCAAAGTGGGATGAGCAGATCGAATGCGTGATGCACTCGCAACGGGTGCCAGAGTCTTGCTGACGAGCGCCCAAGTTCAGTCGGCGCCGCGCTCCGAGCGAAGTCATTACTGAATTCGCGGTTGCGTCGCATAGGTGGTGGTGCAGCCGTCTTCGACCGGGGAAGCGAACACCGGCAACTTAGATCGACAGCGCAAGAAGCGGGGCCGCGCTGGGCGACCCCGCTTCGTGCTCGTGCTGCATGATGTCGCGGTCGTCGGTGCCACCAGTCCTTACGGCAGCGGCTTCTGGCTCACCACGATCGACGGCGTCGCATTCACCGTACTCTGCGCGGTGTACGCCCCGTTGCCGACCTGCCCAACGTCGTTCTGTCCCCAGCAATAGACGGTCAACCGATCAACCGACACGGCGCAGGTGTGTCCTCCCGATCCAGTGCCGATTCCCGCCGCCGCCACTTCGATGGCCTTGAGGCCGCCGGCAGCTAGAACGGGCCGCATGCTCGCGCCGCCAACGACACCCAGACGTCCACTGCCGTTGTTCCCCCAGCAGTAGATCTGGTTCTGCGTCGTGACATTGCACCCGTGCGTTGCGCCTGCCGACAGCCACGACAGGGTGAGTCCACCGGCCATGGGAAGCGGCGTGGATGTTTGCACCGGAGCGCCGCTCGCAGTCTGACCACCCCAACAATATCCCTGGCCCCCGGCGGTCATGGCACAAGCGTACTGCAATCCGACCACGACGCGCGTCGCAAAGAGTCCACCGACGACGCGGCTCGGAATGGTGAACGTGCCGCCGAGTGGACCGCCGTCGCCCACCTGGCCGAGTGCGTTCGCGCCCCAGCAGAACAGCGCGCCATCGATTGCCACTGCGCATGTGGTGCCCGAGCCAGCCGAGATGCTGGAGAACACCAGTCCTCCACTCACCGCCGCCGGCGTGGTCCTGATCGTCTTGGTGCCATCGCCCAGCTGTCCACTCTGGTTCTGCCCCCAGCAGTACGCATGGCCGGTCAGGTCGAGCCCACAGGTATGGTCGCCGCCAGCTGAAACCTGCTTGAACAGGATGCCACCGCTCACCAGCGCTGGCGTGGCGCTGACGACACCAGCCGCGGAGCCGAGTTCACCGACTCCATTGTTGCCCCAGCAGTACGCGGCGCCGGTGGCTTTCACCGCACAGGCGTGGCGGCCGTAGGTCGAGATCTGCACAAAGCGGTGGTCACCGGGCACCCGAACCGGAATGGCGCTCGTGACATTGTCACCTAACGACGGCATGCCAAGCACTCCATATCGGCCATTGAGGCCCCAGCACCAGGCGATGCCGCCGCTGGCCAGGTCACACGCGTGCATGGTGCCGACGCTGAGCGAGCGATACTTGATGACCACCACACGCGTCGCTGAACCGGAGATTCCCTCACTGGTTGCCGTGACGGTCACGGTGCCGCGATCCCGCCCCGTGAGAGCAGAGGCTTGGTCGATCGCCGCAATGCTCGTGTCGGACACCGTCCAGTTGATCACACGCCCGTTCAGAATGCGGCCCCTCGCGTCGCGAAGTGTGGCTTGCATCTGGCGAACGTCGTACGCCTCGAGGGTGTCGAGGGCGAGCGTGACGTTCACCGACGCGACCGGTGAATAGACGCGGACGACGCCCGACCCGGCCTTGCCCTCCACGGTGGCGACCACCGTGGTCGTGCCATCGTCCTGACCCGCCACCATGCCGCTGACTGAGTCGACCTTCGCCACACTCGCGCTGGCGCTGCTCCATCTGACAGTGCGGCCGGTCAGCACGTTGCCCAGGTCATCCTTAACGGTTGCCGCCAGCTGTCTCGTCTCCGATAGCTTCAGCACCGCCGTGTCCGGAGAGATCGTGACCGACGCAACGGGAACGGCAATAATCGTCAGCGTGGCTTCGGCACTCTTTCCTTCAGACGTCGCTTTGATCTTTGCGGAGCCCAGCGCGACGCCAGTGGTAACGCCGCTACCACTTACCGTGGCAATTGCCTCGGCGTCCGATGTCCACGTGATCGTTCGACCTGGCAGGTCGCGTCCTTGGTCGTCCTTCGCCACCGCAGTCAGAGTGAGTGTTCGACCGACGACCAGATTTCCACTCGACGGGTTGATCGAAACAGATGCCACTGCGGCTTGGGAAGGTGGCGGCGGAGGTGGTGGGGCGATGCTCTTGTCACCACCGCCGCAGGCCAGGAATAGAAGAGACGCGGCGCTCAGTCGGGTTACTATGGATATGCGGTTCATGATTCCCTCCATCCAACGTTTGGGGTTGCCCTGCTTGACGGAGGGATCGTACGGGGGCCCCTTCACTCACCCATGACCCAGGGCTCTGGCGGGATCACCTGCAGATCACCTGCCCGGGTTTTACCGCAAAGTCGTTCAGCTCGAACTGCTTGCTCGCCCTTTCGGGCGGTCGTACAATTCGCGGCAGTTCGCGCAGTCGTGGGCGTACAGGAGCCTCTCAACCAACGGCGATCTCTTTGGAGCTTCGGACTTTAGGGGGGCTCGCGATTCATGCGGAGAGCGGACCGGTCGAGGGAGCCGGGTCGCAGAAGCGTCGGCTCGCCTTGCTCGCACTGGTTGATGCGGCCGGGGATCGCGGCATCACGCGCGACAAGCTCCTGGGGTATCTCTGGGCTGACTCGGACCTCGAGAAGGGTCGCGGCGCGCTGGCTCAGGCCCTTTACGCGCTGCGAAAGTCGTTGGGGTCCGAGGACCTGTTCGTCGGGTCCAACGAAGTCCGGCTGAATCGGGAGGTCCTCGATAGCGATCGCGCTCGGTTTCTCGCGGCCTTGGCGAAAGGCGAGCTTGAATCGGCGGTTTCGCACTACGCGGGGCCATATCTCGACGGGTTCTACCTGACTGAAGCAGGAGAGTTCGAGCTGTGGAGCGAGGGCGAGCGGTCGGCGCTCGCACACAAGTACGTCGCTGCGCTGCAGAAACTGGCCGCAGCCGCCGAGTCCTCCGGGGACTGGCTGGGGGCCGTCGGTTGGTGGCGGAAGCTGGTGGTGGTCGATCCGCTCAATGGACAGCTCGCTCTTGGCCTGATGCGGGCGATGGCCGCTGCCGGCGATCGGGCTGGCGCTGTGCAGCACGCGAAGATCTACGAGCGCCTGGTGCAGATGGAGCTCGAGGTTCCAGGCGATGCTGCCGTTCAAGCGCTGGCGGAGGATCTAAAGCGGCCCGCGCCACCGCCGTTGGCCCCTTCATCTTCAACACCTTCGGGTCCGCCAGCCTCCGCTCCAGCCCAGCATGCCGGGTCGCCAACGACCGCATCACCCTCGGCTGCGGATCCTGCGGTGCCAGATGCCTCGTCGGCGCGAATGACTCCGGGGCCAGCAGCAACCGAATCGCCAGCGGTCCGATCGCCTTCACCTTCCGTGCCGGTACCGTCATCGCCACCGCTGCGCCGGTCGCTTGCCGAACAGCTGTCCACGGCAGAAGTGGTGGCGGTGGCGATGAGCCGCCTCAAGACCTCGCGTTCCGCGCACGATTCGTATGCCGGCGTCGATCGTGCGCGCGATCGAGGGCGGAACAGGGCGCCGACGCGTCCCGGGCAACGGACGCTCGCAGCGATGCAGGCGCAGTTTCCCAGGGATCGGTACGTCATCGTGCGAGAGCTCGGGTCAGGCGGCATGGCCACCGTGTTCCTGGCGCGCGACGTTCGGCACGATCGCGACGTGGCGATCAAGGTGCTGCATCAGGACCTTGGGGCGGCGTTAGGCCCGGAGCGATTCCTGGCCGAGATCAAGACCACGGCTCGGCTGCAACACCCGCATATCCTGCCGTTGCTGGACTCTGGCACCGTTGGCGACGGTCAGGATGCGTTGCTGTTCTACGTGATGCCGTATGTGGCGGGAGAGACGCTCCGCGATCGCCTGACGAGAGAGAAGCAACTGCCGCTGGACGACGCGATGCGCATTGCGCGCGAGGTGGCCGACGCGCTGGCCTACGCGCATGGGCAGAAGATCGTCCACCGCGACATCAAGCCTGAGAACATCCTCCTGCAAGGCGACCATGCGCTGGTGGCCGATTTCGGCATCGCGCTGGCGGCGGAAACGGCCGGCGCCGACCGCACGACGCAAGCCGGTCTGTCGTTGGGCACGCCGGAGTACATGGCACCAGAGCAGGCGATGGGGAAGGGGACCGTCGACCACCGGGCCGACCTGTATGCGTTAGGCGCGGTCACCTACGAGATGCTCACGGGCGATCCGCCGTTCACCGGCTCCACGCCACAGTCGGTCGTAGCCAAAATGCTGACTGAGCGGCCGGTGCCGCCTCGCACCGTGCGCGATACGGTACCTCCAGGCATCGAAGCGGCGGTGCTCACGGCGCTGGCGAAGCTGCCGGCTGATCGCTTTTCTCAGGCGATCGATTTCACGCGTGCTCTGAGCGACGTACCAGGCTATACGTCGGGAGCCCGCGCTGTACCCGCGACGAAGCGGCCTCGCCGAGGTCCATGGATCGCGGGAGCGGTTGCCGCTGTCGCACTCGTGGCCGTGATTGTCGGTTTGCTGATGCGACGTGGTCCGGAGCCCCTCGTTATGGGCGCCGTGACCCACATTACGCGGTCGCCGGACACCCTGAACTTCGACGCTGCGATCTCACCTGACGGCAGGTTCGTGGCCTACGCATCGGGCGACGTCGGCCAGATGCGACTCTATGTGCGGCAGGTGTCTGGTTCAACGCCTGTGTCGATCGCCACTGGGCTGAGCGGCGATCACCGTTGGCCGCGTTGGTCGCCTGATGGCTCACGACTCGCGTTCGTCGCCAACGAGGGGATTCATGTGATTCCCGCACTTGGTGGCGCACCCCGACTCGTCGTCAGCTTGGGGCGAATCGGTGGGCAGCCAGCGTGGTCGCCAGACGGAACTCAACTCGCCTATTCGGACTCGGGCGGCATCTCGACGATTCCGGTTGCCGGAGGCGCATCGCGACGCGTCGTGCACACGATCGAGGCGCATTCGCCGTCGTGGTCGCCGGACGGCAAGCGCATCGCGTACGCCGTCGAGAACCTCGTATTTGCGGCGTCGGCGGGGTACGGCAATGCGGCTCCCAGCTCAATCTGGACCGTGAGCGCCACTGGTGGTGACTCGGTCGCGGTCACGGATGCGTCATACCTGAACGCAGCGCCTGTGTGGTGGCCTGGCGGCGGCGCTGTGTTGTTCGTCTCGGATCGAGATGGGTCGCGCGACGTCTATCGACAGGTCGTGAAGCGGAATGGGCAACCCAGCGGTCAGGTCGAACGTGTGACGAGCGGGCTCAACGTGTTCACGTTCACGCTCACGCATGAAGGGTCGGCGATGGCCTACAGCACGCTCCAGTTGCGGTCGAACATCTGGATGGCCCCGATTGCGGCGAGCGGAATGACTCCGCCTTCCGCAGCGCATCAGGTGACCACGGAGAAGCAGTCGATCGAGGGCATCGCGCTCTCGCACGATGGCAAGTGGCTGGCGTACGATTCGAACCGAAACGGCAACCTCGACATATTCAAGATCGCGTTCAACGGCACAAGCGCCACGGGGGACGCCGTGGCGCTGACAACGAGTTCCGCGCCGGACTACGAACCGCGTTGGTCACCTAACGACGATCAGTTGGTCTTCTACTCGCGACGCTTCGGCACCCGTGACCTCTTCACCGTCAACGCCGACGGACGTGGCGAAGCGCGCATCACGGATTTGCCGGGGAACGAGTACTATCCCGATTGGTCGCCGGACGGGCAGCGGATCAGCTTCAGCTCGCAAGTGACCTATGCTTGGGATGTCTTCGTGACGTCGCGTTCCGCTGAGGGAAAGCCCGGATGGTCGACGCCGGTGCGACTTGGCACCGCCGCGCCAACGGTGGATGTACGATGGTCACCCGACGGGCGAAGTCTGGCACTTGTGAACGACGGATCGCTCGCCCTGTTCCCCGTGGGAGGTGGGCCGTTGCGGACCCTGGTCGACGGCCGGACACTGGCCGAAGTGATCACGTTCGTTGCCTGGGGTCGCGATCCATCGCGTGTATTCTTTCAGACACGTGACTCCGGCGGCGTGTATAGCTACTGGCGAGTGTCGACGGCCGGTGGCCCA
This sequence comes from Gemmatimonadaceae bacterium, assembly GCA_044224875.1. Lineage (GTDB taxonomy): Bacteria > Gemmatimonadota > Gemmatimonadetes > Gemmatimonadales > Gemmatimonadaceae > JABAQJ01. Next base: position 11,831 of record JBGAJQ010000049.1, on the reverse strand, counting down.
CCGCAGCGACTACTTCGTCTTGATGAACCTCGGCATCGTACCCGACGCGTGGAGTTCGAAACGGATGGAGCGAACCTGTTCTTCACCCTCGTAGATGACGAGGCGGACGTGGCCGTCGTGAGCCTCAATCCTCGGGCGCCGTAAGTGCCCATTCGCCGTGTACGCGGTGTGGCGCAAACCCTGCTCACCGCCACCGGACTGCTTGCGTTGCATGCATCACGCGTTCACGCACAGGAGGCCCTGAGCAGCCTGATCCCTCGCGACGCGCCGAATTGCCGTGTGTCATCGCCGCCAGCATCGGCGGGTCTCGCGGTTTCCCCCGGCGGCGTCGTGATCGTCTTCCCGCGCAACGATGGCATCGCTGAGCAGTACACGGGGTGCAAGCACCTGTGGATCGCGGACACGGAGCGTACGCCGCGGCTGGCGACCCTGTACTTCGAGGGTGGCCAACTTGCACGCGCCGTGGCGCACGACGTTCGAGATCCCTCCGGCGCGGTGGAAGGTGCGTGTTCGTTCCCGGACGGTCGTTCACTCCTGCCCACGAGCGGGCGCCGCTTCGATGATAAGGCATGTCGCGGCATTGTGGAGGAAGCGCTGTATTCGCTCCGTGTCCCCACGTATCCGCAGAGCTGCATGGCAAAGCCCGACGCGCCAGCGTGTCGCGATCCACACTGAGCGCCCTCCCGCGTCATGTTCACTTGCTTGCTACCGGCGTGTTGCGAGACACGCTTCGGGTCTCGGAGACGCTTCGTGAAGCATGTGAACCACGGAGAGTGCCCGAGGGCTGGACCGACCACCAGGCCTTCGGCGTCTGGTTCGAGACGCCATCGCTGGCACATCGCCGTGGCGACGTGTCGGGTCGAACGTCGTCTGACCATCGCACAGCTCCTCTCATGTCCCCGGCGTCCTCAATGAACCGACAATTTGTTGCCGCGCTCGTAGCGGCACTGCTTACCGTCCCGGTATGTCACGCCAGCGGTCAGGGCACCATCGATCAGCGGGCAATCACCTTCACCACGGTCGAGGGGACGTGGGTATCGCTCGACGTGAGCCCCGACGGTCGCACGCTGGCGTTTGAGCTGCTGGGTGACATTTACACGTTGCCCGTGGAGGGAGGACACGCCGTGCCGCTGCAGACCGGCCGGGCATTTCAGTCGCAACCGAGGTACTCGCCCAACGGTGCACAGCTGGTCTACGTCTCCGATGCGTCGGGTTCCGACAATGTGTGGATCTCGGCGGCCGACGGGACGCAAGCGCGTCAGCTGTCGCATCTGCCACGGTCGGGCGTCCTATCGCCGGCCTGGTCAGCGGATGGTCGATCGATTCTGGCCACGGTCGTGGACGCGTACGGTGCACGCGTCGCCGAACTGTGGGCGTTTGACGTGACGACTGGCGAGGCTCGGCGCCTCCTCGAGAATCGCAACGGCCCGGCGTCCCCGCTGGTTTCCTCGCCCGCACCCGGACCATACGGTGCGTGGCCATCGCCTGACGGGACCAGCGTGTGGTTCGCCTCAGTCACGCCGCGGCCGTACGGCAGCCGCAACGGCGCGTCCAGTAGCCTGATGAAGCTGCCGTCTGGCGGGGGCGCCGCGATACCAGTGAACGTGGACGGTGCACCGGCGATGAAGCCGACGCTCTCACGTGACGGCACGCGCTTGGTGTATGGTACGGTCCGAGAAGGACGCACCGGGCTCAAGGTGCGCGACCTCGCCACCGGTGCTGAACGGTGGCTCGCCTACGATGTCGACCGGAACGAGCTGGAGGCCCGCGCATCGCGCGACGTGATGCCGAACGTCGCATTCTCCCCGGACGGACGATGGATCTACGCGGCCTACCGAGGGAAAATGCATCGCTTGGGTGTGGTCGACGGTTCTGACGTCGAGATCCCGTTCCGGGTGGACGTCTCCCTTGCCGTGGCGCCAACGATTGCGTTCCCACATCGGATCGACAGCGGCGTCGTATCGGCGCGCCGGATTCAACAGGTAACCGTGGGAGCTGACGGTGCGCTGGCCTTTTCAGCGTTGGCCCGCGCGTGGCTCACGAGTCCCACGGCAGCCACTCCCCATCGCTTGACACGCACGACTCGGGCGCGGGAGTTCATGCCGGCGATCTCACCGGACGGTCGCTGGGTGGCGTTCGTGACCTGGGATGAAACAGGGGGTGCGCTGTGGAAAGCGAGGGCGGATGGTCAGGGCGAACCGTTGCGCCTGACGTCGACGCCTGCGTTCTGGGCGGACCCGGTGTGGACGCCGGATGGGACCGGGGTCGTTGCCATCACGGCGCCGCTCACCTCGTCGCTGAATGCGCCGCCGGGGTCATTGCCAATGGACGCGCAGCTGGCGGTCGTGGCCGCGGCCGGCGGCGCGGCGCGTCTCGTGGCGTCGGTCCCTTCGATGCGGCATCCCCACTTCGTCAGCAGCGACCGCACGCGCACCTGGCTCTCGTCGCCGAACGGGCTGGTCTCGATCGGGCTCGAACGCGGGGACGTGCGCGAGGAGGTGCGCCTGACGGATGCCGCTGGCGCACGCGGCGGGGCCGACTGGCGCGCGAGTCCTGCGGGTGACCAGGTAGCCGTGCGAACGGGCGTGCGTCTCCTGCGCTTGCCGCTCACGCTCTCGGTGCCGGCCCCGCGCGCAATGGACCTGGCGCAGGGCACAACCATGACCGACAGCGATCCTAACGATTGGACGTGGGATGCGGCGGGGCGCGACCTGCTGTGGGTCAACGGCTCAATGCTACGTCGCACGCGAGTCGCCGACGCGTCAGCGATCGACGAGCAGTCCCTCCGCGTTGCGCTGCCGAGCGCTATCGCCACTGGCAGCGTGGTGCTGCGGGGAGCGACGATGATCACCATGCGTGGGCCCGAGGTCATCGCCGACGCCGATCTGGTGGTGACCAACGGACGAATCGTTGGAGTGGGAACGCGCGGGAGCTTTTCCGTTCCCGCGGGAGCGCGCGTGTTTGACGTGCGAGGCAAGTACGTCATGCCCGGACTCATTGACCTGCACGCGCACTGGGGTCCGAGCGGAGAACTGCTGCAACCCGAAGGAACGAACGCCTTCGCGAACCTGGCCTTCGGCGTCACGACCGTGCGCGATCCGCAGAACACGAGCGACATCTTCGGGCTCGCGGACATCATCGAGGTCGACCAGACACCGAGCCCTCGCCTGTTCTCCACGGGCCCGGGTGTGTTCAGCACGACGAACTTTCAGTCCTTCGATCAGACTCGTCAGGCACTCGCGCGCTATCGCGATGAGTACCGCACCGCGTATCTCAAGTCGTACGTCGTGGGCACTCGACAGCAGCGTCAGTGGGTGGCGGAGGCTTCGCGAGAGCTCGGCATCACGCCCACCACGGAAGGAGGAGCGGACACCAAGGAAGACCTCACGCACGTCATGGATGGATTCGCCGGTCTGGAGCACAGCATGCCTGACACGCCGCTCCACGACGACGTGGTTCAACTGCTGGCGCGTTCGGGCATCACCAATACACCCACACTTGTGGTAAGCTTTGGCGGGGCGCTCCCGGTGTATCGACTTCTTGCCGAGGAACGTGCGCACGAGGACGAGCGCATCAATCGCTGGTTCCCCGATGGAGCGCTGTATCAACGGACGTCCACGCGGCTGCTGTGGTTCCCGCCCGAGGACTACAACGATGGCGACGCTGCGGCGAGTGCGGCGAATGTGCTGCGCGCCGGCGGCAACATCGGGCTCGGCGGACACGGGGAGCTGCAGGGAGTTTCCAATCATTGGGAGATGGAGTTGCTTGCCGCCGGGGGCATGCGGCCTGATGAGGTCTTGCGGGTCGCCACCATTAACGGAGCGCGCGCGTTAGGCCTGGATCGTGAACTCGGCACCATCGAGGTGGGGAAGGTCGCGGACCTGCTCGTACTCGATGCCAATCCGCTGCAGGACGTCCGTGCCACCCGGTCTGTCGCGGTTGTCATGAAGGGCGGTGCGCTCTACCGCGGCGGTACGCTGGACAAGCTCTGGCCCGAGGCGGCCCCACTCCAGCTCCCATGGTCACTCAGGCGCGACCAGCGACCCGTCCTTGGCAACATTGACGCGCTCGTGCGGCGCACCATGACGGAGTCGCGCATCCCAGGGTTGGCGCTGGCGGTGGTGCGACGGGGAGAAGTGCTACTGAAGAAGGGCTACGGCGTCGCCGAGTTGGAGAACCGAACGCCGGTCACCGATGAGACGATGTTCCTGTCAGGGTCACTCGGCAAGCAGTTCACTGCTGCCGGCGTCATGGCGCTCGTGGAGGATGGCAAGATCGCGCTCGACGCGTCCGTGCGACGCTATCTCCCCGAGGCTCCGGCGCCTTGGGAGCCGATCACGATTCGGCACCTGTTGAGTCACCGTTCGGGCATTCCCGATTACACGAGCGAAGGCTTCGACTATCGCAAGGACTACACCGACGCGGATCTGATCAGCATGTCCGCCACGCTTCCTCTCGAATTTCCGGCTGGTGCGCGATGGAACTATTCCAACACCGGCTATGTGTTGTTAGGCATCGTGATCACGCGTGTGACGGGCCAACCCTACTACGAGTTCCTGCGCAAGCGGATCTTCGACCCTGCGGGCATGCCCACCATTCGTGTGATCACCGAGGCCGACGTCGTTCCGAATCGCGCGCATGGGTACGTGCCGACGGCGAATGGGTGGCAACACGCTACCTGGGTGGCACCACAACTCAACACCACGGCCGACGGGTCCATGATGCTCTCGTTGCGCGACTTGATCGCCTGGAACGAGGTTGTCCGCCGGCACCTGGTGCTCAAGCCGGAGAGCTGGGAGCTGATGATGTCGCCGACATCGCTCAACAGCGGACGCACCTATCCGTACGGCTTCGGATGGTTCATCGGTGAGGCTGGCGGGCAAGTTGTGCAGGAACACGGCGGCGTGTGGCAGGGGTTCGTGACGCAGTACACGCGGTTTGCCGGTGAAGACCTGGCGGTGATTGTCCTCTCCAATGCGCGGGCGCCGGCGCCCGCCCAACTGGCGCTCGAGGTCGCGGGACAGTTCAACCCGGCGTTTGCCCCGACACCACCACCCTCGACGCCGATCGTCGATCCTGATCCAGCCGCCACGGCGTATCTGCGCGGGCTGCTGGCCAAGGTCGCCGCGGGCAAGCTCGAGCTGTCGGACTTTGCCGTCGTGCGCCAGACCATCTTTCCGCGCATGCGGGCCGTGCTCACCGCCGCCATCAAGGACAAGGGAGAGCCAACGCGGCTCGAGTTGTTGGCCCGTCGAGACGTCGGCGACGATGTAGAGCTGCAGTACTTCGCCTGGTTCGGCGCCGAGCGATTCCGGGTGGTTGTGTCGTTAGGTCCTGGTCGGGGCCTGACGGGGTTGCGGATCGTGCCCGCGACGTCATGAGAGCGACGGGTATCGCCTCCGCCGCTCTGTGGTGGACCACGAAGCGGCTGCGTGCATCAACCGGTACCCGCACCGCTCGCGGTGGCGTGACCGGGGCACTCACCTCGATCGTATGCGGGGCGGCACGGTTCACCCGCAGTTCGGCAACGGCACTGCTGGTCAGCGCACGCACATGGCGGGTGATCACCCTGGGGGCGTGCGTGGCGGGAGCAACCGCCCTCGGTTCGGTTGCGGCGTGCGGTCGTGTCGCCGGGTACGACGTGGTGCTGGCCGGCGGAACGCTGGTAGATGGCACGGGATCTCCGCGTCGTGTTGCAGACGTCGGCCTTCGGGGGAACCAAGTCGTCGCGGTGTCACCTCACCTGTCGACGCGCGGTGCGCGTCGCGTCCTCGACGTTCGTGGGCTGGTGGTCGCACCCGGGTTCTGGGACAACCACGCGCACCTGGTGACCCTCGCACAACACGCGCGCGCCGAGAACTTCGTTAGGCAGGGAATCACCACGATCATGGCGTCACTGCACTCCCAGGATCAGCCCTTTCCGCTGGGAGCCTACCGCGACAGCGTACACATGGCGCCAAACGTTGGACTCTTTGCCGGCCATACCTGGATTCGCAAGCGCGTGATGGGGCTGGCGAACCGTGCGCCAACATCCCCCGAGTTGGCCTGGATGCGCGCACTCGTTGACTCGGCGATGCAGGACGGGGCCCTGGGCCTTTCGACAGGCTTGGAGTACGTGCCGGCAACGTACGCCACCACCGATGAACTCGTCGCCCTCGCTGAGGTGGCAGCAAAGCATCGTGGCATCTACGTGACGCACATGCGCGATGAGGGATCCGATGTGCTGGTGTCGATTCGTCAGGCGCTGGAGATTGGTCGTCGTGCAAGTATTCCCGTACAGATCAATCACCTCAAGGTGACCGGGGCGGCGCAGTGGGGCTGGAGCGAGCGGATGCTGGCCCTGATCGGTTCGGCGCGCGCCGGCGGGCAGCAGGTGGCGGTCGATGTGTATCCGTATACGGCCTACAGCACGTATTCCGACCTGATGTTCCCAGCCTGGGCGCTGGCCGACGGGCCAGAGGCATTTGCACGGCGCGTCGCCGATGCGCCGACGAAAGCTCGCCTGGTTCGCGAGATGCGTGAGCTCTTTGTGCGACAAACGGGTCCTGGACCGGAAAGTATCCAGTTTCGCGAGGTGCCCAGTGACTCCACGCTCGCGGGGCAGTCGCTGGCGGACTACCTGCGACGGCATGGCCAGCCACTCACCGTGCCGGCGGCCGTGGACGCACTCATTGCGTTGCAGCTGAAGGGCGGGTTCATCGGGATCTTCCACGGGATGGACGAGCGCGACGTCGCTCGCTTCCTCCAGCACCCATCGACGATGATCGAGACCGACGGCGACCTGGTGACACCCGGCGTCGGACATCCGCATCCGCGCAGCTACGGGTCGTTTCCGCGTGTGCTACAACAGTACGTGCGGGAGCAGCAGGTGCTCACGCTCGAGGATGCCGTGCATCGGATGTCCGCGTTGTCGGCGGCGTGGATCGGTGCGACGGATCGGGGAACCGTCGCGCCGGGCAAGGTGGCAGACATCGTGGTGTTCGACCCCAACCGCATTCGCGATGCCTCGACCTACACAGACCCGCACCACTATGCGGAAGGCGTCACACACGTTCTGGTGAACGGTACGTTCGTGCTGGACGGCGGCACGATGACCGGAAGCCTGCCCGGGGCGTTCCTGCATCGCCGGTGACGACGGTCCGGGAGGCAGCCGCGAAGAGCGCCCGCTCGGGTGGTAGACGGCTCGCGCACCGAGGGACAAGATTCGACCATGTCCGAGTTGCTCTCTACCCTGGCCAACGGGCTCACCGACCGATATCGCGTTGACCGAGTGGTCGGACGCGGGGGCATGGCGACCGTGGTTGAGGCCATGGACCTCCGGCATCACCGACGCGTCGCGATCAAGGTTCTGGATCCGCAGGTCGCTGGCCTCCTCAGCGTGGACCGCTTCCTGATGGAAGTGCGCGTGATGGCTGGTCTGCAGCATCCACACATCCTCCCTCTGTTTGACTCCGGTGAGGTGAACGGGCTCCCCTATTACGTCATGCCGTTTGTGGAGGGAGAGACGCTACAAGCTCGCATTGCCCGTGAACGCCGGCTCGGAGTGGATGTTGCGATCGGCATCGCGCGGGAAATCGCGAGCGCACTCGATTTCGCGCATCGACACGGTGTCGTGCACCGCGACGTGAAGCCGGCGAACATTCTGCTGTCGGATGGCCACGCCCTGGTTGCGGACTTTGGCATCGCGCGAGCTCTGACCGTTGATCCGGATACCGCGCAGCGACTCACCGCCACTGGCATCGCGCTTGGGACGCCGGGATACATGAGCCCCGAACAAGCGGCCGGTGAGCCGACGATCGATGGACGCGCGGACATATATGCGTTAGGCGCCGTAGTGCACGAGATGCTCGCCGGCGAGCCTCCCTTCACGGGTCCGTCCGTGCAGGCCATCCTGGCTCGCGCCCTGACCGAACAACCGCCGGCCCTCACCCAAGTGCGGCGTGGCGTTGACCCAACCATCAGTCGGGCCGTTCAGCGAGCACTGGCAGCCGAGCCATCTGATCGATTCGCCACCGCCTCAGGCTTTGCCGAGGCGTTGGGGTCAGTCAGCTCGACTCCGGTTGCACCTGCGATGCCAGCGACCCGACGGGGGCGCCGGTATGCCGTGGCCGCCGTCGTTGGGCTGCTCGCCGTAGGCGCCACGTGGGCGATCCGCACGCGCGGCGCGACGCGCACGGTTTCGCCTGGGGTGCGCGTAGCGGTCATACCGTTCCGTGAATCAGGAGACACGACGTCGCCGGGCTTCGTGTCGGGGCTGACGGCGACACTCCGTGGAGACCTGGCGACCCTACCGTCCGTGGACGTGATCGCCGGTACGAGTCTCGAAGCGCTGGGAGACTCTGCCCGTGTCCCCCGGTACGTTGCCCAGCAGCTCGGCGCCACCCACGTCCTGTCAGGCGAAGTCCAGTGGCAACGCGCTGGCGGCACGTCACTGCGCGTACGTATCGTCCCCGAACTGATTGACCTGCGCGCCGGTGGCGAGGACGCCGAGCGAGGTGCACCAATCGATGAGTCCATCGATGAGTTGTTTCGGTCGCAGGCACGCGTCTCCGCCCAGATCGCGCAGTCACTCGGCGTACCCATGAGTGCCGAGGCTGTTACGCGCTTGAGTCGTGCACCGACCACCGTTCGAGCAGCGTTTGAGGCGTACCTGAAATCGAGGACAGCGCCCGACGCCGAGGCGCGCGAATATCTCGAGCAAGCAGTAGCCCTCGACTCGAACTTCGCCGGGGCGTGGGGTCAGTTGGCGACCGCTGCGACCTTCGCCTATCGTGGCGTGCCGACAGCTGCCACGGCAGCGCTCGCGCGCCGAGCTGCCACCCGGGGGCTCGCGCTGGATTCGATGAACCGCGCCGTTTGTTTCGGCGCGATGATGTACCAGCGGCATGTGGTTCGCGACTTCGCGGCCTCAGCACAGCGCGCCCAGGACTGCGTGCGGTTGGCGCCTGGTGACGCGGAAGCGATGCATTTTGCGGCCGCTGCATTGTTCAACGCGCGACGATTCGACGAAGCGCTCTCGACGGCCACACGGGCCGTGGAACTCGATCCGCGCAACGCCAGTGCGCTGGCGCGTCTCGAGAACCTGCAACAATGGACCGGTGACCTCATCACAGCACGAGTTACGGCCGGACGCGCCATCGCCGCGTCTCGTCGACGAACCGGCTACATCAACATGGACTCGGTCTGGCTACCACTGATGGACGGAAACCTTGCCGCGGTACACGCTTTCGCGAGGTCACTGCCGGACGATGAGGCACGCGGCGACCTGGCGTTCACCGCCGATCGCGACTGGCTGCAGGGTTGGGCGCTGGATAGCGCCTCCGTCCAGGCGGGGCTCGCGCAGTTTCGGCAGATCGGTGAACGAGTGTTGGATCTGACGGTACGCACGCGTGTGGCGTGGCGCTCGAAGAACGAGCGTCTCGCGGCGCTGCTCGCAGATTCTGCGTCGAGGGAGGGAATCGCCAGGCTGCGGACCCTCCCGCAGGAGGAACGACTGCGCATGACGATGGCGTACGCGATGGCGTTAGGTGGTCGCTGCGATGAGGCAGTCGCGCAGTCGGACACGGCGCACCGGACGCGGTCGGCATGGCACGATGGATTCTTTGGCGCGGGCATTTCACTCAATCGCGCCGAGATCCTGGCGGTGTGCGGACGCGCCGACGGAGCCGTGTCGCTTCTGGACTCGCTCTCACGCGTGCCGGGTTTCGTCACGCCGGGATGGTTGCGTGTGGACCCACATTTCGCATCGCTGCGCGAGAACGAGGTGTTCGCGCGATTGGTTGGCCTGAGGTGACCTGCTCGAGGGCCTTTTCAGGGCGCGAGGAGATCGAAGGCAACAGCTTGGCGTAGAAGTTCCGAGCAAATGGCCCCACGCGCTCGCGCGGAGTGGCCCTATGCGGCACGCGAGCCACTTCGTATGGTCCTCGTCCTCTCACACGCGACGATGACCACACGAAATCGACTCGGCCGACGCGACATGCTGACGGCAACCGCAACGATCGCCTTGGCCCCGCTGCTGACCGCCGCCACTTCACTCAACCCGCATACGTCGCGACACTCGACAACTCGCTCGATCCCACCCGGCAAGCCGGGGGAGTTCGACTTTCTTGCCGGCGAGTGGCGTATTGCGAATCGCATGCTGAAGACACCAGACGGAACGGAGTGGATCGAGTTCAAAGGTGAGGCGACGTGTTGGACGATCATGGGTGGTGTGGGCAGCGTCGAGGACCTGCGAATGCCGGAGCGTAACTTCGGCGGTCTGGGGTTGCGCCTGCTGGATGTGAAGGAGCGCGTGTGGTCCGACTTCTGGGTCAACAAGGCGAGCGGGGTGATCACGACGCCGGGAACAACCGGTGGATTCGAAAACGGCGCCGGGACCTTCATTTCGGAAGACACAGATGCTGGCGGACCGGTGCTGTATCGCGGCGTCTGGGACCAGATCACCAAGACTTCCTGCCGATGGAGGCAGGGAGCGTCGCGCGACGGTGGAAAGAGCTGGAAGGACAGCTGGATCATGCACTGGCAGCGCGTGTGAGCTGCCCTGCGGCAGGCTGACTCTTGAGAGTACGCGCGCTATCTTGGTCTTCCTCACCCAGCTGTCGGAGATCAACTCATGCGCCGTCTTGCCGCCGCCGCCACGCTTCTTTTCGCCACCACTGTCAGTGCCCAGGATGCCGACCGATCTGTCGCGGGAGGGGGCATCAACGTCGCGGGTTGGAAGGGCCGTGTCGACGAGCGTCCCGCGAAACAGGGAAAGTCGGTGAAGGACTCCAAGTTCGACAAGGACGGGAACAACTTCGTGTTGAAGGTCGGGCCGGCGGCCATTTACTGGAGCGACGCCAACGCGGCGAGCGGCGATTACACCGTGAAGGCGTCCTATACCGAGCGGGCCATGAAGGTGCAGCACCCGCACTCGTATGGCGTCTTCATCGGCGGGAACAACATGGATGACGAGACGAAGCAAACGTTCGCGTATTGCATCGTGTACGGGACCGGCAAATACTCCATCAAATACTTCAACGGCTGGAAGGTGACCACCGTCGCCGAGATGGTCGAACATGCGGCCATCAAGAAGGCGGATGCACAGGGCGACGCCACCAACGAGGTCGGCTGGCGTGTGAAGGGCGGCAGTGCCACGTGCGTGGTAAACGGGCAAGATGTGAAGACGTTGACGTCGGCTGACCTTGTTGGCGAGGGCAAACTCGCCTCGCTGAATGGCAAGTTCGGTTATCGCGTCAGCCACAACCTCGACCTCACGGTCACCCCGCTGGCGTTGGGCAAGTAGTCGCCATGATCTGGCCCGTCAGTGTAAACAGCTGGCGGGCCGCTTGGCCATCGTCTCCGAGAGCGTCTGCACGCTCACCTGATCGGATGCTCGCGCGCGTTAGGCGCGGTCCACGCGTTTGGTGAGATCCTCGAACCAGGTGCGCACCTGCGGGTGATGCTCCCGCCAGGCATTCCACGCACTCAACGCCCACTCCCGCGCCGCTGGTTCCGCACGCTGCAGGTGGTCCAACATGAATCGAACGCTCCTTCCCCCTTCAAAGGATGGCGGAGTGAGCCACGAGAAGTAGCCCTTCATTCGGATGCCTGCCTCGAGGAGAACAGACGATCGCGAAACAGGCAAGCCGAGGTCGAGCTGCGCATGCAGGCTCACGAGATGTCCGCCCACCGATTGAGTCGCCTGTGGACCGGGCTGGCCAGGATGCTGGACGGCGTATGTGTCGGCGCACAGCTGCCGATAGCCGGCGGCCGCCGGATCGGAGAGCAGATGCGCGCACAACTCGCCGTAGGCCGCCCAACAGCTCGGCGCCGACGTCATGTAGCGATGC
>JBGAJQ010000048.1:0-40221 GCA_044224875.1 Gemmatimonadaceae bacterium | reverse complement strand
AAATCTCTTTTGTCAGTTGGAGAACGCAGATGAAGCAGAGATGGGCAGCACACCTCGTTGTGCTCGCTCTCTTCGTATTCCTCCCACGCGGTTTGGCGGCGCAGCAAGGTTCGCAGCAAGGTCGTGAAAAGGGCATCAGTCTCGGGCAGAACTATCCGAACCCGTTCAATCCAGAGACTACGATTCCGTTCACGATCGGCGGCGGCTCAAACTGCGCGGATCCGGGCAAGCAGTACCGAGTCACGTTGCGCATTTACAATGTCCTGGCGCAGCTGGTCGCGGTGCCCAGGTTGCAGGGCGGGGATGCGAACGTATCAGGCGGTACCTTTCTCGAGAATGTGTACCTGACCTGCGGCGAGTACACCGCGTGGTGGAACGGCAAGGTGGGGCAGAGCGAGCGCGAGGTCTCTTCAGGCATCTACATCTACCGCCTTGAGGTGGATGGGAAGCCGTTCCTGAAGAAGATGATTGTGCAGAAGTAGACGTTCCACATCAAGACGAATCAAGAACGGCGCCTCGTTAGGCGCCGTTCTTGTTTTTCCGGCTCGGTCACTTCACGCGCTTCTCCACTTGCTCCCACACCTCGGCCGCGCGATCCGGATTGGCCGCCAACACGCCCGCCGCCGCCTCCAACTGCGCCGGAGTCACGCGGTACTGCGTCAGAATCGAGTCACGCGCCCGCTGCCGCGACGCACTGTCGGTCATCGAAGCCAGAGGCAAGTGCCGAAGACCTCCCATGACCGCGACGAACGCCGCATAGGTTCGACGGAGTCTAGTTTGCCGAGCGCGGCGGTGCCAGTTAGGCAGTCTCTGCTCGCTCTGGCAAATCCAAGCTCGCCGCTTCCGGTCACTTCGGCGCACGCGCCGGGCATTGCGGTTGCCATTCTCATCTCGCCAATTAGCTCCTACGCCCTCGAGGGATCGCGTCGCAATGATCAATCCTGACAAGCTCACCGTAAAATCCGCCGAGGCCCTCAACGAGGCGCTGGCGATTGCCCGGAAGAACGGGAATCCATTGGTCTATGACCTGCACTTGCTGCAGGCACTGCTAAAGCAGGAAGAGGGAATCGTCACGCCGATCCTGCAGAAGGTCGGCGTGAATGTCGATTCCCTTGCCGCAGGGGTGGAGCGGGACATCGGTCGCTACCCTACACAGACCGGTGCGCAGCCGACGCTCTCTCGCGAGCTCAATCAGGTGATCGATCGGGCCGAAGAAGACGCGCGCTCGCTTGGCGACGACTTCATTTCCACCGAGCATCTCCTCCTTGGTCTCGCCGACACCAAAGGGGCCGAGTCCAAGACGCTGCTCGGTGCCGTTGGGGCTGGACGTGGCGACCTGCTCGAGGCGCTCAAGGCGGTGCGGGGCTCGCACAAGGTCACGGACCAGACACCCGAGGAGAAGTACCAGGCGCTCCAGCGCTTTACGCGCGACCTCACCGAGGCCGCGCGCAAGGGGAAGTTGGACCCCGTCATCGGCCGGGACGAAGAGATTCGTCGCGTTATGCAGGTTCTCTCGCGACGGACGAAGAACAACCCCGTGTTGATTGGTGAGCCCGGCGTTGGCAAGACGGCGATCGCCGAAGGATTGGCCCAGCGGATCGTGAATGGGGACGTACCGGAGAGTCTCAAGAACAAGCGGTTGATCGCACTCGACCTGGGGGCCCTGATCGCCGGCGCCAAGTTCCGTGGCGAATTCGAGGAACGGCTCAAGGCGGTGCTCAAGGAGATTACGGACGCGGAAGGCCTGTTCATCGTCTTCATCGACGAGTTGCATACGATCGTTGGAGCTGGAAAGGCTGAGGGCTCCATGGATGCCGGCAACATGCTCAAGCCGATGCTCGCGCGCGGCGAATTGCGAGTTGTAGGCGCCACGACGCTGGATGAGTATCGCAAGCACGTGGAGAAGGACCCCGCGTTGGAGCGACGGTTCCAGCCGGTGTACGTCGGCGAACCGACGGTGGAGAGCTCCATCGCGATCTTGCGCGGACTCAAGGAGCGCTACGAGGCCCACCACGGCGTGCGGATCACCGACGGCGCGATCGTGGCCGCCGCCACGCTGTCCAATCGATACATCGGCGACCGGTTCCTGCCGGATAAGGCAATCGACCTCGTGGACGAGGCGGCGTCCCGCCTGCGCATCGAGATCGACTCCATGCCCCAGGAAATCGACGAAGTCGAACGACATGTCGTGCAGCTCGAAATCGAGCGTCAGGCATTGGCGAAGGAGAAGGATCCGGCAGCGGTCGAACGTCGCCAGACACTCGAACGCGAGTTGGCCGAGGAGAAAGAGCGGTCGTCCGCCATGAAGGCCCAGTGGCAACGCGAAAAGGAGACGTTAGGCGCCGTGGGGCAAATCAAGCAGCAGGTGGAGGACGCGCGGGTGGCCGCCGAGCAGGCGACACGCTCAGGGGACCTCGGCCGGGCGGCGGAGATCCAGTACGGCACCATCCCGCAGCTCGAACGGAAGATGAAAGAGGTCGAAGCCCAACTCGCCTCGCGACAGGCCTCGGGGCCGCGGTTCCTGAAGGAGGAAGTCACGGCCGACGATATCGCCGAAGTCGTGTCGCGGTGGACGGGAATTCCCGTCACCCGCATGATGGAGAGCGAACGCGAACGCCTCACCAAGCTGGAAGAGGAGCTGGCGCGACGGGTCATTGGGCAGGCAGAAGCGGTAGAGGCCGTTTCCAATGCGGTGCGCCGCTCACGAGCCGGTCTCCAGGATCCCAACCGACCGATCGGGTCGTTCATCTTCCTTGGCCCCACCGGGGTTGGGAAGACAGAAACGGCGCGGGCGCTCGCCGAGTTCTTGTTCGACGATGAACAGGCCATGGTGCGCATCGACATGTCCGAGTACATGGAGAAGCATGCGGTGGCACGCTTGATTGGCGCGCCTCCCGGTTACGTCGGCTATGAAGAAGGTGGCCAGCTCACCGAAGCGGTGCGCCGGCGGCCGTACCAGGTCGTACTGTTCGACGAGATCGAGAAGGCCCACCCAGACGTCTTCAACATCCTGCTGCAGATCCTGGACGACGGACGGTTGACGGACTCGCAGGGTCGTACCGTGGACTTCCGGAATGTCGTCATCATCATGACGTCGAACGTGGGCTCCGGCTTCATTCTCGAACATGCCGCCACCGACTGGGCACTGGTGGAGACGCAGGTCCAAACGGTCCTCCGGCAGACGTTCAAGCCGGAATTCCTGAATCGGGTGGACGACATCATCGTCTTCCATCCACTCAGCAAGGAACACATCGGCTCGATCGTGGAATTGCAGCTGACGAGACTGCGCAAGCTCCTTGCCGAGCGCAAGTTGACGTTGGAGTTGACGCCAGCTGCCACGGCGTATCTCGCCGATGAGGGCTATGACCCGTCGTTCGGTGCGCGGCCCCTGAAGCGCGCCATCCAGCGGTTGCTGCAGAACCCCCTGGCCATGGCGGTGCTGGAGGGAGGGTTCACGGAGGGTGATCGCATTCTCGCGGACATTGACGGTGATGCGTTCGTCTTCCGGAAGGGCGAGATGCCGGCCGCTGAACCGGCGCATGCCTGACGAGGCCGCCGGTCCGCCGGCGCCCGCCGGTCGTGTCGCGGGCGACGAGCACTGGATGCGCGAGGCCCTGAGCCTCGCGCGAGTCGCGGGGCAGGCCGGCGACGTTCCGGTGGGGGCCGTGGTCGTTCGAGATGGACTGGTGGTAGGGCGCGGCGCCAATTGCACGGTGCGGGACCGGAACCCAGTGGCACATGCCGAAACCGTCGCCATCCAGCAGGCCGCCGCGACGTTAGGCGCCTGGCGCCTGGATGGCTGCGAGCTGTATGTCACCCTTGAACCCTGCGCGATGTGCGCCGGGGCCATCGTGCTGGCCCGCGTCGGTCGCGTTGTGTTTGGTGCCTGGGACCCGAAGGCGGGAATGGCCGGGTCCGTAGAAGACTTGTTGCGCCACCGGCAGCTCAACCACCGCCCCGAGGTGAAGGGAGGTGTGCTGGAGGCCGAATGCGGCGATCTGCTCCGCGCCTTCTTCTCTGAGCTGAGGGCTTAACCCGCCAATGGCCGATCTGTGACCGCGAGCGGGTGAAACCAATCAGTATGGGATGAGACAAAACCCGCATCCGGCCACGACGTTCTGGCGAGAGCTCCTCACCGCGCCAACAGACCCCGCACTGATCGACGCCGGGGCGGCTGGCGAGCTCCTTGTGGCGCGAGTGCGTTTCTGGCTCAGCGTCGTCATCGTGCTTGTCCCCGTCATGAGCCTGATCGTCAATCCGCGGGGACCGGAGAATCTGATCGCCCTGGGAGCGACACTCATCTCGTTCCTCGCTGCCGCCGTCATCCTGCGTGTCGTGCGATCGAGCACACGCGTTCCACGGCTCGGAGTCATCACGTCCGTTTTCGACGTGACCCTCGTCAGCGGCACGCAATTGGCCTTCTTGTTGATGGGAATGCCTTCGACCGCCGTGAACAGTCGAACTGCGTTCATGGCGTACTTCCTCGCGTTAGGCGCGACGTGCCTGCGTTGGGATGTCCGCATCTGCATCACTGCGGGCGCCCTTGCGGTGGTGCAGTACCTCGGGATCGTGACGGTGGCCGCCTGGCAGTGGCCGGCGCTCCCCAGCGAGGACGTCATCGGACACGGACAGTTTGATTGGGGTCAGCAGTTTGGACGCGTCGTGTTTCTGGCCGCCTTCACGGTCGTGGCCATGGCCATCATTCGGCAAAGCGTGCGACTGCGGTTCACGTCGACGCACGATGCCCTCACTGGCATCAGCAATCGAGCCTACTTCGAAGAACGACTCGAGGAAGAACTGCTGCGCTCCCGGCGCAGCGGGCTCCCCGTGTCCCTCGCCCTCGTCGACCTCGATCATTTCAAGAGCGTCAACGACGTGCATGGTCACGAGGCCGGCGACGCGGCGCTTCGGTCAATTGCTGGCGTCCTGCGTAGCGCGGTGAGAGGGTCTGATATTGTCGCACGCTGGGGCGGGGAGGAGTTTGTGTTGGTCTTGCCGGAGACCGGCTCAAACGATGCGTTCCGCAAGGTCGATCTACTGCGAGCCGCCGTTGCGGCGAGCGCCATCCGCCTTCCGAATGGCGAGACCATTCGCCTGACGTTGTCTGGCGGCGTCGCCGCGTCACCTACCGATGGTGACGCGCTGCGCGAACTGTTCGCGGCGGCTGACGAGCGCCTTCGCCAGGCAAAAGCGAGCGGCCGGGACCGCGTCATCACTCGGTCTGATCCGAACGCCGGCACGCGGCCGCTCGGCGTGAGGGGATTGGTGACGCCAGAGCGGACGGCGCGCGTGCAGATCGTCTAACGGGTCACGCGTCGCGTGATGGTCGCCGAACCTGATGGCATCTGCAGGTTGCGCCGCTGTGCCGGAGTTACTCCAGAGCGGCCGTAGGGCGCGGGGTGCCAAGCGCGCGTGGGGATGAGATCAAGGCGCGAGGACGGCGGAAGGCGTGCGCACTGAGCCGCCGACGGGTAGCGAAGCGCGTTGACTCCGATCTCGCAACTGAATAAGGTTCAAGGCTTTTCCGGACAGGTGTCCGAGTGGCTGAAGGAGCCGGTCTCGAAAACCGGTGTACGGGTAACCGTACCGTGGGTTCGAATCCCACCCTGTCCGTCCGCATCACGAACTGACTTCCCGGAGGGCAAGAGGGCTGTGAGGCACCGTCCTCCCTTCTTGCCCTCTGTCGTTCCGAGGACAGGTGGCCGAGTGGCTTAAGGCGCACGCCTGGAAAGCGTGTGGTGGGGAAACTCACTCGCGGGTTCGAATCCCGCCCTGTCCGTACACGCCGATTGGACGGCGAACGATCGCTCCCGACGTGCCGTCGCCTCCCGGATGCGAAACGCCTAGAAGTGCCTTTGGCGCCACCACCAAAGGCACGGTCGAGGTGTCGGCTGCTCAGGGCCGGGTGCGCCTCGAACAGCGGCGACCTTCCCCAAGCCGCAAGTCGACGAACTGCGGCGCGCTAGCGGCCGACGAAGAAGAAGGCGATGCCGAATACGACGTAAACGGCCAGCAACAGAAGTCCCTCGAACCATGTCGTTTCGCCGTCCTGCGCAATGCCATTCACCGCCATGGCGACAGCCGCGATAGCCGCCAGCTCTAACGGGTTGGAAAAGACGAGGGTCATGGGGCGGCCGAGGATAAATGAGATGATCACGAGCAGGGGAGCTGTTAGCAGCGCCACTTGAATCGTCGAGCCGACCGTGATGGTCATGACGAGTCCCATCCGGTCGCGTCTGGCGAAGTACACGGCCGATATGTATTCCGCCGCATTTCCGACCACGGCCAGTACGATGAGACCGATGAAGAAATCTGTAAGTCCGAGGCTTTGCGCTGTCGCCTCGAGGGCGCCAGATACCAGCTCTGCCTCTACGGCAATGAGCGCGGTGACGCCGGCCAGGACGCCGAGCGTGCGTGACAAGGGCCAGACCACGTGCGTAGCCGGTTCGTCCGTGAAGGCAAACACGTCCCGGTGAGTGACCAGCGTGTAGACGATGTTGGCAACGTAGACGATGATCAGGACCACCGACACGCCGAGGCTCAGCCCTTCGTTCAGCCGGGACGGATCGCTCACGTGCAGCACGCCGCGTTCGGTGTAGTCGAACAGCGCCGGGATCAGCAGGGCAATGACGGACAGGACCAGCAGACTGCCTAACAATCCGGCCCGCGCTGCGCCAACTTCTGCGACTCTCGCCCCCAGCCACCGGCGAAGGCCGCGAGTCCAAGGCCAAGCAATGAGTTGCCGATTAATGAACCGGTGATCTGCGCATTCACCACCTCGGTATGACCATCGGCGAGCACGAAGAGCGCGATGATCAACTCGGCCATGTTTCCAAGCGTCACGTTGAGGAGGCCGCCAATGGCCGAACCGGCGCGATGGGCGAGGTGCTCGGTGGCCCTCCGGATCCAGTCAGCCAACGGTATGATCGCGATCACTCCGGCGAAAAACACCCAGACCTGAGGGGCATGCCACAGGTACCGGAGCAACAGCGAGAGCGGCACGAAGAGCAACAGGACGTTGATGATCACGGAACTTGCGAGGGCAGCTGACGGTGATGGAATCAGCGGAATGTAGCGAGTACCTTCCGAAACGAGATGCCCTCCGCCGGGACGTGCGAACCAGTACCTTGAGGCTGGCTCACAACGAGCAAGGATCCTCCACCGCCAACGCCAATGCGACTCCTCCGACTCGGTGCTGTTATCTCCTGTGCGATGGTTGCGACGAGCGCCGCTGGGGCGCAAGCCGATTCGGCAAGCGCGCTCGTGCGACAGGCTCGCCAGCTCAACAATCAGGGAAAGGGACACGAGGCCTTGCAGCTGTACCAACAGGCCATGGCCCTGTCTCCCGCCATGTACGATGCCCACGCCGGCGCAGGGGCCGTGTTGGACCTTCTCGGCCGCTACGACGAAGCGCGTAAGCACCTGAGCCAGGCGATCGAACTGGCCTCACCTCAACAGAAGGGTGGCGCGCTTCGCTCCATGGCGATCTCGTTCCTCTTTGACCGGCGCGGCACGGAAGCCATTCCGTACGGCAAGCGGGCGGTGGATCTGGCCGTTGCTGCTGGCGATTACAATGCCGCCGCTGAGGTCACCAACGAGGTGGCGCGAGTGCTGATCGAGTCGAATGCGCTCGATGAGGCACAGGCGTGGTACAAGCAAGGTTACGAGTACGCGCTGCGGCAACCGGCGCTCCCCGATTCGGCGAAGGACTTGTGGGCCTTTCGCTACGAGAACGCGCTGGCACGTATCGCAGCGCGTCGGGGGAGTGCGACCGAGGCCGCGACGCACGTCAACGCCGCCAAGGCCGCCTTTGACCGCGGCCGAATCCCAGACCAGGCGCCGTTCGTGTCGTATCTGACGGGATATGTCGCGTTCTACAACAAGGACTTTCGCGCGGCGATCGCTGACTTAACCAAGGGAAATCAGCGTGACCCCTTCATCCTCGCCCTGTTGGCGCAGGCACACGAACAATTGGGAGACGCAACGCAGGCGATGGGTTATTGGAAGCAGGTGCTGACGTACAACATGCACAATCCCACGAATGCGTACGCGCGACCGCTGGCCCAAGCGAAAGTGAAGTGACGTGGGCGCGGGAGGGGCCCCCTCGCTTAACGGAGCAGCGCACCGCGCATATACTCTAGGCGTGCGAGGCGACAGGGAGGGGCATGCCCGCATTCCGCGATGAGTTGCAAGCGGCTCTTACGGGGCGGTATGCGATCGAGCAGGAGCTCAGCTCCGGATCCATGTCGCTGGTCTATCGCGCCACCGACGAGCGTCATGCTCGCCCGGTGGCGATCAAGGCGCTTCGGCCCGAACATCTTGGTGCCATCGAGGGCGACCGGTTCCTCCGTGAAATTGCCGTAGTCGCGCGCCTGCAGCATCCGCACATTCTGCCGTTGTTCGACTCGGGCGAGGCAGCAGGCGGACTGTACTACGTCATGCCATTCGTTGAAGGGGCCACGTTGCGCGAACGGCTTCGGAACGACGGCAGACTCAGTCCTGCAGAGGCGGTGGCCATTGCTCGTGAAGTGTGTGGCGCCTTGTCCTACGCGCACGGTCACGACGTCCTGCATCGGGACATCAAGCCCGAAAACATCCTGCTGTCCGCCGGTCACGCGCTCGTCGGAGACTTTGGCATCGCACGCGCGCTCCATGCCGCGACCACTGGCGCAACTACAGCGAGCGGAATCGCGGTGGGTACGCCGGCCTACATGAGTCCCGAGCAAGCCAGTGGAGAACACGAGCTCACGGAGCAGTCCGACGTCTACAGCCTCGGCTGCGTGTTGTACGAGATGCTTTCCGGTCAGGCGCCGCACGCCGGGCCCTCCATTCGATCCATGTTGGCCGCGAGACTGACGGAGCCCCCGCGCGCGATTCGCGAAGTCGTCCCGAGCCTGAGTCCCCTGTTGTCGGCTGCCGTCATGCGTGCGCTCGCCCTCAAGCCGCAGGACCGCTTTGCCAATGCCACGGAATTTTCCGAGGCGTTGGGCGCGGCCACGGCGGCGCCGCGTAGTCGCAGCCCGCGCGTTCGTCGAGTCATCGGGTCGGTCGTCGTGGGGTCGATCGTTCTTGCCGCGGGAGCGGTGCGATACCTGCGCTCGGATCGCGAGCCCCTCGACGCAGGCCTCTTCGCTGTGTTGCCGTTCGCCGATGCCGCTGCGCCAGCGGCTGGCGGCGTCGACGGCGTTGGCGCGGCGCGGTTGGTGACCGAGGCCTTCACTCAGTGGCGGGGTGTGCGCCTGGCGGACGATATGCGCGTGCGAGATGCCGTTGCGCGGCGGGGCGCCGGACCGTTGAACCTGACCGAGGCCCTCGCCGTTGCTCGCTCGTTAGGTGCTGGGCGGCTTGTCTGGGGGACCGTGAGCCCGGCGGGGAACGGCTCCGAGGTGCGGGTGTCCGTGTTTGCGGCTGTGGGGCGCCCGAGTGAGCCACTGGCCACGTCGCGCACCCTGCTCGCCAACGGCAGTCCCGTGCTCGACAGCGTGACAGCCATGACGGACGACCTGTTGACGCGCGTGGTGGGCGGCGAGACTGGTCCGCGTCTGGCGGGCACGCGCGATGCGAATGCGCTGGCGACCTACCTGGCGGGCCATGCACAGTTGAGCAGCTTCAACCTGGACTCGGCGGTCGACCTCTTTGCACGCGCGGCGCAACTCGACTCGACCTTCGCCCGTGCGCAGTATTGGCAGGCGCAGGCCCTCTCGTGGCTCGGCCGCGACGCGCGCTCGTGGGAGGCGCCCGCCGCCCGCGCGGTGGCTCGCGGGCCAAGCCTCACCGATCGCGAGCAGCGTTTGGCGGCAGCGCTATTGGCCCTCGCCCGCGGTCAGTACCCACTCGCCTGTGTCGCGTACGATCGGCTTGTCGCAAACGACTCGCTGGACTTCGAGGCGTGGTTTGGCAAGGGCGACTGCCTCATGCGCGATCGACGCGTGATCCGCGACGAGCGGAGTCCATCGCGCTGGAGTTTCCGTGCCAGTGCGCATGCCGCCGTCAATGCCTACGCGCGTGCCATGACCCTCGCACCCTCCTTCGGTGCCGCCATAGGTGGGGCCGCCATCAATCGGTTGGAGCGGTTGTTGCTGGCGACGCCGAACGACCTGTCGACGGGCGTGGCCGATGGCGATGCGAGGGAGTTTGCCGCCTATCCCGGCCTAGAGGGGGACACGCTATCCCTCGTGCCGTGGCCGGCGCTCGACGTCTTCGCCAACAAGCCAGGTACTCGCCCGCGCTCGTACGTCGCTGCGGTCGATCGCAACCGGGAACTCCTGCGAACCCTCGCCGCGCACTGGGTGAACGTGAACCCGCGTTCGGCGCTTGCCCACGAGCATCTTGCGCTCGCGCTGGAGAACCAGGCGAAGCTGGACACGATCGGTCAGGCCGAGTCGGCGCTTCGCGAGATTCTGGTGGCGCGATCGCTTCCGCAGACGTCGGCCGACAGCGTGCGCTTCATGGCCACGCAGCTTCGCCTGCTCGTGAAGCTGACCTTGACGCAGCCGGCGAAGGCGCTCGCCGACTCGATGACGACCTTTGCCAGTCGCGTAACGGGTCCCCAGGCCAAGATGGTAGCCAGCGCGGCCATGTTGACCGGGCGGTTGCGTCTGGCGACGCAATTGCTGCGCAGCGCCGCGCGCGACGAGACCATCTGGACGCCCGGCGGCATGGCCTCCTTTCCGATCTCGGTGGCAGACCCCGGGTTGGAGCTGTCGGTTTACGCGTCGGCCGGTGCGCCGGCCGACATCGTGCGCCCCCTGATCGACCGAACGGCGCACGCCATCGATGCGCTCGCGCGCGACGAGCTGGCGCCGTTCCTGCGCGCGGCCCTGCTCGACATTCCTGTCTCGCTGGCATACCCAACGACCGGCCTGACCCCCGTGCACACGCAACGGGCGAAGGAGAGTCGCTATCTCGGCATGCAGGTCGCACTGGAGCGCAACGACCGGAAGGGTGTGCAGGCCGTGCTCGATTCGCTGGCAGCGGAGAGCGCCGCCGACCGACCCGGCGACGCCGGCATGGAGTACGTTCTAATCGAAGCGCGCGCTCGGCTACGCCTGGCCGACACCCTCGGTGCCTGGCAGGTGGTCGACGCCGCGCTTGGCCGTCTGCCGAACACGGGTCGTGTGCTCACGAGCGAGATTACGTCCGTTGGTTCGCTGGTCCAGCTGTGGTTGCTGCAGTCTTCGCTCGAGCGCGTGAATGGGCGCTCGCCAAACACTTCGAGTGCGCGCGACATCGTCGCTGCCCTATGGCGCGACGCCGATCCCATCGTAGCTTCGGGCCTGACTCCGGCGCCGGAGTCGAGTACTGGCCGACGGTAGGTTCAGCGGCATTCCACCTTACGTTGGGGGGACGCGATGCATCGACATAGGTTCGCGCGGGGGTTGGCATCCCTTGGATGCGCGGTTGTGCTGACGGTGGGCTGTTCGGGGATGGCGTTGCAGCAGACGGCGGGGGAGTCGCGAGCATTTGCCGCGACTGCCGACACGCTCCGCAAGACGCCCGCCTTCAGCGGGGACACGCTGTCAGATTCCGCTTTCTATGACTACGGGCGAAATCAGGTGTACCGACTGATGACCGCCGCGGGTTCGGTCCTCACCGATTCTGCGGGCCGCCCAGGCTCGATCGAATTGTGCGTCGAGGAGGGCAGCGTCAACCATACCGCCACGGAGCTGCAGGACCACACCTTTCGGGCTATCGGTTGCATCATTCGCAGTGGCCCTACGTCGGGCGACTTCCCCTACCTCGAGTCGGGCCTGTCGTACGTGTTGGTGCGACTGACAACCGCTGGGGTCTGGCAGGCGCGCCTGCTGGGTCTGACCTCGAGGAAAGACGTGCGGATGTTCGTGTCCAACACGCCGATCACTACCATGAACGCCGAGGCGCGCCGCTTCACACAGGGAGGGCGGATTTATCTCTGCTACACCTGCGACCGAAAGGCCTGTTGTCCGCAACCGCCCGGGAGCCTAACGAATCCGGCCCAGGCGCAGAGCGACGTGGACGCCATCGCTCCGGCCTGGTGATCCCCGCGTACCCAACAATCGCTAGTATCGCATGACCACCCGCGCGACCACGCTGCGGGCGGTCATGCGGTAGTACTGGGCGTCCCCGAACTCACTCTCCGACACGGCGTCGCGTCGGTCGCCCAGATTCCGGCCATCGAGGCGAAGCTCGAAGTCGTTCACGCGAATGCCTACCCCGGCGTCGATCGTCGTAAACGCGGGCGCGAGGGCCGTGTTCCGCTTGTTGAGGTAGCGGTCGCCCGTGTAATTCACGGCGATGCTGGCGAGCAACCCGCGTGGCGGCGCGTACGTGAAGCCCGCCGACGCAAGGGTGCGAGCGGACATCTCGAACCGCTTTCCACCCAACTGCGTGGCGACGCCGTCGAAGTCCTGCACGAAGTCGACGAACTTGCCGTCGTGGAAGCTGTAGCTGGCTCGCGCTGACACGGATTGCGGCAGCCGAAGGTCCGTCGCCAGCTCAAATCCCTGGAAGCGAGTCTCTCCGGAATTCATCAGGGCGGGCTGGTTGTTCACAATCGTGGCCGTCACGAGGTTCGTGAAGTCCATCCGGAAGATGCTTGCTTCCACATCCACGCGCCCGTCGGCGCCACGCAGCTTGAGTCCTCCTTCGTAGCTGCGCGACGTTTCCGGATCCAACACCGAGCCCTCTTCGGCCTCGTCCTCACCCAGGCCAAAGTCAAATGCCGCAGGCTTCAACGTGTCCCGGTAGTTGGCGAATGCCTTCACGTGGTTCGCCCCTTGTTCCCAGAGTCCCAAGGTCGCACCGAGATTCCCGCTGAGGCGCGTGTGGGTGCTCGACTCCGCCGACTCGCCGTGGCGCTCGTTGGTTGCATTGAGACGCAGGCCGGCGCTCAGCAAGAACCGAGTGGACGGACGCCATTCGCTCGAGCCATAGGCGCCCATGAACAACCGGCGAACGCCAGCGTCGAGGCTCAGGTCCGTGGGTTCTGTCACCGCGGGCGGCGAGCTGGCGACAAGTGGGGCCGTGTAATTGAACGTGGCGCCCTTTGCTTCACCGTTGGCGAACAAGGCGTCGGCTCCCGCCATAAAGCGCCACTGCGACCCGCTCGGCCACAGGAGGTGCGTGTCGGCGTAGATATCGTTCACATCTATGTTTTCGCGTACCCCTGCCGCGTTGTTGGCGCTGTTCGAAATGTCGGTGAGGAATCCGCGAAACAGCTGCTGGCCTGAGAAGGTGTAGGACGCCGTACTGCCCCAGGTGGCGTTGCCCATGACCGGACGCTCCATGCCCGCCGAGATCGCGATGCGATTCT
Source organism: Gemmatimonadaceae bacterium (assembly GCA_044224875.1). Classification (GTDB taxonomy): domain Bacteria; phylum Gemmatimonadota; class Gemmatimonadetes; order Gemmatimonadales; family Gemmatimonadaceae; genus JABAQJ01. Next base: position 26,930 of record JBGAJQ010000048.1, on the reverse strand, counting down.
CGTTCATGAATGCGCCGTCCGGGTTGTAGTTCGCGTCCAGGGGTGTCGCCGCGGATAGTGAAGGGCCCTCACGTGGATGCGGGCTCGCCGGATCTTGTCGCAGGATGTTGACGTCCGCGGACAACCACGTCCGATGAGTCGCGTCGCCACGCGATGTGCGAAGCAGACCGTGACCGCGTGCGTAGGACGTGTTGTCGTCCTTGAAGCCCTGGCGATCGAAGTCCAGCGACAGGCGGGAACTCCAGTCGCCGGCCTTCGGCAGCGCCAGGTCGATTCCGGCGCCGCCTGTCCCGTAGCTACCGCCGTGTGCCTCGGCGTACCGCGCATTTGCAGCTGACGGAGAGTGCACGACGTGGATGACCCCAACAAAGGACGTGGCGCCGTATGTGACCGGAGCTGGACCGCGGAGCACCTCTACCCGATCCACATCCCGCAGGCTCAGCGTGGCGATGGCTGGATTCAAGGCGCCGCCCCACGGCACATCGTCCACCACCAGCAAGAACGCGTCGAACTCCCGTAGTCCCCAGAACTCAGGTACGGCACTCGCTGGCCCACTGTCTCCACCCGGCGCAATCGCAACCCCTGCCGCTAGTGACAGCGCGTCGCGGAGCGTCGACACGCCACGTGCGCGCAGATCCTCGCCGCTGATGACTTCGATGGATGCCGGCACGTCGTGTGGCGACTCCGGGATACGAGTTGCGACGACCTCCACGGGCTTGATGGGGGTCGCCTTTTCCTGGGCGAACACGGCGCTCGTGGGTGCCATGACCAGCATCCCGCGGACGACCAGTTGTCGAAGTGACTGTGGCATTCGATAGTGGCGGTCAGGGTGTGAGGATCTGCGCAGTTGCGCGTCTGACGGCGAAGAGGTTGCGCGTTGCGCGTGAATCGACCGAGCAATCGCATTGCAAGGCTAACCTCGATTCATGAATAATCCATGAATCGAAGAAGCTAAGCGAACGCTCAGGGCTGTCCAGTCGTCCCATCATCATGAACCGGCTACTCATCCCTTTCGCGTCAGGCGCTCATCGCCCCTGGCTGCTACCGGTTGCTATCGCTGGCATCGTGGCCAGCGGGATCGCCACGCTTGGATGGATTGGGCCGGACATCGATGTCTGGTATGGGGTGGGACTGGTTCGCGCCCTTGGTGAGCGACCGCTCACGCCGGAGTCCCTTGGGCACGTACCAAAGCTCGGGCACCTGCTCGTGCTCGCGCCTGCCGTTGCCTTTGGACAGACGCCGGAGCGCTATCTCGCGCTGCTTGGCGTTACTGCATGCGGACTACTCGCTCTTGCCCAAGGGCGATGGGCGTCCCGCTCGCAGATGGCCGCTCCGCTCAACGTGGCAGCACTTCTCGCCATACCCCTGGCGTGGCGCGCCACGTTGGACGGCGGGTCTGTCGCGTGGGGCTGGGCGTTCGTGCTGTTTGGGTTGCGCGAGGCTCGCGTGCAGCGCGTGGCGTTGTGGTTGGCCGTGGCGGCGCTCTTCCGACCCGAGGTCGTTGGAGTCGGACTGACGTTAGGCGCACTCCGGTTCTTCCGGCGCGAGAAGGGGTGGTGGCTACTCGTGTGCGCCCCGCTGGGCGGTGGGGTGGTTGGAACGGCCCTGGTGGACGCGCTATGGACCGGGCGGTTCGGCGCGTCGTCGGTGGCGCACGCGATCTTCGAATCGGTCACGATCGAACAGATTCGTGGACGTTGGGGTTTTCTGGACACGGCGCATCCGTGGTCGCATTTCGCGCTTCCGCTTGTCGTTCTGGGCGTGGCGACCGTGGCGCTCGAGGCGCGCCGCCGCGCCGCCGGCGACGAAGCGGAGGTGAGGCATGGCGCGCTTGTGGAACTAGCGCTGGCGGCGGCTGGCTTTTCGATCGTCACGGTGGCGAACGTGGCCACGGGTGGCACCCTGTTTGTGCGATTCCTGTTGCCATGGGTTTCGGTGGTCGCGGCAAGCGCGTCCATGTGGCCGCATCCCCGTGCCGGTTGGGGTCGCGGCGTGATGGGCGTCGCCGTGTTGTTGGCGATCGTACCTGAATGGCGCGCGGTGGCCCCGGAGTTCATGGGGACGTACCCCAGCGCACCGGCCCTGCTCGTGGCGCGGACGCTCGCTCGGCAGACGGCGCCAGAGCTGACCGTGGCGATGGACGCGGGCGTGCGCGCGGTGTCGTTAGGTTCCGGGTCCCGTCCATGGAAAACGACCCCGTGGATCATGGAATCGCCGCAAACGGCGTGTTCCAGTCAGGTCGTGATGGCGCGGGGGGCCTTCCTCCGCCGCATCGGACCCACGATCGAGCGCTGTGGGCCATGGCAGCCGCTCATCATGGACACCGTCCAGACCCGCGTGGATCTCCAGGTCCTGCTGGCGCGGCGAAAGAAATAGGGCAGCGATCAGACGTCATTCCGAAATTCGGCGGCGCGGTTGGCGCGTCGGGTGAAGAAGCGACAGATTGCAGGCGTGTTCGTTCCTGCGAGCCTCCACCACAGCCCCGCTCATCATGCCTAACATCGGATCGATGCACCCGTATGTCGTCCATATGGTCATCGGCCTTGGCCTCATTGGCGTTGCCCTTCGCGTCTTGTCGCTCGCCGGCAAGTGGAATTGGATGAATCCCGCGGCGACCACACTCTTGCTGCTCGGCGGCGTGGCCGGCTATGTCGGCGTGAAGTCGGGGTTGGACGCGCACGGTCCGGTGGAGCGGGTCCCGGGCGCGCGCTCCGCGGTTGAGGATCACGAGGAATGGGGAGAGCGCAGTCGCAACATCTTCTTCGGCATTGCGGCGTTGGAGCTGCTGGGACTTTTTGTGGCCGCGGATAAGCGAAAGTTCGCCTACTACGGCTCGGCCGCGTTAGGCTTGGTGGGTGCGTTCGCCTTGTTTGAGACGGGCGAGCATGGGGGGGAGCTGGTGTACTCCTACGCTGGTGGCGTCGGCATTCGTACGGGCAATCCGGACGACGTCGGTCGCCTGCTCCTGGCCGGCCTCTACCATCAGGCGATGCTCGATCGCAAGGAAGGGAAGGGCGCGGAGGCGGCGCAGCTCATCGGCGAAATGCAGCGCCGGTGGCCGAGTGACCAGACCATCAAGCTGCTGGCGATCGAGTCCATGTTCCGCGACAGTGGAAATCCCGCCGGCGCCATCGCCGCGCTCGACTCCATACAGGTTGCAGCTGGTAATGACCGGCTCAAGCGACAGATCGCGTCGATGAAGGCGGACGCGTTCATTGCGTCGGGCATGAAGGACTCCGCCCGGGTAATGATCGAGGGACTCATGAAAGACATGCCCGGCAATCCGCGACTGCAGGCCAAGCTGGACTCGCTCAAGTAGGGTTCGTCATCAGGTTGGCATACCGTCGCGGGCCGCGCCGCGACCTGTCGCTCGCGCGCAACGGACCGAGGCACGTGCCGCCGGATTTCGTCCGATCCGGCGGCACTTTCCACTCCTAATCGTGGCACAGCACCTGCTTTTTCTAGCGTCCCGAGCGGAGGCGCGCATGCGGTCTTGCAGATCGCCAGAGTGCGTTCGGGTCTTCATGCGCGCCGCCAGCTCGCCACTTGCGCTCTCCCGTTCAAAGGAGATCTTGGCGGCGTGAAGAAAACCCCCTCGCATCTCAGCTTGCTCGCGCAGATCGCGCTGGTGGTCGCTATTGGCGACCTCTCGACGAAGTCGGCGGCGGCGTCACTTCTCACTGGCACCGCGGTGGAACTGACCAACTGGCTGCGCTTGGCGGTGGTCCACAACGACTTGGGGGCGTTCGGCCTTTCCTTCGGAACGTACACCCGTCAGCTCAATCTCGCGCTGACGTTGTCTGCTATCGGTCTCATGGTCCCCGTCAGTCGCGATCTGGCGCGTGTCGATCGACTCGCCCCGTACGCGTTGGGTCTCATTGTTGGCGGCGCGCTGGGGAACCTCACGAGCCTCATTGTTTCGCCCCACGGCGTGGTGGACTTCATCGCGGTTCGGACTGGACAAGCATCTGCCCTGGTCTTGAACGTGGCTGACCTCGCCGCATACAGCGGCCTGGCGTTGCTGTGCCGGACGGGGTTCCTCTTGGTGAACCGGATTCGCGCCGAAGCCCAACCCATCCCCGTCGTTACCACTTCGGTCCCCGCCTTCACACTCATTCGATCGGATCGGGAGGTTGCGATCCCCTTGGCGGCCGAAGGCGCCAAGGATGCGGGCGACTTCGACTTTGGGGAGCTTCCCCCAACGCGACTCCCGATCGCTGACCGTCCTTCGCGAGGGCAGGGTCGGGAGCTCGACGACCTCGCCCTGTAACGTCTTTCCGCGCGAGCTGTCACCAAACACGACAGCCGGGGAGCAGGGAATGGTGACGCGCATATTATTGGCGCGTCAGGAGATGTGGACGATCAGCCCCGCGGGCTTGCGCGTCCGTCTCGACCCTCACTCGCGCCATGCGGCTCTCAATCGGTCAAAAACTCACACTGGCGTTCGGTGCCGCCTTGGTCATCCTGGTGGCCACGGGCATCGTTGCGTCACGTGCGACGCGTGATCTCTCGAATGCCGTGACGAAAATCGCCGTGGAGCGCGCGGGCGTTGATCCCGAGGGTGGCGCGGTGGCGCCTAACGCTTCGGATGTTCCAGACGCCGTACGGAGGGAAGCCGAAGCCGCCGTCGCCGGCGCGCACCGCGCCTCGGTCATCGTCCGATTCGGGCTTGTGCTCACGTTGATGCTCGCGCCGCTGGCATTCCTCATCCTCCGGAACGACTTCGTCGCCCGACGCGAGGCTGAGGACGCCCTGCGTGACAGCGAAGCTCGATTTCGCGCGGCGGCCGATGGCAGCCTGGACGCGTTCTATGTCTTGCGCGCCGTGCGCCAAGGTGACGGCAAGGTCGTCGACTTTGAATTCGTCGACATCAATGCGAAGGCCGAGACACTCCTGGGGTTGCCGCGCCACCAGATCCTCGGTCAACGACTCTGCGAGTTGATTCCAGTCAATCGGACGGATGGGTATTTCGAGAAGTACGTAGAGGTCCTCGAGCGGCAGCAGCTGCTCGAAGATGAGTTTGACGTGCGCACGCCGGCGGTGCACGCAGCGTGGATTCATCAGCAGGTGGTACCGCTGCCGGATGGTGTCGCCATTTTCTCCCGCGACGTGACCGAGCGGAAGCGGCAGGAGGAGGCGCTGCGTTCGTTGTCCCTTGTCGACGAGTTGACGGGACTGTACAACCGCCGCGGCTTCCTGACCCTGGCCCAACAACAGTTGAAGCTGGCGAAACGCGGACATCGTGAGCTGCTACTGTTGTTTGTGGACATGGACGACTTCAAGGAAATCAACGACAACCACGGTCACGCCGAAGGGGACGCCGCACTCGTTCGCGCATCCCAGATCCTGAAGAAGACGTTCCGCGATTCCGATATCATCGCCCGACTCGGCGGCGACGAGTTTGTGGTGCTTGCCTCGGATCCTGGCCCCGGCGCGACGGACACGATCATTACGCGATTGCGTGGAGAGCTGCACGACCGCAATGCACTGGACGGGCGACCGTATCGTCTGTCGCTCAGTGTGGGTGTCGCGCGCTTCGATCCCGTTTCGCCGCCCTCGGTTGAGGAATTGCTCGCGACGGCGGACAGCATGCTCTACCAGCAAAAGAGGCACAAACGGCAGGGCGAGGTCGTCACGACGTAGTCGCGGCTTCATTTTGGCTCGGCAGTGCACCAAATTGCGCCGCACCATGCCAGCCCAACAACAGATCGTGCTCGACGCCAAGGCCGTCTCGCGAACGCTGCGACGAATGGCTGACGAAATCGTCGAGCTTTTTAGCGGCGTCGAGGACGTCGTTCTGGTCGGGATCCAGCGTCGCGGTGTACAGCTGAGCAATCGCTTGGCGGACCTCCTTCAAGAGCGCGAAGGGGCAGTCGTTCCTCGGGGCGCCCTGGACATCACGCTGTATCGCGACGACCTGCAAACCGTCGGACCTCGCCCGGTTGTTGGGCGAACCGACCTCCCGTGGGCGCTCGACGGCAAGCGAGTCGTGATTGTCGATGACGTCCTGTACACGGGCCGTACCGTTCGCGCCGCGCTGGATGAGCTCGCGGACTTTGGTCGCCCGGCGCGCATCGCGCTCGCCGTGCTGGTCGATCGGGGCGGACGCGAGTTGCCGATTCACGCGGATATCGTGGGCAAGCGCGTGGATATCCAGGGTGACGGCGGCTCGCGAATCGATGTGCGAGTCACCGAACTCGATGGCGAAGACTCCGTGGTGCTCGTGCGCACGAGCGAGGGTGCCGCGTGACGCGCGCTCAGACGCCAATCGGCAAAGACCTTCTCGGCCTCGAGTTCCTGAGTGCCGATCAGATTCGGCTGATCCTGGACACGGCCGAGCCATTCAAGGAGATCAGCGAGCGACAGATCAAGAAGGTCCCGACGCTGCGCGGGATGACGATTGTGAATCTGTTTTTCGAGGCTTCCACGCGAACCCGGATTTCCTTCGAATTCGCGGAGAAGCGGTTGAGTGCAGACACCGTGAACGTAGCGGCCTCGGGATCGAGTGTGTCCAAGGGCGAGACGTTGGTGGACACCGCGCGGAATCTGGAGGCGATGAAGATCGACATGGTGGTGGTTCGCCATGCCGCGTCTGGCGCGGCTCATTTCCTGGCGCATCGCATCGAGTCCAACGTGATCAACGCCGGCGATGGGACGCACGAACATCCCACGCAGGGTCTGCTGGATATGCTCACCCTGCGAGACAAGTTCGGCACGCTGGAGGGCCGCCGGATCTGTATTTGTGGCGACGTGCTGCATTCTCGCGTGGCGCGATCCAACATCTGGGGGCTGAGAAAGCTGGGAGCGGACGTCGCGGTGTGTGGCCCGCGATCCCTCATGCCGAACGCCATCGAGGAGATGGGCGTTCAGGTGTTCTCGCGGATCGAAGAGGCGATCGAGTGGGCCGAGGCGCTCAACGTACTGCGGTTGCAGCTGGAGAGGATGCAGGCGGGGTACATACCATCCCTGCGCGAGTACAACCGGGTGTTTGGCGTGACGCGCGAACGGCTGGATCGCGCTCCACGGCACATCGTGATCATGCACCCAGGTCCCATGAACCGCGGCGTCGAGATCGACTCGGACGTCGCCGACGGCGAGCATAGCGTGATTCTCGAGCAAGTGACGAACGGTGTCGCCATTCGCATGGCCGTCCTGTATCTCCTGGCGGGCGGTCGTCCCGAGCTGGCCGAGGCGGCCAAGAGCGGCGGAGGCGATCGATGAGCGGCCCGCGTGTGAGTTCTCGAACACCACACGATGTCGAGCGTGTGGGAGCGCATCCCCCGATGGTATTGCTGCGCGGCGGACGCGTGCTCGATCCGTCGACGGGGATCGATCTCATCGGCGACGTGCTGCTTTCGAATGGAGTCGTGGAGCATGCGGGCGCGTCGTTAGGCGAAGTGCGCCGCGATGGACCGGATACCGAGGTCATCGATTGTTCCGGCCTCATTGTCTCGCCCGGGTTCGTGGACGTCCATTGCCACCTTCGCGAGCCGGGCCGAGAAGACGTCGAGACGATCGCGACGGGCGCGCGAGCGGCCGCGGCCGGCGGGTTTACGGCGGTCTGCGCGATGCCAAACACCGATCCCGTCACGGACAATCAAGCCGCCGTCGGGTTCATCATCCGCCAGGCACTGCGCGCCGGCGCTGCGCGCGTCTACCCGATCGGCGCCGTCTCGTTAGGGCAAAAGGGCGATGCCTTGGCGGAGTTCGGCGAAATGGTCGGCGCGGGGGCGGTGGCGGTGTCGGACGACGGCAAGCCCGTTGCCAGTGCCCAGATGATGCGAACGGCGTTGGAGTACGCGCGCACGTTTGGCATCCCCGTCGCAGACCATTGCGAGGAGCCGACGCTCGCCAAGGGTGGCGCCATGAACGAGGGACTCGTGAGCGCTCGCCTTGGCCTCAAGGGAATCCCGGCCGAAGCGGAAGAAATCATGGCGATCCGCGACATCCTCCTCGCGCGTCGCACAGGCGGGCACGTTCACCTGTGCCACATGAGCACCGTGGGATCCGTGGAGCTGATTCGATGGGGAAAGGATCGCGGCATCAACGTCACGGCGGAGGTCTGCCCGCATCACATCTCGCTCACCGAGGATGCCGTCGAGGGCTACAACACCAACGCCAAGATGAATCCTCCGCTGCGAACGGCCCGCGACGTGGAGGCCCTTCAGCAGGCAGTGAAGGACGGCACGATCGACTTGGTGGCCACGGACCATGCCCCGCATCACTACGACGAAAAAGAGCGCGAGTTCTCCGACGCTCCCAATGGCATCGTCGGGTTGGAGACAGCGCTCGCCGTCCTGGTGACGAATCTCGTGACCACCAGAATCATCGACTATGCCACGCTGGTAGACCGCATGTCCTGCACGCCCGCGCGTGTCTTTCACCTGCCGGGTGGCACACTGCGCAAGGGAAGTGTGGCGGACGTCACAGTTTTCGATCCGGCACGGAAATGGACCGTGGATCCCGCGACGTTCCTGTCGAAAGGACGCAATTCGCCGTATCGCGGCATGGTGCTCGATGGGCGCGCGACATGTACCATCGTGGGCGGCCGAGTCGTCTACCGCCTGACGGAGTGACAGGAGCAACCCGATGAGCGGATCTCTCGCCGTTCGACGGGAGATCGTCACTGTCTGCCGGCGCTTGTATGAGCGTGGGCTGATTGCCGGGCCGGACGGCAACGTGTCGGTACGCATCGCGCGTGGTCGACTGCTCGTGACACCATCCGGGATATCCAAGGTGGACATCACCGAGCGAGATCTGGTGGAGCTGTCACTCGATGGACGGCAGGTTCGCGGGACACGTCGCGCATCGTCGGAGATTGCGATGCATTTGCGAATCTACGAGCGACGCGCCGATGTCATGGCGGTGGTGCACGCCCATCCGCCAACCGCAACGGGGTTCGCGGTTGCAGGGGAGTCGATCGACGCGTGTGTCTTGCCGGAAATAATCGGACAGCTCGGAACGGTGCCTCTCGTGCCGTACGCCACACCGGGAACGGCGGAGTTGGCGAATCGACTCGAGCCGTTCCTTGCGAATCACGATGCGTTCCTGATGGCGAACCATGGAGCCACAACCGTTGGTCCGACGTTGACGGTTGCACATCAGCGCATGGAGTGTCTGGAACACAGTGCGCGTATTTTGCTCACAGCCCGTATGCTTGGACGAGTGAACACCCTAACATCAGAGGACGTACGCGTCTTGGTTGCTGCGCGCGAGCGCTCGCGGCCAGGCTCAGTTATCCCCGGTAGTCCGGTGCCGAGTGGTGCCGCACGGAGCACGGTATGACGAATTCAGTTCAGATGGATGCACTCACCGCGCTGCTGGACGAGCGACGTCGGTACGAGGGTTGGTTGGCGCAAGTGGACGCGCGCCGTGAGGCAGCGCCTAGCCACGTAGTCGAGCGCGTGCGCAGTGACTATGCGGCTCGGCTGCAGGGAGTCACGGAGCAGCTACGCGGGCGCGCCTCCGAGCTTGAGTCAACGGCGGCGGATCTCGCGAGCCGAATCGCTCGGTTAATGGAGCAGGAAACGGCCCGCCGCGACGAGCGTGCCGAGACCGAGCTTCGGGCGGCCGTTGGCGAGCTCCCCGAGGATGCTGCCCACTCGGCCCTGGCCAGTTGTGATGAGCAGATCTCGGTGATCATGGGCGAACGGACATCGCTCGGCGCCGAACTCGCGCGCGTTCAGGACATCCTGCGGCAGGTTATGGCACCACCGGCGGCACCGCCACGCCCCGAGCCTGTGCAGCCGCCCGCGCCCGAGGTGCGACAGGCGCCGGAGCCGCGACCCGTGCCACCGCCAGCTGCACCGGTCGGCACTCCGGCGTTCGATGAACTGGCCTTTCTCAATTCCGTCGTGAAGCCGAAGGAAACACATCCGGCTCCCTCGTACTCGGCCCCGGTCCCGATGGAAGACCAGCGCGCCGCGACGCATCAGGATTATCTGCCACCACCGACGCTCGGCGGCGTGCGTCGCGGACCCGAGGAGGCGCGAGAGCAGGGTGGGGCCGTACGCGCGCCGTCGGCGACACCGGATAGCATGGCGTCGTTCTTCAAGGACGTTCCCACCGAGCAGGTGAAGACCTTGAAGTGCCAAGAGTGCGGGACCATGAACTACCCCACCGAGTGGTACTGCGAACGTTGTGGCGGAGAGCTGGCGGCCCTGTAAGTCGCCGACGGCGTCAACGTCCAAACAGAAACGGGCGATCCTCTCGGATCGCCCGTTTTTTTTCATTGAGGCAGCGAAGCCTAGCCCTTCAGGGGCTTCGCAATCCTGCTCTTATGTCGCGCCGCGGTGTTCTTGTGGACCAAGCCCTTTCGAGCGGCACGGTCCAGCAATTGTACGGCGGCTGCCTTGTCCTTTGCGTTAGCGCCAGAGGCCTTCGCCTTCTTCAAAGCGGTTCTCAACGCCGACCGTTGGGCGCGGTTGCGCACGGTGGCGGCGCGGGACTTCCGCATGTTCTTTTCGGCGGAGGCAATACGAGGCACTGAACGACTCCAAGGGAGAGAAGGAACTTGTTGTTTGCGAGCCGGGAATGTTACCGGCTGAAGGAGCCGATGTCAAGCAACGGCATGGCTTTGCGCTTTTGACTCCGGGCTGCGCGGTCGCTAGCTTGACCGCGTTCCAACCTGCATCGCTCGCCCCATCCACCGGCCAGACCATCGCTTGGACAACATCCGGGAATTTCTGCTGTTCGCTCCGGTCATGCTTTTCTCGATGGTGGCCCACGAGTACGCCCACGGTTATGCCGCGCTCAAGCAAGGCGATCCAACGGCGTATCAACTCGGTCGGCTGACGTGGAATCCGGCCAAGCACATCGATCCGTTCATGACCGTGCTGCTGCCATTGCTGACGTTCTTCGGATCTGGCGGCAACTTCATCTTTGGCGGGGCCAAGCCCGTGCCCGTCATGCCGCGCAATTACCGGCATTACAAACGCGGTGACATCATCGTGTCGCTGGCCGGTATCGCGACGAACCTCGTGCTCACGCTGGTGTGCGTGCTGCTGGTTTTGGCCTTCGGTGCGTTGGGGCGAACCGCATCCCCGCTGCTGGAACCCATGTCCATCCTGCAACACATGATGTTGCGAGGGGTGCTGTTCAACCTGGTGCTGGCAGTGTTCAACCTGCTGCCAATCCCTCCCCTGGACGGCTCGCACGTGATGAAGTATCTGCTCCCGCCGGCCTGGTCGCTTCGCTACCAACAGCTCTCGCGATTCGGGATACTGCTGGTGATGGTGTTACTCTGGACGAACGTTGGCCAGCAGCTCTTTCAGTGGTGGATGCGGCCAGTCATCATCCTGTTTGATCTGGCGCAGGCGTTTGTCGTTCCATTCATGTTGCGCTCCAACTTCAGCCTTGGACTCTGATGGCGACACTGCAGGAACCCGCGGCGCCCTTCGTGGTGGAGCTGACCCAATTCTCGGGCCCGCTCGACCTGCTGTTGTCCTTGATTCGCGATGAGAAGGTCGACATCTACGACATTCCCATCGCGCGTATCGCGGATCAGTTCCTGCTTCGGATCAACACGCTCGAGATCGACCAGGCCGCCGACTACCTCGAGATGGCGGCGCGCCTGCTTCGTATCAAGGCGCAGATGCTCCTGCCGCGCTCTCAAGACGACGAGGCTTGGGAGGATCCCCGGGCAGAGCTCGTCAGGCGGTTGCTCGAATACCAGCAGATCCGCGAAGTCGCTGACGTGCTGGAGCGCATGGCCGAAGAACGGCGCGCGCGCTTCGCGCGGACTTACCTGCCTCAATCCACGGCGGAACCGCCCCCCGCGCCCTTGGCGCTTTCGCTGGCCGAACTGCTCTCGGCGGTGGACCGAGTCCTCCGGGTGGCCCAGGAACCGGATATCCATAACGTGGTGCCGAGGGCGCTGGACGTAGACGGTATGATCGACGTCGTGCGTCAGGTGCTGGCACTGCGTGCAAGCGCGCGGTGGCAGGATGTCCTGCGTCCTTCCGCTGAGCCTTGGGAGGTCCTCTCGACCCTGCTGGCACTGCTCGAACTCGCGCGTCGCGGCGAGCTCAAACTCAGACAACCATCCCCCTTTGCCTCGGTCCTGATCACTCGTGAGTCCGTTAGCCAGGCTGCTTGAGGCGGCCCTCTTCGCCAGCAACCGCCCCATCCCGCTCGATGAATTGTGCGCGCTGGATCCTGAGGCATCCAAAGCGGCCGTCAGCTCCGCCCTCGATGAGATTCGCGAGCAGTACAATGTGAACGGGCACGGGGTCGAGCTGCTTGAATTGGGTGAGGGTTGGCAGATCTTGACGCGCGCCGAGTACACGGAGGCGATCGAGCGCGCCCAACTGGCCGTTCGTCCTCATCGGTTGTCGGCGGCCGCGCTCGAGGCGCTCGCCATCATCGCATATCGTCAGCCACTGGGACGCGCCGAAATCGAGGAGATTCGCGGGGTGAACTGCGGCGCGATCATCAAGTCCCTTCACGAACGCGGCCTCATTGACGTGGTGGCTCGCGGAGAAGGCATCGGGCGCCCGCTCTTGTACGGCACCACCGCGCTCTTCCTCGAGCAATTCGCCCTCCGCCACCTGGAAGAACTGCCGCGAGCCGACGAACTCGCGGTGGCGCTGCGCCCGGAGTCGAAGCCGCTGTAGCATGAGCGAGCCGATGCGCATTCACCGAGCGCTGGCGCGCGCTGGTGTCGCATCGCGTCGCAAGGCGGAGACGCTCATTCGGGCCGGGCGCGTGGCGATCAATGGCGCGCCCGCGACCATCGGCCAACCGGTGGACTTGAACAAGGACCGCGTGACCGTGGACGGTCACCCCGTTACGTTGCAGCTGACAGCGCAGCGATGGATCGTGCTGAACAAGCCCGCGGGAGTCATGACGACGCGTCGCGATCCAGATGGGCGACCGACGGTGTTTGACCTCGTGGACGATGTTCCCGGTCTCACCTACGTGGGCCGCCTCGACTTTCTCACGGAAGGGGTGCTCCTGCTTACAACCGACGGTGATGCGGCGCACCGCCTGACGCATCCGAGTGGTGAAGTTGAACGCGTGTACGAGGCGACGGTTCGGGGTGACGCCCCCGCTGCGGCCAAGCGCGCCCCCCGCGGGGTGGAGCTTGGCGACGGGACAGCCAACCCGACATGGGCGCGAGCGGTTCCACTCGGCGACGGGCGCTATCTCTTCGAAGTTGGCATCGCCGAGGGGCGCAAGCGCGAGGTGCGTCGCATCTGCAAGGCACTGGCACTCGAAGTTGAACGACTGGTTCGCACGCGGTTCGGGCCGGTGACGCTCGGCAACCTGCCATCGGGGAAAACACGACCGCTGACGGCGAGGGAGTTCGAGGACATTCAGCGACTTGGCGGCCCGCAAGCGTCGCGGAAACCCCGCGATGAGGCGGTGTAGGACGATCGGGCGGAACGGTACTCACTTACTACGGGAGCGAACGGCGCGTGGCAACTCAGACGACGGCGCAGCAGGACACGGCGCTTGTTCAAAGCGTCCTGCGACAAGTTGGGAAGCGCATCGTGGGGCAGGAATACATGGTGGAACGACTACTGATCAGCCTCTTGAGCGGCGGTCATGTGCTTCTCGAAGGCGTGCCAGGCCTGGCCAAGACCCTGACCGTCCGCACTCTGGCCGAAACGATTCGCACCACGTTTCAGCGCATCCAGTTCACCCCGGATCTTCTGCCGGCGGACGTGCTCGGCACCCAGGTCTTTGACCAGTCCACCGGTTCCTTCAGCGTGAAGCAGGGACCCATCTTCGCCAACATTGTACTGGCGGATGAGATCAACCGCGCGCCGGCGAAGGTCCAGGCCGCGCTACTCGAGGCCATGCAGGAGAAGCAGGTCACGTTAGGCGGACACACCTTCAAGCTCGAAGAGCCCTTCCTGGTGCTCGCGACACAGAATCCGATCGAGCAGGAGGGTACGTACCCACTGCCCGAGGCGCAGGTCGACCGCTTCATGTTGAAGCTGCGCGTCGGATACCCGTCGCGTGACGAGGAAAAGGAGATCATGCGCCGCATGGCCTCGGGGATCCCGATCTCGATTGAGCAAGTGGCGGATCCCCATGCCATTCTGGACGCGCGACGTCGCATTGCAGATCTGTACATGGACGAACGAATCGTGGACTACATCGTGGAGATCGTCCACGCCACGAGGCGTCCCGCCGAGGCGCGACTCAAGGACCTCGTGCCGTTGATCGAGTTTGGTGCATCGCCACGCGCCACCATCGCGTTGGCCCAGGCCTCGCGCGCGCACGCATTCCTGCGTGGTCGCACGTATGTCACGCCGGACGACGTCAAAGCGATCGCCCCGGACGTACTGCGGCATCGTGTGTTGACCACGTACGAAGCGGAGGCCGAGAATGTGAGCAGTGACGACATCGTCACGCGGATCCTCTCGACGGTAGAGGCGCCGTAAGCGTGGCGAACGCCGTTTCGCACGATGCCGGCCTGGAGGCCCGACAGCGACGAACCGTCACCGTCTCGCCGGAAGTGCTTCGTCAGGTGCGACTGATCGACCTCAGGACGCGTCGGTTGGTGAACTCCCTGTTCGCGGGCGAGTACCGGTCGATCTTCAAGGGGCAGGGGATGGAGTTCGCCGAGGTCCGCGAGTACCAGCCGGGCGACGAAGTGCGGTCGATCGACTGGAACGTGACGGCCCGGATGCGTCGTCCCTTCGTGAAGCGCTACATCGAGGAACGCGAACTCACGGTCATGCTGGCGGTGGACCTGTCGGGGTCCACGCGGTTTGGCACCACCCAGCGATTCAAGTCGGAGATGGCGAGCGAGCTGGCGGCGGTGCTGACGATGTCGGCGGTGCGAAACAACGATCGCGTGGGCGTGATGCTGTTTACGGATCGTGTGGAGCATGTGGTTCCGCCCGGCAAGGGGCGTCGCCACGCGATGCGCATCGTGCGTGACGTCCTGGTCCACGAACCCGTGGGTCGTGGGACCGACATTCCCGAGGCGCTCGACTACCTGCGACGCATGCTGCACCACCACGCGATCGTCTTCTTGATCTCCGATGGATTCGCCGGAGACTTCGAGCGCTCGTTGAAGCTGCTCTCGCAACGTCACGATGTGATCGTCGCGTCCCTCGAGGATCCGAGCGAGCAGGCCCTGCCCAATATTGGATTGGCGCGTTTTGTGGATCCGGAGTCCGGAGAGACGTTCGATGTGGACACCAGCGATCCCAAGGTGCGCAGCCGCTACGCGGACACGGTGAACAAGGAACGTCAGGAACGCCGCGCCCTGTTTCGCCGGCTGTCCATCGACGAGGTGCCCATGACGACCGCCACGGGCTACCTCGAACCCCTCCTGCGGTTCTTTCGCTCGCGCGAGCGTCGGCGTCGCCACCGATGAGACGGCCGGTCGTGCTGCTGTTGTTGCTGGCGCCGCTGGGGGCACAGGCCCAGCGACCACAGATCGGAGTGGACGTGCGGCCTGATACGGTGACCGTGGGCGAGCCCTTTCGCCTCGCGGTCCGGGTGCGTGCCGCGGCCGGTGCGTCGATCGAGTTTCCGGCGCGCCTGGATTCGGGCCGGGCGGTCGAGGCCCGCGACCCCGTGGTCGTAGTCCCGTCAGCTGATACAACAGCTGTCGAGCAACTGGCGACGTATCGCCTGGCCGCGTGGGACGTTGGAAGCCTGACGGTCACGGTCCCCGACGTTGTGGTCCGCGACGCCGATGGGGAGCATCGGTTGGCCGTCGGCCGACTGTCCGTGTTCGTCCGGTCGGTGCTTCCCGCCGACTCGGCGTTACGTATTCCCAAGCCGCCGCGCGACGTGATGAATGTGGCGCCTCCCTGGTGGTGGTGGTTGGTGCTGGCGGCAGCGGCCTTGCTGCTGTTCCTGCTGCTATGGGCCTGGTGGCGCCGCCGACGCCGGGTTACCCTCCCCGTGCCCGTGGACCCCCTGGTCCTTGCCGATGAAGCCTTCGACCGCGTGGACAAGCTTGGACTCGTCGCGGCCGGCGAACGCGCCAGGCACGCGGCGCTGGTCATCGAAGTCCTGCGCGATTACCTGGCTCGCGTGGTGCCCGCGGCGCAGGTAGCGCTCACGACGTCGGAACTGATGGTGTCCATTCGCGACCAGTCGGCCGTGCCGGCAAACACGATGGTTGCGCTCCTGATTGAAGCCGACTTGGTGAAATTCGCCAGAAAACCGATAACCGCCGAGCGAGCGGTGGCGTTCGGCAAGGACGCGCGAGCCCTGGTCCATGGGATCGACACCGCCCTGCGAGCTCCAACAGAACGGGAGGCCGCGTGACGCCACGGGTCGACTGGCCGTGGTTCCTCCCTGCCGCCGTCGTGTTGGCGCTGGCCCTGGGCGGGTTGGTGATCGTCGGGTGGCGTCGCCGCCGCGGCCGCCTAACGAAGTTTGCCGCACCGGCGCTGTTGACCCAGTTGGTCCCAGAGCAGGCTTGGCGACGTCCTGGTCCACAGGCCTGGCGCCTCGCCATCGCCGCGCTGCTGGCCCTGGTCGCACTCGCCGGACCGCGCTGGGGCGAAGAACGTACGCTTGTCCGTGGTGAGGGCGTGGACCTCGTGCTCGCGCTCGATGCCTCCCTGTCCATGACCGCCACCGACGAGCGTCCCAGCCGGTTGGAGCGTATGAAACAAGAGGTGCGTCGGCTCCGTGCGATGTCCGGGGGCGACCGCGTTGCGCTGTTGGCCTTCGCCGGACGTAGCTACATCCTCACCCCACTCACCGTGGACGATGGCGCGCTCGACTTGTTCCTTGACAACCTCGACCCGTCCATTGTCGGGCAGGCAGGGAGCTCCGTCGCACGCACTATCGCGCAGGCCGTCGAACTCCTCCAGTCCACCCAGGGTGCTGGCGATCGCGCCATTGTACTCATGAGCGACGGGGAAGCGTTCGAGCCTGAGGCGGACATCGCCGAAGCGGCGCGGAAGGCGGGGGAGGCCGGTATACCGATCATCGCCGTCGGGTTTGGGACGGTGCAGGGCAGCACCATTCCGTTGCGCGACGGCGATCGGATCGTTCCCAAAAGGGATGAAGAAGGACAGGTCGTGATCACGAAGTACACGCCACTGACGCTGCGGGCCGCGGCCGACGAATCGCACGGCACGTTCATCGACGCAGGCGAGTCCGACAAAGCGTCGCGAATTCGTCAGGCATTGCGCACGCTGCGCGCTTCGGGGCGCACGGTGCAAAGCGGGCGCGAATACACCCGCCGCTTCCAGCTCTTCCTGTTGCCCGCGCTGTTGCTGCTACTACTGGATACGTGGTTGGCGGATCGTGCCACGCGGCGACGCTTGGCCGTGGCGTCGATCCTTCTGTTCACCGTGCAGGGTTGCGTCTGGCGGAACGACCCGTCGGCGCAAGGCGCGCGCGCATTTCGCAGTGGCAACTATGCGGCGGCCGTGGCCCAGTACCGCGCGGCCGTCAGGCGAGATGCCGGGAGTGCCCAGGCACTTTACAATCTGGGAACGGCTTTGGTCGCGAACGATTCGTCCGCAGCGGCCATCGAACCTCTCGAACGCGCGGTGCGTCCGGAGCCCACGGAACTTCGCTTTCGAGCGCTGTTCAACTTCGGGCTCGCCCACCTCAAGCGCGGATTGGCGGGAGCCGATGGTGCGGACTCCACCAAGCAGGAACTCGAGGGTGCGGTGGACGGGTACAAGCGCGCGCTGCTGATGCGCCCAGGCGACCTGGATGCGAAGTGGAATTACGAGCTCGCTTTGAGGAAGGAGAAAGCCGGCGGCGGTGGTGGTGGTGGCGGCGGCTCGAACCAAAGCAACGCGCAGCCGCAGGATCAACAGCAGAACGAGAAGCCCAGTGGGGGGATCGGCCAGCAGCAGGCGGAGCAACTCCTGAACAGCGCAGCGCGAGACGAGCGCGGCGTGCAAGGGAAGAAGCAGAAGCAGACGCGTCCCCCGCCAAAGGGAGCGCGCGACTGGTGAGGCACGCGCGAATCGCGTTGCTCCTGATGCTGGCCGCTGGCCGCGGCCCTGGAGCCCAAGTCCCCCAACGAGCCGCCGACTCGAATCAGGTCACAGTCGGCGCTCCCCTTATCGTGAGCACCGCACCGCTCACGGGACGCGAGGACATCGCAGTTCGCTCCCATGTTGTCCCTTCACGCGTTTTCGTCGGCCAACAAGCGACGTACGAGGTCGGCGTGTTCCTCAGCGACGAATCCCGCGAGCGCATGCGTCGCAACCCCGAGTTCGTACCACCCGAGATGCGCTCCATGCTCACCTACGACCTGAGTGCGAGTGGGCAAACACCTTCTCGGGTGGTGAATGGTAGACGCTACGAAGTGCATGTCTTTCGTCGTGCGCTGTTTCCCCTGGCGGCGGGTTTGCTGGAGATTCCACCAGCCCGCTTGAACTACGCGCTGCCATTGTCGTCTTCGTTCTTCAGTCGAGAGGAGCTTCACACGGAGCGCACGCAGTCGACGGTGCTCGAGGTCGTGGAACCGCCAGTCGTTGGACGGCCGCCCGCGTATCGGGGCGCGGTTGGGCGCCTTGGCCTGGATGCGCGCATCGACAACCGTCGCGGTCGTGTCGGCGATCCGTTGTTGCTGACGGTGACCGTGTCCGGGGTGGGCAACTTGTCGCTCGTACCACGACCGGAGCTGACGGTCCCATGGGGGGACGCGGTGCCCGGTCCCGAGCGCATTCGCATAGACTCGACAAACGCCCTCGTTGGAGGTCGCAAGGAGTTCGACTTCCTCGTCACGCCGAGGCGCCCGGGCCTCCTGGTGGTGCCGGCGATCGAGTACGCGTACTTCGATCCGTATAGTGCGACGTATCAAGTCACCGTATCACAACCGCTAAGCGTCGTGGTCGCGTCTGGTAGTGCGGTGGCCTCCGAGCGGTTCGATGCGGACTCGGTCGCGTTACTGCCGATTCGTCGCGCGTATAGAGGCGAACTGTCGCCCCCGCTGCCGGCCTCACGCTGGTACTGGCTGGTACTGCTCCTGACACCAGTGCCGGCGTTGGTGCTGGCGACGCTCCGGCGTCCACGTGCGGTCAAGACAGAAACGCCGCTGATGCGTATTCAAGCCATGGCGGCACGCGACACCGTTTCGGCCAGCGATCTCCGACGCGACTTTGCGCTTGCACTTTCGCGCCGAGTGCCGGGCACCGCGTCGACCCTGTCCAACCACACGCGTTTGGCCCGTGCGCTCCGCCGTGCCGGCGTCACGCCGGACGTTGCGGCCGATGCTGGGCGTCTCCTGGCTGAACTCGATGGGGCCGTCTTCGGCAACGCGGGGCCCTTGCCAGGCGATACCGCTCGGCGCGTCGCGGGTATCCTGCGGGCGATCGAGGAGGAGGCTCTTCCCACCCACGATATCGTGCGCGTTGGCGAACGGGTGGCCAAGTCGGCGATCATGACGGTCGTTATCGGCACGGTCGCACTGACGCCATTGCTGGCTTTCGCGCCCACCGATTTTTCGCGTGGGGTACAGGCCTATGACACGCGGGATCTGGCCGCGGCGCGCTCCCTGTTTGCTGCCGAGACAGAGGCACATGCGCGGGCGGCCGACGCTTGGGCGAACTACGGCACCGTGGCCTGGCAACTCGGCGACACCGCGCATGCGGCGGTGGGGTGGCAGCGCGCCTTACGGTTGGAGCCGACGGCTGAGGACGTCCGGGATTATCTGGAGTTCGTACCAGGCTTCGAAGGCCGGTGGTTCGGGGATGTCCCGCCCATCCCACTCGGTCTCTTGGCCGTTGTCGGCGGACTTGCCTGGATTGTCGGCTGCTATGCGTTCGCGCTGGCGGGAAGGGACCGCGTTAGGCGCAGGATGGGCATCGCCCTCGTTGCCGGAGCGTTCGCCACGGCCCTCGTGGGTCTCTCGCTCAATGATGTGGCCACTGGGCGACACGCCGCGATTGTGGCAACTGGGGGCCAACTCCGCGCCGCTCCCATGCTGACGTCGGAGACTTCGGCGGAGGTATTGGCCGGAGAGTTGGCGCGAACAACAGGCGAGCAAACGGCCTGGACGCGGGTGCGCTTCCGGGATGGCCGGTCCGGGTGGCTGCAGTCTCGCGACCTGCTCTCCCTGCAGAGTCCCCGATAGTCGCGAGACGCCAGGATGAACGCCAGGCCCGCCGTTGAGGCCGGGCGCGACCGGGCTTAAGGTTCGACACCTTCCGCGAGCCCGTGCTTGCGCCGCACTGCCCGTTCCGGTCCACCCATGTCACGCATCGCGGTTTTAGCTCCAGCTGTCGCCGACCAGATCGCCGCTGGCGAGGTTGTCGAACGCCCGGCCTCGGCCGTGAAGGAGCTGGTCGAGAACGCGCTCGATGCGGGGGCGACGTCCCTGGAGATCGAAGTGGAAGATGGCGGTCGCACGCTCATTCGCGTGAGTGACGACGGCACGGGCATGGACCAGGACGACGCGGCGCTCGCGCTGTCGCGACACGCGACGTCGAAGATTCGGCAGCTCGCCGACCTCGTCGGCGTGACCTCGTTCGGATTTCGTGGTGAGGCCCTCCCGGCGATCGCGTCGGTTTCGCGGTTGCAGCTGTTGACGTCAACCAGCGACGGCACCGGCACGGCCATCCGTTCGGAAGGTGGTCACATACAGGGGATACTTCCGGAACCAAGGCGGCGCGGCACGACAGTCACCGTGGGACACCTGTTCTTCAATACACCCGCCCGACGGAAGTTTCTGCGCAGTGCGCGATCGGAGTGGCGCGCGATTTCGGACGCACTCGTCACCACCGCGTTGGTGCGACGCGATATTCGAATCGTCGCCACACACGACGGCCGCAAGACGCTCTCCCTGTCGCCTGCCCAGTCGCTTCGCGAGCGCATCGCCGGGATCTGGGGTGATGCGTACGCGGAGCGGTTCGTCGATGTCGATGCCGTGCAGGGGCCGATCCGTGTGCGGGGCCTCGTGGAACGCCCCGCCGATGTCGGTACCGCGTCGCGTCGCGTCACCCTGTTGGTGAACGGTCGAGCCGTGCGCGACGCAGGCGTCGTTCGCGCGGCGGAGTCCGCGTATCGCACGGCGCTCGCGCCTGGGCTGCGACCTGCGCTCTTTCTCGAAGTAACGCTGCCTGGCGGCGATGTTGACGTGAACGTGCATCCCGCAAAGGCCGAGGTCCGCTTCCACGATCGCTGGAATGTCGAGCGGGCCGTGGAGTTTGCCGTTCGCAGGGCGTTAGGCACGCCCAGTGCCGCGGCGGCTTATGGCCCAGGTGCACGCCCGCTGGCGGGCATCGGTTGGGCACCGGGCACACCACTGACGGCGCCGCCGCTGCCACGCGCTAATCTCGATGGACCGCTCTTCGATGCCGCGAGCCTTCCGGGCGTGGATCTGGAACCGGCCGCGGTCGTGGACGCCGCGGCGTCACCCTCCCACGGCGCGCTGGTGGTACCGCCGCTGCGCCAGCTCCGGCGCATGTACATCATGTACGAGGTCGATATCGGAATTGTGCTCATCGACCAGCATTCGGCGCATGAACGCGTGTTGTTTGAGCGATTCAGCCGGGAGATGTCCTCTGGGCATGCCGTGTCTCAACGGTTGCTGCTGCCGGAAACCCTCCACTTGAGCGCCGACGAGGCGGACGCCTTTGAACAGGCTAGCGATGTGCTCGCGCGGTTGGGCTTCGAGATCGAGTCGTTTGGTGGCACGTCGCTGCTGGTGCACGCCGTCCCATCGCCACATCCGCGCTTCGACGCCCTGCGCTGCCTACGCGAAACACTGGCCGATTGGGCAGGGGACCGAACGCCCACGGCGCACGCGCGCCACGAACGATTGATCGCCACCATCGCCTGCAAGGCGGCGGTCAAGGCAGGCGACCCGCTTTCTGACGCCGAGATGGACGCGCTCGTGCGTGCCTTGGCGAGCACAGAGTTGCCCGCACACGACGTTCACGGTCGATCGAGTGTCGTACAGTTGTCCTGGGATGACCTCGACCGGCGCTTCGGGCGTCGTTAGGGGCCGCTGCACATGGAAGAGACGGCGCGCCCCATATTGCGGGCGATTGTGGGTCCCACGGCGGCGGGAAAGTCTCACATCGCATTGGAGCTTGCCGACGCAGTCGGTGCCGTGATCATCTCCGCGGACTCCCGTCAGGTATATCGTGGTTTCGACGTGGGAACCGCCAAGCCCACGCCTGCCGAGCGCGCGCGAGTGCCTCACGAGGGCATCGACATCGTTGAGCCAACACGACGTGTGTCCGCGGACGCATGGGCGCGCCGCGTGCCCGATTGGGTGGCGCAGGCTCGCCTAGTCAATCGAGAACCGCTGCTGGTCGGTGGAACGGGATTCTACCTGCGTGCCTTGTTCGACCCGTTCTTCGACGCTCCAGAGGTCGATGAAGATCGCCGCCAGGCGCTGATCCAGGAGCTCGAAGGGCTGTCGCTCACGGAGCTTCAACGCAGGTGCGAGCATCTCGATAAGCCTCGGGCCCACCTCGGGCGCACGCAGTTGATGCGAGCCATCGAAGTGGCGCTGCTCACCGGAACACGGCTGTCCACCTTGCACGACGTGGCGCGTCGAGCACCAACGTTTGTCGCTCGCTATCTTCTGGTGGACCCGGGAAGCGTACTGGCCGAGCACATAACGAATCGGGTGCGGCACATGTTGGCCACGGGTTGGATGGACGAGGTGGAACAACTGATGAAGACTGTCCCCGACTCGGCGCCGGCGTGGACGGCCACTGGATACGGAGTGGTTCGGGCCGCGGTCACGAATGATCTGAAACGTGAGGATGTTGTGGAGCGCGTAGTGATTGAAACGCGTCAATACGCAAAGCGGCAGCGAACCTGGTTCAGGCACCAGCTGGACGCCACGCGAGTGTCGACCATCGATCCGCTGAAGGCGGACGCGTTGTCCCGCGCCGTCGCGTGGTGGCATGGAGAACGCGTGTGAAGATCGGCATCACATGCTACCCGACATATGGTGGATCCGGTGCGATGGCCACCGAACTGGGAATCGCGTTGGCGCATCGCGGGCACGAGGTCCACTTCATCACGTACCAGCAACCGTTCCGGCTCCCGAATTTCCTTCCCGGCGTTTACTTCCACGAAGTTGACGTAGGTCGGTATCCGTTGTTCGAATATCCGCCCTACGACCTGGCGTTGGCGGTCCGCATGCACGAAGTCGCGCAGTCGCACCAGCTCGACCTGCTCCACGTGCACTACGCCATTCCCCACGCGACCAGTGCGTGGATTGCCCGGCAGATGCTCGTGGACGGTGGCAAGCGCGACATCCCCGTCGTCACCACGCTGCACGGCACGGACATCACGATCGTCGGCCAGGATCGGTCATTCCACGCGATCACCAAGTTTTCGATCGAGCGCTCCACGCGTATCAGCTCCGTTTCGCGCTTTCTACGTGAGGAAACGATCTACACGTTCGGCTGTGCGGGATGCGAGGTCGAGGTCATTCACAACTTCATCGACCCGGAGATCTACGACCGATCGAAGCACGAGCCAGTCTTGCGGGAGCGCGTCGGGGACCGAAAAATCCTCATGCACATCTCGAATTTCCGGCCGGTGAAGCGCGTACGCGACGTGGTGCGGGTGTTCGCCAAGGTGCACGCCGAGGTGCCCGCTACCCTGGTCATGATCGGCGACGGTCCGGATCGCTCGGAAGCGGAAGAAGAAGCCCGTTCGTTAGGCGTTGCCACCGACGTGCAGTTCCTTGGACGCATCGAGGCGGTGGCGCCCCTCCTGGCCGCAGCGGACCTGTTCCTGCTGCCAAGCGATCGCGAGTCGTTCGGACTGAGCGCACTCGAAGCGCTGGCCAGCGGAGTTCCCGTTGTCGGAAGTCGGGCTGGCGGGCTGCCGGAAGTCGTGCGCGACGGCGAGACCGGATCGCTACGAGAGGTCGGTGACGTCGAGGGCATGGCGGCCGACGCCTTGCGCATCCTCACCGTGCCAGAGCATCACCGCGCCATGAGCGAGCGCGCCGCGGCCGACGCGCGCGAACGGTTCGCGCAGGATCGGATCGTTCCGCAGTACGAAGCACTCTACCTCGATGCCATGTCCGCTGTCTCCTAGTCTCCCATCACCAGCTCATGACGACCTTTCAGGCCTTCGTTCTCGGACTTGTACAGGGCCTCTCCGAGTTCCTGCCCATTTCGAGTTCGGCCCACCTGACCCTGACGCCGTGGGCATTTGGTTGGAACGATCCTGGTCTGGCCTTTGACGTGGCGTTGCACCTGGGGACTCTCGTCGCCGTGCTTTGGTACTTCCGCGCCGAGTGGGTAGCGCTGACGCGATCCGGGCTGGGGATCCTTCGCAAGGGCAAGGCGGAGACTCCTGAGGAGTGGCGAGTCATCTACCTCGTCATAGCCACCGTTCCCGCCGCCATCGCTGGCTTGGCTCTTGAGAAGAAGGCGGAGACGGTCTTTCGAGCACCGACGCTCATCGCGATCCTGCTGATCCTCATGGGTGCGCTGCTCTGGGCTGTGGATCGCCACGCTCGCACAGATCGCGCGGTCAACGACATGACGTGGCGCGATGCGCTCTGGATAGGCATCGCGCAATCGTTCGCGCTCATTCCCGGTGTCTCGCGGTCAGGCTCAACAATCACCTGTGGCCGATTCCTGCGCCTGGATCGTCAAAGTGCCGCGGTCTTCTCGTTTCTCCTCAGCATGCCGGTGACCGCCGCCGCGGCGATTCTCAAGGTGCCCGATGCCGTCCGTACCGAGGGGATCTCGGTGAACATCGTGGTGGGGGTGGTGAC
This sequence comes from Gemmatimonadaceae bacterium, assembly GCA_044224875.1. Taxonomy (GTDB): domain Bacteria; phylum Gemmatimonadota; class Gemmatimonadetes; order Gemmatimonadales; family Gemmatimonadaceae; genus JABAQJ01. The sequence continues at coordinate 2,278 of JBGAJQ010000048.1, read as the reverse complement.
GGCCGCGGTGAGCAGCTGGCTCGCCATCTCCGTCTTGCTCAAGTACGTCTCGCGGCGGTCGTATGGCGTCTTTGCCCTGTATCGGCTCGTCGTTGGCGTCGGCGTGTTGATCCTGGCGAACACGCGTGGCTAACGACACGCAGCGTCTACACGCTCGGTACGATGGCCTAACTGGCGAGGAACTCGCTCGACGCCTGGACCTTCCGCTCGTGCACGTCTATGGCGCCGTCGCGTCGACGCAGGATGTCGCACACGAGCTGGCACAGGCCGGAGCCCTCGCCGGCACACTCGTTATCGCCGACACGCAATACGCGGGTCGGGGACGCGCCGGGCGGGTGTGGACCTCTGATGCGGGTGGAATCTGGTTGACCATGCTCGAGCGTCCCACAGACGCTGCCGCATTACAGGTCCTCTCGTTGCGCATCGGGTTGCGGCTGGCCGCGGCGCTGGACCGCTTTGCCGCGCATCTCGTGAAGGTCAAGTGGCCGAACGACCTCTGGATCGAAGGTCGCAAGGTGGCTGGCATTCTCGTGGAGGTTCGATGGAAGGCCGATCGGCCCGAATGGATTGCGATTGGCGTTGGGATCAACCTTACCGCGCCCGCGGCTGTAGCGCAGGGCACGGGGTTGTCCGACGCCAGCGATCGCCTCTCGATCCTGGAAGAGGTCATTCCCGCGCTACGAGGTGCGGCTGCAGCGCGTGGAGCGTTTAGCCACGTTGAACTCGCGCGTTATGCCGAGCGCGACGCAGTTCGCGGACGAAGCGCCATCGCGCCGGGGCGCGGCCGTGTGGATGGCATCGACGCGGACGGACGCGTGGTGATTGTGGGCGAAGCGGGTCCGATGCACTTTGGCAGTGGCTCTCTCGTTTTGGAGGACTCGGCGACATGATTCTCGTGTTCGATGTCGGTAACACCGAGACGACGATCGGACTGTTCGATGGCGAGCGCCTGAAGGACCATTGGCGTGTGGTGACTGAAGTGTCTCGCACGCCCGACGAGTTGGTGCTCCTGCTGCGCGGATTGTTAGGCGGTGCGGGTATTCCGCCGTCGGCACTCGAAGGAACGGCGATTGGATCCGTCGTGCCTGCTCTGACCGAGTCGCTCGCCGAGGCCTGCCAGCGGCTCGCTGGAGCACGGCCCGTCATCGTGGATGCGCGGTCGCCGCTCCCAATCACCCTCGACGTGCTCGAGCCGCTGACGGTTGGCGCCGACAGGATCATCAACACCTTGGCGGCCAGTCGGCTCTTCAAGCGCGATACCATTGTCGTCGACCTGGGGACGGCCACGACCTATGACTGCATTACCGCCGAAGGGGTGTTTCTTGGCGGCGTCATCGCCCCGGGCCTGCGTACGGCCCTCGAGACGCTCGTGCGACGCACGTCCAAGCTGCCAGCGACTGAGCTGACGGCGCCCGAACACGTCATCGGCCGCCGTACCGAGGAGTGCATTCGAGCCGGCGTGCTTCTCGGCTCGGCGGAATCGGCCGACGGTCTCGTCAGGCGCATCAAACGAGAGTGGCCAAACGGCCGCACGCCGTTGGTCGTGGCGACGGGTGGACTCGCACCGATGCTGGTGCCCCATTGTCAGGAGATCGAGCGCATCGAGCCGACGCTGACCCTTCAGGGGTTACAGATCGCCTACTCACTTATTCGCGCCGCCGGGAAGTAAGAGAGAGAGAGAATGCCGCACCTGGCTGAGTGATTTTCCAACGGGGTGCACAAATGGGGCTGAGCCGGGCGATTGCAAGTTGTTGTATTATCGCGAGTTACGCAGGCTCAAATGTCCGTGGTTTCTCCCTTGACTGCGACGCCTCGCCACCGTACGTTCCGACGCTGTTAGCACTCGAGATCAGCGAGTGCTAGGGAGTTCTTCCTACTAACCCAGCGTACGGAGGGGTGAACGCTATGATGGCAAAGAGCGCCGCAGCCACGAAGGTGGCTCCGCTAGCCGATCGCGTCGTCGTGAAGCCGCTCGAAGAAGCGGAAACCATGCGGGGCGGGCTGTATATCCCGGACACGGCGAAGGAAAAGCCGCAGCAGGGCGAGATCGTGGCCGTTGGACCTGGCCGCTTCGAAGACGGCAAGCGCGTGCCAATGGACGTGAAGCCGGGCGACAAGGTGCTGTACGGCAAGTACAGCGGCACCGAGGTCACGGTGGAAGGTGAGCAGTACCTGATCCTGCGCGAGAGCGACGTTCTCGCGGTCATCAACTGAGCGGCTCGCGGCCCGTCGGGCGACACGCTCAGTGACGGACCGCGCGCTCCCCGGAAACGTGCCT
>JBGAJQ010000047.1:0-40308 GCA_044224875.1 Gemmatimonadaceae bacterium | reverse complement strand
CCCAGCGCACCGACACTCGACCAGAGATGCTCGAGCGCAAGCGGGCCAACGCGGCGCTGAAGCGGTAGCGAAGGCCCGAGATTTCGCAGGCGTCGCCGGGTTCAACGTCCGGTGTGTCGTAGATCGCAGTCCATGTTGGTCCTGTGCTACCATCTTGAAGGGCGGTGTTACGCCTGACGCGAAACACCGTCAATCCAATCGACGATGGAAAGGACCGCGAGGATCGGATGAACGACGACGAAGGGGCGTTGGAAGCCGCCGCGCACGAGGCGCCAAGCCGGCGGGCTTTTCTGGGCATCGGCGCCGGCGCATTGGCGGCTGCGACCCTGGCACCACGAGCTGCGGAGGCGCAGGGACGGGCCCCTGTCTCGCTCCTTGTCGAGCGCCTGTCACAACGCGCCGAGTGGAAGCGAATTGACCTGCGGTTGGTCCGGCGAATCACCCAAGGGATGACGGAGACTGACGTCGCGCGCGTCACCTCGATCGGATTCGACCAGTACCTGGAAGAACAGCTCAATCCGGGAACGATCGACGATGCGGCGACGGATGCGATGATTCAGTCGCGCTACCCGCAGTTCTACTATACGCAGCAGCAGATGCTGTCGAACGACAGTGTGTTCTGGCAGCAGATCGCGGCTCCCGTGCAGCGTGCGGTTATTGAACGGGCGATCTTCTCCAAGCGGCAGTTGAAGGAGCGGATGGTGGAGTTCTGGTCTGACCACTTCAACATCTCGCTCTCCGGCCCCCGCGTCGTCGACTACCGCGACGTGATCCAGCAGCATGCGTTAGGCAACTTTGGCGACATGCTGCGTGCCAGTATGCGAAGCCCAGCCATGCTGATCTACCTGGATCAGGTGTGGAGCAGCAAGTGGGGCGTGAACGAGAATTACGCGCGCGAGTTGATGGAGCTGCACACGGTAGGCTGGAACGGCGGTTACACCCAGCAGGACGTCCACGACCTGGCGCGTGTGCTGACCGGTTGGACGATCGACCAGAACCGCAACTACCTGTATCGCGCCGACTACCACGACTTTGGTGCGAAGCGGGTGATGGGGATGAGCTTTCCGGCGAGACCGGAGTCGGGTGGGACCGCGGGCATGGATGAAGGGATCGCCTTCGCCGACTATCTCATCAACCATCCGGCGACGGCACGATTCATCGCTACCAAGCTGCTCAAGTGGTTCATCACGCCCACGCCTAGCACGCGGCAGGTGGCGGCCGTCGCTGCGGCGTACACGGCCACGCATGGCGATATCAAGGCGATGCTTCGTGTCGTGCTCTCTGCGAACAACCTGGCCAATGCGCCGGCGAAGCTGAAACGCCCCTTTCATTATTACGTGTCCGCCGTGCGGTGCTCCGGGTCCACGCTGGCGGGTTGGAGCAACTGGTCGCAGTGGGAAGGAGTGACGGGAGCGATGTGGGACATGGCACATGGGGTCTTTGCGTGGCCAACGCCCGACGGCTTCCCGGATCGCGCCGAGTATTGGGCGGGGTTGATGGTAAATCGATGGAACGCGGTCAGCAGCGTGCTCTCCAATTGGGGAAGCGTTGGGCAGTATCCGCGGTTCTCGGCGACGCCGTTCATGACTGTGGCCACGACGACCGGGGTGCTCGACGCCATCAATCGCAAGATGTTCGGCGGTGAAATGACCCTGGCGTTGCGCGCCGAGCTGCAACAGTGGCTGGACAGCAGTGTGTTGACGGCCCAGCGGGTGCAGTCCGCGGTGTACTTCGCGGCGACGTCGCCCGAGTTCCAATACTACTAATCGGAGCCACGACGTGAATCCACTCGAACGTTGCGGCTGCAACGAATACCAGGAACTATCGCGCCGCGGCTTCCTGACCTCGACCGGAATGAGTGTCGCAGCGCTGGCGCTGCCGCACTGGATGCCGCAGGTCACCTTCGCCGACTCGGAGAACAGTTCGCGCGACGTCATCGTGTCGGTCTTCATGCGCGGTGGAGCCGATGGACTGACGCTCGTGGCGCCCTTTGGGGATCCGGACTACTACGCCGGGCGCCCGAACATTGCCGTGGCGCGTCCGGACTCATCGTCCTCCAACAAGGGCATCGCGCTCGACAACTTCTTCATGTTGCCCCCCGCCATGGCCGGGTTGCTGCCGGCGTACGCTGCCAACCAGCTGTTGATGGTGCATGCGACGGGGCAGTCGACCAACAACACGCGCTCGCACTTCGAGGCGGAGCGGTACATCGAGGCGGGGAAGCCGGCCGACTACAGCATCAGCACCGGATGGCTGGCTCGGCACCTGATGACGAGCCGCGCGATCGACCCGTCAGCACCACTGCGTGGGATTTCCATTGGCTGGGGTGGCATGCGCCTCACGTTAACAGGCGCGCCCCGCAGTCTTCCGATTCCCCAGCCCGACAACTACCGGCACTATGCCCCGAACGACGCGGTCATGGACCGGATGTACAACACCGGCTGGAGTCCGGCACGCAACGCGGCGAAGGATGCGTTGGCCACGGTGAACCTGCTCAAGCGCATCGATTTTGCGCACTACATCCCCGCGAATGGCGCGGCCTATCCAGCGACCGACTTTGGACGTGGGTTCAAGTCACTGGCCGCGATCATCAAGTCCGACAGTGGCCTGGAAGCGGCGCACCTCGATATCGGAGGATGGGACACGCATGCCAACCAGGGATCTGTGGGTGGATACATGCACACACTTATGAGCGACTTTGCCAACACGTTAGGCGCGTTCTGGGCGGACGTCATGCAGGGTGCCAGCTCACGTCGGGTGACGGTGGTCTGCTTGTCCGAGTTCGGGCGCAATGCTCGTGAGAACGGGTCGCTGGGCACCGATCATGGGCGCGCTAGCGTCTCGTTTGTCATGGGGGCGAACATCGCGGGCGGCCGCGTGCTGTCGCAGTGGCCCGGCCTCAATCGCGCGGTGCTCGAAGATGGCCAAGATCTTCGCGTCACCATCGACCATCGCGACATCCTCTCCGAAATCGTCACCGAAAGGCTCGGCAATCCCAACTTGTCGGCCATCTTTCCCGGCTACACGCCCGTTCCCCGCGGAATCACCATATGACACGTCGCACCACATCGATTGCCGCCAGTCGCACGTTGCTCTTGGCGGCTTCCATCGCGTGGCTGGCCGCCTGCAAGGGACCGGAAGGGGCGGTGGGGCCCACCGGCCCCACTGGCGCCACCGGTCCCGTGGGGCCTGCCGGGCCAACGGGACCCACTGGCGCAACTGGGCCGCAAGGCCCGGCAGGTCCAACAGGCCCATCGGGGCTGGCGAACCGCATCCAGGCTACCGGTCAGTTCGATGCGACCGGATCCTTCACCCTGCCGCTGCCGGCGTCCGCCGTCGCCAATCACAGTCTCCCCTTCGTTGCGTGCTACGTGAGTACCGACCAGGCCACGTGGTTCTCCGTAGCGACGATCCCTGTGTCACCCGATGACATGTTCTGCGCCTTGGTCGGGATTGGCACGACCAACCCAGGCATCCAGATCGTGAATGGCACGCAGGGCGACTACTACTACATCCTGGCGATGTGGTGACGCCACGGGTACGGTTGCGGTTCATGCGTAAGTCGGCCACCAACGATTGGAGCTGTCGGTGACGCGTGGTGGTGTGGTGGCTTGCGTCTGGTGGATTGGGCTGGTTGGATGCGCTGGGACGGAGACGGCGTCGCCTCCGACCCCCAGTGCCATAACGACGGCTTCGTCGCTCCCCTCGGCGCAGGTCGGGGCTGGGTACCAGCAGACGTTCTCGGCGACTGGTGCGTCGGGCTCCGTCGACTGGTCGGTGACGAGTGGCACCCTCCCCATGGGCCTCACGCTCTCCAGCGCGGGAGAACTGAGCGGGACTCCAGGCGCCGCGGAGAACGCCACGTTCACCGTTCGTGCCGCGAGTGGAGGGCGCAGCGCGACGGGATCGTTCACCCTGCTGGTGCTGCCGGCTCCCTTGACGATCCTAACGACGACGTTGGAGGCGGCGACATTGGGCTTGGGTTATAGTCGCGTCCTGGCGGCGGCAGGTGGCACTGTCACGCCGGCGTGGTCCCTGACCGGTGGCGCCATGCCTCCGGGCATCACCTTGACGGCCAGTGGCATCATTGCGGGCAACCCGACGGCGTTAGGCTCCTATGCCTTTACGGTCATGGCACGGAGCGGCGTCGATTCCGCTCTGCAGGCGCTGACGTTGCAGGTGAATCCGCCACCACTGGCCATCACGACGGCCGACCTTCCGCTCGCCAAGGTTGGGCAACGGTATACCGTGCCGCTGGAGTCTTCCGGTGGAATCGCCGAACGCCAGTGGGTGTTGGGTGGCGGCTCGCTTCCGACGGGCGTCACCTTGAGCCTCGCGGGCATCCTCGATGGAACGCCAACGGCGCCGGAATCCACGACCTTTGTGGTCGAGCTGACCAGCGGCACCCAGCGGGTGCAACGCACACTCTCGCTGTGGGTGGACCCAGCGGGGTTCCCGAGTCAGGCGTTGGTGCAGATGCCAGGGAATGTGTTCCTGCCCTTTATCGTGCAGATCCAGCGCGGGGGTACCGTTACGTGGCGCTTTGCCGCTGAGCCGCACAACGTGATCTTCCAGTCGGCGGCCGGCGTGCCGCCGGACATCAACATCGTCAGCAACGTCGACGTCAGCCGGCAGTTCACCACGTTGGGCGTCTTCCGTTACGATTGTACGATCCATCCCGGAATGAGTGGGCGGGTGGAGGTCAAGTGAGTATGCCAGCGCGTTCCTCCAGGACGGAGGTTCGCACGTCACTAGAAATACGTGGCGATCGAGAAGAGCAGGGCCGCGTGGTTGCTGCGGTTGTTGAACTCGTCGTAGCGGCGTCCGCGAACGTAGTCGAGCTTGATCACGGAATCCTGCGTGGGGCGGAAGTTCACCCCGGCCGTTAGCTGCGCTACGCTTTGACCGACGCGGTGCGTGTCGAAGTCCACGTAATCGAGACGTGTCTTCACTGCGAAGGACGACAGCGGCATGGTCGGCAGCCACCCGGATCCAAACGACCGCACTCCCTCGAGAAAGACGCCGCGCTGTCGTGAAGCATAGACGCCATGGAGCCCGGGTGCGATGTCGATCGAGGCCATCGAACCCTCACCCGTCAGGATCACACCAAACAGTCGCAGCTCGGCATCGAGCGCGACGATCGAGAGGTCCCGCCGCTCGTCCACACGCGTGCCATCGACGGTAAACACGTTGTACGCGCCGCGGTGCATCGACACACCCAGCTCGTATCCCTCGCGTGGGCTCGCACTCAGGCGCCCAACGAGCGCCGGCGAGCCGTTGTTGTCCTCGAAATTGCCGCGCCCGAGCGGAATGCGCGTTCCCTCCGGTGACGCCGAAATGAGTCCGTCGTTGAATCCATTGGTCCCGTAGACTTCGTATGTCGCGCGCCATCCTCCAGCGAAGCTGACTTGCCCGTAGGCGCCGAGGCCGGGTTCGGAAAGCGCCACCCCCAGCAACTCCGTGGACACCAGGGGCCGATCGGTAAACTCGTTCAGCGGGCTGTCGTGCGAAAGGTTGAACCTGCCTAACGGGGAAAGCAGCATGCCGCCGCGCAACGTGAGTGCGGGATGGATGCGGAAGTCGATGGCCGCGTACTCGAGCTTGATCTCCTTGGCGCCATCCTCGAATTCGAGTTCGGCACCGATCTGCACGAAATCGCTGACGCGCGTATTGGTGAACAGGTTGAAGCGCTTCGCTTCGAAGCCGGCGTCTTCGGTCACCCCGTCGACCCGTTGCCACCGCGCGTGGGCCTCCGCGTATCCACCGATTGCCGTTCGTCCACCTAAATGGGTGAGGTACGGCTTGTCATACACGCCGCCTCGCACGAACGGCCGAGAGATCGAGTCCAGCCGCGAGGTCGTGTCCTGGCCGCGCGAGGCGCTAGGCGCAACGAACAGTGCAAACACCGTGAGCGCCGCCCTCAGGCGGTTGCCGACTGCGGGGGCCGGCATCAGGCGGGTTGGCGGAGGTCGATGATCATTTCACCCCCCGTCAGCTCAACGGGATAACGGTTGAGGGGCTTGCGCGCGGGTCCGCGCACCACGCGTCCGTCGCGCTCGTAGGTCGAACCATGGCACGGGCAGACGAGGCGGGCTGCCCGAAGCTGCACCGTGCAGCCGCGATGCGTGCAGATGGGCGAGAGGGCCGCGAACCGTCCCTCACCTAACGCCATCACGTACACCGGAACATCCGAGCCAACTGGCAGGAGCATGACCGAGCCTTCTGCCGCGGACAATTGGGGATAGGCGTCCAGTCGCAGGCGCAGTCGTCCGTCAACCGGCGTGATGGGGTGCGTCGCCAGGGACGCGCAGCCGGTGAGGAGCGGGAGCCATGCCCTGCCCAGGAGTGTCCCGACCGATCGCTCAACAAATTTACGCCGATCCATCTCGGAGTCGGTGTGCGGGTCACTGACTCCGACATCAAGCCGTGCATCGACATGGTTGCGCGTGTCGCTCATCGGGATTCGACGAAACTGACGACCGCTGATTTCGAGGATGCCGGCAAGCCGGCAAAGCGATCGCGCGCTCCTTGCGCCTCCCCACCATGAAGCAGGATGGCTTCCTCCACGCTGCGCGCTCGGCCATCGTGCAGCAGCAACACCTGCCCGTTGAGGAACTGTCGCATGAGTCGCAGTCCCCATAGGGGAGTCGTACGCCATTCGCGGCCGTCGGCCATGCCGTCGAGTCGATGGTCACTTCGCTGCCTCGCCCATCGTGGAGGAGCAGGTCGGAGTACAGCTCCACGCGACGATTCGAGAGCGCGGCGACCACGCTCGTTCCCGACTGGAGCGCCGTGACGTGACACGCCTCGCACCCGATCGACGTGAACAACCGTCGTCCTTCCACGCGCGCGGGTGTATCGGTACCGGGCCCAGGCGGGGCAAGCGATCGAATGTACTGCACGACACTGCGCACGGTCGCGGCAGAGACCTCCGGGTCGGGCACCAGGTCGCCCCCGGTGGAGGGGAGCCCGGAGAGCGGGTTGCCATTCTCGTTAGGGCGGAAGTCCGACGTGATCCCCATGTCCTGATGGTACGCCTCGGTCACCTGTTCGAGCAGGTTGGAGACTTGCGCCTTGCGACCGAAGCGCCCGAGGCGCGCCGTGCCTGTCCCACCGCCAGGTTCACCAGCCGACGTGTAGTCGGCTGGCGTGACCAGGTTCGCACGTCCGGATATGCCATCGCCGTTCTGATCGTCCGGATCGGCGAGTGCGAGGATCGTCGCCTGGGGGATTGCCTCGATCAAACCGACGCCAAATACCGGTGGCGGCAATCGCAGGGATACGTGCACGCCGGTCGGAAGGCGTTCAGCCACCGCGCCGGGGATCGCCTTGTCCTGGATTTGCGGGCCGCCTAGCGACCGAAGAAAATCATCGCCCGGCGAACCGATGCGCTGCAACGCGTTGCGGAGTTCTCCGCGCCCGTCCCCGCTGTGACAGGAGAGGCACGATACGTTGTTGAACACCGGCCCTAGCCCGCTGCTTGGCGAGAAGCGGCGGCCAAACTCGCCGTCGCCACGCGTAAACGCGGCCAATTCTTCGGGGCTCAACCCATCGACAGGAGCGTCAAATACCTCCCCGTCTGCTGGCGCCTCAGTGGTCAACTGGCTGCAGCTGGAGAGTAAGGCGACAAGAACAAGCAATCGGCCAACACACATGGGCGAGGAATTGAGCCGCCTAAAAGTAGGCGCGCCTTGAGTGAAAGTTAGGGTATCCGAACTTATCTTTGAGGGCGGGATCGCGCAAGTCAGCAGGCCGTCGCGCTCGTGTCTGTTGCGCAGATGAGGAGAAGTTCGATGTTGATCCCACGCGGTCGGAATCCGGTGCTGGTACCCGTGCCGGGAGAGCTCGCGCGTCGCCTGTTCGTGCGACGTCGCGCATATTGACCCGCGAACCGGGAATCAACCGGCCATCACGTCGTCACGCAGCCGAGGGATCGAATGACCGAGACGAGTACGCCTGATCGAAACGCAGCACTCTCGAATAGTCGCCGTCCTCAGCACTCGCCACGGGCCCGATGACGAGGGTGCTGGCGCAAGCGTCGCTCGCGATGTTGACCGCCTTGCACGGAAGCATGGGAGAAGTCGGCCCTCGGGTGGCGGCCAACCTTCAAGTCCGTGCCGAGTGCGCTCTCGAGCGTGGGGATGCTCAACGCAGCAACGAGGATGAGATGCTCGCGCTGCGCGTACCGGTTGCGCCTGTACCGGTTCCCGTGCGTGGCGCCGTGTATCTCTCGTATGAGCTGCACGTCACGAACACCACAGCTGACTCGGTCGCTCTTCGCACACTCGAGATCCTGGACGGACGTGCGAACGCAATGATCGTTCAGGGCGACTCGCTCGAGGCGCGTCTCGGCCCGTCCGGCGTTGGAAGTCAGGGTCAGCGGCGAACGATCGCCCCCATGCAGTGGGCAGTCATCTACCTGGAGGTTCCCTTCGAGGGGGTTGACGCGCCGACGTCGCTCATGAACCGGCTCTCTCACGTGAACTTGCGCACGAAGGCGAACGGCCAGACAACACTCACGGTGGAAGTCTCCCGCACCACGCCAGTCGTTCTCGGCCCTCCACTCGCGGGCGGGCCTTGGGCAGCAATCTACAATCCGTCATGGGAACGGGGGCACCGGCGCGTCTACTACACCGTCGACGGGTGCGCACGCCTGCCGGGGCGGTACGCGATCGACTTCATGAAACTCGACGACGCGGGTCGCCTAACGCTTGGCGATCAAGACCGCGTGAGCACCTGGCTTGGCTACGGAGCCGATGTGCTCGCGGTGGCCGATGCCACCGTCGCGGCAACGCGCGATGGCATGGCAGAAGCCACGCTCGTTTCGGTGTATACGAAGCACGCGCCGACAGATGCCGCCGGTAACTACATCGTGCTCGACCTCGGGAATGGGCGGTTTGCATTCTACGAACACCTGAAACCCGGCAGCGTCCGTGTGCATGTTGGGGATCGCGTCAGGCGCGGGGACGTCATCGGCGCCTTGGGCTATACCGGCGACTCCACAGGACCGCATCTGCATTTTCACGTCGGCGACGCGGCCAGCCCGTTAGGCGCGGAAGGGGTGCCGTACGTCTTCGACGCCTTTGAGCTGCTGGGAGCGTTCTCGTCGCTGGACTCGTTCGGGAAGGTGCCGTGGGCGAGCGCCTCTCCGAGCGAACAGCATCGAAAGAACGAGTTGCCGTCGCCGAGCGCGGTGGTGCGATTCTAGCTTGGCCGCGTTTCGCAAGACGACCACAACGTCGGTTGTCGCGCTGCTGGACTGCATCGCAACGTTCCCACGCTTTCGGCGTCCGTCAAATCGCGGACCTATTTTCCGCTCATCGCCGCGCTGGCCGCCTTGTAAGCCTCGGCGTTCCAGAATGCGCGTCCGCAGGTGTCTCCCCCTTGCCCGATTGCCTGCGCATTGAACGATGCACGTTGGGCGAACCCGTTGCCGTCCACTTGCACCATGTGGCGCTCCCCGCCCGACAGCTCCGACAGCACGACAACTCCCTTGGCGGCGTCGTAGCGGATGAACGCGACGGCCTCGTCCCTCAGTTTCAGCATGTACGGGGCCTTCAATCCGCAAACCTTGGCACCATCGGCCGCCAGAGCTTCCGTGTTCTTCGTCGGAGCAGGTATCGCCGGAACGGCGGCCTGAGACTGGATCGCCTTGAACTGCGCCGCGAGCGCCGCGGTATCGGGTGCGCTCGTGGTTGACGCCGCGGTGGCAGCCCCGGACGACCTACCTGCGTTTCGCCGGAAGGCGCGCTCCGTGATCGAGTCAGCCTGGCAATCCATGATCTCTCGCCGATGCGCGATGACCTCGTCCTTGGTCCACTCGGAACGCGTGCAACCGTACGGGTCGCTATAGCCGGTGTCTCCCTTTCCCTCCGGAGCGGGGAGGAGCAGCAGCCCCTGTTCTGCCAGGGAGTCGCAGTCGTTCGACGTGACGATGCCTTTGCGCGTCATGATCACGGTGGGAATCGCCGCCGTGGTGACCTTCATCTGGCCGGTCGCGGGGTCCACCTTGGCGTCGCCCGGCCGCGCCATGTCGGCGGCACCGAGGTACCCGGTCTTGATGCCGTCAAAGCAGGTGAGCCATCTACCATCCTGCACGCGCACTCGTCCCCGAACCGTATACTCCTTGCCCTTCGCAGCCTTCTTGAGTTTGTCCATGAGGCCCTGCGCATGCGCCGACTCGGACAACGTGGCGAAGGCGAGCACAGCAAGTGTTAGGCGCGACACGTTCGAACCCGTCATCCCGTTCTCCGTGAAAGTCCCCTGCGAGCGATCACGCCGTCGGCGTGCCTTGCCGCGTTACGTGGCATGATGCACCTGAAACACCGCAGAGAGCAACACTCGTCGGATCGGCGAAATCCTGTTGAGCATCCTCGCTTATCGTCTGGCCGCACCGAGGCGTTGAAGCTGTTCGTCCACTTCCTGATCGTGTCCCTTCAAAGCGGAAGCCTGTTGGGAGGAAAGGGGACAGCGCCCAGGGGTCGCGCCTCGACTTCCCGTGGAGTAGCGTTTGCAGTCGCCGACAGCGTCGGGTTCAACAATGAGTCGATGGCAGTCGCGCCTCAGCAGAGACAAAACGCCGACGCATGCCGCTGTCACGGCATGCCGCCATGACCGAGCCGCACCCTGTCGAGGGGTGCGGCAAGAACGCCCTAACGAGGAGCGAAACATGCGGACGGTCGGACCAAGCCGCCGGAATCGACGATGGTCGCCGTTCGGTGCCCTTTGGCTGGGAGGCGTACTGGCCGTGGTCACTGGTTGTCGGCAGGAGCAACCGCGCGCCGACCGTACCACCGATGCAGGGCTTAGTTACAACGAGCCCCACCGGCCGCAATTGCACTTTTCGCCGGCGTCCGGATGGATGAACGACCCGAACGGTTTGGTCTACCATGCGGGGATGTACCACCTGTTCTACCAGTACTATCCGGACTCCACGGTCTGGGGTCCTATGCACTGGGGACACGCCGTCAGCCGCGATCTGCTGCACTGGACGCCGCAGCCGATCGCACTGCGCCCCGATACACTCGGTTACATCTTCTCAGGGTCAGCCGTGGTCGATTCGGCAAACACCAGCCGTCTTGGCGCGACTAATAAGCCGCCCCTGGTGGCGATGTTCACGTATCACAACATGGCCGGCGAGAAGGCCGGCAGCAGCAACTTCCAGTCACAGGCGATCGCCTGGTCAGTGGACGATGGGCGCTCGTGGACCAAGTACGCGGCGAACCCGGTGATCCCGAATCCCGGTTCGACGCGCGACTTTCGCGACCCGAAGGTCACGTGGGATGCCGACCGCGCTCGCTGGGTGGTGGTGCTCGCGGCCGGGGATCACGCCGAGTTCTGGGGGTCGCCCAACCTCACGACGTGGACAAAGCTGAGTGAGTTCGGGAAGGGGCTTGGAAGCCATGACGGCGTATGGGAGTGCCCCGACTTCTTCCCGATGACCGTCGAGGGGACCGGGGAGCAGCGCTGGGTTCTCCTGCAAAGTGTGGGGCAGGGGCACCCGAACGGTGGAACCGGAACACAGTACTTTGTCGGCGACTTCGATGGCACGCGTTTCACGGTGGATCCACCGTTTGCCGAGGAGCTGAAGGACGGGAAGGCTCGGTGGCTCGACTACGGTCGCGATGACTATGCCGGCGTGACGTGGGCCAATGCGCCAGACGGCCGACGACTGTTTCTCGGGTGGATGAGCAACTGGCAGTACGCCACGCGTGTGCCTACGCAGACGTGGCGAAGCGCCATGACGATTCCTCGGGAGCTCGCCCTGGTGCATACGACGCGGGGCTACCGGTTGCGCGTCGCCCCGGTGGCAGAGCTGGCGAGCCTGCGGACGCAGACGACGTCGCTCACCGCGCAGCCGATCGACAGCCTATTGGAGCTGACGGAAGTGGCTGGCGCCGGGCCACAACTCCTGGAACTGGAGCTCGTCTTCGTGCCAGGAGCGATCGCCCACGCCTCGTTCGGTGTGGAATTACGCAACGCCCGAGGCGAGTCCTATCGTGTTGGCTTCGACGCCCGAAACCAGCAGTGGTTCAGCGACCGGACGAAGTCCGGCGATACCAGCTTCGCCAAGGAGTTCGCTCCCCGAGTGAGCGTTGCCCCGACGGCCGCGACGGACTCCACCGTGCGCATGCACCTACTGCTCGATGTGGCCTCCGCCGAGTTATTTGCCGATGGCGGGCTCACCACGATGACGGAGGTATTCTTTCCCACGGCGCCGTTCGACCGAATTCGGTTGTTCGCTGAGTTTGGCGACGTGCGGCTGATGGAGGGGAGGATTCATCGGTTGCGAGGCATCTGGGGACGCCAGTTGTTCACGATACCGGTGCAGGATCCTTGACCGCTCAAGTATGCGCCGCGCGGCGCCAATGTCAGGATTCGCTCGCGAACTTCGCACTCTCTTAGTGAAGACTGGAAGCTCGCTGCGTCCGATCGGGTGCACGGGCTGCCAGTCGCAACGCACTGCGAGAGAGACCGATGAGCCCGAAGAAGCCGGCCAAGCGACCACGATCGCCGAGGACGCGCGTCGCCGAAGCTGATGTACCGGTCGTCGACCGGCCTAACGACGCCGGTTTACCAGGCCGGCCGCGTCCGTTGCCTGCGCACTTCGGCCGGCCACCGCGTCCAGCGCCCCATCCGATCGATGGGCTGCCGCACAAACTGCCGCACCGTATCCCACGACCCATACCGCCCCGTCCGCGCCGTCCTCCTGGCCTCCGAGTCATACGCCTGCAGTTCATCGCGACCACGGCGAGCATCCAGTACAATCCAGCGCTGTTGACGCCAGTCGTCACGGCCATGAACGCCTTCTTCCAGCCGGGCCGGATCGAGTTTGTCTATGACCCACAGGCGGACTTCGCGGTGGAGGACAACACGCTGCTCGACCAGGACTGGGAGTTGATCGACGCCGGGAGCTTGTCGAACCCGCAGACGATCGAGCCAGCCGTCGATTCCTCACGCTTCCAGGCGGAGCGGCAGCGAGTCGCGCGTCAGCACCTGGGCAAACTGGTGGTCTACATCAGCTTGGGAAGCCAGCTCACGTTCCAGAACGGCACGTGGGTGATTCAGGAGCGGGGCTATCACTACTCATCGGTCTCGGCGGAATACGTGGCGACGGCTGCCGTGTACTGGCGGACGCCTAACGGCTCGATCGACCCACAGACGCTCGCGCACGAGATCGGCCACTACCTGCACCTGCAGCACACCATGGGATCCATGCCGGACACCGTGGCGGCGGCTGCGACGATCCTCAAGGACGCCGTCGATCGATGGGGTGTGGACGTCAACGAAGCCCTCCGGGTATTCGACGCTGACTTGCCGTTTATCGTGGACACTCCGCCCGATGCCGGTCCGACACTGTTCACGAATGCCAACGGGAGCGCGTGCGGCGCACCTGACTTCGTCGACGTGCCCGTGACCTTCGCGTCAGGCGCAACGCGCACGTACCGGATAGAGCCCGACCGCCGCCTTCTCATGTCGTACTTCAAGGGATGTCCGCAGGCTGATCGATTCAGCCCGCAGCAGTTCGTTCGGATGCGTGTGGCGCTGGAGCACGGCAATCGGAACCACCTGGTGACGCGGGCGTCGACATGGGTGGCTCGTCGGCCCGCCGTGTGCTCGATCGCGGGCACTCCAAGTGTTGTCATGCAGGACTGCACCAGTTCACCATGGTTCGGCGAGTGGACCGGAGAGTCCTTTGCGTTGCGACCGCGGTGGGAGTGGTTGGGCGGATACGTCGAGGAGCTCAGCGTCGTTGCAGGTGCCGGGGGAGAGATTGACCTCGTCGCACGGGACTTCGATGGACAGGCCTTTCACAAGGCCTTCCGAGGCGGCGTATGGGCTCCCGCGTTGGGGTGGAACGCACTGACGTCGCGTCGCTTCGCATGGGGGCCGGTGGTCGCGTCGAGCGCGCCAGGAACCTTGGACGCATTTGCAGTTGCCGCTGACGGAACGCTCTGGTGGGCGGCCAACAGCAACGGGATGTGGGGTACGTGGAGGTCGATCGCCACGCAGTGCATGGGTGCGCCTGCCGTCGTGCCACCGCAGCCGTTCAGGCTCGACGTCGTCGTGTGGAAGGACGACCGGAGCCTCGCGCACGCGACCCTGAACGCCGGGACGTGGTCTGCATGGCAACCGATCGCCGGCGAGGTCGCGGCCCCCCCGTCCATGGCATCGTGGGGCTTCGGACGACTCGACCTGGTCGTGCGCGGCACCGACAACGCGATCTACCACCAGTGGTTCGACGGCGGCGCGTGGAATGGGTGGTGGGAGTACCAGGGCGGCACCTTCACCGGCCAGCCGATCGTGTTGGCGCCAATGCTCAATACGCTGGACATCGTGGCCCGTGATGGCGACGGGCATGTGTGGCACAAGGCATGGCTCGGCAACAGCTGGACGCCAAGCCTGACGCAGTGGCGCAGTCTGGGAGGAGAGATTGTCGACTCACCGGCGATCACGGCATCGGTTGTGCCTGGCGGGAGGCGCCTCGATGTATTTGGGCGAGCGCGCGACGGGGCACTCCTGCACTGCCAGCTTGACCCCGACGGGACACAACGGCCAGCACCGCTCGCATTCACTCGGGAGGACGCGCTCACGGAATACTGACGAGGCGCGACGGCTTCGGAGCGGTCGCCGGCTGGCGCGACGTTGCGGCGCGGCCTACACTCTGCCGTGTATTCCACGGGAAAAGGTCATGCGAACTTCCGCTCGCCGCAGGGCCATCGCTGTCACTGCGCTGACCGTCGTCGCGCTCAGCGGCGCGTGCGCGTCTGCACACGCGCCTGCCCGCGTGGATCAAGCGATGCCATCCGCGACACGCGCCGATGCCCCGCATGCCGCCAGCACCACGGTGCCAGTGCCTGGCGGCTGCAACGAACCGAGACCTGGTCCTCCGGACGCGATTGGCTGCTACCTGGCGGCCGTCGCGCCGATCGGCCCGGCCACGGCCAGCCAGTTGTACTGGTACATCGATGCGTTTCCGGACCGAGCGGCAGCGGATGCGGCGCGTCGGCAAGGGAGTACCGTGGCTACAGCGCACGGCCGTACGTGGCTGTTCACGATCGCCGAGGCGGGGTGGCCCGCGGCGGGCGGCGACCGCGTTGCCGTGGTCGGGCCGTTTCCGGTGACTCGCGGTCGCGTCTACACGGCACACTACCTTGAGGGAGTTGTCCCTGCCGCGGCACGCACGCCCGTCCACAAGCACCCGGGCCCAGAAGGATGGTTTGTGCTGGAGGGCGCCCAGTGTCTTGAAACGCCGGAAGGCTTCAAGGTGGTGCGGGCCGGGGAGAGTTACGTGGTGCAAGAGGGTCCGCCAATGCTGTTGGGCGGCATGGGCTCATCCGTTCGCCGCACGCTGGGGCTGGTCCTTCATGATGCGCAACAGCCGTGGACGATTCCCACCAACGAGTGGACGCCCAAGGAATCGTGCCCGCACTAGGCGAGCTCGTTAGTGCCGTGCAGTTCGCTGCGCCGGCCGGCTAGTCGAGCCGTTGATAGTTTCGGGTGAAGTTCAAAATGTGAACTTGTGCGGCCGGCCGCCCGGATACACCGTCGTGCATGTCCAACTATGGCCAGTTTTGCCCTGTCGCACTCGGCGCCGAGATCTTCGCGGAGCGATGGACACCGTTGATCCTGCGCGAGCTTCTCTCGGGCGGCCGCCGTTTCAGCGACATCCAGCGTGGTGTGCCTCGTATGTCCCGCAATCTGCTCGTGCAGCGACTCGAGTACCTCCATCGCACGGGCATCATCAGTCGAGCGGCATCACCAAGTGGCCGAGGCTACGAGTACAGTCTCACGGAAGCTGGGCGCGAGCTCGGTTCCGTGGTCGACGCCCTCGGCAGTTGGGGATACAAGTGGGCGGCGAAGGACATCGGCGACGAGCACGTCGATCCTGATTTCCTGATGTGGGCACTGCGACGCATGGTGCGCGTCCAAGCGCTTCCTGACCGACGTGTGGTGGTACTCTTCCGCTTCAAGCGTTATCGCCAGCGTGAATTCTGGTTGGTGCTGGAGCGGCCGGCCGTCGACCTGTGCCTCTTCGATCCTGGCCACGAGGTGGACCTGACGGTAGACGCTGAAGTGGAGGCGATGGCGCGGGTGTGTCTGGGTCACATCACGCTCCCACAGGCGATCAAGAGCGGGCAAGTCGAGCTGAGTGGGGCGGCGTCGCTCCGCCGCGCCCTGTTCGGCTGGCTGGGGGTGACACGCTTTGCCACGTTGGCGTCCTCAACAGCTCCCTCACGTTAGGCACCACGGTTCATTTTTTGGGCTGTTCTGACAGGGGCTGCACTGAATAATCTGACGCCGTTGGTTGGTGCAGACGATTCAGGGAGGTCACATGGGCAGACAGCGAGGACGTATCATGTTGAGCGTTGCACTGGTCGCGACATTGATCGCGTGCGGAACCGAGAACGCCACGACGATTCAGCCACGACCCGACACCGCAGCGAGTACCACCCGTGTTGCGGCGTTGCAGGCGTTGGCATCGTGGAACGCGATGGCACTCAAGACAACGGCCGCTGGCCCCTTCAGCCCGCCGCGCGAGACGCGCGCGTTGGCGATGGTGTCCGCCGCTGTCTACGATGCCGTCACATCAATCACCCAGGACTGGGCGCCCTATGCTTCACGAGTCGTCGCGCCGAAGACGGCTTCTATAGAAGGGGCGATCGCTGGAGCGACACATCGGGTGCTGGTGGCCCTGTATCCCGCACAAGCGGCAGCTCTCGACCGCGTGCGTGATTCCTCGCTCGCCCTCCTTCCCGCGAATGAGGCGGTCGTGGCCGGGGTCGCGGTAGGGCGCAGTGTTGCGGCCGCGATTCTCGCGCAGCGCGAGGGCGATCACTCCGCAGAGCAAGTGTCGTACACGGCGGGTGCGGGCATGGGGAAGTGGACGCCGACACCGCCGGGTTTTGCCGGCGCACTGGAACCTGGCTGGGGCCACGTGAGTCCGTTCTTCCTGACATCCCCGTCTCAGTTGAGGCCGACAGGGCCGCCAATGCTGGGCGGTGCAGCCTACACGCGCGACTACGTGGAGATTTCGTCGTTAGGTTCTTCAGGCAGCACGACGCGAAGCGCCTTGCAGAGCGAAACAGCGCGCTTCTGGATCACGACCGCCGCTCAGTTGTGGAACCAGGTCGCGCGCGAAGCCACGATCGCGCATTCGGCCACCGCTGCAGAGGCGGCGCGGGCGTATTTGTTGCTCAACCTGGCGGGGGCCGACGCCATGATTGCCGCATGGGAGGCCAAGTACTTCTATGGCCAGTGGCGGCCAGTCACCGCGATTCGGTCGCTGGCTGACGACGGCAACGCGACCACCGTGACTGACACCGCATGGACGTCACTGATCACGACGCCGCCCTTCCCGGACTATCCGGCAGGTCATACGACCTACGGTGGCGCGGCCGAACGCGTGCTCACCGAGTTGTTTGGCGACGCACCGGGTGAGCTGACCATAACGAGTCCTTCGGCCGGAGGGGCGACGCATCGGTATGCGAACTTCCGCGAGATATCGGATGAGGTGGTGAACGCACGCGTGTGGGGCGGCGTGCATTGGCGGACCTCGTGCACCGTAGGGCGCGAGTTAGGGCGTTCGGTCGGTCAACAGGCGTTGGCACGCGCGCCCGGAAGACAGAGCGGGGGATAAACTCGCTCGGCTAGTCCGCGAATACTTAAAGCGCCGGTGGACCCTGGCGTGCGTGAGGTGGACTGCTGGACCACCGGACGAAAAGAGCGCAAGCCACGCGTTGCTGGCAACTCGCGGCGACCTCCACGGCGATACCCCCAGTGCTACTTTGCAGACACCCGGCGATTTGTTGGGCCACCTGTCGAGCGTGGGGGTGAGACCTTGGAAACCCATCGAGTCTTCAAGATGAAGTTTGCTGGCGTATATCCGCACTATGTCCAGAAAGCGGAGAAGAAGGGGCGCACGAAGAAAGATGTCGATGCGGTCATCTGCTGGCTCACGGGCTACACGCCAAAGGCGCTGGCCACGCAGATCAAGGAAGGGAAGGACTTCCAGACCTTCTTCGATGAGGCCCCGGCGTTTCACCCCAATGCCAGCAAGATCACTGGCGTAATCTGCGGCGTGAGAATTGAGGAGATTGAGCACCCACTCATGCGAAAGATCCGCTACCTGGACAAGCTGGTCGATGAGCTGGCCAAGGGGCGGCCGATGGAGAAGATCCTCCGCGAGTGACGGGTTCCTTCCATGCCGCCGCTCAACGAAGACCATCGTCTCCCTCGCCCCCATTACCACCTAGCAGCTCCAACAATTCGTCCTGGGTTCCGAACTCCCACTTCTCCCGCGTCGCGAGCCGCTCCACGGTACCCTGTAGTCTCGCGGTCGTGCCTCGAGCCACGCGCAGCATAAAGTACTCGTAGGCTCGCACGGCCTCGTGGTCGCCGGTTCCCGCACGGTCCATGGTCGGTCTCCAGGGAAGGAGCGGCGGCGAGTAGCGCAATCGTCGCCACGTACTCGCCGCCATCTCTCGACGGTGTCACAAGTCCGCTGACCCTAACGAGTCAGGCGGCGCGGCCAATCGATCACGGGAAGAAGCCGCTGTACAGCAGCCGATTTGGTGAACCAACGCCCGGATTGATCACGATCCCAGCGGTCGCATTGGCCACGAGATTGTTTCGAATCTGGAAGGCCGTCCACAAGGGTTGCGTCTGTCGGCGACGTGCCGCGACCCCCGCGACGTGTGGGCTCGCCATCGACGTGCCTGAAATCGTGTTCGTGGCAATCGGCGAGGTAAACCATGTGCTGGTGATGTTCCTGCCAGGCGCGAAGAGATCGAGGCAGGCGCCCCAGTTCGAGAAGCCGGAGCGCATGTCCGGGGCCGCCGGTGGTATGAACCCGCCCTCACCGGTCGAACCAACCGTCATCGCGTTCACCGCAGACGCGGGACTGGCCCCGCACGCGTCCGCGTTGCCGTTGCCAGCGGCGACGACGACGACATTGCCGGACGCGACGAGGTTGTTTACGGCGGCGTTGACGGGAGCATTAAGACCTCCGCCCAAGCTCATGTTCGTCACGGCTGGCGCGATGTCGTTCCCTTGCACCCAGTTCACGGCGTTGATGATGCGTGAGAATGGTGCCCCGCCGGTGCAGTTGAAGACGCGGACGGCGTGCAGGATCACGCCTTTCGCCACACCATGCGTCGAACCACCGATCGTCCCCGCTACGTGCGTCCCGTGCCCATTGCAATCCGCGGTGGAAGGGACGCCCGGGATGAACGAGATCCCCGCGCCGATGCGGCCGGCAAACTGGACGTGGCCGGCGTTGATGCCGCTATCAATGATGTACACGTGGATTCCGGCGCCCGTGCTCGTGTAGCTGTAGGTGCCGTCGAGCGGCAGTGGGCGCTGGTTGATTCGATCGAGACCCCAAATCCCTCCCACGGGCTGCACGACATCAGGATAGGCCATCGCATCGTGCGCCACGTACGCTACCGATCGATCTCCTTGGAGCGCGCTCAGCGCCCCCGGAGGAACCTCGGCAAGAAACCCCTTCAGCGCGTCGTTCCACGTGGTCTTCACGCGCAGTCTCGTCGCGCGCGCCAGGCGAGCAGACGTCGCCGCGACATCGGGTTCGTCGTCTCGCAGGACGACGATGTAGTCATTCGGCCCAACTTCGTTGCCCTCCTGCACCGCGGCCGCTGATTCGACCGGCCGCCCCTGTGGTTCGGTGGGATTGGGAGCGTCGCTGCAGGCCGCCAGCACCGCTACTCCAGCTACCACCGCCATCCTCGTTTCAAGTCGCATACGTGGTCCCCTGTTTGAGTTCTGTCGCGGCTCCGGTTCGAGATGACGAGCTCCCGCGCTGAACGCCGTCATTGCACGCCTCTTGTCGCAGCTGGTCAGCCGCGACATGTTCGGCGTCGAGAGTAGCGGGCCGGACTGCTGGTCCCAGGTCATTTCCGTGATGCGCTTCTTGCAACGGCATCCTTCGACCAGGTTCGGCACCGCCCCTTCGCGAACGCCGATGACTCTAGCGCCGCACGCGCAACGACCCGTCAATACGCGCGTCAAGTCCCAATGACGATTCCGCTTACGCCCGTTCCCACACTGTACGCCTTGGGTGAGGCACGTCTGGTGGATGGCCCCGTCGTGCCGCGCCGAAAGGAGCTCGCACTTCTCGCTTACGTGGCTTGCCAGGCTCCGAAGGCGGTACGACGCGAGGAACTCGCCGCGCTATTCTGGGGCGAACGGGAAGGATCGAAGGCGCGTCAATCGCTTCGGCAGGCCCTACTGGAACTGCGTCGGGCGATCGGCCCCTCGCTGGAAGTTGGGCCAGATCGCGTTAGCCTGCCGGCGGGCGCAATCACCTTGGATGTCGCTCTTTTTGAGGAAGACCTCACACATGGGCGGCTCGAGCAAGGCGTCGCCCGCTGGGAAGGTGATTTCCTCGAAGGTTTCGACGATCTGGGAACTGAGCCATTCCGCATTTGGCTGGAGGCGGAGCGTCAACGTCTGCGACGTCGCGCTACCCGCGCCCTGGCGGACCTAACGAGCGTTGCAGAAGGGAGGAACGACCGCGCCAGCACGCTCCGTTGGGCGACCCGGCGGGCAGAGCTCTTTCCTCTCGATGAGGACGCGCACCAGCGTCTGGTTCAGGTCCTCCGAGCGGCTGGTCGGACCTCCGAAGCGGACGCGCGGCACGCCGCCTTCATCGCCCGCTTCAAGGGGGAGCTGGAGGCGGAACCGTCACCCATCCTGTCACGGCTTTCTCGGCAGCTTTCGGCGGAGGCCGACCGCGCGACGGCCGCCGTGCCGTCCGTCGCGCTCTTCACGCCTGACCTAATCGGTCGGGAGGAGGTGTTTGGAGAGTTGACCGCGGCCTGGAAGGAGGCGAAGGACGGCGGCTGTGCGATGGTCCTGGTGGAGGGCGAGCAAGGAATCGGCAAGACGCGTCTCTGTGAGGAGTTCCTGGCCGAGCTGGCGGCGCGACGTGAACCATGCGTTGTGCTGCGAGCGAAGGCGCGCGAGGATCTTGCGGCGGCGCCGTTGGCGATGGCTCGCGAACTCCTGGACGGCTTGCGCGCTGCGCCCGGGCTCCTCGGCGCCGACGCATCGGCGCTCGCCGAGCTGCGCCAGGTGGTGTCCTGGGTGGACGACGTCTTTCCATCCCTTCCACGCGCCCCGACAACGCCGTCGGCGCTGGCGGCGGCGCTGGGTCAGATTGTTGCGGCTGTCGGAGAAGAGCTGCCAGTCCTTGTTTTCCTCGACGACGCTCCAGATGCCGACGCGGCCACCCTCGACCTCCTCGTCGACCTGGTGAAGCACGCACCGAGCCACGTGTTGCTCTTGCTCACGGCTGCTTCGGGAACTCCGGCCTTTGCGTCCCTGTCGCGCACCGCGTCGACGCTTCGGTCGGTGCGTCGGTTGAAGCTGCAACCACTCACGGACCGCCATGTCGACGCGATGCTGGCGTCGATGTTGGTGATGCCGGAGAAGGACCGGTGGGCACTCGCCGCCAGGCTCCACCACGAGACCGGGGGTAACCCCTACTACGTCACCGAGCTGACGTCGGCGCTGGTCGACGATGGATGGCTCGCCCCCAATGAGCGCGGCGAGTGGCGCGCAAGTGCGACGACGGACATCAGCGAGCTGCCAGTGCCGCCGGGCGTGCGCGAAGCACTGCTCGTACGCCTCACTCGCGTGGACCCCGACTCGCGCAAGTTGCTCGACGCCGCGTCGGTCTTTCGGACGCCTGTCGATGCCGATCTCCTCGCCGACCTGACGGGAATGTCGCCTGGCGTGCTGGCGGCGGGCCTCGACGAACTCATCACCCGACGCATGTTGCGTCATGCCCCGACGCACCCCGGTGCGTTCGAATTTGCGCATGACCTGTTGCGACGCACGGTCGTGGGGGCACTCGACGATCCAACCCTGAACCACCTTCATCGCCGCGCAGCCGATGCACTCGGGCGCCGGGCAGCCACGGACCCAAATGCCGGGTTGGCCGCGGAGTATCATCGTCGCCTAACGTGGCAGCCGGTGCGCTCCGCGTGGTCGAGCCGACGCCGGTGGCTGGTGGCCGCCGTGGGTGTCGTGGCGGCGATCGTCGCCCTGATTCCAGCCCTGCGCCCTCGACGAACTCCCGATGCGGTGGGTCTGCTCGTCCTCCCGTTCCGGGCCACCGTCGCTGAGGCCGCGAGCTGGTCGGAAGCGCTGCCTGACCTTCTGGCAACGACGATCGAAGGGACACCGGGGCTTCGCGTTGTCGACCCGTGGTCCGGGTGGCGAGACCTCCGCGAGCGGCCGTCCGATAGAGCACGCAACCCGGAGGTCCAAGAGGCAGAAGCCCTCGCGCGAAAGACGGGCGCCAACTGGTATGTCATTGGCTCACTCATGGCTGAACGCGGTCGGCTCAACGTCGCCGCCCGGCTCTACCGCGTCGGGAGCGCCGATCCGCAGCTCTCGCTCACTCGTGAAGCCAGTACCGACAGCGTCCTCAGCCTGTCACAAGAGCTGGCCGTTGCACTCATCGCGCAGATGGCAAGTGTGACGCGCAATGCGGTTGGCCCTGTCGAGGCCAACGCCACGACCTCGGCAACGGCGTTGAAGGCATACTTGTCGGCAAAGGAAGCGATGCGTCGCGGTATGTTCGATAGCGCGGACGTCGCCATCGACCGGGCCGTGGCCCTCGACTCGAACTTCGGGCTGGCCCTCACCGAGGCGGGTATGGTGAAGACGATGTCGGCGAGCATAAGAGGGCAGGGGTTCTTCCTCAACGATGTTGCCAGGCGTGCCGTCGAGCGCACGCGCGCGTTAGGTGAACCGCATCGACTACGTGCAGAGGGACTCCTGGCGTCGGTCAGCACGCAGGGCCAGCGCGCCGAGAACGCGCAACTGCGATTGATCCAGATCGACAGCAGCAACCTCGCCGCGTGGTCGAGCCTGGCGTATGTGCGCTGGGCCTACGGCTGGCAGTATGGCGCGACCCTCCGAGACGCCATCGAGGCGTCCGAACGCGCGGTCCGCTTGGACTCGACGTACGTGTCGGCACTCTACACGCGAGCTTGGCTCGCCGTCGCGGCGGCGGAGCCGCGGGATCTCCGGCAACAGCGACAGCGACTGGCGCGGACGGACACCACGGTACTGGCTGTGCAGGCCGTCATGATGGCGATCGATGCCACGCTCGCGACGGACGCCGAGCTACCAAGCATTATCGATCGCGCCACCAGCGCGCCGCCGGCCGCCGCCATCAGCGTCGTACGAACGCTAACCCGCACGCGACCAGTGTTCGCCGAGACGCTCCTCGTGCGTTTGCGCCATCGCTGGCAGGGCGATCCGATTGCCATGGCGCCTAACAGCGGGCTCGTTCGGTTGATGCTGACCGAAGGTCGGGGGTCAGTGGCCGACTCGATCCGGCGTGTCGTCGCCGACCAACTGGGCGCGCGCAACGACCTGTCATTGGAACGGCTCATGCTCGCGGCGAGGATCGCCGGCAGTGCGGCCGAGGGCGACGCACGCGATGCTCGGCGGGTGCTCGAGGCGTTCATGCCCATCGACTCGGCGCTTGCGCTCCAGGGCCGTCGAGACGTGTACTGGTACGGCTGGCAACTGGCGGCCTACCATGCCACTCACGGCGATACCAGCCTGGCCCTTCGCTGGGCGACCATACTCGGCAGGTTGAACAGAGGCCGGGCATCCTTCGACTTTCCTGCCGCGCTCGAATCGGATGTGCGGGCACGTCTCGCCGTGCGGCGGAACGACCGGTCCGAGGCGCTCGTGCAAGCCAAGCGCGCGTATGACCTCTGGCCCGTGCACACGGAGAACATTTCCGAGGCAACGCCAGAGCCCGCGATGCGCTTTCATCTGGCGAGTCTGTATCGCGCCAGTGGGCAACGAGACTCGGCGGAGGCAATCTTTCGGTCCCTGGTGCCTCCGACGGCCTGGTTCAGTTTCTACTCCGGTCTTTCGGCGTTGGAGCTCGCGGAACTCCTGGAGGAGCGTCGTAGCGTGGAGGCGGCGACGTACTATCGCTTCGTGCTCCAGTATTGGGAACGAGGGGGCGAAGAGGTTCGGACGTTGCGCGAACGAGCCTCCGCCGGCGTCAAGCGCGTGGAGCAGGGTGGCGAGTGAGCGGGTGCGCGACTTCTCGCCCGTTCAAACGCCGACGAAGAAGGATCCGAACTGCCTCACTCGGCGCCGTGGCGATTGCAGCCGCGGCGTGTCGGTGTGCCGCCACGCCATCCCCGCAACGGCGATAGAGATCCGCGAGCACCGCGGACCACTCGTAGCGCTCAGTCGCCCACGTCGGAGCGCCAACCGCAGCCAGCATATCCAACCCTGCGCGCGGACCTTGCCACTCAGCGATCGCAATGGCCCGACCCAGCGCGTGGAGAGGGGACGGAGCGACGCGTTCGAGCAGCGCATAGTACTCGACAATCTTTTCCCACCGCGTCGACGCCAGATCCGGCGCCAGGCAGTGTTCAGCTGCGATACCGGCCTCCGCGTGATATCGCGAGAACTCGTTCCCTTGCGCCGCCGTCGCCAGCCACGACAAGCCGAGTTGGATCTGACGAGCGTCCCAGCCGGCGCGGTCTTGCTCTTCCAGCAGGAGGAGCCCGATGCGCGCGTCAATCCGTGAGGACATTCGCGCTGCGTGCAAGTGCATGAGCGCGACGAGCGCGCAGGACGCGGGAGCCGCGTCCCGTTCGGCCATGAGGGTCGCGAGCCGAATGGCTTCTGCACACAGCTCTCGCCGAATGGCATACTCGGGATGCGACGACAGGTGTCCCTCGGCAAACAACACGTACAGCACCTGGTGTACGGCCGGTCGTTTGCGAGCGATCTCGGCGGGGGTGAAGGAGTCCGGGAGCGAAAAGTCGGCTTGACGCAGGCGTTCCCGCGCGCGGCCTAGGCGCTTGTGCACGTTGGCCTCGCTGAGCGTGAGCCTGGCGGCGATTTCCGCGGTGGAGAATCCGCAGAGCGTCTTGAGTGCCAGGACTTGCTGCGAGTCAAATGGGATGCGCTCGTCGCAGCACGCGAACAGCATGCGCAGTAGGTCATCGTCGACTTGGCCCACAGGCTCGCTGTCGGTAGCTGCAACAATCGCCGCCGGTTCACTCTCGAGCAGGCGTTCCCTCCGTCGGTCCTGCCTGAGGGTGCCCAGCGCATGGTTGAGCGCCACGCGGTAAGCCCAAGCGGAAAGCGCATCGGGCGGCCCCTCGCGCGGCCACGCCTTTACCGCCGCGAGGAGTGCCGTCTGTGCGCTATCTTCGGCGAGTTCGAGCTGGTGAACGCCGAAGCGCCTCGTCAGGCGGGCGACCAGCCGCCCGTACTCGTGGCGGAAGAAGTGCTCGACGAGGCGATCACTACTCAAGGAGAACGGATCTCGATGATTTCGACGCCGGATCCTGGCCCGACGAGGCCGGGGCACTCTCGGGCGACCTGTTCTGCCGCGTCCAGATCAGTGGCCGATACGATCATGAAACCACCCACGAGTTCCTTCACCTCTACGAGAGGGCCATCGGGCGCTCGACCGGCGGTGACCATCTTACCGCCACCAAGCCGGCCTCCCGGGTCAAGGAGCTGATCCTTGAACTTCTCCTGCCATGCCGTGAATCGCGCGTACATCTCCTGCATTTGCGCAGGTGATGGCTTCTCGCTGGCGGGGCTTGGCAGGCGCCTTTGCAGGCAGAGGTACTTGGGCATCTGATGCTCCGTGAAGTGTGCGTGTTGGTACAGATCAGTCAGTGTGCGGCAGGAGTCCTGCGGACGGGTGCCTGCATAGACGCGCGAAGGCGCGGAGATTGGACAGGGGCGAGTCCATGCGCCACCGCACCTCCCCGCATTACCATTAGGATCCGAACTCCAACGTCTTCCAGGTCATCCATGCGATTGTCATTTCGCCTTCTCCTCGCCGCCCTGTTGTGGCCTCTCGCCACTGCCGCGGCGCAACAATCCACCCGCGATGTGACCGGCAAGTGGGCGTTCGCCGTCACGACGGAGAACGGCACCGGTTACCCGACCGTCACGCTGAAGCAGGATGGCGACAAGGTGACGGGGACGTACGAGTCGTCGCGACTCGGCCTGCGCCCATTGGACGGGACCTTGAAGGGAGACACGTTGCGGCTGACGATGAAGGCGGCGAGCGATGGGATGCCGGACTTCACATTTGTTGGCCTGCTGGTGGACAAGGACAACGTGAAGGGGTCGATGGAGATGGGTGGGATGGGGAGCGCGTCGTTCACGGGGAAGCGCGAGCCCCCGAAGTAGCAGTCGACTTCGCGCCGGGAGCGCGTTTCATCGGCGGGAGCGAGTTTCATTCGCTCGGCCACCCTAGGGCGTGCCCACAAAAGTAGCCATTCGCAGCAGATTGCAGGGGCGGGCGATCCCGTTGAAACTTTGGCGCCCCCGCGCCCGTCGTATTGGAATCCCATACGTTGTCACGGTATTCCTCATTTCAGCGACAAGCTCCTTATGGCGGTCGTTTCCACACCGCGCCTCTACCTCCTGCGTGCGCTCTACGCGTTGATGTTCGTGGGGCAGGGGTCGCTCCAGTTCCCAGTCCTCTTCACACGCGCGGCGTCGTTGCCGTTCTGGCATGCGATCGGCGCCAGCATGCTTGGGGCCATGGCACTCGTGGCGGTGCTCGGTATACGGTATCCCTTGCAGATGATACCGTTGCTGCTGTTCGAGTTCGCGTGGAAGTTGATCTGGGTGCTGGCCGTGCTGGTTCCCAGGTGGCTGGGGAACACGATCGACCCGGATACCGCGGCCAACGCGCCGTCAATCCTCATGGGCGTGATTGTGCCGCTGGTCATTCCGTGGCGCTACGTGATCGAACACTACCTGATCAAACCCGGCGATCGCTGGAAATCAGTGCCCTGACGAGTCAGGAGGCGCCAGCGGACGCACCCACGGCCGCGTCGGTTGCACAGAGCGACTCGACTGCTCAGCGCGCTCTACTCCTCGGTGGGAAGTTCTTCCTACCTCTAGGGTATCCCGAGGCGTCGCGCCCACTCCCCCCGCAACTCACCTAAGGGGCCCGCGCGTGCGGTGAGTGCTGCCTGCCAGTCGCCTTCCCTGATCGCCGGAAAAAGCGCGACGACGCCGGCGATGCCGACCTTGTCCGCGAGGTGTTTCGTGAACGAATGACTGCACGGATAGAACACGGGAGCGACCGTACTGCGTTCCGTCGTGAAGAGTTGCGGCGGTCGGCCGCTACGTCCCACCGCCTGGATGGCCGCGGCGACGGCAGGGTTAGCGCGCACACGTGCGGCACACACGCTATCGATGGTTGCCGGCCCGCCAGCTTCAAAGATGTCACCCTCGGGCACGCCTGTCCGGGATGCCGCGACTTGCGCGAGGTAATCCGGCAAGCCTTCGAGCAGCCACAACGGCGACGACTCGGCGCGTTGTAGCTGCTGTGCGGAGTCGGGAAACTCCCATGGACTGAACGGCGGTTGCGGGGCGAGGATCTCGTGCAGGGCCTCGTGTATGAACGGGGCCTTGTTCGCGCCCACGCGCCAAAATGAAATAAATACGTCGCCTTGGCCCGAGGCGTGTGAGATGAAGCGATCTGGCGCGAAGTAGAACACGACGGGTCGGTTGGCCAGTCGCTGCCATGGCAACGGCGCGTGAATCAGACGCTTCACCATCTCCAGATTTGTGTCGATGCCCGCGAGTACCTTGCGCAACGAGTCATTCGAGATGGAGTCCTTGGGTGCCCAGAGGACGGCATGCCGGCCCGTGACAGACTGCCCGTTGCTTCGCAGCAACACCACACGCGAGGAGTCGTCCGCTGACCAGTTGAGAGCCTGCGCCTGACCCTGCGCCTCTGCCTGGAGCGACACAAGGATGCTCAGCACCTGCAACAATGGGATGAGGCACACAGGGCGTATGCGGGGACGAATGAACCCGCGGCGTGTAGTCGTGTTTGCCATGGCGAATACCACGGTGGCGGATGGAGCGAGTGGTCGAAAGCGAAGAGTGAAAGCTAGCACCTTCTTGGATTGCCACATCACCCAGCGGGGAGTACCGTTACGCCATGCGACCCCTCCGATATTCAATCAACGTCACCTTGGACGGATGCTGCGATCATCGCGTGATGATTCCCGATGAAGAGCTGCATCGCCATGCCATGGAGAACGTTGCGTGGGCCGACGCGCTGCTCTTTGGCCGCGTGACCTATGAAATGATGGAGGCTGGGTGGCGTCACCCCGTGCCTCCTGGCACCAGGCCAGATTGGACGGAGCCATTTGCCCGGACGATCAACAAGGCAAAGAAGTACGTGGTCTCCAGTACCTTGGGCGCTCTGGACTGGAACAGCGAGGTGTTGCAGGGAGATCTTGGCACAGCCGTTAGGCACCTCAAAGCCCAGCCAGGGAACGGGATGCTGCTTGGCGGCGTCACCCTTCCGCGCGCATTGGCCCAGCTGGGGTTGATCGACGAGTATGTCTTCCTCGTACATCCACGGATCGCGGGCCATGGGCCAAAGTTGCTGGACGGGCTCTCGAACGTGGTCGACTTGCGACTCGTGAGTCGGCGCGAGTTCGCCTCCGGTACGGTCGTCCTCCAGTATGCGCCGCAGCGATAGGCATCGAATGCACACCTTGCTCCGCATGGGGTTGCCGGCCCCTCCGGACCGACGCGCGTGGTGGGTGTTGGGACGGAGTACGACCTAATCGCCAATCGTGTGCTCATTGATGGCAGCAAGGTGACGAGCGTTATCACGCGGCGGGGTGGCTCTCCCCCGACGAACGTGACCGATTGCCGTTGGCGCGGTGCGCTACGCACATTTCATCGATGTTCGAAGCTATCCGCTCCTTCCTGAATCGACGCGACGGTCAAACCGCGTCCGGCGACGTACCCGGTGCACGTGGCGTGCAGCTCGCTGCCTGCGCCCTGTTGTTGGAGTTGGCCCACGCGGACGGGGAATTCAGCGACGTCGAACGGCAACGTATCGAGGAAGCACTCGGCCGGCATTTTGGGCTGAATGCCGCCGATACCCAGGAACTGCTCGCGTTGGCCGCCGAAGAGCGGCGCAAGTCGATCGACCACTTTCAGTTCACCCGCATCCTGAACGAGCAATATGACCTCGGTCAGAAGATGGTCTTGGCGGAGGTGATGTGGGGCGTCATTCTTGCCGACGGCCAGTTGGCTGACCATGAGGCTTATCTGGTGCGGAAGATCGCCAACTTGTTGAACCTGGAACCGGGTTACCTGTCGCAGGCCCGAAGGGCGGCGAGTTCATCGAATCCTGACGGCGCAACCCCAGCGTAGCGAGCGTTGACCGCACTGCGACCGCGCGCTATCCTGCTCGTGTGCGCTCTCGGGCGCCCGCGGGTTCACGCGAAGGGCCTAGCCCACCGGCTCTCCTGAGTCCTCACGGTACTCTGACCACCGTGCTGCCTGTTTGTGAACCACAGGCCCAAGCATGGAGGTCGTATGTCCCGTGAGCTCCCCGAACGCCCCAGCCTCGAATTCCTGAAGAAGGAAGCCAAGGCCCTGCATCACGCAGCACAGGAGGGCGACGCAACGGCCCGGCAGCGTCTGGCCGCACTCCCAGCATTCGCAAAGTTGCAGCCGTCGGCGCTGGCAAGGCAGGTGTTTGCCATGCATGACGCACAATCCGCCGTTGCTCGCGAGTACGGGTTTTCCTCGTGGAATGCCCTGCGCGATGAAGTCGAAGCGCGCACCCTGACGTTCGAACAGGCCGTCGACGACTTTGTCAGGAGTGCGACGGGAGGCGCCCCAGGTCGAGCGCGCCGGCTACTCGCCCTCTACCCGCGCATCGCCACCGCCAACCTGCACACGTGCCTGGTCCTTGGCGACGCGAAGGGTGTGAGCGAGCGGCTCAACGGACGCGGTGACCTCGTCAGGCAGTCAGGCGGTCCGCAGCGATGGGAGCCTCTCCTGTACGTCGTGCACACCTGCATGCACCGCGATGAACCGGCACGGGTGGCGGGCTTGATGGCGCTGACGGGTCTGCTCCTGTCACTCGGCGCCAACCCAAATGCCGAGTTTCACTGGCAGTGGCACCCGGAATTGCCGAGGACGGCGTTATGGGCGAGCGTGTGCGAGGTGGCGCACCTGCCACTCGCCGAGTTGTTGCTGCAGGCCGGCGCTCACGCGACGGATGGCGTAACGTCGCACATCGCCGCCGGTGGCGGCAACCTCGATGCGTTGGAGCTGTTGCATCGTTTCGGCCTGAATGTGGACGGCATCGCGGGGGGCACGCCGCCCCTGGCGTACATCCTCACCTGGGCCGACACGCCAGTCGGCATACGCTGGCTGCTGGAGCATGGCGCCAATCCGAACCTGAACGTGCCCGGCAGTACGGACACACCGTTGCACCTCGCGGCAAGGCGCTGGGATGTGCCCATGGTGGAACTATTGGTCCGCTGCGGGGCCGAGCTCGAGCGGCGGAACGGCGAAGGACAGACGCCGTATGCGACCGCCGTGCTCGCAGGCAATACCGACGTCGCCACTTGGCTCCTGGCGAACGGCGCCTCACCGGAGCTGTCACCGCTAGAACGGTTCGTTGGACTTTGTGCACAGGCCGATCGTACCGGCGCTCAATCTGTGTTGGCCGCGCATCCGACGCTCACCAAGCAGCTCACGCGCGAACAGCACCTGCTGTTGCAGCGGTTTGCCGAGAATGGCAACTCGGCCGTATTGCAGACGATGCTCGACTTTGGCTTCGATCCCAACGTCGGTGACAAGGACGGGGTCACGGCCCTGCATCGCGCGGCGATGGCAGGGCAGGTGGAAGCCACGCGCGTACTGCTGGCTGGTAGGGCCAACGTCAACGCGCTCGACGGCATGTTTGCCGCCACGCCGTTGGTGTGGGCGGTGGAAGGGCGCGGCCACGCGCCGCCCGCATCTGACCACGTAGGCGTCGCGCGACTGCTGTTGGCCGCCGGATCCTCCGCGGAATGGCACCCGGGTCCCGATACGCCGAGTCCGGAGCGGACGCAAGAAGCACTGTTGGACCTGCTGCGCGCGGCGACCTGACGATACGGAGCGTTTGGGCGCCAGTGACCCGTCGGAGGTAAGCCTAACGCACAGCTGGCCGGCGCGGTGATCACGGCGCTGAGCGGCTCGGGCGGCGTGGCATGGCGGATCGATCATCAGCTGCTGGCGCGGCTGGACGGTGGACCGGGTTGGGTCGGCGCGAACGTTTCGTGGGTGTTCCCCTAATCCCCTGAAGCCCCGCGTCGAGTGCCGAAGTGACGCGCGACCCTTCATCACGGTTTCCACCGTCCCGCCACAGGTCATGACGACTTGACGATGCGGGATCGCATCGTAGTGTCAGGCGGGCGAAGGACGCGTCGTCACTCTTTCTGGGCAGAATATCGTGGGGAGTCGCTTCGGCAACTTGCTGCTGGGGGCATTCTGTCTCCTCGCACCGCTACGCCTGATCGGCGCGCAGAATCCCGCTGACTGGACCGAGCCCTTTCCCCCCTTCAAGATCGTCGGGAACCTGTACTATGTCGGGAGCAAAGGCCTCGCCAGCTATCTCGTAGCTACCCCAAGGGGTCACATCCTCATCAACAGTGACCTCGAGGCAAACGTCCCGCTCCTCCGTGCGAGCGTCGAGCAACTCGGCTTCAAGTTCGCAGACATCAAGGTGCTGCTCATCAGCCACGCCCATTGGGACCACAACGCGGGGAGTGATTCAATCAAGAAGCTGACGGGTGCGAAGTACTACGTGATGGATGGCGATGTGGCAGTTGTTGAATCCGGCGGCAAGGCAGACTTCCACTACGGCGGCCAACCGGAATACCAGTATCCCGCGACGACCGTCGACCGCGTACTGCACGATGGAGACGAGGTGACGTTAGGCGACGCCGAGCTTGTGGCACATCTCACGCCGGGCCACACCAAAGGGTGCACCACGTGGACCATGAGGGTGCAGGAGGGGGGCAAGCGGTACAATGTCGTGATCATCGGCAGCCCTAACGTGAACCCCGGCTACCAGCTGGTGAACGGCTCGACGTATCCGCAGATGGCAGCGGACTTCGAACGCACTTTTCGCGTCCTCCGGTCTCTTCCGGTCGACATCTTTCTTGGTGCTCACGGCTCGTACTTCGACCTCGAGGGCAAGTACGCTCGCATGAGGGACAATCCCTTAGCCGTCTTTGTCGACCCGCATGGGTATCGCGATTACGTGATGAATCGAGACCAGGCGTTCCGAACCGAACTGGCTCGGCAGAAAGGACAATGAAATCCATCGTGCTGCTCGCCTTTCTTCTCGGCGCACCTCTTGCGCTTCGGTGGGCGTGTTCCCTGGGCGTTGCGTCGAGGCGAAGGCGGCACTGCAACTAACGATCACGAACGAGAACAACTCAGGGTGCGCGTGAAGGCGGTGGCGGCGGCGCGGTGACGTCACTGGGGAAGCCAGCGATCGCCGTCCCACTCCCACGTGTCGTTGAGCGAGCCAAATGGACGTGCGGTACGCCCTCCACCAAAGAGGACGACGCGACCGCGCGCGACATCGTAGGCCATGCCCGGCGATGGAAGGATATCCGGTTGCCTGCGGCGACGTCTTGCACGTAATTGCCCCTTGCCAACGCCTCGCGCGAGAGGTCATGTGTGCACATGAATCGCGGCGAAACGGGACTCTACGTGGTCATGGGCGTCACTGGCGCTGGAAAGAGCCATGTGGGCGCGGCGTTCGCGCACGCCGCAGGCCTCCCGTTCGTTGACGGCGACGATCTGCACACCGCGGCGAATCGCCAGCGAATGGCGGCCGGCATTGCACTCACCGACGAGGACCGTGCCGAGTGGTTGAAGCTGATCGCTGGACGCCTCGCTGAGGCTGCCGGCCGGGGCTCTGGGCTGGTCGCCGCGTGCTCGGCGCTCAAAGCCAAGTATCGCGCAACTCTTCGGGCGTCCGCTCCCACGGTGTGTTTCATCTACCTGAAGGGGACGCGCGAGGTGATTGCGCCGCGCATGGCGCAACGTACCGGACACTTCATGCCCGCCACGTTGTTGGACAGTCAGTTTGAGGCGCTGGAGGAGCCGACACCCGACGAGTCCCCGTGGGTGGTGGACGTGAGAGAGCCCCCGTCGGCAATCGTCTCTGCGCTCGTGCAGCGAGTGGCAAACGAACACCGGGCCCATCGCACGCCATGGGGTGGTCCGCCTTGAGCGCCGGCACGGTGTTGCTGCTGTATGCCCTTGCCGCGGTCGTATTGCTGATCGTCCTGATCGCACGAGTGAAGTGGCACCCGCTCATCGCGTTGGTGCTGGTGTCACTCGGGATGGGTGTTGCCGCTGGGATGCCGCCGGCAACTGCGCTCAAGGCGCTCCAAGATGGGGTGGGCGCCACACTCGGACAGATTGCACTGGTGGTTGGACTCGGCACTATGCTCGGCAAGATCATGGCGGAGTCGGGTGCAGCCACGCGCATTGCGACGACCCTCATCGAACGTTTTGGCGATCGGCGACTCCCGTGGGCCATGATGCTCGTCGGGTTCATCGTCGGTCTGCCCGTCTTCTTTCAGGTCGGGTTCGTCCTCCTCATTCCCCTCGTGTTCACCCTGACGAGGCGAACAGGCGAATCGCTCATCGCTATCGGCATCCCGCTTGTCGCTGGTCTCTCGGTTGTCCACGGCATGGTGCCGCCACACCCCGCAGCGATGCTGGCGGTGGAGGCTTATGGGGCGGACGTGGGGCGCACGATTCTCTACGCGATCGGTGTCGGGATTCCTACGGCCGCGCTGGCAGGACCGATTTTTGGCCGCTGGGTCGCGCGTCGCATCGTGCTCCCCTCCGAAATACCCATGGCAACGCAGCTGGAGGGAGCGACCCCCAACAGCCTTCCAAGTTTCGCGCGGAGTGTTGGCACGGTCACGATCCCCGTGGTGCTCATGCTGCTCGCGAGTGGAGCAGACATTGTGCTTCCTGCCGGCAACGCCGCGCGTACGGTGCTCGACTTTGTTGGCTCACCAGCCGTTTCGCTCTTGTTGGCCCTGTTGGCGTCGTTCTGGACGTTGGCGCGACCAGCGGGAATGACCCGCGAGCAGCTCTTGAAGTTCACCAATGATTGTCTGGCGCCAACGGCCACGATCATTCTCGTGATTGGTGCTGGCGGGGGCTTCAACCGCGTGCTGGTGGAGAGCGGTGTTGGGCGGGCGATTGCCGATGTGGCGAGTGGCGCGGCCTGGTCGCCCCTCGTCCTGGCGTGGGTAGTCGCGGCCTTGATTCGCGTGGCCACCGGTTCGGCGACTGTCGCCATGACCACGGCCGCCGGCATTGTCGCGCCGATCGCCCATGCGACGCCCGGAACACCGCCGGAGTTGTTGGTGCTGGCGACGGGAGCAGGTTCGCTCGTCCTTTCGCACGTGAACGACTCCGGATTCTGGCTGATCCGCGAATTCTTCAACCTGAGCGTCCCCCAGACACTCCGCACCTGGACCGTGGCGGAAACGATCATAGGTCTTGCGGGACTGGCGGGCACGCTGGTGTTGCAGCTGATCGTGCGTCAATGATTGCCACTATCGACTCCCTCAGTTGCCATCGGCGGCCGGGAACCCCCATCGAACAGGAGCGGAAATGTCTCGCCCAGTGATCGCGCCATCCACGGCCCTCGCGTGTCTTGTCCTTGCGCTGGCCTGCACTCCGGCGTCGGCACCGCCCGCTGAACGCGAGTCAGCGATGAGCGCCGACGGGTGGGTCGACGCGACCGCCACGCTCGACTCGGCCACCACGCCGGTCTACGAAGGGGACGCGCCCATGCGCTTCACATTCCTCAAGGACATGCGCAAGGGGGACAACCTCACACTCTCGGCGTATTCGTTAGGTGCACACAGTGGCACGCACATCGACGCGCCCATGCACTTCGTCGCCGGTGGCGCGTCGATCGACCAGGTCACCCTGTCTCCCCTGATGGGACCGGCACGGGTGATCGACATCGCCGACAGCGTTCAGGTGATCGACGCCAGCGAGCTCACCAAGCATCAGTGGCAGTTGAGCAAACGCATCCTGTTCCGCACCCGAAGCTCGGTGCGTGGCTGGATGTCGTCGCCAGCGTTCCATCGCGACTTCGCGTATATCAGTCCGGATGCTGCGCAGCTGCTCGCCGACTCGGGCGTCGTTCTGGTCGGCGTTGACTATATCTCGGCGGAGCAGTTCGGGGCTACAGAGCCCAAGGCGCATCAGGTACTACTGGGGAAGGGAATTCCGGTCGTGGAAGGGCTGCAGCTCTCGGAGGTGAAAGCAGGGGAGTATGACCTGGTCGTGTTGCCCATGAAGGTTGCAGCACATGAAGCCGCGCCCGCGCGAGCGATCTTGCGTCCGCGGCCGTGAGGATCCGGCCGCTCGGTCGCTGAACGGACGTCGGCTCGATCGGCGTGCGGCCGGGCTGAAGGGTGCGGTTGCACGAATTCCACACGCGCACTTCGTCCCCCGCGGAGTCCTTTAGGAAGCTGCGAACGGAGTGCGCGCCGTTGTCATTCGTACGTCACGGGATTACGGTACTGTAATGCGCCAGCGCCTCCGACCCTTCATGCGATTCGTGTTCGCCGTTGTTGCGGCGACGGTTTCGCTGGGACCAGGTCTGGCATCGATCGTTGACGCCAAGCCAGCCGCGCGTGCCGTAGTCCAAGGCTTCGCGTCGCATGCTGAGGAGACGGGTCGCAAGCACGACCTGCGCGCCCATGTCGACGACTGCACGCTCTGTCAGCTAGCCACTCGCGGCGCCACGGAACGTCCGACTCCCGTTGCGCCAGTCCGCGTCATCGTTCTGGCCCCGTTGGCCGAGTGGCGAGTCGCATTCCCACACGCTGTCGACGAGAGCTGGAGCGCTCTCTCCAGGGGACCACCCACGGCCTGAACTCCGCGCCGTCGCCGGCGCAGTTCGAGTTCTCGCACGCGCTGTAGCCGGTGAACCGCCGGTCGCACGGCCCGCGTGCGCTCACCTGCCATGGGAGTTCAGAATGCAACGTGCCATTTTCGGGCGCGTGCGCTCACTCGCGCATGCGTGCCTCATGTTGGTTTGTTCGGTCTCGGGTGCCACTGCGGCCCCGGTTACCGCCGGTTCGCTACCGGCGCCAGCGATACGGGGAGTTGTCCGGGACTCGTCAGGGACGTCGCTGCCTAACGTCACACTCACCATCGCGTCCCTTCGTCGCGTCGCCACCAGTGGCCCCGATGGCGCGTTCGTCTTCCGCGGCCTTCCGGTTGGCCGCTACCACATCGATGCCGTGCTCATTGGATTCGCACGCGCCGAGGCGACCGTCGACGTGCCGGCCACCGGCGATGACGTGGCGCTCACCATCGTTATGCACGCGACGCCACTCCGCCTGAGCAATGTGGTCGTTACCGCCACCCCGGAAGGTGGTGACGCGCTGGGGATCACGCAGTCGACGGTGGACCTCGGCGGCAAGGAGCTCGCTCGAAGCTTGAGTTCCAGTCTCGCCCAGACGCTGGAGAGCGAGCCGGGCATGGGTTCCCGCTACAATGGCCCGGCGGCCAACATGCCGATCATACGTGGCCTCACCGGTGAGCCTTGGCCGCGGATCGCATTGAAGTCGTGCGCGGGCCCGCCTCCCTGCTGTACGGCAGTAGTGCCCTTGGGGGAGTCGTCAACGTCATCTCGAACGAGATCCCGAGTTCGGTCCCCTCACACATTGCCGGCTACATCGCCGGACAGAGTGAATCCTCCACACCGGGCGGTGCCGCGACCGGCGGACTCACCATTCCGCTCGGTTCCGCTGTGGCCCTAACGACATCCGGTGGCTTCCGGAACACGAAATCCGTTCGCATGGGGGGCGGTGAGGACTTGTTCAATTCGGACTCGAAGAACAACCACATGGGCGCCGGGATCAGCGCCATCGGATCCCGGGGGATGTTCGGGCTGTCGGTTGGACGTTATGACTTTCGCTACGGCCTTCCCGCCGAGGTCGGCGATCCCGAGGCCGGCGGCAAGATCGATGGGCTACGCAACGACGGCAAGTTGCGCGCGGAAATAAACGGCAACCGAATGTTCCCGCTGGTGTCAATTGCGGGTTCGGCCACCAGCTACAAACACAGCGAGATCGAGAATACGGGCGACGTGGCGACGTCCTTCAACCTCAAGACCCAGACCGCGAACATCACCGCGAAGAGTGCGTTCGGGCGTGCGACGGGCGCGTTAGGCGTGAATGGACTGTTCAAGCAGTATGGGGCCACCGGCGACGAAGCCCTGACCCCCGCGGCGGACTCCAAGGGGCTCGGCCTCTTCCTGTACCAGGACGTTCCGCTGAGCATGACCGGGCGCGATTACGTGCCCCACTTGCAGGTCGGAGCCAGGTATGACAGCTACAACATCGACTCCAAGGCCGGCGACCCGAAGTTCGGCACTCCCCGGTCCCTCGACTTCACGGCCTTTTCCGGCTCGGTGGGCCTCACGCTGCCAATCACGCATACCGCATCACTCGCCCTGAGCGCGGCGCGCGCCTTCCGGGCGCCGAGTGTGGAGGAGCTCTTCTCCAATGCCTTTCATGCCGCGGCCGGGACGTTCGATGTGGGCAACCCGGACCTGAAACCCGAGACCAACAACGGCGTCGAGGCCGTCTACCGGATCCAGAGTGGCAAGGTCGACGCGCAATTCGCCACGTACTACAGCTCAATCGCAAACTACGTGGTGCCGAGCATCGGCAGCGACACCACGTTGGAGTCGGGAGAGACGGTTCCCTTGAACCACTTCACCCAAGGCGACGCAACGCTGAAGGGCGTCGAGGGGCGGATCGAGGGAACGGTTGCACCGCATCTCGTGTTAGGCGCGATGACCGATGTCACGCGCGGGTCGTTCAAGGATGGCGGGAGCATTCCCTTCATGCCGGCGGCGCGTGCCGGCGGACACCTCCGATGGGACAACGGGAAATTCTCGGTCGGAGGCGAGATGAAGCATGGCTTCAAGCAGGACCGCGTGACCGGTGGCACCATCGATGTGCCGACGGATGCATACACCCTGCTTGGGCTCAACGTCGGATGGTCGCATCTGAGCGGCGGCCTGGTGCACTCCGTGACCCTGCGTGCCGACAACCTCACGGACGCGAAGTACAGGGACGCCACGAGCCGCATCAAATCGTTCGCCTACAATCCCGGCCGCAACTTCGCCGTCGTCTACAAGGTGCTGTTCTGATTCACGCGACCGTTGCGGAATCCCGCAGGGAAAGAGAGGACGCCTGCGGTTGAGGCAGCGCGCTGTTGCGGGATAGCTCGAGGGAGAGCCGCGTCAGGAAGTTGGCGCGGCTCTCCTCGCATATGAACTCCAGTACTGATCTCGCATCTGGCTCAGCTGCATCCCCGACTTATATCTTCGGCGTACATCCTAGCTCGCGCGCACGCGCTCGTCTGGCCTCACCACCCCTCGACAACAGAGTATGTCCCTCACCACACGTAACCCCGACCGCGGCCTCCTTGTCCTGCGACTCGCCGTCGGTTTGGTCTTCGCCGCCCACGGCTACATGAAGCTGTTCGTCATGGGGCACGCCGGCGTGACGGGATTCTTCACCCAGTTAGGCATTCCGCTGCCAAGCGTTGCCGCCTGGTGCATTGCCCTGCTGGAGTTCGCCGGCGGCATCGCCCTCGCCCTCGGCATCTTCACCCGCCTACTGGGCGTGCTGTTCGTGTGCAACATGGTCACCGCCATTCTGCTGGCGCTGCTCCCCAAGGGGCTGGTCGGCGGCTATGAGCTGGAGTTCCTGCTCGCGGCGGGCTCACTCACGCTCGCCTTCGCCGGCGCGGGCGCATATTCGCTGGACGCGCGAATGGGCGGCGCCCAACGCACCTGAGCCGTGTCGTCGGTCGCGATCAGCTACGAGTGATCGCGACCGGTTGTGCCCCACGGGCGAAAACGAATCACATCATCCGGAAAAACTTCGCTGAAGATCATCGAGGTATAGCGTCCCGGCTATCGGTACACCGGAACTCGTGAGGCCTCTGCGACGGTCGCGGGATGAATCGACACCGCCGCACCACCACCTGGCGCTAACGACAGCTTCAACACCGTGGCGCCCGTCACCACCCACGACTCGATGCGGTATGCCATGGGGTTTTTCTCCCAATGCGCGTCGTCGGCGTCGCGATACACCGTTGCCACGTACCGGCGATTGGCATCCAGGAAGTCCAGGGGTACAGTGGCCGTGCGGGCGTTCTCGTCGGTGATCGCTCCAATGAACCAGTCGGGTCGCCCCTTCGCCTTGCGGGCGATGGTCAGATAGTCGCCCGGTTCCGCCTCCACATAGCGAGTGGTATCCCAGTCCACCGCCACGTCCTGGATGAAGCGAAAGGCGTCCAGATGCTTCTCGTAGTTCTCGGGTAAGTCCGCCGCCATCTGCAACGGGCTGTACATCGTCACGTAGAGTGCGAGCTGCTTGGCCAGCGTCGTGTGGACCTGTTCCTTCTTTCCGGCCTGGTATACGTCGAGCTTGATCTGGAAGACGCCCGGCGTGTAGTCCATCGGGCCCCCCATGAGGCGCGTAAACGGGAGGATCGTCTCGTGATCCGGTGCGTTGCCGACGCTCCAGGCGTTGAACTCGTTCCCTCGCGCCGCCTCGGACGCCAACCAGTTGGGGTAGGTACGCTGCAGCCCCGTGGGGCGCACGGGCTCGTGGGCGTCCAGCATGATGTGGCGTGACGCGGTGCGCGCGGCCACGCGGTTGTAGTGGTTCACCATCCATTGGCCATCATGATGTTCGCCGCGGGGAATGATCTTCCCCACGTACCCAGTCTTCACCGCGTCATAGCCATATCGCTGCATGAAGTCATAGGCGTGGTCCATCTGGCGTTCGTAATTCGTGGCTGAGCCGGACGTCTCATGGTGCATGATGAGCTTCACACCCTTGCGCTTCGCGTACGCCGAAAGCTCGGCGACATTGAAGTCCGGATACGGCGTCACGAAATCGAAGACGTCCTCCTTCCACTGGCCGAA
This sequence comes from Gemmatimonadaceae bacterium, assembly GCA_044224875.1. GTDB lineage: Bacteria > Gemmatimonadota > Gemmatimonadetes > Gemmatimonadales > Gemmatimonadaceae > JABAQJ01. The sequence continues at coordinate 431 of JBGAJQ010000047.1, read as the reverse complement.
CCAGTCTTCCCAACCCGTGTTCCATCCTTCAACAAGCACGCCGCCCAGGCCGTGGCGCGCGGCGAAGTCGATGTAGGTCTTGACACGCGCCGTCGTCGCGCCGTGCTTGCCCGAGGGCTTTGGCGTAGCGGCATCCAGCGCGCTCCCGTCCTGCGTTCCCGCATAGTCCCACGTCGAGCGGCCCACGTGCATCTCCCACCACACGCCCACATACTTGATCGGTCGAATCCAGTCCGTCTGTGCAATGACGGACGGTTCGTTCAGGTTGAGGATGATGCGTGAGGCAAGGATGTCGGTCGCCTTGTCGCTCACCACGATGGTGCGCCACGGTGTTCGGGCCGGCGTGCGGAGATACGCGCCATTACCCACGGCATCTGGCACGAGATGCGTCGTCAGCACGAACGTGGCCTTGTTGACCTCGAGGTCCATCG
>JBGAJQ010000046.1:21688-41149 GCA_044224875.1 Gemmatimonadaceae bacterium | reverse complement strand
CCCAGCGAAGTTGCCGACGACTGGGATGATGCGATCGCTGGCGTGCAGGCCTTTCACGAAGCGCCAGTCCTCCTCGTTCGCTAAGTAGGAGGCCTGCTTCCCATTCGGGTCCTTCTCGACGATGAGTCGCTCGAGCGTGGGATAGTAGGGGCGCGGACCCCGGTTGAAGCTGGTGAAGCGAAGTTGAAGTCCGTCCTTTACGAACGCGGCATGAAATCGCCGAATGGTGGCGGCGTCCTGCTCCGATAGGGGAACGCCCGTAGCGACAGCCGCCGCCACAATGGCGTCCGACTCCGTCTTGGCGAATGCGGCGTTCGCGGGTTGACGGTCCACCCAGTCGAGCAAGACCGCAATGGGTCGGGCGTCCCATGACGCGATGTCAGGCGGCGGAACTCGGCCGAGCCAACGGCAAAGGAACTCCATCCGGTTTCGCGAACGCGCGAACAATGCCTTGAACATCAGGTGTTGCAGGAGGTTGTCGCGCCGGATGTCGACGATGTAGGCCACGCGCGGGCGAATGGCCGCCAAATACGTGTAGTTCTGGTCCGGGCCAACTCCGATGTATGCGCCGCCGGTCACCCCCATCTGGCGTAGCGCAGGAAGGACGTGAAGGTACGACGTTTCGTTCGAGATGAGATTGTCGGTGTCGAAGTAGCCACTCGGTTCCGACAGCCGAGCGATCGTAGCCGCAAAGGGAGTGACGACGCGTTTGGCGGTTGTGGCAGCCTGGGCACGGAGGGGCGTGCTGGCACCAGTCGCCAGGACGGCGACCAGTATTCCCCAGCAACCCGCACGGCCTAACGACCGCACCAACCTCATCGGATTCCCCCGGCGTGACGCGACGGTACGATAGTGTGGGCAGCCTACCCAATTGCCCCACCATGGACAAGACCAACGCGCAGGGGAACCCGCGATTGCGGGGAGTCGCACCTCCGGACAATGTGCACACATGAGACCAGATGGGTTTCGAGGTCACTGGCGAGAAGACGAGGACACGCGCGCGGTCTTCGCCGAGAGCGCCTCCATCCACCGGATAACTCCCCGGGCAGTCGCTTCCCCACTGGACGCAGAGGATGTTCAGAAACTGCTCAATTGGGCAGCGACGACTGCTACACCGTTGGTGGCGCGCGGATCTGGGAGCAGCATGGCCGGCGGCTGCCTTACCGAATCGGTTGTCGTCGACCTGAGCCTGCTCCATCAGCCGCCGATCGTCGATGCAACACGGCGCCTTGTCCGCTGCGGTCCGTATGTCACCCGCGGCGCAGTGGCGCGCGCCGCGGAGGAAGTCGGACTGCGCTTTCCCGTTGATCCATCGAGCGGCGCCTTTTGCACGGTGGGCGGGATGGTTGGCACCAACGCCTCTGGTGCGCGCACGCTCAAGTTCGGTTCCACGCGGACGTGGGTGAGTGGGCTCGAGTGCGTCTTTGCGGACGGATCGCGGGCTTGGGTCCGCCGAGGAGAGCCACTCGCGACCGCCAGCAAGGTACTGGGTCGTTTCGCCAAGGCTTCGGCGACGCTACGCAAATCCGCGGCGGCGATCGAGACCGCGGTCGTGCGAAAGAACTCCAGTGGATACGGTGCGAAAGCCTTCGCGCGAACGGGCGACCTTCTGGACCTGTTGGTTGGGAGTGAAGGAACGCTCGCGATTTTTACGGAAGTTGAACTGGCGCTCTGCGAACTTCCGGTGGCAACGGCCACTCTCCTGGTCTCCTGGCCGACGCTCGAGGGGGCCGTGCACGGCGCAGCACTGGCGTCCGAGGCGGGTGCGTCGGCGTGCGAGTTGCTCGACCGAACCTTCCTCGACGTCGCCAGAACGCGAGGAGCGTTGCCCGTGGAGTTGGGGGACGAAGCCGTTTTGCTGATCGAGCTCGAGGAGGAGATCCAAGGCTGGAATGTGGACATGCCGCGGGAAGCGTCTGAACGCCCGCTGATCGAACGCGCGAAGGCGCTCGAGCGGGCATCGCGTAGCGCCGGCGCATCGCAGGTGATGTTGGGACTGGACCCCGAGTCGTCCGATGCACTCTGGGCGCTCCGCCACGCGGCATCACCAATCCTCGCGCGCCTGGACCCATCGATCGCCTCAATGCAGCTGGTAGAGGATGCCTGCGTGCCGCAGTCACGATTATCCGACTACGTACAGGGCGTCCGTCGCGTCCTGGACCACGTGGGCGTACGCGGGGTGATTTTCGGGCACGCGGCAGATGCAAACGTTCATGTGAACGCGCTGGTAGACGTCCGTAATCCTGAATGGAAGGCGCAGGTCGCCCGACTCTTCGCCGAGATCATGGAGCTGACGGCGAGCCTCGGTGGCACTCCCACGGGTGAGCACGGCGACGGTCGGTTGCGTACGCCACTCCTGAACCGCTTCTGGACGGCTGACGCATTGTCGTTATTCGAGAGGGTGAAGGCGTGTTTTGATCCTGCTGGAATCCTCAATCCCGGCGTGAAGGTGTGGCGCGAGGGCGCTCAGAGCTGGGGCACGATCAAGTACGATCCCCGACTGGCGTCACCCTCTGCGCGCGTGCAGCGGGTGCTCGAGCGCGTGTCGCGGGAGCGCGCGTATCATCGCTCACGGGTGGAGATGCTGGACGAGTCAGTGTAGTTTTCGCGCGGTACATTTCCCGCGCGGCGGGTCGTTCCAGAAGCGACACCTAACGAATGTCGACCGCGTTTTCGCTGCTACTCTCCCAGCCATCGCCATGATTTTCACGGAGCCACGAATCACCGTCATCAGTCGGCCCGCGTTCGCCGAACCGGGCCATTTGCCGGTGAACTGGCTTGGCGAGAGCACGGATGGCGAGCGTTTGGCAGAATTCGCGGGCCGGCTCTGCTACATGAGCCAGAAAAACCCTGCCAACCGTTCGACGCAGGATTACCTGGAAAACATCATGAAGCAGGCGCACGGGAGCGTGCTCGAACACGCCAATTATTCCGTGCTGCTGGAGGGAATCAGCCGTTCACTGACGCATGAACTGGTACGGCATCGCGCAGGTTTTGCGTTTTCACAGCTCAGCCAGCGGTATGTGGATGAATCCACCGCGAACTTCGTCATGCCGCCGGCGATCATCGGCGACGCGGAGTTGGAGGGGATGTGGCGCGAGCAGGTAGAGGGCGCGCAGCGCACCTATGTCGCCTTGGTTGAGAAGTTGATGGAACGCTACGCCTGGGTCCCCGACCGCGTTCACCGTCGGAAGATGGCGCGTGAGGCAGCGCGTGGTGTGCTCCCGAATTCCACGGAAACGAAGATCGTGGTCACTGCCAACGTGCGGGCCTGGCGTTCGACGCTCGAATTGCGTGCCGGAGAGGGGGCGGAGTTGGAGATTCGTCGACTTGCTGTCGCGTTGATTCGCACCATGCAGCAGGAGGCTCCGCGCCTGTTCGCCGATTTCGAGGTCTATCGGGCAGAAGATCGTCACGAGGCCGCGAGAACGACCTACCACAAAGTGTAAGCGACACGGAGGGAGGGCGGCGAGACGAGTCGCCGCATCCACTCGTGTTGTTGCTGTTGCTCGACGTGCGCTCGACTCTTAGTATTGCGCGCGCTGTGAAGTGCGGTGTGGATCGTTGCGCGGAGGAATGCGTGACGCGGGGGCGCCAACAAAGTCTCTGAGCAGTGCCTGCAGGATTCGCAGTTCGAGCTTTCCGGGAGCCCGATGACGCGAATCGGTTTCGCGTACAACATGAAGCCGCGATCGACCGCCCCGTCGATCGATGCCGATTCTCCACGAGATGAATCGGGAACACGCGAGCCCCATGTGGCGCCATATTCCGCCCCTGCATCCCAGATGCGAGACGACGGGGCTGTTGCCGAATCGGACATCGACGACGAATTCGCCGAGTGGGATTCGGCGGAGACCATTGATGCCGTCGCCGATGCACTGGGCGAGTTGGGCTCGGTCGTGCACCTCGAAGCCACGGAGGAGTTTCCCGAGCGGCTCCGCGAGGCCAAGCCAGACATCGTGTTCAACATCGCGGAAGGAAAGCGTGGGCCGAATCGAGAGGCGCACGTTCCAGCGATCCTCGAATTCCTCGGCATCCCGTACTCGGGAAGCGACCCGTTCACGCTGGCGTTGTGCCTGGATAAGGCCAGGACAAAGGAAACGCTCTCGTTCTACGGCATCCCGACGCCGCCATTCGCGCGGGTGACCCAGCTGGAACAGCTCGAGGTCTTCACACGGCGCGCCTTTCCGACATTCGTCAAGCCGGTACACGAGGGCTCGTCCAAGGGTATCACCGAGCGCTCGATCTGCCGGAATTTTGAAGAACTGCGTGAGCAAACGGCGTTCCTGCTCGAGCGCTATCGCGAGCCCGTGCTGGTGGAAGCGTTCCTGCCTGGAGAGGAATTCACCTGTGCCATTCTTGGAAACGGGAACGACCTCTCCCTGCTTCCCGTGATCGGCATGCGCTTCGATGCGCTGCCCACTGGAGCGCCGCCGATTTTCGGGTTTGAGGCGAAGTGGATCTGGGATACGCGAGAGAATCCCTTGTCGATCTATGAGTGTCCGGCTCGGATAGACGAGGGGTTGCGTGAATCGCTGGAGAACGTGGCACTTCGAACCTACGCGGCGCTAGGCTGCCGCGACTGGGCGCGCATCGACTTGCGGCTGGATGCCAAGGGTGTGCCTAACGTGGTGGAAGTGAACCCGCTTCCCGGTATCGCCCCAAATCCCGATGACCATTCCTGCTTCCCGATGGCCGCGCGGGCCAGTGGCATGGGTTACGACGAATTGATGCAACGGGTGCTCCTGCTGGCCGCCCGGCGACATGGACTCGCGCTGCCGAGGGATCCCGGGTTTTCCAAGCTCTCCCGGCGCACGCCACCGCACGGGATGCACCTTCGCGACCTCGAGCCACGCACGGCATGAAGATCGGTATCTTGTTCGACGGAGTCTCGGCGTTAGCCGCCGTTCCCGACCTCCTCATTCTCGAAACCGTGGAGGCGATCGAAGTCGCCCTGCGCGAAGACGGACACACCACGTCGCGCGTCCCGGTCGGAATTGACACGCGCTGGATCGACCGACTGAAGCGTTCCCATTTTGACCTGGTGTTCAACCTGTGCGAGGGGATCGACGGCCTGGCGACCTACGAACCGCCGGTCATTGGCGTCCTGGAGCTGATGCAGCTGCCGTACACGGGGTCGTCGTCGTACACCACGTCGGTTTGCCTGCGCAAGCACGTGATCAACGCGCTGCTGACGAGTGCTGGTCTCCCGGTGCCGGCGTGGGGACTGGCACGAATTGGCAAGCCGTTGCCGTCGGTGGGGTTCCCCGCCATCTGCAAACCGGCGGCCGAAGACGCTTCGCTTGGCATCGAACAGCGATCGGTCGTGCGCACAAAGGCGCAGCTGGCGGAGCGCGTCGGAGCCATGCACGAGATGTGGCCTGAAATTCTTGTCCAACGGTACATCGACGGACGCGAGATCAACGTTGGTGTGGTGGGCGACACCGTCCTCCCGGTGGCGGAGATCGACTTCGGCTCCATGCCTCGCGGTTTGTGGAAGATCGTGTCGTACAAGTCGAAGTGGGAAACGGGGAGTGAGGAGGACCTGGGTACGGTACCACAGTGCCCCGCCCCACTGGAGGAGAAAGTGGCCGCCGAAGTGTCCCGCGTCGCACTGGACGCGTGGCGCCTTGTCGGGGGAGAAGGCTACGGTCGCGTCGACATGCGTATCGATCGGCTCGGACGCCCGTGGATTCTCGAGGTCAACTCCAACCCGGACATCGCACCCAACGCAGGACTGGCACGGATGGCGCGCGTGGCCGGTTTGGACTACGCCGGGCTGATTCGTTTGGTGTGTGACCACGCGCTCGAGCGCAGTCGTCCGTCATACGACGCCCGCTGGCTTCGCGTACAGGAGCTTTCCGGCGCCACCATCACCGCCGAAGATCGCGAACGCTTTTCCCGCGTCGGACAGCAGTGAGCCAATCGGCGTTAGGCACTCGCCGCGTGCGAGCGCTTGCGCCGGCAGATCGTTCGCAGGTGGCGGCGCTCCTTGCGTCCGAGTCGCAATTTCGCGACAACGAGGTGGCCGTTGCCCTGGAGTTGTTCGACCTGGGCGTGAGTGACGGTGCGACCCCGCCGGTGGATCCGGATTATCGCTGGATTGCCGTGGAACAGTCCGGCACGCTCGCCGGGTGCGCCTGTTATGGACCGACCCCTGGAACCGACGGCACGTTTGACCTGTATTGGATCGCCGTGGCGCCGACGTGGCAGGGTCAGGGACTTGGGCGCCTGTTGATCGCACATGTGGAAGACGCTGTCGCACGTGACGGTGGACGCCTGCTGGTGATCGAGACGTCGGACAGCGACGCTTACGCCGGCACGCGCGCGTTTTACCTGTCGTGCGGGTACGCTTTGCTGGCGACGATTCGTGACTTCTACGCCCCGGGGGAGGATCGCCTGATTTTTGGCGCGCCGCTGCCCGATCTTCCGCTTGCGGGGGAGCCGACCGGCGCATTAGGGTGAGTGGCGCTCGCTCACCCTTTGGCGACCGCGAGACGTGGATGCGCGGCGCGGCCTTCCCCCGCTCGGGAGCACCTCGAATGAAGACCGGATGGAAGACGCCCTGTGGTTTGGCGGTGGTCGTCACGGCGATCACAGGATGCACGCACAATCTCAATGCGCCCGCCAGTTCGTCGAGCGACGTCATTACGCGCGCGGAGTTGTCGCGGAGCACCGCGCCGACCGCGTACGAGGCAATCCAGCGCTTGCGGCCGCAATTCTTCAAGGACCGTGGTCGCACCAGCATCCTGCGCCCTGAGTCGCGCACGCCGATCGTCATTCTCGATGAACGCCCACTCGGCGACATCAGCGTGCTACGTGACATCGCGCTCAACACCGTGTTCGAAATCCGATACCTGAGCGCATCGGAGGCGCAGGTGAAGTTCGGTTCGGGCTATCCGGCGGGCGCCATCGTCGTGGTCACGGCGAAGACGTCACTGCCGCAACGCAGCGGCGAGCGGGCGTCGCAGTAGCCGCGGGACGTTAGTAGCCGGCACGTCGCCGCGACTTGCTCGAAGACCAGATGGGCGGCGCCTCACGGCGCCGCCCATCGGTATTTGTGGAGCTGCCTAGTTGGCGAACTTCCCGGGGAACTGCTTGGCAATCGCGTCGGTGAGCGGATCGGCGATCATCTGCATGTGCATGCCGGCGGCACGCACAGCCATGTAGGCCTTCTTGGTGTCGCCGGTGGCCTGGGCGTCCACGACGTCCTTGAGCGTCAGCACGTGCGTCTTCACCAGACCGGCGACTGCATCTTTCGGCAGATTTGGATTTGCCGCCGCCAGGAAGGCGCCGAAGTCCTGCGTGTAGCCGACGAGGTCAGTCACGGCCTTGTCGGATTTCGCCTTGTCCTTGGTGGCCACGCCGACCGTGTAGTCAACGAAGAAACCAATGTGCTTACGCCACAGGGCAAGGAACGCCTGCTCGGCGCCCGCGCCATAGACGGATCCGATCGCCTTCGAGATGTCGATGCTGTTCATGTCGAGGGCCGCGGCCGCCGCATCGAACTCGGTGTTCCGTCCACCAAGGGCGGCGCCGGTGGCGCTGGCCGCTAGCAGGGCATGTTCCTGCAGCAGGGTCGACAGCTTCACGCGCAGCGTGGAGGCGGACATGGTGGCATTGGAGGCGTGGGACATTTCCATACCCTGCGCCTGAACGCCAATTGGCGACAGGACAATGGCGGCCAGTGCCGCCCGACGGATGAAGCGAATCATGGGAGATCTCCTAACGAGTGACAGTGATTGCGCCGCGCATGAACTGATGGCGGTCGCAGAAGTAGGCGTAGGTGCCGGGCCGGTCGAACGTGACCTCAACGCTCACACCCTTGGCATTCAGCGTCTTGTTGAACGCCGGGTTGCGAGCCTCCGGTGTCCCAGCGGTCACCGTGTGTTCGATGTCGTCGCGATTGGCAAACGTCACCTTGGCTCCCACCTTCACGCGCACCGTGTCTGGTGCGAATTGAAAGGTCTTGATCTCCACCACCGTGGGTTCGCTCGTCGCGTGCGGGAACGGCCGCATCAGCGGGACGGCACCAGTGAGGGCGAAAAGAATTGGAAAGCGCATCGGTGTGCGGTTTGAGCGTTTCGTGGCGACTTCGAATGGACTACGCCGGCCAGCTGGAGTCGGATTGGTGGCGCCTGCCGATGCGGCGAACGCTCTCAGTGCGCGGGTCTCCCGGCTGTGAAACCGAGAGTGTACGTCGAGCACCACGCGCGTGATGTAACTCACCCATGGGATCGGAGGCGACGCCGGAGGGGTAGCGCTCTGCCGTAGGTGTCGTGCTCGGATGACACCGCCCAGCACTACTGCAGGTGTGTGGCACGGCGACATTCTTCACGGGTGACTTTGCGTCTTCGATTTTCAATCCGATGGCTGGAGCGCGCAGCGGGAGTGCTGCTTGGCGCGCTCGCTGCGTGCTCGAGCGATAAACTCACCCCACCGCCAACGCCTGCGCCGTCGATCGGCGCGCTGGAGGTGATCCCCGCTACCGCCTGGCTTCGGCCGGGCGGGAGCCTCGCGCTGCATCCGCTCGCCCATGACTCATTGGGCGGCGAGGTGACGGATCCCAAGCTGACGTTCACGTCGTCGAACCTGGCGGTGGCCACGGTGGGAACGGACGGGACGATTCACGCCGTGGCACCGGGAGCAGCGCGAATCACCACCACGGGTGGGGCCATCCATGTGTCCACGGACGTGACGGTCGTGTCGTCGGTGGGCCGATTAGCGTCGTTCAGCGTCGAGCGCCAGGGATCCACGGACGCCTCGTTACTCGGTGCGTGGGCGGACGCCAACTCGGCGACGGCGTTTGCTGTAGGACAGAACGGGGTGGTGCTGCAGAGCACCGGTGGTGGGGCGTGGCACCTGACCCAGGTGAACACGCAGGAGGCGCTAGTTGGTGTTTGGGGATCCAGCGCAACGAACGTGTACACGGTTGGTTCTGGCGGCGTGATCTTCCACTACGATGGCACCAGTTGGACGCAGATGGTTTCGCCGACCACGGTCACGCTGCTGGAGGTGTGGGGGCGAGGGCCTAACGAGATCTACGCCTCGGGGACGGATGGCACGGTGCTGTTGTTCAACGGGACGTCTTGGCAGGCGATTTCTTCGGCGCGCGGGTGGGAGCTGTGGGGCATCTGGGGGAGCAGCCCAAACAACGTGTGGGCCACTGGGCAGAATGGCGTGATCGTGCACTACGACGGCACCGCCTGGAGTGAAGTGCCATCGCCCACCACCTTGCCGTTGTTCGGGATCTGGGGAAGTGGGCCGCAAGACATCTGGATCGTTGGCATCAACGGGTTGATGCTGCACTACGACGGTATCACCTGGACGCGGCAGCCCGCCCCCACCGCGCGCAACCTGTTTGCGATCTGGGGGCGTTCGGCGAACGAGATCTACGCCGTGGGCAACACTGGCGATGTGGTGCGCTACGATGGTTCGAGCTGGCTGAGCGTGGTGTCATCGGGGAGTGGTGAGAACCTGCGGGCCGTGTGGGGTGACAATCAGGGGGGTGTGGTGGTGGCCGGATGGGACGGCACCGTGGTGCGTGGGAAGGGCAACCAGTGGCGGATCGAGGTGGGCGCGCCAACGCTGACCGCTGTGTGGGGACCAGGAGACGGGACGCACTACGCCGTTGGGGCTGGCGGCGTGATCTACCAACGGGCGGACACCGGGTGGGCCGTGATGGAAAGCCCGCCGTCGCATCCTCTGTACGGCATTGCCGGTGCCAGCGCGACCGACATCGTAGCGGTCGGCGACACCGGCACGATCCTGCGCTTCAACGGTACCCGATGGACCAGCGAGCCCAGCCCTCGGAACGTACTCTTGCGCAGCATCTGGTACGCGAGCCCATCACAAGCGTTCATCGTGGGAGACCGCGGGACAATTCTCACGTCGAGCGGAGGCGGATGGCAGGTGTTGAACAGCGGGACGTCCGCATTCCTGCGACATGTGTGGGGGACCAGCCCCACGAACGTGTTCGCCGTTGGCGACTCGGGACTGGTGATCCGATATGACGGCGTACAATGGTCGCCGATGCCAACGCCTACCCGGCAGCTGCTACGCGGGGTGTGGGGCACGGGGCCAACGAACGTATTCGTGGTTGGCGAGGGGGGCACCATCCTTCGGTATGACGGGCTGCGATGGTACGCCATGGAGAACCCGGCAACCAAGGCGATCCGGTCGATCTGGGGCACCGGGCCCACTGACGTGTACGCCGCCGGTGAGGATGGCCGCATCCTGCACTTCGATGGATCGGCGTGGACCGCGATCACCTCCCCGACCATTCGCCTGCTGATCCAGCTCCACGGTGATCCTCAAGGCGCGATCTACGCAGTGGGTGTCGGGGCGACGTTCGTGAAAGGAACCTAGGATCATAGGACCTAACGCGGGCAATATTCGCTCGCCAAGCCAGCATGACGAAGAATCGTTAGGTAGTCGAAGGGGCGACATCGCCGATGCCGCCCCTTCGATCACCTGAGGTAAGCCCTTTTCAGGACCCTACTCTTCCTCAGCTTCCTCCTTCTTCTCCTTCGCGGCCTCCTCGATCACCTTCTTGGCGGCGTCGGGTGGCATCTGCTCGTAGCGATACAACTTCCGCTGGAAGGTGGCACGCCCGTGGGTCCGTGAGCTGAGGTCTGTCGCGTACAGGTGCAACGATGCCTGCGGAACGTGCGCCTTGACCTTGGTGCCGACGCCGTCGACACTCTCGCTCCCAAGGATCTGCCCGCGCCGCGATGACAGATCGCCCATCACGTCGCCCAGGTACTCGTCCGGCGTGGTGACCTCCACCACATCCAGCGGCTCCAACAAGACAGGCCTGCACTTTGGAGCCACCGTCTTGAAGGCAAGAATGCCAGCCATCTTGAACGACATTTCGTTCGAGTCCACGGAGTGGTACGAACCGTCGAACAACTCCACTTCAAAGTCGACCATGGGGTAGCCTGCCAGGATCCCGCGAGCCGACGCCTCCTGCACACCCTTGTCCACCGCTGGACGGAACCCGGACGGGATCACGCCACCGACGATCGAGTCGACGAACGAATAACCAGCGCCCGCGCCACGCGGCTTCATGCGCACCCAGCAATCACCAAACTGACCGCGCCCGCCGGACTGCTTCTTGTGACGTCCCTGCCCTTCACCCTTGCCGGTGATGGTCTCTCGATAGGCAATCTTGGGACGCGCAATCTCAACACCGACGCCGAACTTCCGTTTGAGCTTGGCCATGGCGACGTCAATGTGCCGCTCCCCAAGACCAGACATCAGCGTCTGGTGTGTCTCAGCGTTGTAGTGCGTCTCGAACGTTGGGTCCTCGTCGTGCAGCCGATGCAGGCCCTGTTGGACCTTCTCTTCGTCGTGCCGAGCGGTTGCGTGGACGGAGAACTCCACCACCGGCTCCGGAAACGGTATCTGTGGGAGCCGAACGGGGTGGTCCTTCATGGACAACGTGTCGTTGGTGTGCGTGTTCCGCAGCTTCGCCACGCAGCCGATGTCGCCGGCATGCAGGATCGGCACCTCGAGGCGCTCCTTCCCCTGCGACACACACAGGTGCCCCATCTTCTCAACGCCGTCACGGGTGGCGTTGTACACCTCGCCGCCGTTGTTGACCGTCCCCGAGAACACGCGGAAGAAGGAAACTTCGCCGACATGCGGCTCCGACATCGTCTTGAAGACTAGCGCCGCAAAGGGGTTCTGATCCAAGGCATGGATCTCGACGGTGTGGTCGCCCTCGGCGCCCTTGAACGCGTGGATCTCTTCCATTTCGTACGCCGACGGCATCAGCTGCACCACCTCGGTGAGCAACGCGCCGATCCCGATCATCATCTCGGACGATACGACGAAGAGCGGATACAAGTCTCCACGCTTCATCGCTTCCTTCATGCCGTGGATCGCCTCGTCGCGACCGATCTCATTGCCCTCCAGATATCGCTCCAGCATCGCGTCATCCGTGGCTGAGATGGCCTCGATCAGCTCACCGTAGTACTTGTCGAATCGCCCCTTCTCCTCCGCAGGAATGTCGACCTCTGTGTACTCGCCGGTCTTCACGCCCGGCTTGTAGAGGTATGCCTTCTTGGCAAAGAGGTTGATCACACCCCGGAACTCATGACCCTCACCGATGGGAATCTCTACCGGGATGACTTTGGACGTCAGGCGATCCTTGATCTGCGAGTAGATGCGGTCGAAGTTCGCGTGCTCCTTGTCCATCATGGACACAACGAACAACACAGGGTCGCGCCATTCGACCGCACGTCGGAACATCTTCTCGGTTCCGACTTCGACGCCGGCCGTCGCCGATACGACGCAGAGTGCCCCGTCGGCCGCCGAGAGGCCGGCCACCGCGTCCCCCTGAAAGTCGAGGTATCCGGGCGTGTCAATCAGGTTGAGCTTTACATCGGCCCACTCCGCATAGGCACAACCCAGATTGATCGAGTATCCGCGCTCGGTCTCTTCTGGCGTGTAATCTGTGAGCGTGGTTCCCTCTTTGATGGAACCATGTCGCTTACTCGAGCCGGACACGAAGGCCATGGCATCGACCAATGAGGTCTTGCCACTGGCGCCGTGTCCGACCACCGCAACGTTTCTGATGTCAGCCGCCCGATACTCCTTCATGGATGCGTGCCTCGCTTCGTTGGAACGTGGTTTGGTCGGTAGAGCGTGTCGCTCTGTGACATGGCCGTCAAGAGGAGTTTGGACGAGGCCGCCGAGGAAAAGGGGATACCGATCAGAGTCCCCGACTCTCGAAAAGCTGCGCGGCAGTGGTGGATAACGAAAAACGGGGCCGCCGATGGCGACCCCGTTTGGTGTTACGCAGACAAAAGATGGCTTTGTCTTAGTCTCCTTCGTTGTCGAACGTGTATCCGTCCGCCTGCCGGTAGCTTTCGAGCAGCGCATCGAACCGGGCGCCGGCTCCGGCTGGAAGGATGGCGTACGGGGTGAGGGTGAAACTGATGGCGCGGCGCGCGCCTTCCGGCCAGTCGGGCATCGACAGCCCCGCAACCAGTCGGCGAATTGACGCTCCGCATTCGTCCAGCAGGTGATTCGCCGTTTCCCGAATCGCGTCGATCGGGATGGTGAGGTCGCGCGTGACGAGTTCTCCCGTTTCGTCATCGCGCCACGCCGCATCTCCAATCGCACCGCGCTCCGGCCATTGCCCGTGGTGGCGAATCGTGTCCGATCGTTCCGCTGGTTCTCGCCTGGACTCTACCGCCGCCGCCAACGCCAACGCGAGCGACTCGGGCGTGGCGTCACCGTAGAGCGTGACCACGTCGCGAGCTGGCCGTTCAGAGTTGAGCGGAGATGGGACCGAGTTCACGTGAGCCATTATCGCGGAGTGGTCGGGCGACTCCTCGAGCATGACAAGCACGTCCATCCTCTTCCCTTTCTCCAGAGATTATTGCCGACTCGACGCACCAGCTCCCTAGTGAACAAGGCGTATCGAATCTGGCTGGGGCTTACTCTCTGGACTAGACCCCACCTGTGGAGACTCCGACACAAACTCGTGTTGGAAGTTCCTCACCTTAAACCACAGACGCCGGAGCACTGGCACTACCCGGACACTTTGCCCGGCGAGGAGCAACATTTGTACCGATTCACTCACAATTCACTGGCAGCAGCGCACAGCTCATCACCAATGCGATCGGAGTTCCCGCTGCCGACGACGACGCAAGAATTCGGCGCTTTCCCACTATCCGAGACGAGGCCGGCACGCAATTTTGTTTCATGTAACTCCCTCGCCAGAGGAGCGAGCAGATGGCAACCATTCTGGTCGTCGAAGATCGGCGAGAAGTCCTCGATGTGCTGCAGCGCACGCTCACGGAAAACGGATACGAAGTACTCCCCGCTGCTGACGGTGACGTCGCGCTCGAGATCGCTCTGGACCAGCGTCCAGATCTGCTGATCCTCGACATCGGACTTCCAAAGAAGAACGGATATGTCGTCGCGCGGGAGCTCCGCTCTCGTGCCTTCACCAATCCGATTCTCATGTTGACGGCGCGCGACACGGTTCAGGACAAGGTCACGGGTCTGGACGCCGGAGCCGACGATTACCTGGCCAAGCCTTTCGATTACGACGAGCTGCTGGCCCGTGTACGCGCGCTCCTGAGACGTGCTGCCCTGCGCACCGAGGAGTCGATGCTTCGCGTGGGGGACCTGACGATGAACCCGCTGACCCGGGACGTGCAGCGCGGCAGCCGGCAGATCAGCCTGACGCAGAAGGAGTACGCGCTGCTGGAGTACCTCTTGAAGCACACCGGACTTCCCGTCACGCGCGAACAGATCTCGCAGAATGTCTGGAAGCAGGAGTTCGATCCGACGACGAACATCGTCGACGTTTACATCAACTACGTGCGCAAGAAGCTGGAGCACCCGGGAGAGCCACCACTCGTTCACACCGTGCGCGGCGTCGGCTACGTTTTGAAAGCCGAGTGAACGAACCCAGCGGTTGCACGACGGGCTGGGGGCGGTCCTCGATCACCCCAGCCCCTCCGTCATGCGAATCGCTGCACACTGCTCGTCAATCGGACTGCTCGCGCTGTCGCTGATCGCCGCACCAACTCTCGGCGCGCAGACGGCATCCCTGGTGTATCGCCTCGGGAAGGACACCGTCGCCACGCGTACGGCGACGTCCATGCGCGGCGAAATGGTTCAGCGCTCAGGACCAGCCGTGGTGCGAATCCAGTACGACGTCAGCGTGGGCAAGGACGGGCGACCAACCACCGCCACCTTGCATCGCATGCAGGGCGACGGCACGCCGGTGCCTAACGCTCCGTCGGAATTCCGCATTCGCATCTACCCCGATTCGGCGGTTCGCGACATCGTCTTTCCGGATAGCGTACAGCACCGGGCGTTTCCGGCCACCGGGGCGTTGATCAATTTTCCCGTGTTCGTGTACGGGCCGATGGAACTGCTGGCCCAGGCTCGTGGGACCAAAGGCGTGCTCGATTCCCTGCCCGCCCTTGGGCCAACGGGCAACCTTGGCTTCGCAGGTCTGGCCTCTGCCGGTGGCGACACGTTGCGACTGATGGGCGCACCGTATGCCATGCGATTGCGCTTTGACGCGAACAATCGCCTGTTGCTCGTTGACGGGTCGTTTACGACGAACAAGGCGGTGGCCACACGCGGGCCGGGCGGCATCGATATCGCGTCGATTGCCAGCGGCATGAAGCCGACCGGCGTGTTGTCCGTGCGGGACCTGGCTCGAGCGTCGTTTGGGCCGGGGGGCATGGTCTTGATCGACTACGGTCGGCCGCATGTGCGTGAGCGGAGCGTGTGGGGTGGCACACTGGTGCCATTTGATTCGGTGTGGCGCGCCGGGGCCAATGATGCCACACACCTGTTCACCACTCGCGCGCTGACCATGGGGTCGCTCACCATCCCACCGGGCATGTACACGCTGTGGGTACAGCACACGCACGATGGCACGTTCTTGATCGTCAACAAGCAAGTGGGTCAGTGGGGAACGCAGTACGACGGCTCGTTTGACCTGGGGCGTGTGCCCATGCCCCTGACGGCGGCGCCCACCTTCGTCGAGGAGTTGTCGATCACGCTGCGGGCGCTAGGTGGCAATCGTGGTTCGTTGGAGCTGGCGTGGGGGCCGAGTGTGGGCACCGTGCCATTCACGGTGTCAACGGCTCGACCGTAGCGCCGGCAGATGAACGGAACCGTCGCCTCATTCCTCCTCGCGCTCGGGGTTCTTCAGCGGACCACCTCGTTTGGTGTGGTGGAGGGGGTGCGGGACGCGTCGTTGGGAACGGACTCGTGGCTCGGAATCCCATACGCAGCACCGCCGACTGGTGACCGTCGCTGGATGCCACCGGAGAGCCCCGCGCCGTGGAGCCAGACTCGCCGTGCTGATCGCTTTGGACGGTCCTGCGTCCAGATCGGTGGGTTCCAGGGGCCGGGCCTGCACGAACAAGCATTTGGGTTGAGTGTGGCCGAGGCCTTCGGGCAGCCGGTCGGCTCCGAAGACTGCCTAACGCTGAATATCTGGCGACCCGCATCCGACGCCGTCGACCTTCCGGTGATTGTGTTCGTCCATGGCGGCGCGAACGTGAGCGGGTACACCGCTGATCCACTCTACCACGGCGCGCGACTGGCGCGTGGGACCAATGCCGTCGTTGTCACGCTGAATTATCGGCTGGGCGTGTTTGGCTGGTTCGCGCACCCTGGATTGGATCCGCGGGCAGGGAACCTTGGCTTGCTCGACATCATCAAGGCGCTGGAGTTCGTACGCAACAACGCCCACGCGTTTGGTGGCAACCCACAGAACATCACGCTGGTGGGGCAGTCCGCAGGTGCGGTGAACGCGTTCGGCCTGATGATGTCGCCACTCGCCACGGGGTTGTTCCATCGGGTGGTGGCGCTGAGCGGTGCCATTCGGACGGCACCGGTGTCGGCCAGGCACGAATACGCGAACGATGTCATCAAACACCTGCTGCTGAACGATGGATCAGCCGCGAACACCGCTGCGGCATCTCGGCTCATCGCTGAACGAGGGACGGAATGGGCGCGCGACTACCTCAGGTCACGTCCCGCCGAGGCGTTGGTGAAAGCGGCCCACACGCTGCCGAATTCGGGCTTCGAGAGCGCCGATGGGATCGTCATTCCCAAGGAACCGGAGCAGGCCGTTCGCGAAGGGCGTTACCAAGCCCTACCGCTCTGGATTGGTGAAGCTGCCGAGGAAGGCAAGTTCTTCGTGCAGGGGACGTATCGGATTTCCGATGCCGATCGCTTTCGCATGATGCTGGGCTACGATCCTGAGCATCCTGGCAGCCTAGCGCTGTCGGCAGTTCTCCAGCCAGCGATCGCGAGCGCCGAGGACTTTGCCGCAGCCTCTGCCCCGAGCAGCAAAGTGGTGACGGGGCTCATCGAAGGCACGCGCGCGTTGCTGGCGTCGCAGCAGTCAAATGTACGCAAGCCGGTTCGAATGGGCGGGCCAGGATGAACCCTGGCGCACGCTGATTGGCGCCATGCACGGCATGAATCTGCCGTTCGTGTTCGGGAATTTCGGACCCAGCTACTACAGTGCCTCGTTTGCCTCGCATACCCGCGGGGAACGGGAGGCACTGTCGGCGCAGATGATGACGCACTTGTCGGCGTTTGCGCGGTCGGGAGACCCGAATCCGCCGGGGAGCAAAGGTCACACGGGCGCCGTTTCCCGCAGGAGGAATGAAAGTCTTTGGCGCGCGGTAGCCGGGTGGTTGCCGGCGATGCGTGGGTTATCCGATCGCCACCAGGGAGAGACGACGAGGGCGGCCGGATGCGGTCGCCCTCGTTATGCATGGCTCAGTTCACGGTGGATTGGTCGCCGCGGAGCGGCAAGTCACCGCCGACCCACGTGACGTCTTCGTCCACTCCGTTCACGTTCAGCAGCATCGTTTGAGCTGACGCGTAGAAGAAGTAGGTGCCGGGACCAACGACGTCGGCGCGAAGCACGAACTTGGCGATGAACGGGTCTTTCACGATCGGGAACGGCTTGGCGAGGGTGAAGCGGATGAAGCTGCTGGGGCTTCCGCCCGGCGGGAACCAGTTCGATCCGTTGTTGGTGCCGACGAGGACGCCCGGCTTGTTCAGTCCCTTGGGATAGTAGAAGAGTTGATACCTGGTGAGTGCACCGATTTGCAGGCTACCGGAAATCATGAAGGCGAGGTCTTTCACGATGATGCCTGTCGCCTGGGTCGCGTTCATCTGGAAGGTGAGGATATCGAGTGCTGGACGGGGCGAGGTGACGGGAATGAACGACTGTTGCGGCGGTATTTTGGTGAACTGGAAGCTGGTGAACGCCACACTGGCCGCGGGGGCGGGTCCAGGCGCGACGGGTGCGCCGGCCGGCGTGTTCTCGCAACCGATCAGCGCGCAGACGAGTGCGGCACCGAGTGCATTGTTTCGTTTCATGGTGGTTCCTCTGTTGATACGTTGCGATGGAGCTGCAATGAAACAGCGCGGGACGAACGCGTGGTTCGTTGTGGCTGCCGGCGGGCGTCGCGTGGTGCCTAACCATGATTGCGTGCGTCGACGACGTCAGTCCGCAATCGCAACGAAGGTCGCTGTGATCTCCCCATTGCGTTGGCTGACCTTGGCACCGGATGACAGCGCTGGTGCCGCGCCCAACGAGCGGAGTCGACGTCGAACCCCTCGTCACCGCACCGCCGAGGGCGCGGGCCGGGCCACCGGCACTGCGACGCGTCCAGTATTCCGCGGATCCCGGCGGGCGTATTGCCGCACGACGCCACGTGTCGTCGAATAAACACGTCCGTACCTGAACGTGATTCGGAGATTGTCAGAAATCGTCCGACACCGTTAGGCGTAATATTGGCTTGGGTCAGGGCCGGCGGCGTCGATAATCTCTATGCACCACTTTCCCAGCGAACCGGGAGGCGCGTTCATGAGAGCATTCACACACCGCGTCATGGGTCAATCCCAAGTCCCCTCAAATCGTCGACGACCGGACCACCGGGCGGTGGCGGCGTGCGGGCTCCAACACCAGGTGGTGTCGTGACGCAACCCGCACGCGCGCTCCGGCTTACGCACCGCGATGGGCTTCCAGAGCGGCCACGTATCCTGCTCGTCGAAGACAACCCCGGCGACGCAATGTTGGCTCGCGAACGGCTGTCCGACGAGCCGACTTCCACGTTTGACTTGCTCCACGTCACGAGCCTTTCCGAGGCGATCTCGACGTTGGAAGGATGCGCGGTAGACGCCGTGTTGCTCGACCTCGAGTTGCCCGACTCATCTGGCCTCTCGACGCTGTCCCAGATCCGTGACATAGCCGGCGACGCTCCGGTCATCGTGGTCTCGGGGAGCGTGGATGAGATCTTTCGGCAGCACGCACTGGGGTCCGGTGCCTACGAGGCAATTTCCAAGGCCGATTCGAAGGGCCGCCTCTTTTCGCGAAGTGTCTGGCAGGTCGTCAAGGCGTCACGAACCGAAGAGCAGCAACGTCAGCTCAGCCGGCTGTTCGCGGCGATTCCCGACGCCATTGTGGTGACGAGCACTGACGGCTTCGTGCGTTTCGTGAACGATGCCGCCATCGAACTTCTTGGGCGATCACGAGATGAAGTGGTCGGCGCCATGCTCGAGCCCCACGCGATCCTGGGCGTTCCCTTTGAGGTCGGGTTGACGCGACGAGGGGCCAAGCGGACCTGTGAAGTGCGCGTCCTGCCCTTCGATTGGTACGGCGAACCCGCGCTCCTTGGACTGGTCCGCGATCTGACCAGGATGCCGGAGAGCCAGCGACAGATCGCCTCGATCCGCGCGCGCCGACACGATCGAGCAGGAACTCGTCGGGAGGACGGCGGGAGCCCACCGCTCGACGATGGCGTGCTGTGGTCCGTGCCAGGTCAACTGCTGGACCTTGTCCATGCCATGGTTGTAGCTGTGGATGCGTCCGGCCGGATCACGCTGGTGAACCGGCGAGCCTGCGACGTGCTGGGCTGGTCCGCTGAGGAGCTGATCGGGACGAATTGG
>JBGAJQ010000046.1:0-21626 GCA_044224875.1 Gemmatimonadaceae bacterium | reverse complement strand
TTGCGTGCCACCGGAATTCCTGGACGCCGAGAGCGGAACTCTGGCAGGGCTGCTGCGCGATCCGGTGGTGGTAACGGAGTGCACCCTCATTGCCCGTGATGGTTCGCAACGGCTGATCGAGTGGCACCACACCGCGGTCCGCGACGAGGAAGGCAATCACATCGGCACGCTCAGCTCGGGCATCGATATCACGGATGCGAGCGCGGAGCTGACGGCACTTCGCTGCGCGGAGGAGCGCATCCGGCTGGCACTCGAGACCGCAAATGTCGGGATCTGGGACCTCGAGTTTTCGACGGGCGCCCTCCGCATGTCGCCACTCGCCCGCGCGCACTATGGCATGAGTGCCGATGACGAAGAGACGCTCGATGCCCTCGTGAAGCGGCTCCACCCAGACGATGGTCGCCACTTCATTGAGGCGCTGCGACGCGCCATGTCGTCGGACGGGCACTTCTCGATTCAGCATCGTGTCCTCCTGGCCGACAGGTCCACGCGATGGGTCACGTCGGCGGGAAGGCTGCTGCCAGGCGCCTTTGGGGAGCCGGCGCGTTGCGTGGCGGCGTCGATCGACAGCAGCAACCATCACAAGCTGGAGGAGCAGTTCCTGCAGGCGCAGAAGCTGGAGACGGTGGGGCGCCTCGTGGGTGGCGTCTCCCACGACTTCAACAACCTGCTGACCATCATTCTGGGATACTGCGACCTGATGCTCCCCGAGCTGCACCCCACGGACGCGTGCCGCGAAGACGTGGCGACGATCCGCGCTGCCGCCGGACGGGCCGTGGTGCTCACTCGGCAATTGCTGGACTACAGCAGAAAGAAGGGCATGACGCCAACGGTCGCGGACGTCAACGAAGTGGTGGACGGGCTGAGTACGATGCTCCAACGCCTGATGCCTGAAGACATCGTGTTCGCCGTGGATGTGTGCCCCGAACCGTGCCGAGTGCTCATGGATCGAGGTCAGCTCGAACAGATCATCGTGAACCTGGCGGTGAATGCGCGGGATGCCATGCCCATGGGAGGGACCTTGTCCATCAGCACCTGCCGCATTGGCCCGGACCATCCGTCTGCCTGCGGACTTCGGGACCGTGCCACTGGGCCAGTGGTGGTACTCACGGTGGCCGACTCAGGCGTCGGCATGACCGCGGAGGTTCAACGCCAGGCCTTCGAGCCCTTCTTCACGACCAAGGAGCCCGGCCGCGGTACGGGTTTGGGGCTGGCGATGGTGCATGACATCGTCGGGCAGGCCGGTGGATACATTCGCCTGGAGAGTACGGTGGGCCAGGGCACGAGCCTGGCGCTGCACTTTCACCTGGCCGACGACGGCGTGCGCGGACCCGAGCCGGTGTCCAAACGCACACCGGCGCCGGGTGGTGGCCGGAAAGTCCTGGTGGTGGAGGACGACGCCTCCCTGCGCGAGCTCGCCAGGAAGGTCCTCGTTAGGCACGGATATCGTGTGGCGGTGGCGGCCACGGCGGAGGAGGCGGATGCTCACCTCCTCGAAGACCCCAGCATCTCACTGCTCATCGCCGACGTGGTCCTGCACAAGGAGAGCGGCCCACACCTGGGGCTACGACTCCTCGCCGAGCGCCCGGACTTGAAGGTGATCCTCGTCTCCGGACATCCCGACGCCATGATGCGTGTGCACGGAACCTTCGGGACGCCATTCGCACTGCTGCGAAAACCGTTCACGCCGGAAAGTCTCACCCAGATCGTAGGCGACGCGCTCACCGACGCGCGATAACTTCACGGCACGGCCGTGCCGATACTTGACTGGAAAGCGGTGGAGCGCACGTGTCGACTCGGATCCTGATTGTCGATGATGAACCTGCAGTCGCTCGAGGAATCGCGCGACTGCTCAATTCATATGGGTACCGTTCAGATTGGGTCACGTCGGCCGCGGCCGCGCTCCAGTCGTCGGTGCACAACCGCTTTTCGCTCGTGATCACGGACCTGATGATGCCGGGGGTGAGTGGCCTGGAACTCATCGACCGGATGGCACCGGCGAGTCCGGAGACGAAGTTCGCCTTGCTCACCGGGGCCGACGAACTCGATCTGGTCCAAGGGTGTCGCCACACCCCGTCAGTCATTTCGGTGATGCGAAAGCCCTGGGACGAGGATGAGCTGCTCGCGGCCGTTCGCCAAGTCGACGCGCCGGTGGCCGATCAAACGAGTCGTCACCACACGCCGACGTCCTGCACGGCCCTCCTGATCGAGGACAACGACGGCGACGGTGCCCTGATCTGTGAGTACCTGGCGGATGCCGGAGACTACCGGATCGAGCGCGCTACGCGACTGCATGACGCAGTCGAACTCCTCCAGCATCACTCCGTCGACATCGTGATCACTGACTTGTCCCTGCCCGACGCCGCGGGTCTCGACTGCGTCCGCCGCCTAGCGCGACAGACGCCAGGGAGTCCGCTGATTGTGCTGAGTGGATTGGAGAGTGAAGACCTTGCCCTGCAAGCGGTGCAGTCGGGCGCGCAGGACTATCTCGTCAAAGGTCGGATCGATGGCCAGCTGTTGCACCGGGCAATCCGCTACGCACGCGAGCGAAAGCGAGCGGAGATGGAATTGACTCGCTTGGCCCACCACGACCTGCTGACTGGACTCGCCAATCGGATTGCCTTTCGTGACCACGCGGAGCGACTCCTCTCACGGGCCAAGCGGCACCGCAGCCAGTTCGCCCTGCTGTACATCGATCTCGATGGCTTCAAGCCGGTGAACGATCAGTTTGGACATCACGTCGGGGACGCGATTCTTATCGAAGTCGCACACCGCCTTGGACAATGCGTGCGACCTTCCGACGTGGTTGCTCGATTGGGCGGTGACGAATTTGCGATTCTGGTGGAAGACACACACGGCGCCACATCAGCGACCACAGTCGCCTCGCGCATCCTGGATCGACTCAACGAACCCTACGCGAGAGGCGAGCAGACACTGCCCATCGCCGCGAGTGTTGGGATCGCCTTCTACCCGACGGCGGCAGAGGACCTGGCTGGCCTCCTGTCTGCCGCGGATGAAGCGATGTACTGCGCGAAGCGACGCGGCGAACATGGCTTTGTGGTTCATCCCGGTACGGAGCAAAAGCTCCATCATTAGTCGCGTCTTAACTCGCGCCTTGGGTTGGCGTGTGGCGCCGTCTCGTCCAACAAAAAGCATTTGATCTTTCGCAGGTAATGTCGGTATTGTTCCGCTTGGTGGGGGTGGGAACAACGATCGACGGAGGCGGTGAGTCGTGCAAAAGCCAGTTCGCAGTCCTGGGCCACGCCGTGTTTCGGAGGAGGTGGCACTTCGGGAGGAACGGCGCCAGCCTCGCACTACGCGATGCATTGTTGTTTCCGGTGGCGACTCGCATTTCGCCGCGCGGGAAGGCGAGTGATGTCGCGCCTCGCGGACGAAGCCACCCGCTTCACCCCGCCCTTCGAGCACGTAGTGGAAGCGGCACCCAGCGCGATGCTGGTGGTCGACGGCTCTGGCACGATTGTCTTTGTCAACCGTCAGACCGAAGTACTGTTCGGTTACCTCCGCGACCAGCTCGTCGGCCAGCCCGTTGGACGCCTCCTTCCCGAGCGTCTTCGCACACAGCACGCAGAAGACGTTAGGCGCTTCTTCGCCGCGCCGAGCGTGCGACAGATGGGCGCGGGGCGCGAGCTCTTCGGCCAGCACGCCGACGGCAGCGAGGTGCCGGTCGAAATCGGATTGAGTCCCATGCAGACGGCCGAGGGCAGCGTCATCCTCGCGTCGGTCATCGACATCACGGAGCGGAAGCGCGCCATCGCCGCTCAGGAGCGGCTGGCATCAATCGTCGAATCGTCGCTCGATGCGATCTTTTCCAAGACCCTCGACGGTATTGTCACCAGCTGGAATCGCTCCGCCGAACGTCTGTTCGGATACTCGGCCGCCGAGGTCATCGGGCAGCACATCATGTTGCTCGTGCCTGATCGTTTGGCCGACGAAGAGGCGCGCATTCTGTCGAGTATCCGTCGCAATGAACGGGTGGAGCCCTTCACGACGCGGCGTCGCACGAAGGCCGGGCCAGAGGTGGATGTGTCGGTGACGGTGTCACCGATTCGCAACGCGGCGAATGAAGTCGTTGGCGCTTCCTCCATCGTTCGGGACATCTCGGAAATCGTCCGTCGGGACGCTGAGCTGCGGCGCAGCAATGCGGAACTCGAGCAGTTTGCCCACATTGCCTCGCACGACCTGCAGGAGCCCCTGCGAATGGTGGCCAACTACACCGAGCTCCTCGCTGACCGGTACAAGGGGCGGCTGGACGAGAAGGCAGATACCTACATTCACTACGCGTCCGACGGCGCCCGCCGGATGCAACAGTTGGTGTCCGACCTGCTGGCGTACTCTCGTGTGGGCCTGCAACAAAGGCCTTTGACCCCCGTCTCGGTGGCGACAGTCGTCGAGAACGTGTCCCGGAGCCTGCAGCGCCTGATCGTGGAGACTGGTGCGGTGATCGAAGGTGCCGACTTGCCGACGGTCATGGGAGACGAGGTCCAGCTCGCTCAGCTGTTCCAGAACTTGATCGGCAACGCCATCAAATTTCGTTCGGATGCCACGCCCCACGTCGTGGTGCGTGCGTTGAGGACGGCGGACCGGTGGGAATTCTCGGTGCGCGACAACGGCATCGGGATCGATCCGCGATATGCTGAGCGTGTGTTTCAGATGTTCCAGCGACTACATGAGCGGGGACGCTACCCGGGCAGTGGCATAGGGCTTTCGATCGCCAGGCGAATCGTCGAGCGGCATGGCGGCACGATGTGGCTGGAGTCTCAGCCGCATGTCGGCACGACGTTTCACTTCACCCTCCCCACGGTTCCAACGTTATGAATCGCACCGAAGTCCGCCCGATACGGGTGCTCCTGGTCGAGGATAATCCGGGGGACTCTGACCTGACCCGCGAAACGTTGGAGAGCGGCAAGTTACGGGTGGATATCTCCATCGCCATCGACGGCGAAGACGCCGTCAACTACCTGCTGAAGCAGGGACCGCATGAACGTCGAGAGACCCCGGACCTCATTCTTCTCGACTTGAACCTCCCAAAGATGGACGGGCGGGAGGTGCTGGCCGTCGTGAAGGGTCGGGAGGAGTTGAAGCGCGTTCCCGTGGTCATCCTCACCTCCTCGGACGCCGACGCCGACATCGTGCGGAGCTACGAACTCGGTGCGAACTGCTACATCACCAAGCCAGTCGGACTCGATGCCTTTCAGGAGATCGTCCGATCGGTGGAAAACTTCTGGTTCACCGTCGTTAAGCTGCCCTGATGGTCACCGCCGAACGTACCGCTCGCCGGATTCTGCTGGTTGAAGACAATCCCGCGGATGCCTTCCTGATCCAGGAACTGCTGTTCCAGACAGCAACGCCTCCGGATCAGCTGATGAACGTGGCGAGTGTGGCGGACGCACTGTTGCAGCTCTCGAGTCAGAGCGTGGATGTCATCCTGTTGGACCTGGGGCTGCCGGACGCCTCGGGAATGGAGTGCTTCAATGCCGTCCATGCGCACTCCGGTTCCATCCCGATCGTGGTGCTGACGGGTCGGGAAGAGGACGAGGTCTCCCTGGAGTACGTCCGGGCGGGAGCGCAGGACTACATCCCCAAACGCGTCCTGCAGACCGACAATCTACGACGGGCCATCAATTACGCGGATGCTCGCGCGAAGGAAGCGCTCGAGCGTCATCGGGCCGATGAACTGCACCGGCGACACGCAGCGATCGTCGAGGCGTCCAGCGACGCCATCATCAGCATGACGCTCGATGGCGTCATCACGAGCTGGAACAGTGGTGCCGCGCGAATTTTCGGCGTCCCGGCCCAAGCCGCCGTCGGTCAATACGTCAAGGATGTGGTGCACACGGAGGAGGCGTCGGGATCCGTGGATGTCCGGCGCAGCGCGTTCCTGGTCCGGCAACGCTTCGATGCCGTCGCGTCGGACATGGTTTGCCTCCGCGACGACGGCTCACGAGTTACGGTCTCCGTGGTCGCCTGCCAGTTGAACGATGCGACGGGGCGCGCGACGGCCGTTGCCGCGATCTGCCGGGACGTCACCATGGACCGGCTGCGCGACGAGGAGATTCGCAAACGCAACACCGAGTTGTTACAACGCGACTCGCAGATGCGGAACCTGACGGCGAGGATGAACCAGGTCGTCGAAGAAGAACGAACGCGCATCTCCCGGGAAATACACGACGAATTCGGGCGGCTGCTGACGCCCTTGAAGATGGACCTCCACTGGATCGGGCGTCGTATCCAGGATCATCCGGTGGATGTCCCGAGCGTGCTGGTGCGGCTGACGGAAGCCGAGCAGATGGTGGACGACATCGTGACGACGATGCATGGGATCGCGGTGGACCTGCGTCCGATGGCGTTGGATACGCTCGGACTCTCGGCCGCGATTCGCGATGAAGCCCGACGTTTTGCGACCAAGGTCGGAGTTAGTGTGGACGTCGATCTGCGAACGGCGGGCAGTCCCGGGCCTGAGGTTGCGACGTCACTGTTTCGTATTCTGCAGGAGCTGCTGACCAACATCGCGCGACACGCCTTCGCGTCGTCGGTCAGCATTTCGTTTGATGCCAGTGAACAGGACTGGCTGCTGGATGTCATCGATGACGGCGTGGGCGTCTCCGACTCGAAGCCCGACGGCAGGCAGTCGCTGGGGCTCCTGGGTGTTCGTGAACGCGCTGCGACGCATGGCGGCGGCGTGCGGATTTCGCGCGCAATGCCGCGAGGGACGGTGGCGTCCGTCCGCATTCCGAAAGAACACTCCTATCAGCCTGACGCTTTATGACGACGCTGCAGCGTGTTCTGATCGCCGATGACCATGAGATCACTCGGCGCGGCCTTCGCGAGTTGTTGAATGACGAGTATGAGGGGCTGGAGATCGTGGAGGCGAGTGACGCCAGCTCGGTGATTGAACGCGCTCGCGAAGGCACCTGGGACTTGATCCTGCTGGATATTCGGATGCCTGGCCCGGGCGTGGTGGACGTCATCAAGACGATTCACGCGCACTCGGAGGCCACGCCCGTCCTGGTGGTGACCGCATTGACCGAGACCGCGTATGTGGTGGAGACGATGAAGGCGGGGGCCAGCGGAGTGATCCACAAGCATCGCGCGGCAGACGATCTGGTCACCGCCATCCGCGCTGTTGCGTCTGGCGGTACCTACATGCATCCCGAGACGGCCACCGATCTCGCGGCTGAAATGCGGAAAGGTGGATCATCACTGCCCCATCATCTCCTGTCAAAACGCGAGCTCGATGTCTTCCGGCGCATTGCACTGGGTCGGACCATCAAGGAAATCGCCGGCGAACTGGATCTGAGCGACAAGACAGTCGCCACCTACTTCGGCCGCATTCGCGAAAAAACCGGATTGTCGAGCTATGTTGACATCGCTCGTTATGCAATCCGGCACACGCTCGTGGAGTAGCGGACGCGCCCGGTCCGTCCCTCCCGGCGGGAATCCGTGGCGCTCTGGTTGATGGAATTCGCCGTCTTGCGCCACTGCCGCGTGACTCCTAGAATGATGCCGAACAGACACCGAATCTAGGGCATTTTCGCTTACCGTTCGCCTCGAGAGGGTTACGCATGCCAGACACAAACCCATCCGTTGTCATCACGCCGGAGCAGTTTTTGGCGCATTGGCAGGCGCATCGCCGGTTGTCGCGCCGCGCCATCGCCGCATTTCCGGAAGACCAGTTGTTTTCGTTCTCCTTGGGCGGGATGCGCACGTTCGGTGCCTTATCCAACGAGATGCTGGGCATGGTCACGCCCACGTTGAACGGCATCATCACCGACAAGTGGGAGTTCGCGGAATCGAAGGCGACGTCGCATGCCGAAGTGCTGAAACTGTGGGATGAAACCACGGCGCAGTTGGACCAGCTCTTCCCCAAGATTCCGCTGGAGCGCTTCCAGGAAGTGAAGACGGCGTTCGGCCAGTGGAAGATGCCGGTGGTTGACCTGCTTCTCTACGTGGTAGACAACGAAGTCCATCACCGCGGGCAGGGGTATGTGTACCTGCGCGCGCTTGGGATCGAGCCGCCGCCGTTCTACGACCGCAGCTGAACGCCGTGGGGTGGGTCAGGTCGCCGCGCGCCGGCTTGCCATCGTATCGGGCAAGCGCACCGCGGTGACCAACCCGCGCGCGCACACCACGTCACCGGCGAATACTTCCACCGCCACCCGCACCTTCCGTTCGCCAACGTCCACGGCGCGCGCACGCAGGGTCAGTTCCACACCCATCGGCGTCGGCTTCACGTAGTCGACCTGCAAGGAGCCGGTGACGAAGCGGCGCGTGGGGTCTTCCCCGGGGACTTCACCAGCTGCAACCATCGACGCCGCAGCGGCCGTGGCCATCGCGTGACAGTCCACAAGCGACGCCACCAGGCCGCCGTACACGAAACCCGGCATAGCCATGTGCTGCGCCGCAGGGAGAAAGCGCGCGATCCCTTCGCCGTGATGCCACTCGGACTTGATGTGCAGACCGTTGGCATTCAGGCGCCCGCATCCATAGCAATGCGAGTAGTCGTCCGGGTACTTGTCCTGGAGTGCGGTCATGTCGGCGTCGCGTGAATCGTTCACCGTGCGCGGCCCAAACGGCCGCCACCAGCGAATGCTGGACTGCGCCAATGGAGCCGGTTGCGCCGTACATTAGCGAATGTTGAGGCTGCGCGTCAGAGGTTCTGCCGCTTCATCTCGTCCACAGCAAAGTGCGCGGCACGCGCCGTCAGCGCCATATAGGTCAACGACGGGTTCTGGCACGCGCTGGATGTCATGCAGGCTCCGTCCGTCATGAAGAGGTTGGGCACATCCCACGCCTGATTCTGCGCGTTCAAGACTGAAGTCCGCGGGTCGCGGCCCATACGCGCCGCTCCCATCTCATGGTTGGTGTTGCCCACCGTGCTGGGCCCATCGGTCCGCGGACGGATGTTCCTGGCGCCCGCCGCCTCGAGCAGCTCCGACGCCGTGACGTTCATGTCGCGATGGATCGCCAGCTCATTCTCGCTCCACCCGGCCTCGATGTGGAGTGCCGGAATGCCCCACTTGTCCTTGAGGGTCGGATGGATCGTGGCGCGGTTCTGTGGATTGGGGAGCATTTCACCGAAGCCGCCCAGCGACATATTCCACGGGCCAAGCCGCGTTAGGCGCGCCTTGAAGTCGGTCCCGATTCCCTGTTGCTGGTCGGCGCCTTCCCACGCCGAGCGACCGGCGCCGCCCTGAAATCCATAGCCGCGCACAAAGTCAGCGTGCTTCGAGGTGACGTTCCTGAAGCGCGGGACGTACACGCCGTTTGGGCGATTGCCTACCACGCGTTTGTCACTCCACTCGGCGAACTCTCCCGACGCTCCCCCCCACTTGATGTGGTCCATGATGTTCCGGCCCACCTGATCGCTGGTGTTCGCCAGCCCGTTCGGAAAGGCCGGGGACGCGGAGTTGAGCAAGATGCGGGCACTCTCGATGGCCGATGCGCAGAGGAACACAACACGCGACGTGAATTCGATCTCTTGACCGGACTGCGCGTCGATCACCTGCACCGCTGTGATTCGTTTGCGCGCGGGGTCGAAGGTGAGTGCACGCACGACGCTCCAAGGGCGCAGCGTCATGCGACCAGTTGCCTCGGCCGCTGGGAGCGTTGAGTTGAGCGACGAGAAATATGAGCGCGTTGCGCAGCCGCGATGGCAGGGCCCGCAGTAGTGACAGGGACGGCGACCCAGGAGCGCTTCGGTCAACGTGGCCACGCGACCGATGGTCATGAGGCGCGCGCCCTTGTATCGCTGGGCAATACTCGCGCGGACGTGTTGTTCCGCCACGTTCAACGGCATTGGGGCCTGGAACTGCATGTCCGGCAGGTGCGCCAAGCCCTCGGCCTGACCGGACACGCCAATGTATCGCTCGACGCGATCGTACCATGGCGCGATGTCGGCATAGCGAATTGGCCAGTCGACGGCGACGCCTTCGCGGAGGTTGGCCTCGAAGTCCAAGTCGCTCCAACGATAGACTTGGCGTCCCCAGATGATGGATTTTCCACCGACCTGGCGTGCGCGGAGCCAGTCGAAGCGCCTGGTCTCGGACGTGCTATACGGGTTGTCGACGTCGTCGGTCCAAAACTGGTGACTGAGCTCGTCGTACGAGGTAGAGTGGTGTTGCACCTGCTGCCGCGCCTCGGTGTGCCGCCGGTCGCCCAGCCCCCGGAAGCGCATCTGGAAGGGCGGCACGTGCTCGTGATAGTCCGTGAGGGGATCGATCGGCCGCCCTGCCTCCAGCACCAAGGTGTGCAATCCGAGTTCGGTGAGCTCCTTGGCGGCCCAACCGCCCGATATGCCCGATCCGATCACGATGGCGTCAAAGGCGCGCGGTCCCTGTGCATGGCTCATCCGGGCAACCTCGCAGGCGCGGCGCCGTCATATCGCATGGCACGGGGGTAACTCTTGAGCACTTGGCGCATGGCCACCTCTGAAGTGCAGTACCCCCAGACCGTCAGGAACTTGAGCGTGGCAAACCAGTGCGCCGCCGCGGCACCCGGATCTCGGCGTCGCAACGCCGCGACCTCGCCGTCCAGTTCCTGCGCGAGTTCGACCTGCCGGGATGCGGTTGCATCTGCGTAGGCCGCACCGAAACGCCGTTGGCTCAGGTCATCCAGGGCGCGCAACCCCACGCGGAACCGCTCGGCATCCGGCGCCGGGTACCAGTCGGACAGCATCACATTCACGAAGGCAGCCACACCGGCCTCCGTTGCCCCGGGGGTCTCGGTCGCGGGAATGATGCACTCAGCGACAGCTGTCACCGTACGCAGTTCATCCGGTGAGAGGAGGAGCTCCGCCGCGCCTGCGTCCCCTCGCATGTGCAGGCGCGCACCGAACTCTGCCAACTCATCTGCCGACAGTCGCTTGATGGCCGCCAGTCCCCCCGTCGCGACCAGCCACTCGAGCATCAACCGTCGATCCATGCGTGATCCCTCGGGTAGTTCGCGCCTCGGGGCGCGGCGTATCCCAAGCTAGGCTTCGTCCCGCCTTCGACAAGAGTCGTCGAGTACGAATGGCTGGGTCGTGGCGACTCGTCGGCGCGAGACCTCTTGTCAACCAAGAGGAGACCACTCATCTTGGTTGCCAAGAGCACGTAATGCCGAGCCTATTGCCATAGACCTCCATGACTGACGAGAGCAGCGACGTCATCCAAGGCACGCTGGACATGCTGATCCTGAAGACGCTGAGCCTGGAACCGATGCACGGGTTTGGCGTTGCCAAGCGAATCGAGCAAGTCTCGCGCGACGTCTTTCGTGTCAATCCCGGATCGCTGATTCTGGCCTTCCGTCGGCTCGAACGGGACGGTGTGGTACAGTCGGAGTGGCGAGACACGGAGAACAGCCGGCGGGCGAAGTACTACCGCTTGACGGCGAAGGGTCGCAAGCGACTGGAGGAGGAGACGCGGGACTGGCAGCGACGGAGTGGCGCGATTGCCCGACTTCTGGAGGCTTGACGATGTCTTTCTGGCGCACGCTACGGAGCGGACTTCGCACGTTGCTGAAGCGGAACGAGTTCGAGGGCGACCTTTCGGACGAGGTCACGCACTTTATCGAGTTGAGCGCGCAGCGTCACATGCAGCAGGGACTGTCGCGCGCCGAAGCGTTGCGCAGGGCGCGGGTGGAGGTTGGGGGCATTGAGGCCATCAAGGAGGATGCGAGGAGCGGCGGGTGGGAGTTCACGGTAGACGGCCTCTTGCGCGACGTGCGGTACGGAACGCGCTCGCTGCTTCGGAGTCCTGCGTTCACGCTGGCGGCGGTGTTGACGCTGGCCATAGGGATTGGGGGCAACACCGTCGTATTCTCCATCGTAAATGCCGTGCTCCTGCGCCCACCGCCACACGTGCGCGCCCCGGAGGAAGTCGTGCAGGTGTTCACGAGCGACTTCAGTGGCCCACCGTATGGTTCGTCGTCCTATCCCGATTTCGAGGAGTTCCGCAAGCAGACGACGCTTTTTTCCGGCTTGGCGGCGGTGACGTTCAACCCCGTCGGAATTGGCGACGGTGACGAGATGCAGAACGACGGGGTGGAGCTGGTGTCCGCGGACTACTTCCAAGTCCTGGGTGTAACGCCAGCGCATGGCCGGTTCTTTGTTTCTGACGAGGGGCGAGTGGGTGCTCCGGCCGCTGTCGCGATCCTGAGCCACCGACTCTGGCGCCAGCGATTCGGTGGGGACGCGTCGGTGGTGGGTACGAGCGTGCGTCTCAACGGCCGGCCGTTCACCGTCATCGGCGTTGCACCTGCAGGCTATGCGGGAGCCATTCGAGGACTGGACATTGGTGTGTGGGTGCCGATTACGGCGGGGGAACTGATTGGCGTGCCACGCGACCACCTGACGAACCGAGGAAGCCGATCGCTGATCCTTGTCGGGCGGCTTGCGTCGGGCACGACGGTGGTTCGTGCGTCGGCGGGCATGGCCACGGTGGCCCGCAACATGGCTGCCGCGTACCCCGACTGGTGGCTCGATGTGACCACGCATGGGCGGCGCGTGACCGTGCTCTCGGAGAAGGAGACTCGCGTCCCGCCGCAGGTGGCCGGCCCGGTGCTCGGTTTTGTCGGCCTCCTGATGGGGACGCTGGTCCTCGTTCTACTTGTCTGCTGCGCCAACGTGGCGGGGCTTATGCTGGCACGATCGACCCGGCGCGCGCACGAGATGGGGATTCGTTTGTCATTAGGTGCCTCGCGTGGACGGGTGGCACGGCAGCTACTGACGGAGAGCATCCTGGTCGCTGGCGCTGGCGCGGTGACTGGCACGGCACTGGCTTGGCTGGCGCTCCGCGCCATCATGGCATTTGAACCACCCCTTCCCATGCGTGTCGCGCTCGATCTCCACCTGGACGGCCGAGTGTTCGGGTTTACGCTGGCGGTGGCAGTGCTCACGGGCGTGATCTTCGGGATGGCGCCGGCGTTGCGCGCCGGGCGGCAGCAGGTCACCGGGATGCTCAAGGGCGATGCGGTGCTCACCATGGTCCGCGGGCGTCGTCTCTCACTGCAGGGACTCCTCGTCAGCGGCCAGATGGCGATGTCGGCGTTGTTGCTGGTGGGTGCCCTGCTGTTCCTCCGGTCATTGACCGCGGCGACGCGGATCGACCCGGGGTTCGCTACGAGCGGTGTGCTGTTGTTCGACGCCACACCACGTCCGGATGTTGCCGCTCCGGCTGCGGCGTCCGTGGCTGGGGAACGCATTCAGCGGCAGCTGTCCGGTCTCCCGGGCGTTCAGGGGGTGAGCTGGGGGTCAGCGACGCCCCTTGGCATCGACGGGTCGCGCCGTGGTATCACGATTGACGGCTATCAGCGCGGCGATGGTGAAGACATGGAGTTTCATTACAACACCGTTGGCCCGTCATACTTCGAAACGATGCAGGTGCCGCTCCGGTTGGGGCGCGGGATCAGCGACACCGACCGGCGTGGTGCGGCCGGCGCCGTGGTCGTAAGCGAGGCATTTGCCCGGCGCTTCTGGCCAGGCCAGAACGCGTTAGGCAGGCGGGTGAGCACCCGCGGTCCTGAAGGGCCCTGGATGGAGGTCGTCGGTGTGGCCCGGGACGCGAAATACCTGTCGCTGACGGAAGAGGCGCGGCCCTACCTGTACTATTCCTCGCTGCAACAGAGCGACCGAGAGGAGTTGCGCGGCATGGTGGTGTATGTGCGCACGCGTGGAGATCCGCTGCTGCTGAAGGACGCCATCCGGAGGGAGGTCGCGTCCGTGGCCCCGGATTGGCAGGTGACGGCGATACGATCCATGGAGCAACAGCTCGGCGTGTCCCTTGCGCCGCAGCGCGTCGCTGGCACGGTACTATCGCTGTTTGGTGTGATCGCGTTGCTGCTGGCGGGCGTGGGATTGTACGGCGTGGTGTCGTACGCCGTGGCATCCAGACGGCGAGAGATTGGCGTGCGGCTTGCCCTTGGCGCGCGACGTCAGGAGGTCGTTGGCCTCATGGTTCGACTCGGGCTTCGACTGGCCTTCTGGGGCTTGGTCGTCGGAATGCCTGCCGCGTGGGCGATCTCGCGCCTCCTGGCATCATTCCTCATCGGTGCGAGCTCGTCGAACGCGTGGACCTTTGCTCTGGCGGCACTATTGCTCGCGGGAGTGGCACTAGTGGCGGCCTGGATTCCGGCGAGGCGGGCCGCTCAGGTCCATCCCATGTCGGCGCTTCGTACGGACTGAACATCCCAAATAGTCGCCAGTGTCCCCACGCCACGCCCCGGGATCGCGAGGCCACCACGTGAGGCAGCGCGAACGCCGTTGACTCTCACCACCGCGCGACGGCCGGCCCGAATGAGCGCGTGGTCAGCGTCCAATGGCTTGCCGGGCGCGCTTGTACAGTTCGATGTAGTCTTGAGCGGCATGTGCCCAGGAGTTGTCCTCCCGCATGCCGCGCGCTCGGAGGAGCGCCCATCCCTTCTGGTCTCGGTAGGCGGTCAGCGCGCGGGCGATCGCCGCGATGAATTCGCCAGCATCGAAGGGATGAAACCGAAAACCGTTCCCCTCGAGTCCTTCGCTGACGGTGTCATTGAGTCCGCCCACGGCGCGCACGATCGGGACGCTCCCATAGCGCAAAGCAATCATCTGGCCCAGGCCGCAGGGTTCGAAGCGTGACGGCATGAGGAACGCGTCGGTGCCGGCGTAGATGCGCTGTGCAAGCGAGGCATCGAAACCAATCCGCGCGACCACACGCGTGGGATGCGTTCGCGCGTGGCGCCTGAACACCTCCTCCAGTTGCTTCTGGCCAGAACCGAGGACGACCAACTGTGCGTTGGTCTGTCGCACAATCCATGGCACCACGGCATCCAACAGGTCCAGTCCCTTCTGCTCCACCATGCGGGAGACGATGCCGAGCAACGGAATCTCCGAGTCTTCGGGGAGCTCGAGTTCTCGCTGCAGTGCCAACTTGCACCGCGTCTTGCCTAACGGAACACCGGCACTGTAGGCCGCTGGGATGTGCCGATCCGTGGCGGGGTTGTTGACCATAGTGTCGATCCCATTGAGGATTCCCACCACGCGCTCCCCACGCCGTCGCAACAGCTCATCGAGTCGTTCGCCGTACTCGGCCGTCATGATTTCCCGCGCGTAGGTCGGACTGACCGTACTGACGATGTCACTGTAGGCGATGCCGCGGGCCATGAAGTTGAAGCTTCCGGCGATGCCAGGGCCGAAACCGTTCTCCACGAGCCCGCCCTCTCCCAGCCCGGACAGCGCCAGCGTGAACGGGTTGAATTGGCCCTGGTAAGCCAGGTTGTGAATCGTGTGCACCGTGGCGATGTGCCCAAAGGTGTACCCGAGCGATGCCTTGATGTAGTTAGGCACCAGGGCCGCGTGCCAGTCATGGCTATGCACCACCTGCGGCTGCCACTGTTCCACCTCTCGCAAGTGCTGCATGAGCGCCAACACGCCGCGCGCGAAGAGGATGTAGCGACGATCGTCGTCTCCGTCGCCGTAGATTGCCGCTCGCTCGAAGGCTGCGGGGATATCGAGGAGATAGATGGGAGTGTCGCTTTCCGCCAGCGACCATATGCGCAGCTCCTCGAGCCGATCTCCGGCACTCACAAACGAGGCGGCGATCGGCCCCGTCAGCTTCACGCCCTGCTCACGCAACGAACGATGACGCGGCATCACCACGCGCACATCGTGGCCCGCGGCGCGCAGGGCGGGAGGGAGTGCGCCGGCGACATCGGCCAGACCGCCGGTCTTCACCAAAGGGGCGACTTCGGCAGCAGCAAATAGGACGTTCATGGCGAGTCGCACGGGGCTGGGTGGAACGGGCCGGTCGAGACGCACCGGAATTCCAATGTACTTCGCGGCCCACCCTTCCGCCGCCCGCGCGCATGGCACAGAATCCGAACGAGGGGACGAGCATCCCTCGCACTCCGGGCCTGGTACGCCACCGCCTCCGTCACCTATGGATCAGATTCCGCAACGTCGCTCCGGCATCCTTGCCCGTTCTGCCATGGCCTACGTCCTGGCGGGCGGTCGAGGCTCGCGCCTGTTCGAACTCACCGACAGACGGGCCAAGCCGGCGGTGTTCTTTGGTGGCAAGGCGCGCATCATCGACTTTGCTCTCTCGAACGCGCTGAACTCGGGCATTCGCCGCATTGGCGTGGCCACTCAGTACAAGGCCCACAGCCTGATCCGTCACCTACAACGTGGCTGGAACTTCCTGCGCCCCGAGCGGAACGAGAGCTTTGATATCCTCCCTGCCAGCCAGCGTGTGTCGGAAACCCAGTGGTACGACGGCACGGCGGACGCCGTGTACCAGAACATCGACATCATCGAGTCGTACGCGCCGGAGTACATGGTGATCCTCGCTGGGGATCACATCTATAAGATGGACTACGAGCTGATGCTCGAGCAGCATGTGGATCAGGGTGCGGACGTCACCGTGGGATGCCTGGAGGTGCCACGCAAGGAAGCGTCGGGCTTTGGCGTCATGCACGTGGACAGTGACGATCGCATTGTGCAGTTCTTCGAGAAGCCCGCCGACCCGCCAGGTATCCCGGGCTCGCCAGATATGGCGCTGGCCAGCATGGGCATTTACGTCTTCAAGACGTCCTTCCTGTACGAGCTGCTGCGCCGGGATGCGGCAGACAAGACGTCGAGCCGTGACTTCGGGAAGGATGTGATCCCTTACGTCGTCACGCATGGGAAGGCAGTCGCGCATCGATTCAGCACATCGTGTGTGAAGGCGGACGCCGAAGGTGAAGCATACTGGCGCGATGCGGGGACTGTCGATGCGTACTGGGAGGCGAACATCGACCTGACCGGCGTCACACCATTGTTGGACCTGTACGATCACAAGTGGCCGATCTGGACGTATTCGGAGATCACGCCGCCTGCGAAATTCGTTCACAATGGCGAAGGGCGGCGCGGCATGGCACTCAGTTCGTTGGTCTCCGGCGGTTGCATTGTCTCGGGTGCGTATGTCCACCAGAGTCTGCTGTTCACGGGCGTCACCGTGCACTCCTACGCCCACCTGGAGGGTGCGGTGGTGCAGCCATATGTGGACATTGGTCGCTCGGCTCGACTTCGCAACGTGGTGATTGACCGGGGCGTGAAGATTCCGCCTGGCATGGTGGTTGGCGAGGATGCCGCGTTCGACGCACAACGCTTCCGGCGTACCGATCGGGGGCGTGTGTTGATCACGCAAGAGATGATCGATCGGCTGTAAGCGGCGCGCTCGAAGACCAGTCCCTCCAACACGTCATCAATGGCACCCACGGCCGACGTGGTCATCATCGGAGGCGGGATCATGGGGGCGAGCACCGCCTACCACCTCGCCGCTCGCGGCTGCCGCCACGTCGTCGTCCTCGAATCGGAGGAGATGTTCGGACTGGGCTCGACCGGGCTCAATGCCGGCGGGATGCGATATCAATTCGCGTCGGCGGTCAACATCGAATTGTCCAAGCTCAGCATCGGCATGATGGAGCGTTTTGCCGACGAGATGCGCCAGGAAGTCAGCATCCGCCGCTGCGGGTATCTCTTTCTGTTGGATGCCGCAGGCGACATGTCGCAGTTCGAGCGCAATGTGGCGTTGCAGAACGCGCACGGCGTTCCGAGTCGCGTTGTCTCGCTGGAAGACATCGCCCACTTGGCCCCAGAGGTGGAACTGACGGGCATCATCGGTGGCACGTGGTGCCCGCGCGATGGGTTGGTCGATCCGCACAGTCTGTTGCAAGGCTATGTGTCGAATGCACGCCGTCTTGGGGTGACGTTGACGACAGGCGCGCGCGTGACTGGCATTGACCTGACGGGAGGACGCGTCACAGGTATCCAGTCGACTGCGGGAGCGATCGCCGCGGACCGCGTGGTAGTCGCTGCCGGCGCCTGGTCCAAGCAAATCGGCGAATTCGTGGGAGTCCCGATCCCGATCGAGCCGATCCGCCGTCAGATCGCCGTGACCAGCGCCATTCCGGCGCTACGCAGCGATTTCCCCTTTGTCATCGACTTTTCGGCCGCGCTGTATTTCCATCGAGAAGGCCATGGGATCCTGACCGGGATGTCGAATCGGCACGAGGCCCCGGGCTTCGACACGCGGGTGGACGAAGCCTGGCGCCTCCGTCACCTGGAGCAAGCGGTGGCTCGGCTCCCGATGTTGGCCGACTCTGAACTCGCCGCGGAGTGGGCCGGGCTGTATGAGGTGACACCCGACGATCAGCCGATTATTGGACGCATCCCGCAGGTTGGCGGGCTATATGTCTGCGCGGGGTTCAGCGGGCATGGACTGATGCACGGTCCGGCGGCGGGGTTCCTGATGGCTGAGGAGATCCTGGATGGCGGTGCCCATTCGATCGATGTCGCGCCGCTGCGCTACGAGCGCTTCGCATCGGGAGTTGGAGCTGGCGAGTACAACGTGGTCTGACCTCCCGACCCTGGCGGTCGCTCGGGGACTTCATAGTGCTCCAGTAAGACTCGCGGCCCTGGTGAAGAAAGCAACACTTGAGATTCGATGGGGGGATCAGCCCTACGCCGAGAGGCGTCCTGGCATCCTGGTCGGCGTCGGCGTCACGGCGGACGCCCGGAGCTGCCGGCCTCGGCCCTCGCGGTGAGTACGCCTCCCACGCCCTCCCCCGCGCCTGCCCGCGAACGCGGGCGGAAATGTTGACACGGCGCCACATCTACCAAGCCATTGCAGGCCCCACCATTATGTGGCGCTTCCGCGCGTAGCGACACGAACTCCGAGTGAGGGACGAAACGTGAACCGCCACCCTGCCAAAATCGCCCTAACGACTGGCGCGCTCCTGCTGGCGCTGTCGGCCTGCGATGGGAACCCGATTCAGCCCGCTACGAGCCTCGCGCCGAGCGCGGACGTCACCCCCGCCGCATCGAATCGCAATGCCATGGCGCAACTCGGTGACAAGATCTTCAACGACGTCAACCTGTCGCTGCTGCGGAATCAGTCGTGCGCGTCATGCCATGTTGAGGCCTTCGGATTCAGCTCGGCCAACGAGGCGGTCAATGCGGGCGGCGCGGTGCAACCGGGCTCGGTGAACACGCGCTTCGGCACGCGGCGCACGCCAACGGCCGCGTATACGTCGTTCACCCCGAACCTTCAGTTCGATGGCGACGAACAGGCATGGAACGGTGGCACCTTCTGGGACGGCCATGCCACTGGTGCGCGGCTTGGCAACGCCGCCGCCGAGCAGGCGCTGTTTCCGTTCGTGAGTTCTGTGGAGATGGCGCTGCCGGACACCGCCTGTGTCATCTTTCGCATTGCGAAAGGCAGCTATCTCGAGAACTACATCGCTGCCTGGGGACCGAGCATCACCCAGATTTCGTTCCCGGCGAATAGCGATCAACTGTGCGCCACGGAAGGGACGAAGATTCCCTTGTCGTCGTCTGACCGTGCGCAGATCAGCGCCGAGTATGATAGGGTGGGGCTCTCGATCGCGGCGTTCGAGAATTCATCCAAGGTCAATCAGTTCAGTTCCAAGTTCGACGCCTATGTCGAGGGCGTGGCTCAGCTGAGCTCATTGGAGCTGACGGGTTTGCGAGTGTTCGACGGCAAGGCCAAGTGCAACAAGTGCCATCGCGATGTCGGCCGGCACGCGTTCTTTACGGATTTCGGCTACGACAACCTCGGCGTGCCGGCCAATCCGTTGAATCCCGCCCGGCTGGCCGATCCGAACTTCAAGGACATGGGACTCGGTGGCTTCTTGAACGACAGGTCGCTGTCGGGTGCGGTGAAGGCCCCCACGCTGCGCAACCTCGACCGCCGCGGGACGCCAACGGCGACTAAGTCCTTCATGCACAACGGCGTGTTCAAGTCCTTGGAGCAAGTCGTTCACTTCTACAACACGCGCGACGTGTTGGCGCCGTGTGAGTCGACGCCGAACCCCGACTTCGGGGTGAATTGCTGGCCGGCGCCCGAGGTTGGAGAAAGCGTGAACCGGAGCAAGCAGATCGGGAACTTGCACCTGACGGCGGAAGAAGAACGGGCGCTCGTGGCATTCATGAAGACACTGTCCGACGGCTACTACACGCCCAAGCGCGGCGGCTGATTCGACGCCGAGGTGAGGCGTAAGATGGGGGCGGCCACGTGGCCGTCCCCATTCTGCTTTTGCCAGCAGTGCGGGACTGTCGCGGCCTTTGCGAACGAGGCATGTTAGGATCGCCGGCCCGATGGGCCGTCAGTCGTCGACGCCCGTTCCCCATCCGCCCCGCTCGGAGGCCCCGTGAAGAAACCCAATGTGTCCCGCCGTGATTTCCTCGGTGCCTCTGCGGTTGCAGCTGGAGCCGCGGCAGTCGGGAGACCACTGCTCGGTCACGTGATTCGGCTGGACCCAACTCCCGTCGCCCCACTCACCGCACCGGTGCGCTTCGGCATCATCGGCGTCGGCATGCAGGGATCGGGGCTACTGGAGACGGCGATTCGCCTGCCGGGCATCGAGTGTCTGGGCGCAGCCGACTTGTACGACGGGCGACATGTGCTCGCCCGGGAGATCACGGGAAAGCCCGACCTGTTCGTCACCCGTCGATACAAGGAGCTCCTCGACAACAAGGACATCGACTGCCTCATCGCCGCAGTGCCGGACCATTGGCATCGACAAGTGGTGGTGGACGCCTGCAATGCGGGCAAGGACATCTATATAGAAAAGCCGATGTCGCACAGCGCCGCGGATGGCGTGGCGATGGTGGAGGCCGCCAAGCGCAACAACCGCATCGTGCAGGTGGGTTCGCAGCGTGTGTCGTCCGCGGTTTGCGCCAAGGCGCGCGACATGATCGCGTCCGGCATACTCGGCGACCTGATGCTCATCGAGGGTACCAACGGTCGCAACGACGCCTGCGGCGCGTGGGAGTATCCTCCACCGCCCGATCTCTCACCGTCCAACGTCGACTGGGACACCTGGCTGGGAAGCGCGCCAAAGCATGCGTTCGACCCAGAGCTGTTTGCGCGCTGGCGTTGCTGGAAGGAGTACGGCAGTGGTGTAGCTGGCGACCTGCTGGTGCACCTGGTGAGCGGCATGATGTTCATGCTGAGCACCAGTGACGCGCCGAACTTCGCGGCGGCCGTGGGCGGCATCCGCCACTGGAAGGACGGGCGCAACATGCCGGACGTACACGCGGTGACCTATTACTGGGGCGACATCCCGGTGTACCTGCGCCTCAACCTTGGCAACGAAAACCCGGAGAGCATCCGTTTCGCCGGCTCCAAGGGCACGCTGGAGGTTGCAGGTTCAACACTCACCTTCACGCCGCAACTCGGATTCGACACGTACCCCTGCTACTACTCCGGCAGCTACGAGCGCAAGGCACGCGCCGAGTATGAAAGCAAATGGCACGAGGAGAACGATGCGAAGGTGGCGGCTGCGGCCACGCGAAACACGATCACCTATCGCAGCAACGACTACGATGACCTGGTACCGCACCTCACGACGTTCTTCAATGCGGTGCGCACTCGGCAGCCGGTGACCGAGGATGCGGTGTTCGGTCACCACGCGGCGCTGGCCTGCCACATGGCCAATGAGTCGTACTTCCGGCGAACCAGCGTTACGTGGGACGAGGCATCGAAGACGATCAAGTCGACCTGAGGTTCGTCGGCCGGCTCACGCCGGCACCTTGCGCAGAAAGCGACGGAGGACGTCCTCCCACCCTTCGTCGCTCACGGCGCCGGTGAGTG
>JBGAJQ010000045.1:14118-43345 GCA_044224875.1 Gemmatimonadaceae bacterium | reverse complement strand
GGCTATCTGAATAGGGCTCGGGAACTATTTCGTGAGTCCCTCGAGAGATCACGCAACTGGGGCCGCTTCTATTACGCGTTCTACGACCACCTCTTCCTCGCAGTGGTTGAACTGCAGACGGGAAACATCGATAAGTCCCTTCACCATCTCAGCGACGCCCGAAATGTCGGCGTGAAGGTTGAGGTTGTTTGCGACCTGATGATCATGCTGGACGTCCTGCAACTCGAGGCGGACGTCGAAAATGGAAACGTGCCTCACCTAACACAGGCCGAGTACAGGCGATTGCGTCAACACTCCTTGTCAGTCGACCCACGCTGGTATCAGGCCGTTCTCGCACTCCGACTCGTTCAGGCTTCGGAGAGAAGGCAGATCAAAACGGTGCATGCGCTCCGCGAGGAACTACGCGCGGCACTCGAGAAGTTTTCTGGAGCGGGATGGCAAGACTTTCCAACATTCGCGCTCGCAAACTCGTATTTGTCACTCGGTGACGCCGTGGAATCGAAGAGAATCGTCGATGGCTACCTGCATAGTATTCGGCCAGAGCGATCCGAACTCCGTCCACGTCTCCGGAGTCTAGCGCACCAGCTGGGCGTCACGCCTCGAGGAACGCTTTCCGACTGAAGCTCGCGTGAGGTCCTACGATACAAGCGCTTGTCGGACCTCTTCCTCACGCGGCGCGAACGAACGGTAGAGCTTCAGCCATACTTCTTCAGAAACCACGCACTCACAAATCGACGGATCGAATTGCTTTCCGCGGAACTTGAGAAATTCTGACCGCGCGTCTGCCATCCCAAGCGCTTTCCGATAGGGCCGATCTGTCGTAATCGCGTCGAGAGTGTCGGCGAACATGATGATTCTTGACGCAAGGGGTATCTGTGCTCCGCGTAGACCGTCCGGATACCCGGTGCCGTCCCAGTTCTCGTGATGATGCCGCACCGACGGGACAATGTCTTTCAAGCTCGACAGCATAGATACAAGCTCGGCACCACGAATCGGATGCCTCTTCATTATTTCCCACTCTTCAGGGGTCAGCCTCCCCTCCTTCGCAAGAATCGGTGCGAACGCTTCGTCGATCTTTCCAACGTCATGAAGGAGCGCAGCAACGGTCACCCTTTCGATTTGCGCGTCGGATAGCCCCAGCGAGCGAGCGATGATTTCCGACGCTTGAGCGACGCGCTTGCTGTGACCTGAAGTGTAAGGATCTCGGGCCTCAATTGCGGCCACCATCAAGTCGAGCAATTCCTCCGTAACGATTGTAAGCTCGGTAGTTGTGCGGAAAAGCTGATGTACGGCAACCATCGGAATGACCATTCCCGCCGTGCCCAGTATCCCGAGGTTGGCGCTGAGCCACGTTAGGTAAAAGGCCACAAGCACCTGAAGGAAGATCAGCGATCCTGAAGCGCGAAGCGTCTGACTCACCACAGAGAAGTACTTGCGCTGACTTGTAACGGCGATGACCGCGCTGACCGTTAACGCATGTGCCAAGAAGATGGCAAAGACGGGCGCAGCGGTCGGAACCATTAGGGATTGAGCGGTTTCAAAAAACCCGATCCCAGCAGAGTTCGGGAACGGGGTTCCGCCAGCCCACCGAAACGCCAACACGCCCGCGCCGAAGCCGAGCGTGAACTGACTCGTGTTAAACACGGCCTTGATTATCTGCCGCCGAAGAAGCACCTGCACTATCGCTTCCATAGCAACAATGACCAACACCGTCGTGCTGTGCGGCCAGGTGAGCAGCGCTGCGGCGTAGGGCACCAGCGCAGCGGATCCAGCGGCTTCCTTAGACGTCCGGAACGACAGGAACTCCGAACCAACCCCTAGAAGGGCGAGGGTCGCGGCCAGCCCAAGCGATCCTGCCCCCAGCGTGGCGGGGTCCGTCAGCACCAACAGGATAAGGGACGTTAGAGCCAGTCCAGCCGTTAATGCAACAATCGGCAGCGCCCGTCGAGACGCGTCCGCGTCTAGCGACTTCACTCCAGCCCTAGTAATCCTCGACCACGGCCGAGGCTTAAGGCGACGAGTTGGAGCGACTTCGGTGGTTGGCAAGTCGGTGATGAGACTAAGGCGAGAGTTGCAGCCGCGCATTGGGCGAGCGCAACCGGCTCGCCCAAAAGTGGAGAGCCCCCGCTCCCCCTACGACCATGAAATCAGGCCGGCAAACATTGCCATGAGCCAACTAATCACAAAGATCACAAAGCGTCACCTCCCTTGGGGACGTCATACCCGGATGGAGTATGCGATCTCGTTCGGTTGGCTTCGCTCACCTGCCACTACTGCGTACCCGCTCTACTTCGCTTTAGCGGGAACGGGGGCTTTTCGATTTTTTCAGTTTGTGTTGTCGGTCGTCCCGTGCTGTGCGTTCACCCCGCACCACCGCGCCTAACGCGTCACATCCCTCGGCTGCAACAACCACCGATTCGTCGCGTCGAGCACAGCCAGCACACTCGCGGTCTCCGGAGAATCCTTCACCTCGCAACTCCCCGTCAGCAACACCGACTCGCGCGCCTGCTGCACCGTGACTCCAACGAAGACAAATTCACGCTCGAACGCCTCGATCACCTTCGCCCCGGCGATGTCCAAGGGCTGTGCCCCTGGCTCCCCATCCGAGATCGCACGCAGCGCCGCTCGCGCAGCTAACTCCATGCGAGACCGCTCGTTCTCCATGCCTTCGGCTTCGCCTGTGAATGACTTCTCACCCTTGGTCAGCGTAACCTTGCACGCGATCCCTCGTACCCTCGATCGGCGTACCTCAACATCCGCGAAACAAAACAACCGACGTGGCCGCGTCTCCAACTCCTCCACCACCGCTGGACGCGGGACCTCGACCTCCTTCTCCCGCTCCTTCGGGACCTCCTTCGGCTCAGGACGCGGCCTCCGATTCTCCAGACTCGTCGCCACCGAAATCTTCCGATGGTCGACCCGCATTCCCAAATGCGCGATCAGCGCGCTCTCGATGTTCCGAACGGTCGACTTCGGCGTCACGTCCGACGATGTCAACACATGGATTTCATCGACCGCACCGGTATCACTCGCAATGATCCGAACCGCGATCACTCCGGGCAGCGTCTGGAGCAGCTCCTCGGCCCGCTTGATTGGGAGGACACTACCGGCAATGAGGGGGGACGCCTGTGGCTGGGGAACCATGTCCGAATGGTTGGGGTCGTGGGGGTGATTTGGCGCTCGCTACCAAAACTCAACTACTTACAGGTCAACAATCTAGCACGCTTGCCAAAGCTCTCCGCCCGCCTCCGTCACCAT
The DNA here is from genome assembly GCA_044224875.1 of Gemmatimonadaceae bacterium. GTDB lineage: Bacteria > Gemmatimonadota > Gemmatimonadetes > Gemmatimonadales > Gemmatimonadaceae > JABAQJ01. The sequence goes on along the minus strand of JBGAJQ010000045.1, from coordinate 40,087 downwards.
CGACGTTCCTGCGCGTAACATTACGCTCCGTAACGTACTAATCAAGAACGATCGCGTCCAACGGCAACTGGTACTCGCGCAGCTTCCGGTACAGCGTCCGCTCCCCTATCTGCAACAACTCTGCCGCCTTGCGCCGGTTTCCACGGGTCTCTCGCAAAGCCGCCTCAATGACCGCCCGCTCGATCTCCGCCATCGACATGCCCGGGCGCACAGTTACGACGTTGGCGGCCGGCGCGGAATCACGCGGCTCAATGGCCCCTCCCACCCCCGGTAACGCTGCCGGAGCAGTGATTTCCTGCATCCAGCTTCCAGACGGCGATCCAGTGATCACACTGCTTGCCGCGTCATCCATCCGGCGCCGCAACTCCTCCACCTGCAGCTTCAGCTCCACCAGGCTACGCACGATGAACTCCAATTCGCGACCCTGCGCCCCGCTTTCCTCTCGCAGGATCGGTCCGACATGAACGGGCAAGTGCCGGCCGAAGCCGGACTCCCGTAGCTGCACCGGGATATCGGCGGCACCGATTTCCCGGCCGGGCGACAGCACAACCATGCTCTCGATCAGGTTCCGCAACTCCCGCACGTTCCCCGGCCAGCTGTAATCCGTCAGCAGCTGCATGGCCTCCGCCGAGATCCCGTGAAACGGCCGGTCGTGCTCCCGCGACAACTGCTGAACAAACTGCCTAACGAGAATGGGGATGTCGGCCTGGCGCTCGCGCAACGGCGGCAGGTACATGCTCAGCACGTTCAACCGGAAATAGAGATCGGACCGAAACGTGCCGCGCTCCACACTCTCGCGGAGCGGGGCATTCGTCGCCGTGACCACACGCACATCCACGGGAATCGTCTGCGTGCCGCCAACGCGCGTGATCTCACGCTCCTCCAACACGCGCAAGAGCTTCACCTGTGTCGAAAGCGGTATCTCGCCGATTTCATCGAGGAAGATCGTGCCTCCATGAGCCAGCTCAAACCTTCCCAACCGACGCTCGGCTGCACCGGTGAACGCACCTTTTTCATGACCGAACAGTTCACTCTCCAACAATGTCTCTGGCAATGCACCAACGTTCACTGCGATGAATGGCTTGTTGCGGCGCGGTGACAGCCGGTGAATCGCGCGTGCCACAAGTTCCTTTCCCGTGCCACTCTCCCCTTCGATCAGCACGGTGCTGGAAACCGGCGCAATCTGCTCCACCTTCACCAACACTTCGCGAATCGCCTCCGACTCGCCGATCAGCCCGGTGACGCGCGACAATCGCTGTCGCTCGAGCAGTCGACGAATCCCGCCAGACACTTCATCGACTACGATCGGCTTGGAGTAGACGTCTGTGTATCCGATGGTCCTGAGGCGCTGGTCAATCGATTCGTCGCGCACATCGGCAAAGCCCACGACTGGAATGCCGTCCCACAAGAGGTCGCGGGCGATGGCCACGTTATGCGCGTCTAACAATCCGCCGGTGATGACGACGACATCGGGCTTCTCGCGCGCCAGAGCGCCCCGAAAATCGTCGAGCGGTGAGACGACGGCGGTCTCGACGTCGGCCTTCTCGAGCGCCGCGTTGAGGCGCACGGCGGGTTCGACGTCGGTGAGCGTGATCAGGACCTTCACGGGACGGGTGGATTGGGTGGCTGAGGAATGGCGCTCGAATGATCGGTCGCCGACCCACGCACGATATCGACGGCATGGTCCACAATGGGCTCCAGCGCCGCCAGGCTGTCACGAACCCCGTTAGGCGAACCGGGGAGATTGACCAAGAGCGTCCGATGCCGGATGCCGGCCGTGGCACGAGACAATGCCGCCCGCGGAAATCGCGTCACTTCCACCGCACGCAAGCGCTCCGTGAGCGCCGGTGCTTCGCGCTCGATGACGGCTCGGGTTGCCTCGGGGGTAAGGTCGCGGGGGCTCAATCCCGTGCCACCGGTCGTCAGCACGAGATCGGCCACATCCTGGTCGCACCAGGGAAGGAGCTGACGGACAATCGCCACGGACTCGTCGGCTACGGCGGCACGCGCCGCCAGCACGGCACCACGAGCAGCGACCCACGCCGCCACAGCGTCACCCGATGCGTCCACCCGCTGACCGCGGGATACGGCGTCGGAGACGGTCAAGATGGCTACGCGCACGACGTCCTCCCGTCAGGAACAACAACGGGGCAGGAGACGTCCGCGCCCCGGCAGGACGCTGAACGTCTGACCTTCTCGTCGTGAACGCCCCCCGCCCGAAGGTCCGTCATGCGACGTCCTATAAGTGCGACCCGTGCTTGTAGAACGGCGTCTTGGTCACCGTGCACGGCACGTGCTTTCCGCGAATGTCAATCTCCAGCACCTCGCCTTCCTTCGCTCCTTCGATCGGCAGGTAGCACGTGCCGATCGGGATGCCCAGCGTGGGGCTCATGGTACCGCTGCACACCACGCCGGAACTCACTCCCTTGTGGACCACGGGGTATCCGTGCCGTGGGAACGCACGTTCGCTACTCGTGAACGCGACCAGCCGCTTCTTGACGCCTTCCGCCTTCTGCTTCACCAAGGCATCGCGACCGACAAAATCTCCCTTGGACAGCTTCACGATCCACCCCAGGTTTGCCTCGAGCGGTGTGACGGTATCGTCGATGTCGTTTCCGTAGAGCGCCATTCCCATCTCCAGCCGCAACGAATCACGCGCGCCCAGGCCCGCGGGCGTGACTCGGGGATCCTTGGTAAGCGCCTTCCACAACGTTTCAGCATGCGCATTGGGGAAGTACAGCTCAAACCCGTCCTCCCCAGTGTAGCCCGTGCGCGAAATAATCACCCCGGGCACGCCCGCAACCGTCCCCGTCGTGAAGTGGTAGTACTTGATGCCCGCGAGATCTACGGGGGTGAGCGGCGCCAGGATGTCCTTCGCCAGTGGCCCCTGCAGGGCCAGCAGCGCCGTGTCGTCGCTGATGTCGGTCAGCGTGCAATCGAACCTGCCTAACTGTCGCGAGATGTGGGCAAAATCCTTCGCGGCATTGGATGCGTTCACGACCATCATCACATGGTCGGCGGCTCGATAGACCAGGCAGTCGTCCTCGAACGTGCCGCGATCATTCAGGATGCCGGAATAATGCACCTGCCCAACCGCCAGACCTGGCACGTTGTTAGTCGTGACGTAGTTGACGAAGTCGATGGCGCCGGGTCCACGAATGATGAACTCGCCCATGTGCGATACGTCAAACAGGCCGGCCTGTTCGCGGACAGCCTTATGCTCGGCGGTGATGCCGGTGGGATATTGCACAGGCATCTCGTAGCCGGCGAAAGGCACAATCTTGCCGCCGAGCGCGACGTGGATGTCGTAGAGAGGCGTGCGCTTGAGCGGCGCACTGCTGGTGTCGGTAGACATGGCTCTGAGGAGGTGATGGCGTTGTCCGACACAAACTACGACGGGGGCTGTCGATTTGTCAGGGAGGCCCGAAAAACGTGCGGCGACCAGCGCGCGCCGCGTTTACTCGGCCAACTCGTGCAGTTTCGCGAGCACCTCCTGTGAGTGACCTGCGGGCGACACCTTTTCGAAGATGTGGGCGATCTTTCCCTTCGGATCGATGAGGAACGTCGTCCGGTTGATGCCCATGAACGTGCGGCCCATGAACTTTTTCTCTCCCCACACGCCGTAGGCCTCACAGACCGTGTGTTCGGTGTCGGCGAGGAGGGTGTAGGGCAATTCATACTTAGCCTTGAATCGCGCCTGCTTGGAGACCTTGTCGGCGCTGCATCCCAGGATGACGGCTTTGGCTCCCTCGAACCGAGGGACGGCGTCGCGGAACTCGCACGCCTCGATGGTTCAGCCAGGGGTGTCGGCCTTCGGGTAGAAGAAGAGCACGACCCACCGCCCTCGATAGTCCTTGAGCGAGACTTCCTCGCCGGTGTCGGAGCTGACGGTGAACTCCGGCGCCTTCTGTCCGGTCGCAACCATTAGAGCGTTTCTCCACCCATCAGTACCGCCATGATGGCCTTTTGAATGTGCAATCGGTTTTCCGCCTCGTCCCAGACCCGGCTCCACCGGCCTTCGATCACCTCGTCGGTGACCTCTTCGCCGCGATGCGCGGGGAGACAATGGAGGAAAATAGCCTCTGGCCGTGCACGGTTCATGAGCGCCGCGTCGACGCAGTATCCGGCGAACGCTCGCGCGCGGGTGGCCTGTTCCTCCTCTTGACCCATGGAGGCCCACACATCCGTGTTCACCACATGGGCGCCTTCCACGGCCTCTCTGGGATCGCGAACGAGCGTGACGCGTGCGGCCGTCTTGGCCCGGGCAAGGATGGCCGCATCCGGCTCGTAGCCTTCCGGGCACGCCAGCTTCAACTCGAAGCCGAGTCGGTACGCCGCGTTGAGCCAGGAATTCGCCATGTTGTTGCCATCGCCCACCCAAGCCATCGTCTTGCCGGCCAGATCGCCCAGGTGCTGCCTAACGGTCATGAGATCCGCGAGGATCTGGCAGGGATGCAGGAGATCGGTGAGTCCATTGATGACGGGAACGGTGGCAAAGCGAGCCAACTCCTCGACCTCGGCGTGCGCGAACGTGCGAATCATGATCCCATCGACGTACCTGGAGAGCACGCGAGCCGTATCGGCAATCGGTTCCCCACGCCCCAGTTGCACGTCGCGAGGCGACAGGAAGAGCGCGTGTCCACCGAGTTGCCACGCGCCCACCTCGAACGACACTCTCGTGCGGGTGGACGACTTCATGAAGATCATCGCCAGGGACTTTCCGGCCAGCGGCTTTGCGGAATAGCGGCCAGTGCGCATGCGCTCGGCAAGATCGAACAGCGCCGTCAGCTCGGCGGTAGTGAAGTCCGGAATGGCGAGGAAGTCGCGGTGGGACATGGTGGCGAGAATGGAGGTCGATGGAGCCGTCGGTTCGGCCGCAGTGTGGAAAGTTAGCAGGGGGGTCCAGCCCACGTACGCTGGCAGCGCGTCGGATGCTCACGAGCACCAACGCGTCGTCCTGCGCAGGGGTGGCTACGAGGCGAGGCGGGCCAGGTCGAGCGCCGGCGCAGATCGCAGAGTCGCCATCCTGGGCCGAGAAGGCTGGAAGCGCCGTCGACGATTCCGTCATCGCAGGGCCGCGCCCGCCCCTTCCACGTTCGAGCGTGACGGTGCAATGTCTCGATACGTGTTCCCTTCGCCACGACTCGAGGCCTCCATGCGATTTCGATCGTCCCGTCTGCTGGTTCTTGCGACCGCACTCCCGAGCGTCCTGGCGGCGCAGACGGAGACTCCGGCGCCCCTTCCGACGAAGTCTCGCGCGGCGGTCGTCGCCCGCGGCGATTCGTTGCAACTGCCGACGAAATGGACTCCGGTTCCTGGAGATCCGCTGGCGCATCACACGGCGGGATTTGCGACGACCTTGTGCGCAGCGGTGTTCCTCACAGGACTCGACCCAAAGGATGCGGCAGCGAACGTTGGGTTCTTCACGGGACCACCGGAGTTCCGCAGCGAGGTGAAGGACACGGTGATCGACCGCGTCCACCAGGCGGTGCGGTTGACGCTCAAGAATGGGGTCACGCGGGTGGCCAAGCGTTACGGCAGCCAGGGATGCGTCGCCCTGCCGATCGGCAAGGACTCCGTGTACTTCACGCCGTCCGTGGTCACGATGACACTTCCGTCAGCCGCAACGACACCGTGGCCGATGGGTGACGTCTTGCCAAGGACGCCTTGGCCCGCCGGTGTCGACTCGGCCCTGGTGGCGCGGGCCGTCAACGAGGCGTTTGGCCCGCCGGAGGCGATGACCGAAGGGTTCGTCGTCACCTATAAGGGGCGCATCATTGGCGAGCGATACCTCAGTGGGATCGGCATTCACACGCCGCTGGAAAGCTGGTCCATGGGCAAGAGCGTCACCGGCACGTTGGTGGCTCGACTGATCCAGCGCGGCGTTTACAAGCTGGACCAGCCGGCGCCGATCCCGGAATGGCAGAAGCCCGGCGATCCGAGACAGGCCATTCGCATCATGGACATCATGCGCATGTCGAGCGGGCTACGCATCCGGGCGCCGCAAGACCCCGACTTCGACCCCAAGCTCGGGTACCCCGATCATCTCTACTACTACACGGGAACGATCAACTCCTACGAGTGGGCCGCCACACGTCCACAGCAGTGGAAGCCGAACACCGTCGGCCGCTATCGCAATACGGACCCCGTGCTTGGCAGTTACCTCGTTAGGCTGGGAGCCGAGAAGTTGAAAGAAGACTATCATTCCTTCCCGACGCGCGCCCTTTTCGAGAAACTCGGGATGCGGGATGCCATCATCTATACGGACCCCTACGGGAACTTCCTGGGTCAGGGTTACGAGGCCATCGCAGCGCGTGACTGGGCCCGGTTAGGCAACCTGTACCTGCAAGACGGTGTGTGGAACGGTGAACGGTTGCTGCCCGCTGGATACGTGGACTATGTCAGCACCCCAGCTCCCGCGTGGCTCGCGGATGGTCGTCCTGTGTATGGTGGCGGGTTCTTCTGGGTGAATCGCGACGGCGGCCAGCCATTGCCGACAACGGCCTACGCCATGCTCGGCGCGGGAGGACAGAGTTGCTGGATCGTGCCGTCGCACGATCTCGTCATTGTCCGCATCGGGAAATATCGCGGCGCTGAGGTCGGCGAGGAGGCCCTTCGCAAGGGAATGACGACGCTCATGACGGCGGTCAAGAAGAGTTAGGTGGGTGATCGGTTGACATCTCGACAGTAACTGGTCTGATAACTCACAACGTTCCATCCACGCCCATGCACCTGCTACGATCTTCCCTTCTGCTCGTCGCCCTTCCGCTGGCCGCGCAGCAACCGCGCGTATACACGGCGGAAGACTACGCGCGTGCCGAGCAGTTCCTCGGCCCGAATGCCAATCCCCTCGTGAGCGGAGTCGCCGGTCGACCGACGTGGCTGGCCACTGGCGGGCGTTTCTGGTACCGGGCCTCGACGGCCGCCGGCAGCGCCTTCTACCTGGTGGATCCGGTACGCCGCACGAAGAACCCGTTGTTCGACCATGCCCGTCTGGCAACGGCACTGTCGGCGGCGACGGGGGCCACCGTGACAGGGGACCGTCTCCCATTGCCGACGTTCGAGCTGTCGAGCGACCTCAAGACGCTCACCGGCTCGGTGCAAGGCAAGCGCTTGAGCTGCGACTTGGTGTCGTATACTTGCAGCGCCGCCCCAACGTCGGGGCTGGCGGCCGCCCCCGAGCATTCGAGCGTGTCACCCGACGGAAAGTCGGCGGCGTTCATCCGGGACTTCAACCTGTGGGTGAAGGACCTCACCACGGGCACCGAGACGCAGCTGACGACTGATGGGGTGAAGGACTTCGGATACGCGACTAACAACGCCGGTTGGGTCCATAGCGACAACCCCGTGCTCACCTGGTCGGCGGACTCGCGGCAGATCGCCACATTCCAGCACGATGGACGCGGTGTCCGCGACATGTTCCTGGTGTCGACGAACGTCGGGAGCCCGCGACTGGAAGCGTGGAAGTACCCGCTGCCCGGCGACTCGGTCGTGTTCCGGATCAGCCGAGTGATCATCAGCCGGGATCCGGAGGGTCGCCCACGCGTGGTGCGTCTGCAGATGCCACCGGACGCGCACCGCTCCACCGTATCGGATCACATCGCCTGTGGCGGTGACATCTGCGACGTGGAGTGGTACCCTGACGGCTCGCACGTCGCCTTCGTATCCAGCTCGCGCGATCACAAGAGTGCGTGGTTCCGCGTGGCCGATGCGCAAACGGGTGAGGTACGCACGCTCTTTGAGGAAAAGAGCGCCACACAAGTCGGCGATGCATCGCTTCGTGAGAACTTGTGGCGCGTATTGCCGTCCTCGAATGAGCTCATCTGGTGGTCGGAGCGTGAAGACTGGTTGCACCTGTATCTATACGATTTGGCGACGGGCACGCTCAAGAACCGCATAACGAGTGGCGACGGCAACGTCGCCGATGTCTTGCGCGTAGACGAGAAGGCACGCGTCGTGTACTTCATGGGCAACGGGAAGGAGCCCGGCCGGGACCCCTACTTCCGGCACCTCTACCGCGTCGGGTTCGACGGCCGAGCGCAGACGCTGCTCACGCCGGAGAATGCCGATCATACGGTGACGCTCTCACCCGACGGGAAGTACTTCGTCGACAGTTACTCAACGCCCGACACGCCGCCGGTCACGGTCCTACGCGAGATTTCCGGGAAGCTGGTGCAGACGCTCGAGCAAGGCGATGTGTCGCGGCTGGTCGCCATCGGCTGGAAGCCTCCCACGCCAATCCGAATGAAGGCGCGCGATGGCACGACGGACATCTACGGTCTGATGTACACACCGACGAAGATGGACTCCACGCGGAAGTATCCCATCGTCGACTATATCTATCCGGGACCGCAATCAGGAAGCGTTGGGCCTCGGAGCTTTGGCGTCGCGCGTATCGACCATCAGGCGTTGGCCGAACTCGGCTTCGTGGTCGTCGCGATCGATGGCATGGGAACGCCCGGTCGATCGAAGACGTTCCACGACGCCTATTATGGCCGCATGGGCGACAACACTCTTCCCGACCAAGTGGCAGGGATCAAGGAGTTGGCGCAACGTTATCCCTTCATCGATATCGACAAGGTCGGAATCTGGGGGCATTCCGGCGGAGGGTTCGCCACCGCATCGGCGATGTTCCGCTTCCCGGATTTCTTCAAGGTGGGCATATCGGAGTCCGGTAATCACGACAACCGGAACTATGAGGACGATTGGGGCGAGCGCTATCAGGGGCTGCTGGTGCGCACCGGCAGCTCCGACAACTACGCCGCCGAGGCGAACCAGACGTACGCCAAGAACCTGAAGGGGAAGTTGTTCCTTGCGCACGGCGGGCTGGATGACAACGTGCCACCATACAACACGGAGTTGGTGGTGGATGCCCTGGTGAAGGCAGGAAAGTCGTTCGACCTGCTGATCCTGCCGAACGCACGCCACGGGTACGGGTCCGACTCCAACTACATGATGGGCCGGCGCTGGGATTATTTCGTGAAATACCTGGGCGGCGGTGAGCCTCCCAAGGATTACCAGATCGGAAAGCCGCGGGTGGTGCCGTAGCCCCGCGGCCCAAGTCGAAGCCGGCGGGTGGGGTCGGTGTTGTACGGCAGCTGCAACGTGCACACCGCCCCCCGCCGCGCCAAGTGACTCGCTACATCACGGTCTTTTTCGGTACGACGATTGCCCCGAGTCCCAGGCGCTTGAGGAGGTCGTTGAACGCTGGCACGTCCTTGTCGAGGATCAGTTGGAGCCGTTGGGAGACCGGTGTCCACTCCTTGAGTACGTCGGCCATGCGTTCGTACGCGCCGCGGGTTGGGCGTCCCTCGGGTCCACCATGGATGTAGCCGTCGTTCCCCGTCACGTTGCCGTAGATCTCCGCGAGGCTGTTGTCGATCTTGCCGGCGTGTCGGATGGGATCCTGGCCGCTCTCGCTTTTCACCTGGATCATGTCCCCCTCAACGGCGGAGAGCTTGCCGTTGAGCGAATCGGTGGCGGGCTTCACGTCGTTCTCGCGGCCCACGCGGCCGGCCTGTTCCAACGCGCGCGTCGCCTGCTCCTTCACCGCTCTCGCCAGCTCAATCGATCGATTCACCGCGTTGATACTGTCGCGCAGGGTGATGCCGAGCTTGAACTGCTCGTCGTAGTCGGCTTGCGTGACCGTGGTGAGGCGTGGGTCACCGAGTACGCGGAAGGGGCGTGATTGCGTGACGCCGTTCGCCGTCAGGCGCACCTGGTAGTCTCCGGGAGGCGCCTTGACGCCAGCGAAGTAGCCCCAGATGACTTGTCCCTTCACCGCGTCTGGGCCTGGATAGGTAAGATCCCACAGGTACCGGTTCATTCCCTTCTGGGTCGTGACTGCCTTTGTGTTTGCCTTGCGCGCGAGGGCCGTGTCTGAGGTGAAGGATCGCACCACGCGTCCTTGCCCGTCGAGGACCTCGAGCTTCACGGCATCCGCGGGGGCGCCGCCAAGGTAGAACGTGAGCACCGCACCATCGGGGCGATTTTCGGGGCGCGACTCTACGCCGCCAGCTCCACCCTCCCCCAGGTCCAGACGATAGGTATCTCGCGGACGGTAGAGATGGGCCGGCGCATTTGCCGCCACGTCTGACAACTGACGCAAGGGTGAGAGATCGTCCAGGATCCAGAAGGATCGGCCTTGGGTGGCGAGCACCAGGTCATTGTCGTGCACCCGCATGTCCGCCACCGGGGAGACCGGAAGGTTGAGCTGCAACGACTGCCAGGACTTTCCGGCGTTGAAGCTCACGAAGACACCGAACTCGGTGCCGGCATAGAGCAACCCGTCGGTGACGGGATCCTCTCGAACGGAGCGAACCGGGTACCCGGCGGGAATGCCGTTCGCCCCGTCGGTGAGGAGCGTCCACGTCTTTCCGTAGTCGTCCGTGCGCCAGATGTACGGCTTGAAGTCATCGAATCGGTACTTCTGGGCCGCGAGGTAGGCGCGGCCGTCCTTGTGGACCGACAACTCGATGTTCTCGACCGTGGCAAACGCCGGCATGTCCCGCGGAGTGATGTCTTCCCAGTTTCCGCCGCTGTTGCGCGTGACATGCACCTTGCCATCGTCGCTGCCGGTCCAGAGGGTCTTGGCATCCTTGGGATCTTCGCTGATGGCGAAGAGCGTGGTGTAGATCTCGACGCCCGTCACGTCATGGTTGATGGGGCCGCCGGCGTACTCCTGAAATGGCTTGTGGTTGGTGGTGAGGTCGGGCGAGATGGTCTCCCACGTCATGCCTCCGTCCTTCGTGCGGTGCAAGTACTGGGACCCGTGGTACACCACGTTCGGGTCGTGCCTGGACACGAGGATTGGTGCAACCCATTGGAAACGGTACTTCAGGTCCTTCGCGGCCTGACCGAGTTGTAGCTGAGGATAAAGGATCACGTCGCGACGCTCACCCGACTTCGTGTCGAGGCGATTGATGGCGCCACCGTAGCAGCCGCCGTAGATGATATCCGCGTGATCGGGGTGCAGGGCCACCGGTCCGGTTTCGCAGCCTGATGCGTACTCCCATTCTTGCGTCGGGTGCAACACGTTCGGCCCCATGAAGGATGGGATCGAGATGCTCGTGTTGTCTTGCTGCGAGGAGTACACCCGATACGGGAAGCCGTTATCCGTCACCACATCGTAGAACTCGGCGGTGGGTTGGTTGTTCATCGTGCTCCACGACTTGCCCTGGGTCAGGCTGACCTGTGCTCCACCGTCGTCGCCCAAGATCAGGAAGCGATGGTCCTTCTCGTTGATCCACAGGTCGTGGGTATCGCCGTGTGGCACCTCGATCGGGTCAAACGTCTTGCCCCCGTCCACGGACCTATAGATGCTGGTGTTGAGGGCGTAGACTGTATTCTCGTCGGTGGGATCGGCTTCGATGCGCGTGTAGTACCAGGCACGCTGACGGAGCTTGTTCTCACTGTTGGTGCGAATCCATGTCTTTCCGGCATCATCGCTCCGATACACGCCGCCGGCTGGTTCAGCTTCAACGATCGCCCATACGCGGGCTGGATTGGCTCGACTCACCGTCACCCCGATCTTTCCCGTCATGCCTTCGGGAAGCCCGCCTGCCAGTTTGCTCCACGTGTCCCCGCCGTCGACGCTTTTCCAGATCCCGCCCTGGCTGCTACCCGAGAGCATGGAGTACGGCTTTCGCTCGGCGCGCCACATGGCGGCGTAGAGGATGCGCGGGTTCACCCAGTTCACGGCCAGGTCCGACGCACCGGTCGAGTCATTGAGGTACAGGACGCGATCCCAACTCGTGCCGCCATTCGTGGTGCGATAGATCCCTCGCTCGGCGTTACGTCCGAACGGGTGCCCCACCACCGCGGCCCACGCTATGTCCGGGTTTTTCGGATGCACGGCAATGCGGCGGATCGCCTGCGATTCAGCGAGGCCGGAAAATTTCCACGTCTTACCTGCGTCCGTGGATTTCCAGATGCCGCGGCCGACCGACGTATTGCCTCGGATGTCGCCGGAACCCGTGCCCACGTAGATGACATTGGCATCGGCGTCTGCCACATCGATCGCGCCGATCGAACCGCCGAAGTAGCCGTCCGAGATATTGTCCCAATGCTGCCCAGCGTCCTCCGATTTCCAGACTCCACCTCCTGTGCTGCCCATGTAGAAGAGGTAAGGCTGGTCGGCGACGCCGGTCACGGCGGTCGATCGGCCTCCGCGAAACGGACCGATCATCCGGTACCGCATGGCGTTGTACAGCAGCGTGTCGAAGGTGAGCGCGGGCGCGGTGAACTGCGCCGAGGTGACCGGAGGGGTACGGGGGCGTTGCGCCTGAGCTGGCGCAATGAAGGCTGCCAGCGCGATCGCACTGGGGATCCAGATGCTACGGGACATGGGCGTGTGACGTGAATGGTGGCGGCACGTGAACGCGATGAAGCTAGCTGTTCCATGAACGCGCGTTAGGGCCGGCTCGTTGCATCTGCAACCGGTCCCTCCCCACGGGGCGACGCAAAAGGCCTAGCCTGATCGCGCCAATTTACGGCCTGCTTCGCCTACGACCTCCTGTAGCCGACCCTGGCGCATTGAGGTGCGTCTTGAGGAAGCGGCCCGTGTGCGAGGCCTTGCATGCCGCGACCTGTTCCGGGGTGCCGGTGACGACCACTTCTCCGCCGGCGTGTCCGCCCTCGGGGCCGAGGTCGATGACGTGGTCCGCCGTCTTGATCACGTCCAGATGATGTTCGATGAGGACGACGGTATGGCCGGCGTCCACGAGCTGGTTCAGTGATGCCAGCAATCGCTCCACGTCAGCCAGGTGCAACCCGGTAGTTGGCTCGTCGAGGATGTAGAGGGTGTGCCTGGCTCGCTGCAGCTTGCTCAGCTCGGTCGCGATCTTCACGCGTTGTGCCTCCCCGCCGGAAAGCGTGGTGGCGGACTGACCTAACGTCAGGTAACCGAGACCCAGGTCATTCAGCACCTCGACCTTCTTTCGGATCACCGGTTCCGTGCGGAAGAATGCGGCGGCCTCCTCCACCGACATGTTCAGGACGTCATCGATGGTCTTGCCGCGAAGGGTGACCTCGAGTGTCTCCGCGTTGAACCTGGCACCCTTGCAGGCGGCGCAGAGGACTTCCACATCCGGCATGAAGTACAGTTGTGTCGTGATGACCCCTTCGCCCTGACATTCTTCGCAGCGCCCTCCCTTCACGTTGAAGCTGAAGCGACCGGGTTTGTATTCACGCTCCACGGCGAGCGGCGCGGCGGTAAAGAGGTCGCGGATCGCATCGTAGAAGCCAATGTAGGTGGCCGGATTGGAACGGGAGTTCCGGCCGATGGGCGTCTGGTCGATGCTCACCACCTTATGGACGAACTCCATGCCGTCCACGGCGTCGTGCTCGCCTGGCAGTGTGCGCGAGTCTTCAAGCCGCTTCCACAGGGCCTTGAAGAGGACGTCGCTCACCAGGGTACTCTTGCCGGAACCGGACGCGCCAGTGATCGCGATCATTTGCCCTAACGGGAAATCGACGTCAATCGACTTGAGGTTGTTCTCGCGTGCTCCGCGTACGCGAAGCACCCTGCCGTTGCCTGGGCGTCGCTCAGTCGGAGTCGCGATCGCCCGCTTGCCGGACAGGAACTGACCAGTCGGCGAAGTCTTGCAACGGAGCACGTCATCCAGCGTACCCTGGGCAACGACTTGGCCGCCGTGAACGCCTGGTCCCGGGCCCATCTCAACCACGTGGTCGGCAGCGCGAATAGTGTCCTCGTCGTGCTCGACCACGATCACCGTGTTGCCGATGTCGCGCAACCGTTCGAGCGTCGCGATCATCTTCACGTTGTCCTTGGGGTGGAGCCCGATGCTTGGCTCGTCCAACACATACAGCATCCCCATCAGCCCGGACCCGATCTGGGTGGACAACCTGATGCGCTGTGACTCTCCGCCCGACAGCGTTCCGGAGCGCCTGTTGAAGCTGAGGTAGTCCAACCCGATGCCTAACAACAGCTGGAGGCGCGCTCGAATCTCGCCGAGGACCTGCTTTCCGGCGTCAGCCCCTCGGCCACTCAACTTAACCGTGCCCAGGAACTGGTGGAGTTCGTCGAAGTGGAGCTGCCCGACGTCGTAGATGGACTTCCCGCTGACGGAGAAGAGCTGTCGTGTGGCGCGCAGTCGTGCGCCGTTGCAGTCGGGGCACGTGTGCTCGACCATCACCTTGTCCAGCCACTCCTCCATGCGGGAGTTGGCCTCGCCCTGTTGTCGGTAGCGCCGATAGTGTCGTTCGATGCGACGCGCAATACCGTGGAACCCCACATCGTGACGCTCCCACTCGGGGCGGCGCACCGTTGCCTCGGGTGGCGTGGCAACTCGGATCTTCCGTGGCTCGATCCCGTAGAGGATGGCGTGCCGAACGCCGTCAGCGAGCTCTTCCCACGGCGTGTCGAGCGAGAACTCCAGGGCGGTGGCGAGGCTGTACATGATCCGGCCATCCCAGGTATCCGGGTTGTACCTGAAGGCCTCGCGAACGAAACAGCCAGCGCGGATGCTGCGCTGGGGGTCCGGAACGAGGAGTTCTGGATGCGTCAGCTTGTCGACACCAAGGCCACCGCACGTCCGGCAGGCGGCTTCCGGGTTGTTGAACATGAAGAATTCGGGAGCGATGTCGCCATATACGAAGCGATGGGTCGGGCTGCAGGTCGCCCGGTAGAACGCCTCGGTCGCCGGCTTGCTCCCTTTCTCCACCTTCAGCTGCAACAGTCCGTCGCCCACCAGCAGTGCCGCGGCGATGCCCGCCTTGATCGCCTTTTCGTGCTTGCGATCAACCACAAAGCGATCGACCACCGCGTCCATGTCGCGGACCGTGGACTCATCAGCCGAGACCTCGGCCGACAGGTCCGTGAGGCGCCCGTCGATGTACAAGCGACGACACCCCTTCTTGCGCAGCTCAGTGAAGACCACATCCAGTTCTTCGCCGTAGATCTTGAAGATCGGCGCGCGCAGTTCGACCGCGGTGCCCGCGGGCAGGGACAGGATGGCCTCCAGGATCTGGCTCGCACTGCGCGTCGGCACCACCTCACCTGTGCGCGGGCAGTGGGCTTCGGCGACCGTCGCAAAGAGCAAGTTGAGGTAGCTGGAGATGTCGGTCATCGTGCCGACCGTGGAGCGTGGATTGGACGCGACTGTCTTCTGCTCAATAGAGATGACAGGCGACAGCCCAAACACGAAGTCCACGTCTGGCTTCGTCACCTGCGACACGAATCGCTTCGCAAAGCTCGACAGCGACTCCATGTACCGCCGCTGCCCTTCGGCGTAGATCGTGTCGAAGGCAAGGCTCGACTTTCCCGAACCAGAAAGGCCCGTGATCACCACCAGCTGATCGCGCGGGATCTCCACCGAGATATTGCGCAGGTTGTGAACGCGTGCGCCTTGCACGGAAATCGAAGTGCGCGCGGCGGGGCGATGGGCCTCGGTCTTTCGCTTGGCTCCGCTCATGCCCCTGGACCTTTCGTGGCGAAGAACGCGAGTTCTTGCACATCCACGTGACTCTTCCTGGTCAAGCGCGTTGCCGTGGCCGCTTTGCCGATCACACCGATGTCAGCGAGGTACTCGCAGGCCGCGGTCGCTCCCTCGATCCCCATGGTACGCGCAAAGTGGCTATCGATCTCTGTGCACGAGCGTGCCTCACCCACTTCCTGCAGATGCTCCACGATGGGCGCAAAGAGTACGTGGGCGCGTTCGGCGAGATATGCATCGACGGCTGCGAGTGCCGCTTCAACGTTCGCGGCGGTCTTTCGATTGTTCAGCAGGTCGCTGTAGATGACTCGAAAGAAGTCAGGGTTGAGCTTCATTGCCTGAGGAATCACCTCGCGATCGGCGAGGAGACGTCGACCGATCACCTCCACCTGGGCGAGCGGCGTCGCCGCATACAGGATCCATAATGCGGTGTACTCCAAGTCGCCGCGCGTGAGCAGGAACTTGTGCGCCTTGTAGATCGGGCCGAGCGCCCGGATCCCGGCGTGGAGCAGCTGCACCTGCGTATCGCGCTCGCCGATATCGGGCAGCCGTTCGCACAAGGCGGCGATGCTCTCGTCATGTGTGAAGAGGAGGCGACCCTTGGTGAGGTAGGAATGAATGAACGAGTTTCGGAGCGACCCTTCGACGATGCGGCGAAAGGACGCTCGGGGAACGAGCATGGCGTGCACGTTCATTCCGTCGGCATACAAGGAGATGTGCGAGGAGTCGACCTTCTTGTCGTCGATCGTCACGAACACGAGGTCGATATCCGACTTGGCCCAGACCGTGTCGTGGGACAGGCTCCCGCAGAGTATGACGGCCAGAATGGAATGATCCTTCCGCACTTGCTCGACCAACCGATCGAGCGCTCCGGCGAACTGCTGTTGGGTCGCCATGAGTACCTGCCGTCCGGCGAGCGCTGACGGGGTCATTGGCCCCGTGGCATCTGGGGGCGCTGCGTCAGTGGACGGTGCGGGCGGAACGGGATGGAGGAGATCGTGGGCCGGTCCTCCTCGTGCGCGACCTCTCTTCTGCATGCACTCTCCGGTATGTTCGGCCAATCACTCGCGCGGAAACGTGGCCTAACGAGTGCCTCATCGGACGGTGCTCCGCCGAGGAGACTATAAGGGATCGTGTTCGTGCCTGAGTTGGCAGAACCAACCGCCCTTATCCCGGCCACGGGCGGCCAGTCTCGAGATGGGTCAGGGGAAGGATGAGTGCGTTCCATGGAACACGCCAGAACCCATGGCCTTGGCGTCCGTTGTGACGGGCCGCTGGTGGGGCCGACGGTCGATTGACGTACGCTGGCGGCTCGCGTCAGGGGCGCGCCTCAGCACGTGGATCGCGCTGTCGGGAATCGCTGGATTGCCGCAGATTGTGCAGCACACCCACCGTACTCACGCGCCCCTCCAGAGGTCCGACATGCTCGACGTTCCATGCGTCCGACGCACCGTCCTCCTCGCAATTGCGACATCGACGGCCAGCTGCTCGAGCTGTCAACTGCATTACAGCTGGACGTCCCTAGGTCCACGGGAGATGAGTGGCTCGATTCGCGAAGTCATCGTGGATCCCGCGAACCCCAAACGCCTGTACGCAGCCGCCGAAAACGGCGGGATCTGGGTCCTGCCCAACGTCGACGTGTCGGGCAGCACCTGGCGTCCCCTTTCGGACCAGCTGGAGAACCTGCAAATGCGCGGCGTCGCCAAGTCGCCGACCGATTCCAACTACATCGTCGCGGCCAATGGACTTGGCTTCGTGTACCACACGACCAACCATGGACTCTCGTGGCAGCGAGTGGCTGAACAGAACTTCCTTTACGTGCGCCGGTTGGTGCTGTCGGAGGGATTGACACGAATTCCCGCCGGCAACTACACGAAGCTGGCCAAGGAGACGCGCATCCTGGTGGCCAGTCGTGACGGACTCTACCGCATCCGCCTGGCAAACAACCAGTTGGCCGGCATCGACACCCTGTTTCCAAACGCTGCGGGCCGACCTAGGGACGTGCTTGACGTGGCCGTTCGGCCGAACAGCCCCAACGAGATCTATGTCGGCGTGCGGAACAGCGGCATCTGGCGCTCAGAAAACGAAGGGAGCGACTGGCAACTCTCAGCAGATTGGGCGACGTGGGGCGATACGGCGACACCCATGATTAAGCTGGCAATCAGCGGATCGCGAATCGTGGGCAAGATGGGTCGCAACATGATCGCGAATGACAGCGCCGGAGCGCCCACGGCTTGGCGAGCGCTCGCTTTTCCCGGACACCGGAAGGGCGACGACGGCGGGAGCGACATCGGGTATCGCGGCAACTACAGTGGATCCCGTGGCGAATGGACGAATGCCGTTGCCATCCACCCAACCAATCGCGACATCATCGCCGTTGGTCAATCGGCGCTTTTTGTCACGCTCGATGGCGGCAAGAAATGGAAGGAGGTCAAGGCGGGCCACGAGGACATGCAGTCGCTGGTGTATTCGGCTGATGGCAATCGCCTGTACCTCTCGAACGACGGCGGCGTCTTCTCGCGTCAGGCAACCGATACGTCGACCGCCGTGACCTCGCTGAACCGATCCCTGGTGACGGCACAGTTCTATCGTGTGGCCCGAAGCGGCCGCGCGGCGATCGGCAACGCCGACCATCAGGGGATCTGGGGTACGCGGGATGTCACCGCCGCCTCGCCGGCGTGGGAACGAGCGACGCCGTCCGGCAACTTGTTCGGTAACAATGGCCTCGAAAATGACTTCGTGTCCGCGGAGCCCAGCGTGCCATCTCGTTTCTACATCGTGTTCGGCCAGCGTGACCTGTTGCGTCTGACGTACCCCCTGGCGGGTTCGATGCAAGACCTGCTGCCCATCAGTTCGGATATCGATCCGTTGCGGCCGTTCACGAACCGCTCGGATACCAGTGCGATCTACAATCGATTGAACTACCCCGTGGGCCAGCTCGCCTTTGACGTACGGGAAGGCTCCAACATCATCCTGACGGCTGCTCACGTGGTGACCAATCGCAGCTTCGCGATCATGATGACGCGTGACGGCCAGGCCACGCCAACCGGCAGACGCACGGACTGCGGCGACACGTTGGACAACACCTTTTGCTACGATCCCCCCTTGGCCGGCATCGCCAACTGGCGGCGGGTCTACGGACCTGTCGCCACGGCCATCGTCAGCGTGGCCTTTTCACCAACCGAGGCGCGCAAGGTGTACGCGCTCGATGACGCCGGCGCGGTCCTGCACAAGGCCGACATCGACGATGATGCTGCGGCGTGGCAGATCGTTGGCGGCTTTCCAGTTGCGGCTGGCGACCATGCTCGGCAGATCGTGCCCCACCTTTCGACTCCGGGGTACCTGTTTGCGCTGACACACCGAAGGTTCTTCGCCTCGACGGATGGCGGCGTGACCTGGAATTCACGCGGTGGGACGACGCTGCCCAACGCGCAGCTCAACGCGCTGGTCGCGCACCCCACGCGCTCGGGTCTCCTGTACCTTGGCACGAGCGATGGCGTCTATGGCACCGATAACGGCGGCTACACATGGAAGCACATTCTCGGTGTCCTGCCGCGTGCTCCCGTTATGCAGCTGCTCACCGACAGCACGTCCCTGTACGCCGTGACCTTCGGGCGCGGGTTGTGGCGCGCTCCACTGCCGCGCTGATTCTCCGATGGCGTCCGTCATGATTCAGGCGGTGTTCAACATGCACGACACGGGGCGTTGATGTTCAACCGCACCTTTTGCGCGATCGCCGGGGAGTCCCTCTTCGCCCCTCGGGCCTGCCGAAGGCGTCTCGCCTGAAGAGCGTCGAGGTGCACGACAGTCCCCTTCTCGAGAGGAACCGCGACATGTCCGGTGCGTGGAGCCCTGATCAATACCTTCGATTCGCCGAGCCGCGACTCCGCCCGGCCATCGACTTGCTGTCGCGTCTTGCGTTCGATCCCCCACGTCCCCAGACGATCTTCGACTTGGGCTGCGGCACCGGATCGATCACGAGACTGCTCAAGGCCCGATGGCCTAACGCCGACGTCACCGGTATCGACAGCTCCGCCGAGATGCTTGCACGGGCGGCGGCGGACACACCAAGTGTGCGGTGGGTCGAGGCTCCTGTCGACCAATGGTCGGCGCCGGCCCCCGCCGACCTCGTCTTCACCAACGCGACCCTGCACTGGATTCCGGCGCACGACGTGTTGTTCCCGCACCTGGCTCGGCAGGTTGCATCTGGCGGAACGCTGGCCGTGCAAATGCCACGCAATTTCGACGCACCCTCTCACACGGCGATCTCGGCGACTGCCCGCTCCGGTCCATGGCGCGAGCGCCTCGAATCCCTCATCCGGGAGACTCCCGTGCTCGCTCCCGCTGACTACTTCTCGCTGCTGCAGGCGTACGGCGAGGTCGACATCTGGGAAACCGAGTACCTGCACGTCTTGCGCGGGACCGATCCGGTGAAGGAATGGACCAAGGGGACGTGGTTGCGACCATTCCTTGCCGCGCTCGACAGCGCCGATCGTGACGCCTTCGAAGTGGAATACGCCCGGCGGGTTCGCGAGGCGTACCCACCTGGCGCAGATGGGACGACACTCTTCCCTTTCCGGCGGCTGTTCATTCTCCTGAAGCGCGGATGACCTGCTCGTTGTTGCCGACGGAGCTAGCGCGCGGCGCCAATCCGCGCGAACAGTTCCTTGAGCGCAGACGTGACGAGCGGCCAGCTGCTGGATGCCGGATTGATGATCTCGAAGTGCCCCGCCTCCGGGGCGTCCACGACGTGCACGGCGGTGTCGCCGGCCGCGAGTGCCCGCGCCAGGTACGAGCGCCCGACAGGGCCCCATCCCTGGTCGTGAGCGCCTATGACCAGCACACTGGGAACCGGCAGCGGCGCCAGCTGCATGAGTGACGTCACGGCGTAGCGCTCCGGGTGGTCGGTCGGCGAGCCACCCATGAGCTTGTCGATCACATGATCGCACACGCCGTTTGCATGTAGCCCCTCCAGGTCGGGGGCGGGCGCCAAACAACGTGCCGGAGGTCGAGGGCGTACTTTGGCGCGATCTCACGCAGGAAGTCGGCTCCTCTGGCGACGTCTGCAAAAGTGCCTGGCCACCCACCGCCTTCGTCGCCCACGCGCCGGTACTCCAGGCTCCACACGGCGTATCCCGCATCGGCGATGCCCTGCTCAGCCGCGGCGGCGTGGGTGATGTTGTACTCAGAGAGCCAACAACCACCGTGGATGTAAACCACCACCTGATGGGGTCCAGGCGTCTTGGGGAGGCGGAGGTTTCCGTACTGGAGGGGCCCGGGCCCGTAGGCGATTCGGGCATCGGGTGGAGGCGCCGAGAGTGAACTGAGGTCCGCGGATGTCATGATCTTCTGCGCGGCAAGCGGCGTGGTGAGGCTGACGGCGGCGATGGTGCGGACGAACAGTTGCGCATGGCGCCGCATTCGGGATCGGGCGTGATGGCTCATGCGGCGAAACAAGGGGTCGGGCCCGATGCCTGTCAACGCCAGCGATACGCCATTTGGTCGACGATGCCGCTTACGCGCAACTCAGGAGCCAAGGGCCATCGAGCCGAGCATTCCGCGTTGTTGGAGTCAGGTCTCGCTGGTCGCGTTGGGGCTTCCGCCGATTTCGCAAAGAGGCGCTCGATTTTCCAGACGGCGCGCATCGTCACTCATGGCGAAGCGCCCGACGCTCGACCAGAATTGCCGGAAGGCAACATTCCTGCTCACCAGCTGTGCCGCCTGATTGCTAGAACGCCCGCCATCCCGTTGGAGTCAAACGTGCCCCTGCCACCCACCCAATTCAAGCAACTCGCCGCCCGCGTTCGTCAGGTGCTGAAGCGTGATCGCGCAGATCTCGTCGCCTTCGCATCGGACCTGATTCGCATCCCCAGCGAGAACCCGCCCGGGCGCTCGTACGACGCCTGCGCAAGATTGATTGCGAAGCGGCTGCGCGAATTGGGGCTGCAGGTTCGCACCGTGAATCCGACGGGTGAAGGGCCTTGTGTTACCGGGACGTTCGGCGAGGGCGGACGTGCCTTGTATTTCAGCGGACACTACGACGTAGTTCCTGTCCAGAGCCCTGGCCTGTTCAAGCCGGTCGTCCGCAAGGCGAACTTGCACGGCCGAGGAGCTGCGGACATGAAGGGCGGAATCGCCGGCATGGCTTTCGCCATCCGCGCCTTGGCCGCCGCTGGGTTTGAGCCGGCGGGACGGGTCATCTCCGTTTCCGTGCCGGACGAGGAGACGTCGGGTCCACGCGGTACGGTCGCGCTGGCCGCAGCAGGGCTCATCGAACGCGACGCGATCGGAATGCTGACGATGGAACCGACGAGTGGTGTGGTGTGGAATGCCAATCGAGGCGTCATCTCCATGCGTATCGCAGTACGTGGCAAGCCGGCGCACGTGGGCCTGCATTTCAAGGGCATCAATGCGTTCAAGGGCATGCTGACGGTGGCCGAGGGTTTTCGCGCGCTGGAAGCCGAGGTGTCCTCTCGACGCACGAACTTCAACATCAGTCCAGAGGCGGCGCGACGGTCGGTACTGTTGCTCGGCGGAGAGCTCACCGGCGGCCACAACTTCAACGTGGTGCCGGAATTGGCCGCCTTCACGGTCGATCGGCGAACAAACCCTGAGGAAGACTTCGAGCACGAGCGTCAGCGCCTGCTGGATATCGTCTCATCGGCCCGCGCTGAGGGGATTCGTTGCGATGTGGAGGTGACGCAGGAGGGTCGGTCGGCCGCAACGCCCGCCGATGGTGTGCTTGGCAAGGCCCTCGCCACGTGCATCAGGGCCGTCACCGCCCGCACGGCGCGCTTCGAGATCTGCCCCGGGGTGCTCGAGACGCGTCACTACTCGGCGTTAGGCATTCCAGCGCTCGCCTACGGGCCGGGACTGCTCTCCGTCTCGCACGGTCCGCACGAGTTTGTTTCGGTGGACAAGCTCGTACAGAGTGCCGAAGTCTACGCCCTGACGGCGCTCCGGTTGCTGTCGTAGCTGTCGGCTGGTCCCGTGAATCACGCCGCGGGACACTGCCTTGGACGGTTGCACGAGGCAGCCCTACGCTTTCAACGTCCGCTAGGCTGCAGCGATCCGGTTAGGAGCGGCTGGTCGCCACTCGCCGCTGCGGGAGCCCCGGCCTGCTGATGCGTTCACCGACGCTAGCGACAAGGCGCCAACGCACGTGACTCATCGAGCCACGACGAGCACAGCACGCGGGCGTCGCCCGCCTGGTCGACCGCGAACGCATGGAATCGCACTCGACGATCTCGATAGAAATCGAGACGCATGAAGCCTGACTGGCTTGACGCGAGGCGTGTGCCACGCACCGACGTTACCGGGCCTTCGTGGCTGAAGATCCCCGCCCCGCTGACGAATTGATATCGCGCTGGACCGTCAGCGATGACCTGTTGCGTGTGCTCGTGACCGGCGGCATAAACCAACGGTGGGTGATCGGCGAATGCCCGCGCCAGGTCGGCGCGAAATCCCTTGTACGGACGGCCGCCCAAGTCCTGCCCATAGCCCCATAGCTTGCGCCAGACTGGGAATCCCAAGAGCAGATACTGCGGCCAAGGCGCAAAGCCGCCGTGGGCGCCTCCACTGGCGTACGGGTGATGGGCAGCTACAACCACCCGTCGCTCTCCCGCCGTCGCCAGGACCTCCTGAATCAATTGCACAGCGCTCTCTCGTGTGGCGGCCTGACATCCAGACGAGGGGCCCGTTGGTTTTGGCCCGCCGTGAAGCCACCACTGACTGTCGATCATCACGAGCAACAGCTGGCGTCCGATTCCCAACGTGTCCGGCCCCGGACACCCTCCGGTTGGGTGCATGGTGACCAGGCCCGCTCCCGTGGCGTTCACCCGTTGCACCTGACGCTTGATGGCCTCCCAACCTCCCGTCCCCCAATGGGCCCAGTCGTGGTTCCCTGGAACGAAGAGCCCGCGCGCCCCTGACTGTCGAACGAGGCTCACCTGTGCGTCGAGCCGAGCCACGGCCGTCGGGTACTCCTCGGCGGTGGAGTCGGGGAGCCCCCTCGGGTAGACGTTGTCGCCCAGGAAGACCACCACACTGCGCGACGGACCCATCGCCAGCATGCGATCGAGCGCGATGAGGACAGGTTCTCGTTGAAGATTTGGTGCTCCCGCGTCTCCGACGAGGTAGAGCGCCGTCTCAACGTCCGGCGGCAGTTGCAACGGTGCCGGTAGCGGGGCGCGCGGTTCCATGGTGCGCGCGCATCCCGCGGTGAAGGCGCACAACGCCATCACGAGGCTGAAGAGCTTGAAAGCCATGTTACGGACGAGAGTTAAGCCTCGGCAGTATTCCGCGCGAGGGGCCGCTCGACAAACGGTCGAGTAGCACTCCGGCCATGGCCAGGGCGCCGGTAGCGATCGAACGCTCGTCCGCGACGTAGTCGGGACTGTGGGGCTGCCCATTCCAGCCGCGCGCCGCGTTCGCCACACCCAGGAAGAAGAAGACGCCTGGCACTTGCTCCTGAAAGGAACCGAAGTCCTCGCTAAACGGACCGGGGATGCTCGTGAGCGAGGCGAGGGAGTTATCGCCTAACGTGGCGCGCACCGCGGCCGCCGCCGAGGCCGTAAGCCCCGAATCGTTGGTGACGCCGGCAATCCATCGTGGTTCGTAGCTCGCCGCCACCGTCACCCCCGCCGGAACGAGACGCTGGAGACCGTTCTCGATCAGTTGTTGTGCCCTTGCGCGCGACGACGCGCTCGCCACGGAGATCGTTCCCTGCAGCCGGACGTTCGTGGCACTCGCTTGTGGCGCATTCAGCTGAACAAAGACGAAATTCGGATCTTGCGGCGCACTGAGTTGGGAGGCGTCGACGGTCGATAGGGATGTGATCGCTTGAGTGATGGCGCTGGTTGCCGCGGCGAGATCTCCACCGCCTGTGGCTGTGACGTCGAAACGATCTCGGCCGGCCATCATTGGACCAGGCGTGGTGCCTAACCGTCCGACTTCATAGGGTGACGTATGCAGGCCGTAGATCGCCGCTGGACGCAGGGGTGCGAACGCTCCGTCAGCCAGCATGGCGCGTGCACCAGTCGCTCGCTCCTCCGCCGGCTGAAACAGGAAGAGAACGTTGCCTGCCATGGAATCACGGACGGCATGCAGGACCGTGGCGAGAGCCAGTCCAATGGTGGTGTGGATGTCGTGGCCGCAGATGTGACGTACCCCGCTGGTCAACGACCCGAAGTCAACAGGATCGGGTGCGGTAGACGGCACAGCATCCATGTCCGCTCGGTATGCGATGAGCGGACCGGGCCGCGCACCGCGCAATAGGGCAACCACGCCATGGCCGCCGACCCCAGTCCGCACCTCGATGCCTAGCGAGCGAAGTTCGCGCGCTACCACCGAGGCGGTTCGGACCTCATTGCCCGACAGCTCGGGGTGTCGATGCAAGTCGCGACGAACCGCGATCCACTTGCCTTCGTCGCGCTGCAGCAGCGCACGAACCTGGTCGAGGATCGGACCCGCCGGGACTGCCACGACTGGGGCCGCGGCCGATCCGCTGCACGCGATAAGGATCAGGACCGCAAGAGTGAGGGAGCGCGTCGTGCGAGCGTACACAAGTCCTCGTGGCAGGAGCGGCATCATTCTATAGCCGGCAACGGAAGCTCGAACACTGTTTCCTGATAAGCTGCGCGGGTCGAGGACGAACCGATCGTCACCGGAATTCGCTTGCGCCGAGCCTTACTCGATCTTCCGGTCGCCAGAACCGAGCGTCAGGTACACCAGCGCGCCAAAGGCTCCGATCCCCGCCGTCACAATGAAGGGCGTGGAATAGCTCCCCGTCCCCTGCACCAACCATCCCGTGACGGCCACGCCAACGATGCCGGGTATCGTCCCTGCGGTGTTGCTGATGCCCCAGATCACGTCGGCGTAATGCGGCGCGATATCGAAGGCATTCGGACCGTAACCCGAAATGCAGAGACCAAGTAGCCCGGCCGCGCCGCACATGAGCAGGACGGCGGCGCCCACCGTAGTCGCCTGCTGCAACAGCAGGAGGAACGACCCGCATCCGATCAGGCCCGTACACTGCAGCAGCTTTCGCACGAACGTGGCGGACCGGCCCGCTCGCATCATGCGATCCGCCACGAGGCCGCCGAGGTTCGCCATCAGGAAGTTTGTCAGCCATGGGGCCGCGGAGAGCACCCCCGCGTTTGCCAGCGTCACTTGATAGGTCGACTTGAAATAGCTGGGAAGCCAGGCGAGCAACAAATAGAGGGCCCAGTTGTGGCAGAAGTGGTTGATGATGATGGCCCACACTGCTGGCGTGCTCCAGATCCTACGCCAAGGGATGGCTCGAGTAGCCGACGCTGGAATCTGGGCCTCCTCCCCCCGACCACCGTTGAGGCGTCGGAACCAGAAGTACGCCCATACGAACCCCAGCGCGCCAAACACGTAGAATGGCATCGGCCAGCCGTAGGCGCGCACCAGACCACCAGTGGCCGGCAACGCGACGACCGTACCGATCGAAAGCCCGCTGATGAACAGCGAAACGGCGCGCGACCGTTGAG